>CAZFGR010000001.1:0-402640 GCA_964518475.1 uncultured Nitrososphaerota archaeon
AGCCATTAACCGGCAAGAACTAGGCTGAGAAAAGAGATAAATTTGAAACAAAGCCAAACATTTTGAAATAAAATCCGCTAATCTCTTTCTAGTATCGCAATATTTTGCTAATATTTTCCAAACCATTCTTCATTTTCATAATTTTATTAACGAAAAAATTAAAAGCACGATAATACCTATTCTATATGCCTTCATACCCAATTCATTAGGGTATACTATTCTTGGAGATGAGATCTTTGCCCGGCGGATACATGGGGAAAATTTTGAGAGTTAATTTGAGCAAGAAAAAGATTAAGGTGGAGTCCCTTCCAGGAGAAAGCGTTCTTAGAAAGTGGATTGGTGGTCGAGGCCTAGGCGTATACTATCTTCTTGAGGAATTAAACCCTAAAGTTGATCCCTTTAGCCCTGATAACAAGATCCTAATTCTTACTGGCCCAGTTACTGGTACTGGTGCTCCCGCTAGTGGAAGATGGTGTTCCGTAACTAAGTCCCCATTAACAAATACTGTTCACGACAGCCATGCAGGAGGTCATTTTGGTCCCGAACTTAAATTTGCCGGATTCGATGGAATTATAATCGAGGGCAGAGCGGAGGAGCCCGTCTATTTATGGATTCATGATGGTACAGCTGAGCTAAGAGATGCTAAGCACTTATGGGGAAGAACAACTTATGAAACAACAGATATGATTCGCGAAGAACTTGGGGATAAAGAGATTAAAACAATCACTATTGGCCCTGCAGGAGAAAATCTCTCAAGAATTGCGGCACTGATCACTGATAAAACAAGAGCTGCTGGTAGAGGAGGGCATGGCGCCGTATTCGGTAGTAAGAAACTTAAAGCTATAGCTGTTAGGGGTCACCAGAAAGTTCCGATAGCTAATGAGGAGAAGTTCAAAGAAGCTTTAGCGGATGCTATGGATAAAATAAAGAAGAGCCCCGTCACGGCTGAGTCACTACCCAAATATGGAACAGCAGTACTAGTAAACATCATAAATGAACATGGAATATTCCCAACAAGAAACTTCCAAACTGGTGTTTTCGAAAAGGCTGCTGAGATAAGTGGTGAAAAAATCGCTGAAACTATATTGGTAGATCGTGATATCTGTTGGGGCTGTCCGATCGGATGCGGTCGTTATACAAAGATCAAAGACCCACCATTCGGACCCGATGAAGGCGGTGGTCCAGAATATGAAACGATCTGGGCATTTGGTGCAGATTGTGGTGTAGGCGATTTGAACGCTGTTACGAAAGCTAACTACTTGTGCAACGAACTAGGTCTCGACACAATTTCTATGGGTGCTACAATAGCGACTTTCATGGAGCTTTACGAGAAAGGTAAGGTACCAAAACACAAAGTAATGGGCATACCAGAGCCAAGATTCGGTAATGCTGGTGCACTAGTGGAGCTCGTATGGAGAACAGCTTACAGATCGGGCATCGGCAACGACCTAGCAGAAGGAGCAACAAGACTTGCAGAGAAATACGGTGCACCAGAACTAGCCATGGCTGTTAGGATGCAAGAACTGCCAGCTTATGACCCAAGAGGAGCTAAGGGCCATGGTCTAGCCTATGCTACAAGTAATAGAGGAGGCTGTCACTTAAGAGCTTACCTAATTTCACCAGAGGTATTAGGTGTACCAGAACTAATTGATAGATTCTCCATTGAAGGTAAGGGTAAATGGGTTAAGACATTCCAGGACATGCTCGCCGCACTAGATAGCATGGTTGTATGCAAGTTCGTAACATTCGCTTACGGAGCAGATGAGCTAGCTGCTCAAGTAGCTGCAGTAACGGGCTGGGATATAACGGCAGAGGAGTTCCTAAGAATTGGTGAGAGAATCTATAATGCGGAGAGACTCTTTAACTACAAAGCGTTTGGAGATGGAAAAGAGTATGATACCTTACCTACCAGACTTCTAAAAGAACCGATGCCAGAGGGCGCAGCTAAGGGCCACGTAGTCGAGCTAGAGCCAATGCTTGAAGAGTATTACAAGGAGAGAAAATGGAAAGACGGGAGACCAACACCAGAAATTCTGAAAGAACTAGATCTAGAGAAATACGCCAGATAGCTCCTAACTTCATGTGAAGGTTTTTATTTTTATTTTATTCTATCTCTTCTACTTTTTGGTTAGTTATTGCTACCTATTTTTATACAGAACCGCATCTACTTTTCAGATTCACATTACGATGTTCATTTATAATGGATGTGTTGACTGTGACTAGTAACGATTTAGAGAGTTATTTGTTACAACTCAAGGCAAAGTTCCCAACAATAATTATTGAGAAATATGACAGCACATACGTGATCCTAAAGGAAAAAGCTGGGCCTAGGATATTATATATCGAGCCAACACTTAACTGTAATTTAAACTGTATTATGTGTTTTCGTCGCAGTGTAAAGGAACCATTTGGTTCTATGAAGAAGGAGCTTTTCGAAAAGATTATTGATGATGCCAAAAAATGCGGTGTGAAATTTATCTGGTTTGGTGGGTGGGGAGAGCCGCTCACCCATCCCGAAATATTTGAATTTATTGCTTTAGCACGGGATGCAAATATTGATGTCGGCATAAATACTAATGGAACCCTCTTAACTCCCGAGATTGCTGAGAAGTTGCTCGAGCTTGAAGTTGAAACTATTGTTGTGTCCAGCGATGCTGCTACCCATGAAACATATGCTAGAATTCGCGGAACGAAGTATTCGCGGATACTAGAGGCTCTCAAGACTATTCAAAAAGCTAAGGAAAAACATGGTATGACTAGACCAAAGGTTTCTTTCTTATTCACCGCGATGGCGAATAATGTGAGTGAATTGATAGATTTACCAAAAATAGCTAGGGAGTACGGTGTCTCTCAGATAATAGTATCTAATGTGATTCCTGTTTACCCAGAAATGGAGAAAATGGTTGTGTATAATGGACGTTTATCCGATAATGAAATTCGAGAACTAGCAAGTAAATTGGCTTTAGAAACATATCAAACGGGTGTACGATTAATCTTACCTAATTTTAAATTGAGAACCGAAAGACGTTGTCTATTTATTGAGAATAATACAGCTACCATAACTTGGGATGGGAAAGTGGTTCCGTGCTATAATTTTATACATACTTACAAGTCATACATCTTTGGGTTAGAAAAGGTGGTAAAGCAAATATCTTTCGGCGACATTAGCAAGGAATCCCTTCGGGAAATATGGTTAAAACCTGAATATGTGAAGTTCAGACATAAGGTGAAGCGTTTCGAGTTTCCTTCTTGTCCAGATTGTCCTCTTCGAGAATACTGTTCGCTTAGAAAAACTAATGAAATGGACTGCTGGGGAAATAAACCGAGTTGTGCAGAATGTCTTTATGGGCGAGAAATCGTACAATGCATGGTCTAGAAATTCCACTATTACCCATTCTTTTAAAACAGTAATTTTTAGGGAAAAGTTATTTTATTTCACAGTTTTAGAGAAATCTTTCACGTAATAGTTCCTCAATTTTCTTTAATGCCCATTCTCGATAATTAGGATTTTTCTCGTAATGAATAATCACTAGAAGCCTTCTAACTACATAAAAGAGGTATCTTATAGATCCAATATCATATCCCTTCTTTGCAAGAAGGTCTTCGATCCCTGGAAATCCCCGTTTCTGACACTCTACAGAGAATATACCAGCATCTTTGTATTTATCAGCACCATCCGATATTCCCTCAAGATCAATCATATAGATAACATCATCCGAGACAATCAGGTTCTGTGGTCTATAATCCCCATGAATAAGAACATAATCTATCTTCTCCTCTGTATAAGCCTGCGCCAAATCAAGGATTTTTTTAATGAGTTTATCTGGGATATCTACACGTTGGAGATAGTAGAGGAGCCTCTCTGATTCTACTTTTTTATAATTTGGGACAAAAGGTTTTTTTCGATGATGCCTCGCATCATTATGTAATTTATGCATTAAGTTAATTGCTTCACGAATATTTTCTTCGGTAGCTGTTTCGCATAGCGGTCTTCCTTCTATATATTTATAAACTAGTATTCCTCGATATCTTCCCATTCTACCATAAGCCCACCTATCATTGTAAACATCTCCAACAGGATAGAAGTTAATTGGTTGAGGCACCGGATAACCTTCTAGCCTTAGAAGTTTCATGTAAGTGTATTCATAAAATCCCCACCCTTTTATCGAGTCCTTAAGAATATATTTTCTTCCCATATAATCTACTAGAACAACGATATTGTCTTTACGCCATACATTAATGATCTTTACTTTTTCTCTATTGTCTCTAAACATATCAACATGATCAATTATTTTCCATATATCTTCCATTAAAAACCCTCGATTATGTAAGGAACCTCTTTGGTACTAGTCTGACAATAATACGAAAATAGGCAATTCTTAGAGAACGTAGGTATTTTATTCCTGAGGGACTATTTATTATTTTTGCTCATGATGAGGGTAGGTCGGGTCTGATTAGTGATGAAGCAACTCCCCACTGATTCTTTACTAATTGTTCTCTCCTTAGCCATCTCTTAAATGCTATTTTTAGATCTCTTATTACTTCGTTAACGGTAACGTTTCTTGTTGCTTGGAAGCCACCGACATTCTTTCTTCCACCAGCATTATAGCCCAATTGTCTGAGAATATGAAAGATTTCCCTCAAATCTAGTTGATTATCAAATGTAGCTATTGTTCCCGTGACAAACGTATTATCTTTTGTCCCTAAAGAAACCACAATTCTGTGTCGTGTTTCTAGTTTTAGAAGAGCTAGGCGTCGCGGACCGTCTTCTATTTTTACTCTGTATTCAAAGAAAACTATGTCTTCTCCCTCAATCAGATTTTTAGCCTTACTAATGAGTTTCTCGGCTCTAGATATTAGATCACTTGCTTTTTTACTCTTAGTTTTTGCCCATTCTATGACCCAGTTTTCGTCACCGTTTACTAATTTGTATGTGATTTCCAATCTTGGGAACCGCCCTGGATCCAGTTGAAAGGCTAAAAATAACGTCTTTGTCAACTCGTCCCGATCCCAGAAACCTTGGTCTATATTAGAAACCGCCTCCATAAACTCCTTACTTAATCTCTCACCAGTAACCTTACTTACAAGCTCAGCAACGCTTCTTGCATTCTCATCAAAAATCCACTTATTCCCGAATCCCTCGACTTTTTCGTGGTGATCAATTATTATTGAGTTACTTATCCATGTTTTTGTTGGAGTTATCTCCACAGCCACAACGTTTTCGAATTGTTTATTTTTAAGATCCATGGGGTGGGGATACTCTACCACGGATTCTATTCCATGCTTCTTAGCGTACCTTATTAGAAGTGCTGTGGCAACCACGCCGTCCCAATCACCGTCAGAGACTATGTGTTTTATTTTTTTAAGTAATTCTTCGAGTATCATTAGACTCCCTCTAAAAAGAATTTACAAAATCTTTCTAACTGTTTAACTCCTTCTTTAGTGGTTTTGTAGAAGAATTTTCTGAAAGGTACTTGAAAATATATGTTTCTGAGTCTATCATTGATAAAAAGAAAGAGATCTGTGACACCTTCTCTCCATAGTTGCTGTAGTTTCTCTAGTTTTCGCTTATGATACTCTGCTGTCCAAAATCCTATGACCTCGACATATACTTCTTTATTCCCCTTTCTAATCGTGAAGTCTGGTAGAAATATCCTACCATTACTTAAAGTGATTAAAGAAGTTTCTCTTTCAACGGTAATATTTCGGCCTTCACAGACTCTCCTTATTATGTTGAATATCATCTTCTCCTCTTTACTATCGAATCTCCTCAGTTGCGGCTTTTCTTTGGCATCAATTATCCATAACGGAACGAAATCTGGTGCCCAGTAACTCTCACTAGAAATTTTGATCCTAAAATTTCTCTTCCTAATCCTTATCACAAATTCTGTTTTCCAAGGTTTAAATTTCCATAATGAGTTTATCACTATGAATGATAAGGCTCGTTGATAGTGATATGGAATCGATGTACCAAAAATGCTTAAAGGCCCCTCATAGGTACATATAAGTTGATCCTTTGTCAAGTCAAAACTCGCTAAAATGCCCGCTTGCTTAACCCGCCACACACTTTTTTTAAGAACAGCTCCAGCAATTCGTTTCGGGAAAAATATTTTCACATACTCACTCATGCTTATTATCTTCTCCAAGATCAAAAAATTGCATATCTTAAGAAGCTTATCTGGGTCTAAATGCTTCTTCTCCTCAAAATAAAATAAGCGGATGTTGTCATATATTAGCGCCTTCGCTAGATCTTCTCTTGGTATTTCTAATTGATGAGATAAATGATCCATTGCTTTTTTCCGTGACTCTAAAGCAATAAATCCATGATAGTTCTCCTGGACAAGCTCAAAGAATTTTAAAAGAATGCTATGGTTGATACCGCATAGTTGTTTGGTTGCGAGAAAATATTTGAGTCCGTGAAGCACTAGTCTTGCCTTTCTTAGGTCTCCGAGAAACTTGTATAGTTTGCTTAATATAAAAAATTGCGAAACAGCTCTATCTCTTAATTCCTCTTTCACGAACTTAATAGCTCGCTTGAGATTCTCGTAATCCTTATCCTTTCTTAAAAAATCTATTACTAATCGGTCACCGTAGATTTCATACGGTAGAGCTCTCAGAGGAATCAAGAAAATCACTTATCTTACTCTACCTCAGCAGCAATAACTAAAACACATCCACATTTTTTAACTTCATGCTCTACCGAAAATATTTTATAGCGTAAAAGCTCTAGTCCCCGCACTTCCGCCATTCCCTTTAATCTTATATAAGCCTCCTTCTCAGCTTCCTCCCTCGTCATATTCTTAGCCACGAACTCGGCAACCAGCGTTGGTCCATTACCAGTCCATCCAATCGCTATAGCTCCAGCAATTTTTTCCCCTGGTTTATCGGATGCGACGTAAGCATAAATAGAGGGTACATTACAGCCCAAGGGGAGAAGAGGAGGATTCCGAACTAGTTGAATATTCGGTGGAAGAATGCTTGTAACTTTTATTAAAGAAACTTGCGGTAAACCTGCTTTAACCAAACAAGCATCAAAAGCATTTAATTCTGTTTCCCCTTCAGCACTAACAGCCGTAATATATACTTTCCGTGGTACTGTTATCAACATTTTAAAACCCCTGAGAAAAGTGGGGATAACTACTTATAACTAGCTTTTGTTTAAAAATCTGTACCTCATATAATACCGTGTCAGCCGATAGACTTCAGGCATGCGTTTTTAGCTACTGATCCCCCAGCTCCTGGCGGGAATATTGCTACTTCATCACCATCTTTTAGTGTAGTTTCGAGACCCTTCAATAAGCGAATATTCCTTCCATTCACTAAAATTAGCAAGGAACTTAACTGCTGGTATTTCTCCATGATTAGCTCAGCTAGTTCTTTATTAACTCTATCCCCCAAAGCTTTTATAACGTCTCTCACAGTTACTGAATCATCATTGAAGTCAAGCTCTACCTCTTTTCTACCCGCAAGCTCTCTAAACAGAGCAAAGAGTTTTATCTTAATCTTCACCAAAAAGCACCTCCTTAGTAACTCCTCACCAATATAAAGAACTCTGTTAAGAATAACTATTAGAATATATGTAGAGAATATATGTTAATGAATGAGCAAAAATAGAGAAACGCTAACATAAAGAGACTAGAAACGAAATACGCGCGTCATTGTTTATAGAAAGTATGCTGTAGAGGGCTTCTCCATAATTTCTTTCTAGCCTCCATAATTATTTGCGTTGTTTTTTCATGCCATGCTGGTAAGTCTTGAGGATTTTCTGGATAATTCTGGAAATGCCCTCGTATTAGATAATAGAGATCCCTAGCTTTTTTGAGACGGCCTAGTAACCTTATTTTTCTAGTAAGTATGATTCTAAGGATTTTTCTCCAAACAACTTCGCTCTCTTTCGAAGTAGATTCGATAGCTAGGAGTTCTTCTCCGCTTACTATTTTTTTCTCAATAATGAAGTTTATCTCTTTGTCAGTCATTCCTTGTAATAGAAGTCTAATGATCTCTAGGGCAGCATTTTTGGCACCATCACTTCGCATGTATCTTACAGCGTATTCCCATAACTCCTCTTTTGTAAGTACTTTTTCTCCCTCTACATTGCTACTAATTACCTCAGAAGCTATCTTAGCAGCAATCATTGCCTGTCCCATACCGCCCCCATGCAAGGGATTAGCTTGTGATGCAGCATCACCAACTAGTAATAAACCATTGCTTACTAGCTGAGATAGCGCCCTCCTCACGGGCACTACTCCACCTCCAGCATGTAGTACTTTGGAGACTTTGATATCCCAGAACCTCTTAAATTTCTCCAAGAGAGCTACCGCTTTTGGAGCATCTGGCAACGGTTGTATACCCAATCCAATATTAGCTACGTTCTTTCCCTTAGGGAAAATCCAAGTATAGCCTCCCGGAGCAAATTTATGGCTGAGATAGATATATATTCTATCGGAAGGCCATGGATAATCATCATCAGACATCACTATTTCTCTATAGGCTGCTGCTACGTCAAACCTTTCGATATCATTTTCTATCAACATACCTTCCGGTAATCTCTTTCTAATTACCGCTGCAAAGCCAGTAGCGTCGACAGTTACTTTGCCACGAATCTCTTTCTCCTCCCCGCTCTTTAGGTCTCTAACTCTGACTCCTCTGACCTCCTCACCCTCGACTAATGGTCCTATGACTAACATTGAATCTAATACATGTGTTCCTTTCTTTTCTGCATCATTTACAAGTCTCTGATTAAGGTGCCATCGATCTATCGTGTACCCCAAGCCCTCAACAGTTAATATATGCTCTCTGTCAGGTGCTATGACTTCTGACGCATGTATAACGGACGCTAACTCGGGGCCACTCGGTTTTGGAATCCCTAACTTATCAAAATAACTGGCAGATATTCCGTCTCCACAGACCTTTTCCCCAATTTTCTCTCTGGGTTTCATATCGATTAAGGCAACACTCAATCCTTCTTTTGCAAGAAGAAGCGCCAGAGTTGATCCAGCTATGCTAGCTCCTGCAATAACCACATCGTAATCGAATTTAGAAGTCATAAACTACAACCCCAGTTTTCCATTCAATACATTTAGATTGATTTTCATCAAATAAACTGTTCTAGGGTTTATAAAATGTTAGATGCTGATTATGCGGAAACATACTTCTAGAAACTTCTCTCTATGGTGAAGCGAGCTAGAGAAACAAGATATTCCTTTGCCTTAGAATCGGGAATCGCATCTAAAGCTTTTATGGCTGCGTCCGCATACTTCTGAGCCATATCTTTAGTTGCTCTATCTGCTCCAGTCCTTTTAATTATTTCAATAGCTTCTTGCACCTCTTCTTCTTTTTTATCCCTTTTTGCAAGAATCTCCAAAAGTCTCGCTTTATCACTCTCATTAGCGTGCTGAATGGCATATAGTATCGGATATGTTTTCTTGCTCTCTCTCACATCACTCCCAACAGGTTTTCCCGTTTTTTCTTCACTACCAAATAAGCCTAACCAGTCATCGACCATTTGAAAGGCTATACCGATGTTCTCTCCATACTTAGTAAGAGCATCTACATAACTAGCCTCTGCTTCTGCTGAAAGAGCACCGAACCTGCAACTTAACTTGAAGAGCCATGCTGTTTTCCTCTTTATCATATCTAAATACTCATCAAGAGTAACGTCCATTCTTTCCTCGAATGCCATGTCGAGTGCTTGACCCTCACAAATTATTACGGCAGCTTCCGTGAATTCCGCTAATAATTGCTTTATAATAGATGTATCTAGCTCCGATTTCGCAACAAGTTCGTAAGATTTTGCATGCAATAAATCCCCCGCTAAGATAGCCATGGGGACGCCCCAGACTTTATGAACCGTTGGTACTCCTCTTCTCAGTTCGTCCTGATCCATGATATCATCATGAATAAGCGTAAAGGTATGGAAAATCTCTATAGCCGCTGCTATGGGCAAGACTCGCTCCACATCATTCCTAAAGAGTTCGTAGCTAGTTAGTACAAGAAAGGGTCTTAATCTTTTTCCTCCAGCCTTTACTAGATGCTTACAGGCTTCATAAAGCTCTTTTATATCTCCTTCTAAATTCTGTAGGATATATTCGTCAACTTTCTTTGCTTTCTTCTTTGCCTCATTTAATAATTCATTAAACACTAAACTCCCCTCTTAATTTCTAATCCTCTATCAATTATCCAATACCTCAAAGGAGGAAGAATAACAAACTCGATATTCTTTAGATCATTAATAGTTTTCGCGCCACATAGAAACATTGCTATCCTTAATTCGTACATCATCTCTTCAATAACTTTTTTCACATCATCAGCACTTTTCATAGCAGGCTCTAGTAAAGGTTTCGCAGCACCAGAAAAATTAGCACCTATTGCTAAAGCCTTCGCAATATCCAATCCGCTTCTAATTCCTCCACTAGCTATAATCTCCAGATCAGCACTTGCACCGTTTCGAGCCTCTATAATGCTTGCAGCTGTTGGTATACCCCAACTCCAAAAAATTTCTCCTAACCTAGTACGTAAATCATCTCTACTCTTACGTGCCCTATAATATTCCACCGCCGCCCAGCTGGTTCCTCCAACCCCTGCTACATCAATAGCTTTTATTCCAGTATTGCTTAGTGATCTCGCAACCTCTTTAGAAATCCCGCTTCCCGTCTCCTTGACTATTAATGGAATATCAAAATAATCCGCTATCTCTGAAATTTTCTCTAAAACTCCACGATAATTAGTGTCTCCTTCGGGTTGTATAACTTCTTGTAAAGGATTCAAGTGGATCGCTAAGGCATTAGCCTCTATCATAGAAACTATCTTTTCAAGATCATTAATAGAGAGTTCTGGTAGTTGAGGGGCACCTATATTAGCAATTAAGAAAATATCGGGAGCAGTTTTCCTAGCAATCTTAAATGTCCACTCAACCTCAGGATTCTTTAAAGCTACTCGTTGACTACCTACCATCATAGGTATATTAAGCTCCTCGGCGGCCTCTGCTAGATTCCTATTAATATTAGCTCCTAACTCCGTTCCCCCAGTCATTCCCTCGATTAGAAAAGGATAAGAAAAAGTTTTACCAAGAAAAACTGTCTTTAATTGAATATTTTCTAATGATAATTCGGGCAAGGCTTTATGAATTAACTTAATACATTCAAACCAAGTTGTTTCTTTATGAGCAACATCAGTATTTAATGTTAAGTAGATATGCTCGTCTTTCCTGTTGATGATCTTTTTATCCAAAAATGTCACCTCAGAAGCTTCTGCCGCATTCGAGCATATAATGCATAGTCAACGTATTTCTTCTTTTCTATCATTTCCCAAACTTTTGGTGCTTTTTCTCTCTTTTCCTCTATAGCATCATTAACTACGATGCTAAAAGCATCGCTTCCGCTACCAGAGCCATAAGAAACCACGAGAATTCGACTTCCAGGTTTTGCCACATCAAGAGTGGCTGCTAAGCCCATTAAAGCTGATGCCGCGTATGTATTGCCAATTTTATGTACAACAATCCCTTGAACAACCTTTTCCATAGGGAACCCTAGCTGTTTAGCAACCGTGATTGGGAACTTATAGTTTGGTTGGTGAAAAACTGCGTAATCGAAATCATCAGGAGAATAACCCAGCTCCTCCATTAATCCCTTAGCTGCATTAATAATGTGCTTGAAATATGCCGGTGCTCCAGTGAAACGATAGAAATGTCTTGGGTATTTCTCTTCACTACGTCTCCAGAAATCTGGCGTATCAGAAACGTATGAGTAAGAGGCCTCTATTAAAGCCACAGATGATTCTTCTTTATAGGGACCCAAGATATAAGCAGCAGCTCCACACGCTGCGGTATACTCTAGTTCATCAGCTGGTCGTCCTTGGGCTGTATCAGCACCTATCGCTAATCCATATTCAATCATCCCGCTTCCTACCAAACCAATCACAGTCTCTAGCGCTTCCGTTCCGGCTTTACAGGCGAATTCATAGGTAGCGGAGAGTATATGTTCAGATACCCCAAGAGCTCTGGCCACGGTGGCACCAATGGTTTTTACGGCATATGGGTTCGATTCTGTACCAACAAGCACTGTTCTTAATAGTTTAGGATCGATCCCCGCCCTCCTTAGAGCGTTTCTAGCAGCCTCAATAGCCATTGTAACTGTATCCTCATCTAGGTTAATTACCGATTTCTCCTCTATAGGTGTTGGAAACACACCGTTACCGTCTATTACTCCTCCCTTCCATACTCTAGCTATCTCAACATTCTTTATCCTATACCGTGGGATATAAGCTCCCCATCCCTCAATACCAACTTTTCTACTCGGTTTCATTACTTTACCAGTCATCAATAAGCCTCTTTAAAAGAACGCTTTACCAAAACTTCCAAAAGATTCGTGTGAAAGATCCGAGTAATCTCCCGATCCACTAACTACCCGAAAACAGAATAAATTGAGAAATTTTAAAATTTATTTATAAACCTGCAACAGGAATAACTCCTACTAAGAAGCCAACTAAACCAACAAATGCTCCTATTTTTGCATAGAAACTGGCTTTAGGGGCTCCTTCTTCGCCTTTAAGAGCGTATACTAGCGATAAAAATGCAGCTATGTCTCCGACAATCATGAAAGGAATAAACGTCCACGAAATCACTTTTATAAAGGGTAAGATCGTGAACGATATTATGGCTACTAGTAGGAAAAGAGCTGCTACTTTCGATGCAAACGGTATACCTCTCGTTCTGGCCAATGTTTTCACATTCCTTAATGCATCCCCTTTCACATCTTCTATACCCTTTATGATTTCTCTCGCCACTAAAAGAGTAGTAGAAACTATGAAGAACAGAAGAACTGTAATTATCTTCGCTAAATCCACTATCATTCCAGTTATTACCCACCCATAAATATAACCAATAGAGAAGGAGCAGCCAACAGTTATGTTGCCTATGAAGCCGAGGAGTTTGAGTTTTGCAGAGTATAAAATGCCTATACCAGCAAATATTATCGCTATTAGGAGGGGCAATGGGTTCCCTATGATATGTGATGACTTTGCGGCGGCTATTAAGCCGGTAATGACAAGGAGAATGTAGATAATTTTCGCTTCTTTTATAGATATTGCGCCGCTGGGCAAGGGTCTGTGAGGTTTGTTTATTTTATCTACTTCTATATCATAGATATCATTGATAACATTTCCAGCCGCCGCGAGTGCTATATACGCCACTACACCCCATCCAAGTACTACCAGATCCTTTGTAAAGAGAAGTCCACTGATAATTACTGTTAGTGCACCAAACACCGCATTATGTATTCTTAGGAGCGTTGGAATGGTAGAAAGTTTCATTAAGAGCTCACCCTTTCTGCTTCGCTAGCTTCATAGCCTCTATAGTGCGTCGTATAATACCCTCTATTTTATCAAATTCACCTTTAACTAAGTACTCCTCATAACGTGTACCTTGGACAACTACCTTAGCACCAGCCGCTATCATGGTTGCTGCTTGCTCACTAGTTTTGATGCCACCACCAACTATAACTGGAATATCAACAAATCTCGCCACAGCCCCAACAACCTTGGGGGGTATCGGTTCGGGAGCCCCAGAGCCAGCTTCTAGATAAACCATGTCGAAACCAAATAATTCCGCAGCTGTTGCAAAAGCAATAGCTATCTCTGGCTTATTTCTCGGTATAGGCTGTGCTTCGCAAACATATGCCGCTGTTCCTCCCGGTTCGAATAGCAAATATGCCAATGAGATAGTTTCTAATCCCCACTTCTTTATCGTTGGTGCAGCAATAGCTTGGGCTCTAATTATGTAATACGCATTTGTTGAATTGAATGGGGAGAGGAAAAATATTGCGTCAGCCTTCCTCGACACTCCGGCTATATTTCCAGGGAACAGAATAACAGGTTTCTCCGAAACCGATTTTATAGCGTCGATAACTCCGTCCAGAAAATCTCTATCAAAAGCTGTTGAACCCCCTACCATGAAACCTGAAGTCCCACCCTTATCCAATGCTTCGACTAATTTAGGCAGTTTCTCGAGATCTACTTTGAAAGGATCTGGGTCTATAAGAGATAGATGCGCAAAACCCTCTTCTTCAAATAGATCACATAGGTATTTCTTAACTCTATCTGCACATTTCACGTTAAAAACCTCGCAACATCGTTCCGAATGTATTTTAAATATATCATAATATAATCCTTATCGTTACCATTATCGGGTGAGAAATAGTGATTAAAACTAATAATGCATTAAATCTTCAGCTACCTGTACAGCTAGAAGAAAGTTCCGAAGTTACAATAACTCCTACAGAAAATTTCATTAAAAAAATCGCCAGTAAAGAACGGGAACTCGTTCTCCAAGCAATAATATCTCAGGAGGCTTGGATAACAGAAAAAGCCTTAAGAATCTTTAGGAAAAAACTCTTCAGAAAAGTAGCTACGCTAGAAAAGACCATTAATATTGAGTTGGGCAAGGAGTTAAAAATCCCTCTCCCTCATGTAGAGAATTTACCCCTAATAAAGCTTGAAAGCAGAGAAAAGTTTAGAGGAAGAAAGTTTTTGGCAGAAATAATTAATAAGCTTGAATTAAAAATAATTGATCCAGAGACACAAGAAATCTTATGGCGGGACGTATTACTTGTCAATCCACTAATGTCCCCCGAAGGCATCGATAAAATGGTTGAGCGTCTCCAACAATTTTCGCGTATTATGGGAATTGACAAGATCTGGATTGAGAAAAACAATGTAATGATCACACCCGCTGCATTTACCGATACAATTATAGAAATCCCGAAAATAATCAGCGTACAAGAAACCTCCTTCATAGATACTGTGTTTAGCAACACAACTAGGTTATTGTTGGGATATCTTAGAATAAGCATGACCAGCCAAAACTCTTTGTTTAATCAGTACCTTACAACCCTCTTATTCACCAAACAGGGTTTCTATAGGTTTCTGTATTTATTAATAGTTTCAGAGAATGGAAGAACTATTGTTTATGAAACCACCATTGATGAAAGAATTCCTAGGAAAATTCCAATAGTGCCAGTAGTAAAAACTGTGGATAACCAGAGAATCCTAATGCTAACTGTTCCCATAACAATTTCTCGATATTTTCTAGCCAGCATATCTTTCGACATTAGTAAGGACAAGATAGCGTTAGCTTTTCCTCAGCCCTTTTCTTATGTTGATGAAAAGGTACGCATCATCGGCACTTACGCCATAGAGTTAGCAATGAAAGGAATGAAGCACCAGAAACTCACGATCCCCATTTTTATATACTTATCCCCAACATGACCACGATAAGTTTTTTAAACCCATAAGCCAGAAACATATTCTACTATTATAGATAACCCATGTAAGATGGACGGGTAGCTCAGTGGTAGAGCGCCGGCATGGCAAGCCGGAGGCCGCGGGTTCGAATCCCGCCCCGTCCACCACTTCTCTAAGCATGTATCCTAATTGACCAAGGATACTTCCTTTGCATCCTCTCAAGAAGTTTCAATACCTTCTTTTCTTCATGACCTCCGTAATGAAGAATTATGACAAAACATCTTCTTCCTCGCTTAATTCGTTGGTACATTGTCTTCACTGTGCTTATAATATCATGAACTATGATTATTCCGACATCTGATAAATCAATGTCTCGTTCTCCTACTGGGGTCATTATGAGAATAGCTGGCTCGTTAATGTTTTTGAAGGAGGATAGAACCTCTCCCTTGTTAAAGGTTCTCCCCGTTATTAAAAAAACGTTTCCAAATCCTTCCTTAGTTATAGTCTCCCTAATTCTTTCCGCTACACGTATATAAGATGTCAGAATAACCACTTTCTCTCCTCGCGAAATCCAGTCCTTCATAATCTCTACAATCTTATTTATTTTACTGGATTCTTCAGGGATCAAATTTTCTAGCTTTTCACCAGTTATACGCTCTATTATTCTCCTAATTCCCCTCCTATATAGGAATTTTCGATAATGAGAAGGAATACTTGCTTCGACAAATTTTCTAACTAGTGCGAGTCTCAGCATCTTTATCCTCAGTAAATCGTTTTCGGGTAGGATGGTTATTGCTTTCTCAACATTCTCAATATTTTTTTCTCGGAACGTATCTGGGTATCGTCCAATTATTTTCTCAGCCGTCTTATCGATCTCTTGAGTAAGAGCATCTAGTATCCTCTCAACCTTCTCATCAGAGACTTTTACCCGTTTTATCACCGTTAGGTTCCTTACTACATACAAGCCAGCATCTGTTCTTCTTATTAAATCATCCATTGTGATTATATCTAATTCCTTATTTTTTGGAAAGAAGTTCTCGATAATAGTATCTATCTCTGGTTTCAAAACTACTCCTTCTTTAGTTCTTATAAGATGTTGATCCCTAAGTGTACCACTCATCCCCACTATGCAAGCATCTTTAGGAAATAACTTACAAAGTTCGTTCCAAGGATAAGTTAATCTGAGTTTCCTTAATGCCTTTACTCTATCTGGCGAAAACGTTTTAGCACTCTCTAAAATAACTTCCTCACTTTCCTCTGCTTCCTCAGACACCCTTCTAACGACTTTATCTATCTCATTAATTATTATTAATTCGAAATTATTTATTAGGTGTGGATGTTTTCGAAGAACGTTGGCTAAAGAGATTGGGGTGGCTATAACTACTCTTTTCTTTTCTAAGATCTTTCTCCTCATAAAACTTGGTACTCCTGCTGTTATCCAACCAAGTTCATCCTTGTTTAGTCCTTCTGCCTTATAGAGTTCCAAGAAAGTGTTTACTGTATCCCTTAAAGATGCTTGTGAAGGTGTAATTATCAGTATTCTCTCGTTTCTCAGATGCTTGCTAAGGAGATACGATATTATTCTCTTTCCTAATCCAGCGTCTAGTTCCACAAGTAAATTACGATTATTTTTGAGAGCATAAGATATTGCTGCAACTATCCTTGCTTGATATAGCCTCTTTTCTATCGTCTTTGTCGGCGGAACAACCATCTCACATGCCCCATGTAATGTACTTAGTCTTCCTTTTTATTTTAAGGAATTCCTTGAATACTTCCTTAGCATCTGGGGGGAGATAATTTATCAATTTTCGATTAATTAATCGTGCCTCGTGCTCTGGAATATCTACGTAAAGAATCATTCCCTCCTTAATGTTTCTGTCAACCACTCCCTTATCGATAGAAATAGCCACTTCCATTCCTGCTGTTGCTTCGGAAATACTCTCACCCTCGCTTTGTATTTGGAGAATTGTACCTACTTCCTTTCCGTCTTCTCTAATTAAGCCATATCTTGGCTTAATCTTTCCACCAAGAACTCGAACGCCAACTATGGCTGGTTTACTTCTCCTAAATACGTATCCAGGGAGAATCATTATTTTTCCTGGATATGTTATTGACTCAAGCATCTCTCTCCTTATTTTTTCCTCATACTCATAGAGGTATTGATTAAACTTCTCGAAAATCTTGTAAATCACATTATCTGAAATTACTGGGATCTCTTCCTTCTCGATAATTTCTTTTGCCTCTGGTAAGATGTTTACGTTAAAGGTTACTATTACGGCGTATTTAGGATCCTTCGTTTTAACAACAGTAGCGTGTACGGCATCTTCCTTATCTACATCCCCCACATCAGCTATCGCTACCGGCACATTTAGTTCTCTGAATTTACGCAATAATGCTTCAAGAGAACCAAGAGTATCCGCTTTGAGTATAATGCCTGTTTTATCTGTCCTGAAGATTAAGGCGCCTATATCTTCTAGAACAGCCTTCTTGTACCGCTCTATGATGGCTTGTGTTTCATCCTCAGGTAAATTACTCGGTACAGCATATAGTGGCGATCCCGCTAAAGCATCTTCTAACTCCGGTGCAATAATTCGAACTCCTGCAGCCGCTACAACTTCTTCAACACTATCAAATCTATCCCGAGGATCCCGTATCTCATCTAGAGGTTTAGGCAACAGTAAACCCCTGACTCTCGTTATAATAACCCCTCGTTTACCTCCAAGAATAATCCAATCCCCCTTTCTCAGGACTCCATCATATAGTATGACGTCTAGAACAGTCCCCGCTCCTGGCATTCTTCTAACTTCTAATATGCTACCTTTGGCCTCACCAAGAGATAATTTTAAACGATCTTGCATAAATCTCTGGGTAACTCCTACCAAAACTAAGAAAAGATCTGCAATACCCTCCCCTGTCTTGGCACTAGTAGGTACTATCGCAACAGTTTTTCTAAAGTCTTTAACCCTATCGTACCTATCAGCTTCAAAATTTAATTCATATAGGGATAGAATTATTCTATCAAGAGCTTCCTCAAGTACTCTTCGTGCAACAGGATCTTGTTTATTTAGGGAGATTAGAAAAGGTGTGTCGGGGTAAGATTTCCAGCCAGGAAGTCTATCAATCTTATTAGCTGCTACTATAAACGGTGTTTTCGTAGCTTTTAACAACTCAATACTCTCATAAGTCTGAGGTTGAAAACCTGATCGAATATCCACTACTAATATTGCAATATCTGCTACAGAGGATCCTCTTCGCCTAAGATTGGTGAAAGCTTCGTGACCCGGGGTATCTATAAAGAGCAACCCAGGAATCATAAACTTGGACTTGTCTACTGGAACTAAACCTAGCTTTGATAAGGGTTTAATTATTTCAAAAATAGTATCCATTGGAATGAATGAGGCACCAATATGTTGAGTCATCCCTCCCGCTTCATGAAGCTGAACCGCAGTTCCTCGTACCTTATCTAATAATGTTGTTTTTCCATGATCCACGTGTCCCAGTACCACTACTATAGGAGATCGTACCTTCTTCTCCGCCATCTTCAACACCCTATAGATAAAAAGAACTCATAGCAATTGTCTTAAAAAGAAAAGCTTTTCTATTGGACTCAATAGATCATCGGGAGATAATCTCTTCCTCAATTCTCGATCTAATATTCGCTATCTTATCTAGAATAGTATCGATATTTCTTAGTGCTAAGAATTCACCATTATTATATAACCATTTGCCTTTAACCATTACCTTCTCTACTATCCTCAGGTCTGCCGCATAAATTATCATGGAATAGATATCGTGGAAAGGAACTGTTTGCAGGATTTTTCTTAAGTTAAGTACTACTAGATCTGCTTGTTTACCAACCTCTATAGACCCTATAAGGTTTTCTAGCCCAAGAGCTCTCGCTCCATCAATAGTGAGCATTCTTAATACTTTTTCTGCTGGGACAACCTGAGGATTTCTTGATACTCCTTTGTGCAATAATGCTGTTAATCGCGCCTCCCAAAGAATATCAAGTCTGTTATTACTGGCTGCTCCATCAGTACCTATAAGTATCTTTACTCCCTCTTCAAGCATTTTAGTTATAGGAGCTATACCACTCCCCAGTTTCAGATTTGATGTAGGATTGTGAATAACTGTTACACCTCTTCTAGACAAGATCTTTATATCGTTATCTGTTACCCACACTGCGTGCGCCATGAGCACATTAGAGTCTAAGAAACTTATAGAATCTAGATATTCCACAGGTGTTTTACCAGTAGTTTTCTGAATATCGCGAACCTCCTTGTTTGTTTCCGCAACATGGGTATTAATCCATACATAATTTAACTCATCTTTTAATTTCCTCGCAAGATCTCTTACTGCCATAAATAATTCTCTTGAACAAGTGTATGGAGCATGAGGACCAAGAGCAAAGAATAATCGATCTCGACTCTCGGGATTCCTTGCCCAAATCGATTTAAGAAAGTCTAAAAATCTCAGAGACTTATCAATCTCTGTTTCGGGCGTTCTGTCTTCTGGAGAATCGAGAATCCCTCTGGATAATATGGCGCGTATACCGCTTTCTAATACTGCTTTAGCTATTTCTTCTTCAAAAAAGTACATATCGATAAAAAAGGTAGTACCGCACTCGATCATCTCAGCGATTCCTTGTAGAGCTCCGTAATAAACATCAATGGGTTTTAGCTTGTCCTCAGCTGGAAAAATGTATTTGAAGAGCCAAGTATTTAGATCCACATCGTCCTTGAGACCTCTCAGAATTACCATCGGTATATGAGTATGCCCATTTATGAAGCCAGGTAAAACGATATGGTGGGGAAGATCTATTACTTCGTCATAACTCTCCTCTGGTTTTTTTCTACCCACGTACTCTATTTTTCCAGTTTCCTCGTTTATCCCAATATAGGCATTTTCCAGAATTTCATTTCTCTCATTAAATGTCACGATGAATCTTGCTTTAAGAAGAATCATTGTCTACACCTCATTTTCTAAGGAATAAGTTTTAATAATATCACTCAGATTAAATCTTCAAAATGTTGATTATTTGTAATAAGTAGAGGCGACCAAAAATGCCTAAAGAGATTCATAGGTTAGAAGAACTGGATGAGATAATCCCAAGAACATTAGAGGTTAGAGTAAAAAAGCACAAAGATTTCGTAAAGGTTAAGTTCCGTACAAAATCATATCTCTATACGATAAAATTAAGCGAGAGGGAAGCGGAAAGCTTACTAGAGAAAATAAAAGAGTTAGAAATTCCAATAAAGTACTTCTAAAATATACTATGCTTCTATTTTTTCATGGTTTAAGACTTATTTTATCCAACCGTGTTCCCTTAGCCACTCTATACTTCTTTGCAAGTCTTCATCGTTTGCTGGTTCTAATGTTATGATTAGGTCATTTCCGCAATTATTCTCCAGTTCTGTTAATACTTTAGACATATCAATATATCCGGAGCCTAAAGCAGCATGAACATCCTTACCTTTTAGACTTTCGTGCAGATGTACTTCTCTTATGTAGGGAGATAATACTGTTATCCATTCGGAAATTTCTATATTAGAGTACGCGTAGGCATGACCAATATCTAGGCACATAAATATTTTGTCACTTCTTAATCGTTCGAAAAAATCTTTGAACACCTTCGGGTCATCTTCATATGTATTCTCTATATGAATTGGTACTGCCAGTTTTAATATCTGCTCGAACGAATTAACAGCATTGTTTAACCAGATTCTCCTAAGTCGCTCAGAAGAATATACCAGTGGAATATAATTGAGGTGGAAAAGAACCCACTCTGCCCCAAGGCTTTGAGAAATCATTATAGTCTCGACGTATCGATCAATAGTAATCTCTCTGATATCTGGATCCATGGATCCTATTATGAGATCTCTAAACGGACCATGTACTGAGAGGCCATTCAAGCCTTTAACGCTTTCTTTTAGTTTCTCAATATCATCTTCACGTAGATCAAGTAGTACATTTGTGACGAGAGACATCTCTAGACCTATCCCTAATTTTTTAGAGATCTCAATAGCTTCCATAGGTGCTCGTCTGAACAAGTGAGCAAACAATCTTCTCAAGAGTTTTCACCACCCAATCCAACGGAGATATTTTTAATAATTAATTCCAATAATTAATTCGTGATAATTCTGATTGATCTAACCGCTCATCTTATCATAAATGATTAAACTCGTTTATAAATCGCTGAGGGTTTCGCATGATTAAAAAAGCTATTATCCCCGCTGCTGGTTACGGCACCCGTATGTTGCCCGCCACAATAGCGTATCCAAAAGTAATGTTTCCCCTACTTACGAAACCTATCATATTATACGTTGTTGAGGAGGTAATAGGCGCTAACATAAGAGAAATTCTAATAATTAAGGGATGGAAAGGAAACATCATGGAGGTCTTTTTCCAAGAAAAACCGATGGAAATGATCAATTGGTTGAAAGAACGTGGGAAAAAAGATCTCGCTGAAAAGCTCTTAAATGGTGTAGTGCCCGAGGATGTAAAAATAATGTTCCATGAACAGAAGATACTTAATGGCCTGGGAGGCGCTATATTGTTAGGCGAGGAATTCGTTAGCGACGAACATTTCGTGGTTCCACTAGGAGATAATATTATCGTGGAAGAGAATGTTGGTAGCTTGTTAAGGGATATGATTAAGGTTCACGAAGAATTGAACTCATCAGTAACTTTATGTGTAGCTCCAGTCCCACATCATCTAATACCAAAATTCGGTATCATTGGCTACAAGAGAGTATTTGAAGTAGATAGTATTAAGGTATATGAAGTATCAAAAGTTGTGGAGAAACCGTCTATCGAGGAAGCACCAAGTAATCTCGGCATAGTAGGTCGCTACGTGATGAGTCCAGAGACCTTAAAATATTTAAGAGAAGCTCCAGTAATTAAAGGCGAGATAAGCGAAACCGATGCGTTTCAAGCTATGATTAACAATGGTCATCCAGTATACGCGGTCGATATAGGGGATAGAAGATGGTACGATGTAGGACTAGTCGAGGGTTACGTAAAAGCAATGCTAGACTTAGCGCTTACAAAACTCCCCGAGAGCGGTAAGATAAAGAAGTGGTTAAAGGAGCTACTCTCTAAGATTGATTAGATACAAAATTATATCATTGGTTTACTGAAACAAATAAATATTGATCAAGTTACGAACATATACTAAGTTTTTGATAGATCTTCTTCACCCAAACTCTAGGTGCTCTAGATGTCAAAAGACGAAAATTTAACTGAAGAGGAAATTCTATCAAGAATTATCGAGGTAGCGAGGAAATTCGGTGCTGTTTGTGCCATTCTTCTGGACAAGAAGAATATTAGAAAAGGAAACATAAGGATAGGCTTACTATTTGATAGACAAGTGGAGAAGGATCTTTACCACAAAATTTTCTCAGAGCTTCTCGAAAAATTATCCGTGGAAAAGGATAATCTAATCATTGACATACTCGATAATGCACCTATTATCCTAGTTTATAACTACCTCAAGGAGGGCCAAATGCTATTCTGTGATGATGAAGAAAAATTTAAACGCTTCAAGGCAACAAAGATAAGCCAGTATCTCGAGATTAGAGATGAAATGAGAATCCACACAACTATCCCGTTGAAGGAGAGCGAATCTCTTTCTGAATAATCCCCAGAGCTTTCTCTAATAACTCTATATTCCCAAGAATCTTTTCATAGAGGGCTTTTTCTCCTACTATTTCATGTGAGTGAAGAATCTTATCACGCACTTTTATCAAATCTTCAAGCTTCTCTGCTATATCTTCTGGGAGTATTTCGTAGGACTCTAAAATGCTGATCACTTCCTCTCTACTAGTTGGAACCCCCAGATCTTTTGACGCTATAAGGAGATTAGAGATATCAATTATTACCTGAGAAATAATTAGAAGGGCCCCTTTGGCCGCATACACATTTATAAGATTCGAAGCGAATTCGTCAAACGTAAGCTCAGCCAATTTTTTCAGTACTCCTAACGCTTCCTCCGCCTTTCTTAGCCTAGATTCTATGCTTTCTTCACTAAAGAAACTGCTTGTTCCCATAACGCCACTCCTCATATTAGAAAATTCCATAAGATGACTTCCAAAAAGAATCGATATGACATATATACCTAAGTCTTCCAATTTAATATAACTGTTCTGGTTCAAAGGTGTTTATAAATGAAAGTATATCCAAGTGGTGATATTTACATACTCGTTCTCGAGCCTGGAGACGAAATTATAGAATCAATTAAAAAATTCGCTAAAGAAAATGATTTTCACGGATATTTCTTTGGGATAGGAGCCGTTCGAAATCCAGAAATAGGGTATTTCGATCTCGAGAAGAAAGAATATGTCATAAAAAGTCTTGAAGGCGAATTCGAGGTCACGAGCTTGATAGGTAATGTATCGAGAGACAAGAATGGGGAAGTAATCGTACACGCTCATATAACTATCGGTGATAAAGAATACAGAGTATTTGGAGGTCACTTAATAAAAGCAGTAGTATCCGTTACTTTAGAACTCTTCTGTGGAATAACGCGGAGAATTATGCGAAAGAGGGATGAAAAAACGGGATTAAAAATCATCTCCTAGTAAGTCCTTTGTAACTATGGCGAAGGAGAAGCCATATTTTTCCACAATTTCTTTTACCGTTTTTTCCCGGCCCCCTTCATATACAGTTACAGGTATTCCTTGAGGAGTAACTAAAGCTACTTCTTCAGCATCAAGTTCCAGCAACTTAGCGGCTTTAGCTACTACAACAGATATTGGATCCTCTAAGTTTGCGTGAACAACAACGCTTTTTCCTATAGAGCTTTCACGCATTTCATAGAAATACAGCTCTACAGTTGCTAGATATTCGCTCAATAAACTCGCCCTTCGTACTCTATCAATTAATTTCAGTAGCTTAAACTACCATTTTAAAAGTTTATAGTTATTTATTAGCAAGATTCTACCCAGAATTTAATATTGAATTCACTACTCATCATGCTATCTTAAGAGGCTTTTTTACTAAACCTAAGAATACTTCCACGAAAATTAACCAATGGGCAATACCCATTCTACCTGCCTTATCCCAATATCTTTTCAGGATCTCTCCTAAACATCTAGTTGGATCCGTATGTGACGTAAAAACTTCTAAACTCCCATCTAAAGCGCGAAGAGAATTAGGAGGGAGAATAGGATATAGCTTAGGCAACAGAATTATGCATTTCTTAGACTTCTTATCTGAACTTTCTATAAAATCAACGTAGAAGACTTGATTATTATCTTTACTTGCTCTTAAGTTTTCAAAATGCGGTAGCAAATCCCCATAGATCGTTTTCTTAAAGAGATTGAAGATCTTAATTTCTTCTGTTACACGTTTAAACCAGTCCTGGTCCACTGGTTGTACTATATTTTCAAATTTAAGGAGATTTAGAATCGTAGAGAAAGCTTCCTCTCCAGTCCTTTTCTTTAACTTAGATAACCAATTCGCTAAAAATTCTAATTCTGCAAGAGACTCTTCATCCATTACAGAACCTCCTATGAACTGAACAGTCCTCCCTTGGTTTCAGATTCTCTACAGTGCTTATCTTTATTTCATCAAGTAGACTAATTTTTATTAGTGGGTATATCTTGCCGTAGCCAAGTAATATTTTCAATCCTTGATCCGTCTGCAAAGCGGCTACAATACTCATTGTAGTTGCTAAACTAGCATCACATTGCCCAATTCTCTCAACACGATCAATTTGAATAGATGTCTCAGATCCATAATAACACTCATAACACGGAGTCTCGCATGGAATCACTGTGATAACTGTACCACTGAAACCAGAAACAGACGTTGCGCCATCTACTAGCGGCTTCTTATGCTTCATTATTAGATAATTAACTTCATTCCTCGCAATAACGTTGTCAACACAGGTAAATACGATATCTACTTTACTAATAAGCTCTTCCAGCTTATCCCATCCAACAATATCAGCATGATAAGTTTCTATCTCAAGCCGATATCTTTCATCAATATCTCCATAATTTCTTAATCTCCTCAGTTTCTCCCCCAATACAATAGCTTTCGGCCGACCAACGTCTTCAGATGAAAAGCCAAGCCTATTGAAGTTCTCTTCTCTCACAACGTCTCTATCAACGATATAGAGCTTCCCGATCCCCGTCCTGGCTAATATTTCCGCAACAATAACACCTAGGCCTCCTGCACCTATGATTAATGCACTTTTTTCTACCAACTTATCTACTGGTATACCTGCCACCACCAGACGAGAGAACATGAGAGGTAATTTCTTTAGGAGCTCCTTCTTCTTTTTTCGATCCCTTATCAGAACCATTTTGTACCCTCTAACCTCTCATTTCTTTTTCTAAGAACTTTTTAAGCTCTCTCAATAATTTTTTCTCTATCTTATTAAGTCTAGCTTCTAATTCCTTGAGAGAATAATTGTGGATCTCCCCTAATAGCTCTTCTTTTAACTTTTTCACTTCTTCAAGAATTAATTCTCTAATAAATTCTTCTAATGGCTTCCGAGTATGAATTACTTTCCCATTAATCTGCTCAAGAGATATCTCATCGTTTATAACCTCATTATTACACAAAAAAATCACGTTCCCGGGCAACCTCAATACTTCCATGATCTCTTTTTTAACATCTCCAAATCTTTTATCAGTCGGAAAAATAAATTCGTAACCTACGCCCTTTTCGTCAATTAAGACTAGAAAACGAGCTCTTCTTTCAAATTCTAATCTACTGATATCGGCCAGTTTATGGAAAATTTTCGCATTCTTCACTCTAACTGGCGTTACTTCCTTCATAATAGCATAAGGCAATCCCCCTTCAAGTCTGCTAAGCAACGAAGCTACAGTGTCTTCTACATGGTAAAAAAAGGGAATTCTAGTAGTTATTTCAACGTATGAAAATCTCAACTTATCCGCTAATGAATCAGCTACTTGGAAATCTATCTTCACAATCTCGTTATTAGCAACAGTGTAAGCGGAAACGTCTTTACCGCCTTTTGCGAAAATCACATGTGCATGTACGCCATCTCCAGCCCATCTTAAAAAAGTCTCTGCATCAACTGATGAGTAATTAGATCCTATCGTATCAGGATGTTTATGCATAATCCCTATTATTGATAGTCCTAGAGGAACTATGGAGAAAATTCTAGCTACTTTATATGGATCAGAAGCAATGGATACTGGCGTTTTTTCTGAGTAGGGAAACTCTATTAGGTCGTAAACAATTGCTTCCTTATTCCTAATAAGACCAATCATGTAGAAACCTACTTCGGTATCTGTTTCATACCCTACTCTAATAGCTTTTTCAAAAGCCTTAGTGTCCATAATAACCTTGTCTACTGATGGCGTAATACCTACTAGTTTCTTCTTTTTCCTCTTCCTACTTCTCATTAAATCACCATTATTTCTTACCAAATTTCTCCTCCGCTAGCTCCATATTATAGTTTAAGCCGTCATAGGTTTCATCACAACGCCATACCTCTAATTTCTTCCCCTTCTCATATAGCATCTTCGCCGCTCCCCTAAACAATCCATAAAGAATAGTAGTGTTCACTATCAATGATAAGTTACCAACGAATAGATCATCACTAACAATACCACAGAAAGATAAGTGATTATTAATTACGATATCAGCTACTTCATCTAATCTACGCCCAGAAGGATGCTCGGAACTCACATTTCTAGCTGTTTCCATGGAAATTATCGCTACAACTCTAGCCCCATAATCTTGCGAGTTTAAAGCTAAATCAATAGCAACTTCTTCAGCTCCACTCTCCGAAAGGATAATAACTACGTCTCCTTCACTAATTTCAGAACACCTAGCTATTACCCCTCCATAACCAATTGTCCTTTTTGTTAGAAACGATTTTAGAATACCAGCATATAATGAGGTACCTACATCTAGAATCCCATTAACGAGTACAGGTACACCAGCCCGCATAGTGACCTCTTGAGCATATATTTGTGCCCGCCCAGCACCAAAGACGTGCACAAACTTTTCATTTTCCCAGGCATGGGCGATCAATGCTGTAGCTAAATCTATCTTCTCAGCTTCATATCTAAAAACATTATCCAAAACCTTGTTTACTTTCTTGATAATCTCCCTAAAACTCAATAAACTTCACCTTAATCTATTTCATGTAAATCTTAAAAAATGCCTAGAGAAATACTTCTTTGAAGAATGTTATCAAAATTTAGTGCTTGGTGAATTTCTTGTCAGTCGAGATAAAAATCGTTGAAATAAAGCCCCCCGAAGGCGTTAATATAATTCTCGGCCAAAGTCACTTCATAAAAACTGTCGAGGATTTATACGAGGCCCTAATAACCGCTTCAACAAGTATAAAGTTTGGACTAGCATTCGTAGAATCCTCAGGTCCCTGTCTAGTGAGATATGATGGAAACGATGAAGAGCTGACCAAATTAGCTGTGGAATACGCTAAGAAAATAGCTGCGGGCCACGTTTTTATAATTCTGCTAAAAGATGCTTGGCCAATAAACGTACTAAACAGAATAAAAAATGTGATGGAGGTTGTGACCTTATTTGCGGCAACAGCGAATCCCCTCCAAGTAATTATTGCTGAAACCTCGCAGGGAAGAGGAGTTCTCGGAGTTATAGACGGTTATCACACAAAAGGTGTTGAAACAGAGAAAGAGAAGAAAGAGAGGCATGAGTTTCTTCGAAAAATAGGCTATAAGCGATAGGGAAAAGCGTCCGTATATATACTTTACCAATTTTAATTTTTTTCAAAAATAGTTAAGTTAGGTAACTAGTCTCGTTTCTGGGTGCGTATTTTGTATAATGAGAAAAAATATTCATCTTTCGCAAATATTCCCTACTCAATAATCAGGCAAATAGCTGAAAAAGTACTGGATATTAATCGTAAAGCAAAGTCAGAAAAGGAAAAAGTAATCGATTTAACGATGGGCCAGAACTTCCTAGGCAATCCTAGAATATTATTCGAAGCCATTAAATGGTTGAACAACAAAGATTTCAATGCTCCAATACTTTATGAACCTTCTGTAGGCTCTATTGATGCTCGAGAAAGCGTTGCTAAGAATTTTTACTCGTTCTTTTACAGATTTTCCTCAGATGAATTCTCCGCTGATAATGTCATGTTAACGGACGGAGCTTTTGGAGCCGTTAGAAATGCCTTAGGAGCAATAATGGATCCGGGAGATATTCTTGTAGTCGATAGATTAACTTTCAGATATTTCATCCAAGCACTCATGGTAATGGGGCGACTATCCAGCCTTGAGAATGTCTTCACATTACCAGCGGATGAAGATAGCGGATTCATTCCCAAAATCGATACAGCAATAGAGTTTCTCCTAGATTTGAAGAAGCGGTATAGTGATAGGAAAATAGTTTATTACACACAGTTTGGATTCAATCCCACAGGATGTTTCAGAACACAGAAGGAACTTAAAGAGCTTGTAGAATTTATTGAGGAAGAAAAGAATCTGTTTCTCATTAATGATATTGCATATCATCTAATTCGCTGGAACAATCTAGATATTCCCCTAGCATCATACTTCGCTGACGAAGATGCGGGAATAGTGGACGCTGACTCTCTATCAAAACCTTTCAGTCTGATGGGTGCGCGAGTTGGTGTATTGATTACACGAAACAAGGAACTTTACCGTTACGCAGCTCTTGTTCAGCAATACTCTATAGTCTCCCCAAGCAAATTCTGTGTTGACATATGGCGGGCAGCCTCACATCCAGAGGTCCTACCTAAGATTAGAGAGTATTTACAGAAATTAGTTGCTGAAATTCGGAGAAACAAGGAATTATTTGAGAAGAGACTTGAAAAACTAGGTTTTAAAGGATGTTCAAAGAGTGTGGGAACTATTTATTCTTTCTTGAGAGTACCAAGACCCTCCCGAAACTTCTATGAAGAACTTCTTAATAAAGCAAAGGTCGCTGTTGTTCCCGGTTATGCTTTCTCTGATCCAAGTGACCCGATCGGGGATCAATTCATACGTGCAACGATCTCGCTCCCTCCTGAGAAATTAGAAGAAGGGATAAGAAGAATAGAACAATTCTTTTCTTCACAAGACTTCACATAAAAATCACATCAAGGAAGAATACATTTCTAAAGTAAAATTTTCATTATTATTTACTATTCAGAGAAAAATTTGTCTCAAAGAGGATCCGCAATGAGCAGAATCCTCATCGGTATCATAATTGCTATAATAACTCTAGTTATTTCCTTAGTTATCACATTAATATTATGGTCCATGGGTATTCCAGGTTTTTTCCTATTATTCGTGTTACCACTAATTGGTTTGCCATTAATTTTCCATGAAGAAGAAAAGGAATACCCAGTCCCCCCAGGTTACGATATTGCGAGAAGATGCCCTAGGTGCGGATATAATCTCCAAGGTTGGGAACGTTATTGTCCAGTATGCGGCCAAAAGTTGAGAGAATAATCAAAAAGACTAAAGACTATAGAGTAAAAATATGAAAAAGATGAGAAAACGTTTATGTAATTCCAGCCTCTTCCATGAGTCGGAGTCTAATTTCCTGAACTTTCTCTCTTATTTTATCGATATCTATGTTTGCGTATTCCCCATCTTTGTATACCCACTTCCCATCAACCATTACTGATTCGACATAGCTTTGGTCAAGAGCATATACAATCATAGCGTATGGATCGTGAATGGGCGTGCCATGAGGCCCCTTATGTATATTGATGACTACTAAATCAGCTTTTTTCCCAACTTCTATCGATCCAATCATTTTATCTAGTCCGAGGGCATTTGCACCATTAATTGTAGCCATTTCTAAGACTGTATGTGCTGGAACTATTTTAGGATCCCTGTTATATCCCTTATGAATAATCGCTGCTACGTGCATTTCACGAAACATATCTAGGCGATTATTACTAGCGGGTCCATCCGTGGCTAATGCTACATTAATTCCTTCTGCTAACATTCTAGGTACTGGTGCGATTCCGCTTGCTAATTTTAGATTGGATATTGGATTATGCAAAACATTAACCCTTCTGCGTTTCAGTATGTCAAACTCTTTTTCCTCTACCCACACGACATGAGCTGCCATTACTTTCTCATTTAGAAAACCTATGGATTCTAGATACTCTATTGGTGTGTATCCCGTATTCTCCTTTACTTGCTGAACTTCAGCTAATGTCTCTGCCAAGTGAATGTGGATCCTATATCCAGTCTCTTTAGATTTCTCTTTGAAGATTTCTAGCAGCTCTTTTGTGCATCCATAGGGTGAGTGGGGTCCATAAGCGAAGAAAAGTCTATCTTCAGCATTCCTTGTTTTAGCTAGATTTTCTAACTCAGTTCGAAAATTCTCAGCAATTTTAAATTCCTCGTCAGGAGATCTATTAAAGAAAACATCAGCGCTCCCGTATGATAACATAGCTCTGACTCCCGCGTCAGCTACCGCTTTCGCGATCTCTATCTCATGATAGTACATATCTAAAAACATCGTTATACCAGAACAAAGCATTTCAGCAATACCGTACAAGGCTCCATAGTATACATCACTGGATTTAAGCCTCATCTCCATAGGTAAAATATATTTTTGAAGCCACTCCATCAAGTCGGCGTCGTCTTTTAAACCTCTTAAAAGCGTCATTGCGACATGCGTATGGGAATCAACGAAACCTGGGATTATTATCCTATTAGGCAGCTCTAATACTTCTTCGGCATCTGTAGGCTTTTCTTTTCCTAAATATTTGATTACCCCCTCCTCAATTCCAATGAAATAATCGCGAAGAACTCTTCGCTGCTGATCCATAGTTAATATTATGGAAGGATGAAGTACTATCATAATCAACACCGAGACATATTCTAGCAATTATATTCTCAAAATTTAACTGTTTTTTCAAAAGAAAAAGGTTTTTTATCAAAATCTTGCTTAGAGCCTATCAAGAAACAGATAAATCCTGAATATGGTGAATTTTCATGGAAAGTATTGTTAGGGATCTTTCTCTTAAAGATAAAGGATTGCTAAAAATAGAGTGGGCAGAAAATTTCATGCATGTTTTAGGAGAAATTCGTAAACGTTTCGAAGAAGAGAAACCTCTAAAAGGCGTAACTATTGGTATGGCATTGCACTTAGAAGCTAAAACTGCTGTTCTTGTCAAAACATTAGTTGCTGGTGGAGCAAGAGTAGCTATAACAAGTTGCAATCCCGAAAGCACTCAGGATGACGTAGCTGCTGCTCTAACTAATTGGGCTAAAGTTTATGCATGGCGCGGGGAGACCGTTGAGGAATACTATGAGAATCTTAGACGCGTGCTTGATAATAATCCTCAAATAATCGTCGATGATGGTGCTGATTTGATAGTACTTTTGCATCGAGAGAGACCAGATTTATTAAAGGATATTATTGGAGGAACTGAAGAAACTACGACGGGGGTTATTAGACTTAAGAACATGGAGAGAGAAGGTGTATTAAAATTCCCCGTGATAGCTGTTAATAACGCCTACATGAAGTATCTCTTCGATAATAGATATGGAACTGGAGAATCTGCTATCTTCGGCATATTGAACGCGACGAATCTGACACTGGCTGGGAAAAATGTTGTTGTTTGCGGATATGGGTGGTGTGGTAGAGGAATCGCGATGAGAGCTAGAGGAATGGGAGCAAAAGTTATCGTTACAGAGGTAAATCCAATAAGAGCCGTTGAAGCTATAATGGATGGATTCGAGGTCATGAAACTTATAGATGCTGTGAAAAAAGCCGACATCGTTATTACCGCGACTGGCGTCAAGAAAGTTGTACGAAAAGAACACTTCTTGGTGGCAAAAGATAAATGTATATTTGCTAATGCTGGTCACTTTGATGTTGAAATATGGAAACCGGATTTAGAGGAGATATCTGTTTCTAAGAAGAAGACGAGATATTTCGGATTGCCCTGGGAAGATTATCTAGTTGAAGAATACACTCTGAAAAATGGGAAGAAGCTGTATTTATTGGCTAAGGGTCGATTAGTGAACCTTGTCGCTGGTCAGGGACATGCAACAGAGATAATGGATCTAAGTTTCTCCCTCCAAGCACTTTCGATAGAGCATCTAGTAAAAAAGGCAGGCACTCTAGAAAATAAAGTGTATAATGTTCCTAGAGAAATCGATGAAGAAGTTGCGAGACTCAAATTAAGGACTCTGGGGGTAGAAATAGATAGTTTAACAGAGGAACAAAAAGAGTATTTAAAGAGTTTTGAGCTAGGAACTTAAGAGTTTATTCATGCGTATCCGTTAGTTCACCGGCTGCCCATGCTTTCTTAGCTTCTGGTCCAATTTTTCTCCAGCGATCCTTTAATTTTTCTAACACTTTTGGTAACGTAGTGTACTCCATCTCCTCTGCTGATAACCTATGAGGCTCGAATGGTCCATGTCTACGGATATAGTCCGCGATTTCCATAGCTTTTCTTCTAGTATAATCAAATGCTGGATCGTCGAATAGATCAACAGGCCCTATTAAATGACCATCGCTTAACTGGAATCCAAGAGCAACTATTCTTGGAGGACCATCAAATCTTGTACATTGGGAATATTTCAGAGGCACAGGCATTAGAGGACCATGGTGACTACCTCGCATCCATCCTGCTACTAAGTGTGGGAAAGCAAAAGCTTCCAGAACCTCGCCGACTGCAGGTAATCCATGCTGGGCTCTCACGATGCACACAGGATCATCTTTACCAACATATTTTCCAGCGATAAGGTTTAGCCTCTCAGTACTGATCGCTGCAGCAATGCCTATTTCCGGATCTTTTGAATATACATACTTTATAACGAATCTTCCCGGTTGACCGATAAGTGCAAGAATATCGTACATTTCTTCGGGTGAACTTAGTTCTATTAATTTTCCCTCATACACGTCCATTATATCGAATTTGAAGCCCTCATGCATCTTAGGATCAATTACTAGTCCCGCCGTATTGAAGGGATCAGCAAAGATTCTGAATATGGGTAAATTGAAGGCTCCAGGCTCTGTTTTATCAGCTGCAAAAACTATTATAGGTTCACTACGTCTCTCTTCAAATTCCATTTCAGCAACTCCAGGACCCATTCCTCTGACGTTTCCGCTGAAAGCTTCGCTTAGAAGATCCTGTCCAGCACCATATAGTTTTAATTTCTTGGCTTCTTGAGCAGCTTTAACGAAGGTATTCCATGCTAATTCATGAATTTTCGGATTATCTACGCCATGAGTATGTGTCATTAATAGTTGTAAGTCGTCGCCAGCATTGAAGACATAATAATCGATTATCAATCCATCATTCTTGGCCTTCTCCAGCTCCTCCTTAGCAATTTCAATTAGCCTAGGATGAACCTTAACATGCCCAGGCCATCCACCAACATCAGCCTTGATTAATGAAACCGTTACTTTCAACGCGATTCACCAGTATTAGTTTTAGTTTTTATACCCAAATGTAAAACGGAAAGGGATACTATATAAATTGTCTTTGTCTATTCTTCGAAATCAGGGAAAGTTATAAAATAGTTGACAATATATTCCTTAAAGATACTTAGGAGAAAGGGGGAGACGGGGAAGCGGCTGTCGGGCGCTTAGGCGCCCGAGGAAGTTCCCCCCTCCCTTAAAGCGCCGCGGCGTAAGCCGCCGGGGGGAGACCCCCGGCTCCGGGAACAGAAACGAAACGTCCCTACGTCAATGAAGATGAGGCGGAGAAGGGAGCTGGCAACGGCTCCCGAGCTAACCCGCTGATGAGGCGTAGGGAAACGTTGAAACGGCCCGTCGGCGCGGGAGCAAGCGAAGGCCGTCACCAATGAGATGAGGTGGCGGCTTAGCGCTTAGTAGAATGCCGCGACCGGATTGCCGCCATTAGGCGGCTCTGGGATACAGAAGGGGGGCTATCCCCGTCACCCCCCTCTAAATACTTCCCCGCACTGGTGCTAGTAGATGGTCTCTGTTATTCTGAAAGTTCCAAGAGGTTTCGAAAAGATTGTTGCATCTCGTGTCTTGGAAATTTTTCCCGAAGCTAGTGTCATTCCTAGACCATATGGTTATGAGGGAATAGTCTTTGTTGATAGAGTAGAACCGGATTATGGAGCTAGAGTTATTCTCGAAAATATTCCTGAGGTGGAAAAGGCCTTACCAGTTCATGGGGAAAGCATCGCTGATCCAGACTCTATTGCTGAAACAGCTTTTGAATTAGCAAGGAAATATATTAATCCTGGAGAAAGTTTCGCCGTAAGAACGACTAGGAGAGGATCTCATGATTTCACAAGTATCGACATCAATGTGATAGTTGGTGCGAGAATAAAAGAGGGGTTAGGTAATCCTGTAAATTTGGAGGCGCCCGATAAAGTTGTTTGGGTTGAGATATTCAGAGATAGAGCCTATATCTCCATAACCAGAGAACAGGCTGTTAGAAAACCAAAAGGAGAGAATATTTTATTCCTCCTTTCAAAGATCTCTGTAATACAAATACCCTTTGTTAATGGTGATCCAGAAGGCGCTTATAGAATGGGTGTAAGAATAGGACGAGCAGCTCAAGCATTTGAGATTGGAGAACTAGTTATCGCTATTCATAGGCTTATCAATATCGAAGATTTTGAAGCATTTCTTAAAGGAGTATTAGAAGGTCGTGCATCCCGGTATGAGATACAAAGAAAAACATACGGTAGGAAAATTAGGCTCGTTCCCGTAAGAATCTACGAAATCTTCCAATTAGCTAGGGCTAGATATGGAGAATTATTCATTATAACAAGTGCTCGAGGAAAATGGTTAGATGAAGAAACCTGCAGAGAGTTAGGATCCATTCTCACTAAAGAAAAGAGAATAAACATATTTGCTGGCGCTAGAGAGGGGGTTCCAACAGGCCTTATGCGTTGGGCTAAGTATACAATTAATCTCTGCCCGGGGGTAACATTCGCCACAGAGCATACGATTCCAGCTGTGGTATCGACCCTAGTATTATGCTATAATAGTTTTAAGAAAAAGGAGGGAAATGAAAACTGAGAAGTCCTAGCCCTTGAAAATCATTCTGAACATTATATGATCTCTAGCATACGGATCCAGTCTAATACCCTCTACTACCTCAAAACCACCCTCTTCAAGAATCTTTTTCTGTTCCTCAAAAATTTCTTCTGGAGGTCGAGTAACATCGATTGATCTTGCCTTTATAGCTATTAGGCCAGCTCCTCCCTTCCTAAGGAACATTTTTGCATTCTTAATGAAAATCTCTGCTTGAAACGGTTGTGCTAGGTCAGCGTAGAGCACATCTACACTCTCTCCAATATAGGCATACTCCTGGGGCAGCCTCGCATCCTTTAGTAACGGAATTATGTTCTTCCTAACTTCAGCAACCTTTACTAAATCTCTCAGAGGCCTCGGAGCGAATTCTACTCCATATATTATACCCCGCAGACCAATAATGTCAGATATGTGGCTTGCAGTAGTCCCAGAAGCTATACCTAGGTACAATATCTTACTTCCTTCCTTTATAGGAACTTCTTTTAAGCCATTATGAATAGCTGCTGCTAATTTGCTACGATAAGGACTCCATATTCTGTATTCCACACCTTGATAACGGACAAGTTTTTCATCATATACGGTATGCCCCGGAACAAGATTCCTTGTAGCTAATGCCCGTCTTCCATCCTCAAACTCTACATAATATATGCCTGGAAAAACTTCCTCAACACCGACAACCTCAATAGGCATAGTTCCTCACCTTATTTCTTACCTCTTTTTCTCTTAGGTTTCTTTCTAGGTTTACCAGGCTTACCAGGAGGACCTCTCTTCTTAACAGTAGGAGGCTTCGGATACTTTTTCTTAATTTCTTCAATTCTTCTCTCAAGTTCCGCTAATAGTTCGTCACCGATGTATTCTCCACTAAAGTAATCTACTCTAGCCGCTATTGCCAGCTTACCAGCTAATGCGCGTGCAATTTTTCCTCTCTGCCACCAAGGGGCTCTGAATATTCTCGGATCTTGGAAAATTATTCCATGCTTTGGTGGTGTGCCTCTTCCCTGAAGAGCCCTGAATAAAGCTTTCTCAGCACCAAGGATCTGTATGGTACTAGCAGGCATTTTCGCTAGCTCAGCCAATCCACCAGCTTTTCGAATAAGTTTCGCACCAATAACTGAACCAACAAGAGCCCTAATATTTGGCGCCGTCTCCTTCATCAGATTATCTAGGTATTGAAGAATCCTAGCTTTCTGATCATAGAGATCAAGAGCTCTTCGAGCTACCTCTTGCATCATTCTTATATCTTCCTCGGTCACTCTGATACCTACTCTCTCTTCCTTTGCTTTAAGGATTTCACGAATCAGTTTTTCACTCTTCACTATTTTACGCAGATTCTCCTCTGTGAAATTCTCTACGGAGCCGAGCTCAGCAATGAGTCTAAGATATAGAGGATGATCTTCCACTACTTTCCCAAGTTCTGGCCAATAATATCCATACCACTCTCGAACATGTGAGACTAGAGTATTGATCATCTTTGTCAAGTCTTCAGATATTGTGACCGCCCTTATTATCATTAAATCTCTACGCTCTCCTGCTTCCTGCAGTTTCTCTTTTGCTAACTCTATACTGACCTTATTGACGAATTCTACATACTTCTCATATCCGCCGAACAGTTCCTCCAAGTATTCTCGAATCTTATCCCTTATTTTTAAGATCTCGTCGCCTTCCATCACCATCTGTACTGGAATATCTGGGTACTCGCTTTTTATTATATCTACCAGGAACTCATTATCCGTTTTCAACGACACTTTGCCTATTTTTTCGATCACATCTTTTAATTCATCAATCGTTTGTCGCTTTTCAAGAGACAGGATCGCTTTAAAAGCCCTTTCTACATCTGGCTTATCATCACCGAATGGTCTAAATATTATGTCTTTTAGACCTTCAGAAATCGCAAATATACCAGGATACGTCACTAGTAACCACATCATTGTTCACCATTAATACTCAGATCCTTATCTGAGTATTTGCCATACTCAATTATCATAGAGAGATAACCAGCAATATAAATAATGATTAGCAAACGAATGTTTTTTAAGCACATCTATCTGGGTCGAGATTACCATGTTCGAAGTAGAAATGAAAGCACGAGTCACTAATCTCCACGCATTACACGAATTCCTTTCCTCAAATAATTTTGAAAAGAAGACCTATGAAACAATAGATTATTATTTTAAACATCCCTGCCGCGATTTTATTCCTAGAGACGAAGAACTCCGGGTAAGAATAGAGAAAGAGAATAATATCCCACGCATACTAGTTACTTATAAAGGCTCCTCATTAAGCAAAGATCGAAGTGCGAGGGAGGAGATAGAGATTCCCGTAACTAGTATAGGAATTATCAAACTCCTAATGGGACTCGGTTTTGAAATAGATCTGGTAAAAAGGAAAAAAGGTTTCATTTTTTCAAAGAAAGACTTGAAAATCTCTGTATGTGAGGTTAGTGGGATTTTGCAAAGAAAACTGATTAATTTGGGACACTTCGTTGAGGTTGAAAAATTGGTGAAGAGAAAGGAAGATATTAATCATGCTAGAGAGGAAATCCTTAATATATTAAGGAGCCTTCCTGGAGTAGGAGGCATAGAGACCAAGTATTATACTGAATTGGTTAAGGAACTTGCTGAGAAGACTCATATTTGAATTCTTGCCGCCAATTTTTCAGCCCATCCCCTAATAATCGATCTAGCCTCGGTCAAAGCCTCCATTATTTTCCCTATAAACTCTATTAAAAATACCCTCATTGATTCATGCACTCTCTTCGACGCCACATCTGTAGCTTTTATGAGAAGAGAAATATCATATCCCTCCTCTGGTTTGTCTAATATCAGCGGAAATCTTCTAGTAATAGCCTTCGCGACCTCCCTTATCAGTAGGCGATCTAATTCATCTCGGGCCGGTATCTTAACTGATAATATAGCTGAATTAACTGTTTTCTTTAAAAGAATCTCAGGCGGACCCGGGAATTTATATTCCCTATAACCAGCTCTCTCGCACTCTAAACACAGGACACAAGGATAATCGTAACCCTTCTTATCACAATTAAGTACCCTTAAATCTTTAAGAACATCCAGTAATTCATCTATCGAACGGAAAGTTGCCGCCAAGTGCCTCTCCCTTAAAGGTTTAGTAACTGTTTACTTCTCTAAGACATTTTTCTTAAACGTTTACCGAAATAAAATAAGGTTTCGACAACAATTCTTTAGCCGAATTATTCTTAAAAAGTTATCCATAATTATGTTGAAGCGGGATATTTGACGTGATTCCTATGAGTGAAGTAAAAATTATAGATGGGTCAATGGGAGAAGGAGGAGGACAGATCTTTAGAACCGCTATTGCTTACGCAGCAGTTACTCGTTGCCCAGTAAAGATAATCAACATAAGAGCTAAAAGATCCAACCCAGGTCTACGCCCGCAACACCTTTCTGCATTAAGAGCCTTGGCAAAAATTACTCATGCAGAAGTCCGAGGAGATTATGTAGGGTCTACACAAGTATTTTTTAATCCTAAAAAGATAGAAGGCGGAGAATTCGTTATTGATCCAGGCACTGCTGGAAGCATTACGTTAATTATTCAAGCAATTTTGCCCGCTCTAATATTTGCTGAAAAGAAAAGTATTGTGACAATAAAAGGCGGTACAGATGTACCATGGTCACCTCCTATAGATGCTGTTAGATACGTTCTCTTACCAGGTCTCAAAGATATGGGTGTAGAGGCTAAACTAGAGCTTATAAGAAGAGGGCACTATCCAAGGGGAGGAGGATTAGTAAAGTTATATGTTGAGCCAATTACAGAACCATTAAAGCCTAAAATACTCAAGGAGCAGGGAATTATTGAGAGAATTAGAGGAATCTCGCATTGTGTAAGATTACCTAAGCACGTAGCTGAAAGACAAGCAAGATCAGCTACTGAAAAGTTAGAGAGCGCTGGATTTAAGAATATAGATATTGAACTAGAGTGGTATCCTCCCGATAAAGATCCTCACCTTGGTCCTGGATCTGGTATAGTCTTGTGGGTCGAAACAAGTTCTAATGCTTTATTAGAATATGATAGCCTAGGAGCTAGAGGAAAACGTGCAGAGGTGGTAGGACAGGAAGCCGCGGAGGGTTTAATCAAACAAATAAGAAATTGTGGAGCAGTAGATGTCCACCATACTGACCAGCTAGTACCCTTCATGGCTCTAGCCAAAGGAGTCTCTGAAATATACTCTTCAGAAATTTCCCTACACACATTGACAGCGATCCAAGTAGCACAAATGATAATAGGTGCTAAGTTTGAAGTAAAAGGCTCTCAAGGATCTCCTGGACTCATTAGAGCTGAAGGTATCGGACTAGAACCACATTGGCTCACATTCTAAAAGAGACAAAAAATGTATCTTATTGTCCTTCTTTAACCATATACTTGTATTTTTTATGCTAAATAATGTTAATGAATATTTGCTCTATGGTTGGATGATCTTTCTTTCCTAGGTGTTATTATGAAAGCTCCCAAGATTATTGTTCCCCCTCCCGGTCCTAAAGCTAGAGAAATTATTGAGAAGGGGGAAAAATACTTAGTCACCACTACTAGAGAACCCTATTTAGTAATTGCTAGGATGGAAAATGATCTAATTGAGGATGTTGACGGAAATGTCTATATCGATTTCGCAGCTGGTATCGCTGTAGCTAACGCTGGTCACAGAAATAAAGCGGTAGTAGAGGCTATTAAGGCTCAGTTAGAGAAATACATCCACTCAGCCCCTCATGATTTTTATGATGATCTCCAGTACAAGGTTGCAGAGAAATTAGCAGAAATAACTCCTGGAAATTTTGATAAGAAGGTATTCTTTGGTAACAGTGGAACAGAGGCTGTTGAGGCTGCGATAAAAATCGCTAAAGTAGCCACGGGAAGAAAAAGATTTATAGCATTTATTGGGGCCTTCCACGGAAGAACACATGGTAGCTTATCACTTACCGCTAGTAAACCGGTTCACCAAAGAGGACTATTCCCAACAATGCCCGGAGTCGAACACGTTCCCTACGCCTATTGTTACCGATGCCCATATAGGTTAAACCCCGACGACTGTGACCTCTGGTGTGCCAAGTTTATAGATGAAGTGCTCTTCCAGACATATGTACCGCCTGACGAAGTTGCGGCTATTTTTGTGGAGCCTATTCAGGGAGAAGGCGGATATATTGTTCCACGCGATGGTTTTATCCAGGAATTAAGAAAAATCGCGGACAAGTATGGAATCTTATTAGTTGCGGACGAAGTTCAATCCGGTTTTGGCCGCTCTGGTAAAATGTTCGCCGTAGAGCACTTTAATACAATACCCGATATCATCACAACAGCTAAATCTATAGCGAATGGCGTACCCCTCGGAGCCACTATCATTAGAGCAGATCTTGATTTCAAAGAACCAGGCACTCATAGCTCAACGTTCGGCGGTAATGCTCTCGCGCTAGCAGCAGCTTTAGCCAACATCGATTTCATAATAAAGGAGAAATTACCAGAAAGAGCTGCTAGATTAGGAGAGATTGCTCTTAAGAGGCTAAAGGAGGCCATGGATGAAATCGAGATCATAGGAGATGTGCGTGGAAAAGGCTTAATGATAGGTGTGGAGATTGTCAAGAAGAAAGAAACTAAAGAACCCTATCCTGAGGGTCGTAACAAGATAGCAGAAATAGCCCTAAGAAAAGGTCTAGTCCTATTACCTGCGGGTAGAACCGCTATAAGAGTAGCACCACCACTCACAATCACCGAAGAACACTTAGAAACAGGCCTAGAAATCCTTATAGAATCAATAAAAGAAGTATCAAAAGAAACCTCCTAAACACCTTTTTCTTTAACTATTTTATGTCTTCCTCTTTATGTCTTCCTCCACCCTAAGTTTTCTCAGCACTGAGATTAGGAGAAATAAATATTAAGAATTGAAACATTATGAGATAACTAGTATCTGCTCTTCATGCGGTATATTTAAGAATTTGAAGGAGCATTAATGATATATTCCTCTCTCTCGCCAAGCTATCTAATTTCTCATTAGAAACCTGCTTGATATCCTTCTCTAGCTTATCTATTAATTCTTTCTGAGAAGCATATTCGACTAGCTTTTTATGCAATTCCTTGAACCCCACTCCTAATTCATAGAATATTGTAATCGTAATTAGGCTTAGAACTATTTGCATGCCGAGCAATAATCCAAGGATAGAGTTAGATACAACGAGACTAATAATGTTTAGGACTAATTCTACTGCTACGAGAATTACTAAGAGATTCCCAGCCAGAATAATTCTATCAATTTTGTTTTCCAAACCGAGTTTCCTTAAGCCAAATCCAATAAAAATGAAGCCTGAGCCGATTAACACACTAATAACAGTTCCTGAATAATTTATTATGGATTCCGTAACATAAGGGATTCCCATTCCTAGACTAGAGTAGCCGACATAAGCGATTAGGACGATAGATGCTAGAATACCAGTCCCAATTAGCTTAAAGCCATCGCTGATCTCTCCAATTTTAGCAATCTTGTTAATAAAGTAGAGCCCGTTGAAAAAAGCAATATAGTACATAACCAGTAGAATTAGTCCCGTTCCAGTAGCTAATCGATAAATGCCGGGTAGAGGCAGAAAAATCAAGACTATAAAGCCCAGTATAGCTAATTTAACTAAAGCATCACCAAACTTAAATATCTTCTCCAGAATTGAATCAATCGTTTCCTTCATTGAAACACCTTAGAAACTATAATTGTTAATTGGTTAAAAAAGAACAAACTTCATAGTACTATCAAAAAAAAACGTATAAAAATAATACATACGATTAATTCGGTTTTAAGATAATAGTGTTAAATATTGTATTAGAGGTCTAGCTAATGTTTCGTAACAATATTTTACAGAAGCAATTTCTAAGAGCTTTACATGAAAATACAGAAACAAATTAATGAGAAACAAAAGGTATGTGAAAATTTATCAGAGAGTTTATATTGCATCTTCTATGTTGAGCCGTACTCTTATAGCTAGACTCATAAGCTCGTTAACTAATAGTACGAAAGCGTACGGCATCTTTAATTTGTATACTTCGCCTCCATCGTCACAGAGTCTGCACTCCCACTTCTTCTTGTTCGGATTATAGTATGCGAAGGAACCACACTTTCTGCAGACATAGACATCGATTCCATCAGAGCTTTCAACGAATCTTTCCTGTAGGAATCTAGCTACTCCATGGCCAAGTAATGCGTCTCGTTCCATCTCTCCCAATCGTAATCCGCCGCCACGTGCTTTTCCCTCTGTTGGTTGCATCGTCATCAGAGTAACCTTTCCCTGAGCTCTTGCGTGTATTTTATCTCTCGCTAGATGCTTTAATCTCTGGTAATACACAGGTCCCATGAGGACATGAGTCTTAAGCATTTTACCGGTTTTTCCATCAAAGAGAGTCTTCTCACCATAATAGTTTAGTCCTAATTTCTTAGCTTCTCTAACTAATTGTTCAAGCCAATTATCGCTCTCGAAAGCAGTACCATCATAAACCTTACCAGTCTTCGCAGCAATATCGCCAGCTAAACTTTCAAGTAACTGCCCAATCGTCATTCTGGAAGGAATCGAGTGGGGGTTTATAATAATGTCTGGTGTCATTCCATACTCGTCAAACGGCATATCTTCTTGCGGTACTATAAGTCCTATTACTCCCTTCTGACCATGCCTACTTGCGAATTTATCTCCTAGCTCTGGTTGTCTTGGTTGTCTTAATTTAACCCTCACGAATGCTGTTCCTTCTCTAGTCACTGTTAGATATACAGTATCAACAGCTCCCGCTTCTCCCTTTCTCACTTTTTCGCTAGTATCTCTAAGCATTCTTATTCCTCCACCGATGCTAACTCCAGGGACGCCGACGTCTGCAGGACTCACACGACCTACAATTACCTCATCCTCAGCGATATCAACCCCTGGCCATGCAATACCATCCTCTGCTATCTTCTCAAGTACTCTATGCGCTGATCCTGGTGCTTCTAGAGGAATCTTTATTTCATCCGTCATGCTGGCAATGTATCGTCTCTCTTCAACTTCGTATATTCGATAGAGATATCCTCTCATAAAGCCCCTTTCTATGGATGCTTTGTTTATAATGATGGCGTCTTCTATGTTGTATCCTTCGTAAGCAAGTACGGCGACGATAGCGTTTTGACCAAACCCTCTCTTATCTGCTCCTACTATTTCAACCGTTTTCGTCGTGACTAGGGGTCTCTGAGGATACTGTAGGATATACGTTGATGTTTCAGGCTTTAATCGATAGTTTGGTCTCGGAATGCTCATTGCTTGTTTAGCCATTGATGTCTCATGAGTTACTTTAGGAGATTGGTCATGATTTGCGAATGGTATGATTCCAGCATTTACCCCTAACAATGCTGCTGGGGCTATTTCCAAATGTGTATGGTCTGGGGTAAGATCTTTCTCCCATACAGCGATATAGGCGTCTTCTTCCTCCTCTGCGTCTAACATTTCTATGATACCGTTTCTTAGTAGATCAGAGAATGTCCATTCTCCTCTCTTTAGCTTTTCTACATGCTCTGGTCTAAGCATTGGTTTTCCTTCACGAACAATTATCAGAGGTCTTAGAATTCGTCCTCCATCAGTATTAATATGGACTTCGCCATATTTCTCCCAGTACTTTATGGAGATTTGCCAGTGAATTCTTCCGCTCCTTCTTAACTCCCTAAAGTCTCTTACTAACTTCTCGGGATCGGGATGAACACCTACGTACTCACCATCCACAAATATTGGCGTGTTTGGATAATATGTCCAACCCACATGTACGGGCTCGCGCTTGACTCCAAGGCTTGGCAATATATCATTGATTAATTTGTCTCGCTCTTCAGAAGGCAGTGGAGTGGTTACATAAGCCATTAGAGCAAGATGCTTTGTTAGTCCACAAAGTTCTCCTTCCGGGGTTTCGTTAGGACACATCCTGCCCCACTGAGTAGGGTGAAGGTCTCGCGCCTCTACTTTTCCTCTCTTAGCCTCAGCTGCTGTTCTTGTTAAGATATTCTTAACCCGTCTTAGATGGCTTAAATTGTCTAAATAGTTTAATCTGCCAAGAATCTCTGTCACACCTGTAACTCCTGTTGGCCACATACCTGTAGCTAAAGCTCTCATCATTATATCGTATAGCTTATCGGTTCGTAGAATACTTCTAATGGACTTTATCTCTTTGTACGTAGATACAACATTTACAACTTTTCTACGAGTTTCCTCTATAAAGTTCCGCCAAGCAAATGCAAATAACTCCTCCAAAAAGTCGCCAACCATCTTTAATCGCTTATTCTTGTAATGGTCACGATCATCAGGAGTTATCTTGTTGAAATAAACGAGAACGACTCTTCTAACCATTCTTGCTAAGTAGTAACCCTTTAAGGGCCATGATTTCTCATCGGTTCCAATGTGGGGCATGAAATATAGGTTAAGTCTTCTTTTGACCTCTGCAATTATTCTTTCCCTGTTTCTTGGTGTAAGCGGTATTCTGAGGTCCGTTATGTACTTTGCAAGTTCTAGGAGAGCATTTTCCTGAGAAATCAAGACTTCGGGCTTTAAGCCCTCCATATTAAGTTGTAAAACCATAGTTATAAGCTCGCCCCAAGGGCTTTTACCCTCTATTTCATCGGGGGCAGCTAATAGTGAGAAATCACGAAGCGTGAATCCCAAAGCTCTAACAAGAACTAGTAATGGTATAGGCTCTTTATCACCCGCTTTAGTGAACTGTACATAAAGCTTCAAGTCCTGGCGTCCCATGTAGATAGTTACTCTGTTTCTGTATGTTCCGGGAGAGACAAGCCAAGCCATGACAGCATATTTCTTAGCCTCTGTAGAGACTCCCGAGATTTTTTCTGTAAGAATTCTCCCTCTAACCCCTTCTTCACGTGGTACAACGACTCGCTCGGATCCGTTAATGATTAGGTATCCTCCAGGATCCATTTCGTCTTCTCCAAGCATGATTAGCATATTCTTGTCTTTTTTGGCGTAAATGCTGAGATAGGGGTCATATTTAGAACCAACAACTAGGGGCATTATCAGTAGTCTAACACGTTCCCTCTTCACAACCTCGTCTGCTCTTCTATCTCCTTCATACCTAACTCTCTTTAAAGATACCCAGACATAAACTGGTATTCCATAAGTGACTCTTCTAATTCTACACTCTAATGGAGTTATATCGGGTAGAGGAGAACCGTCAAAATCAAAAATAAAGCTACGTGGTTCAATCTCAACCCTAACTCTCTCTTTATCATCGTCGTTCATCTTAACTCTGAAGTCAAAGTAAAATCCAACCTCTGCATCAATTATTGGGTGTGCTTCGATGACTCGCCTTATTCTCTCTTCTAGAAAGTTATCATAGCTTCGTATGTGATGCGATGCGATCCCAAATTCCTCTATCATCTTCTGGATAACTAACCATCGGCTGTCCTTGGATAGTGTTACTTCTCTAGCATTACTTCCAGCGGAAGAGTTCATTCTGATGCACCAATTAGAAGGAAGTAACTACATATATCTAAGAGGTATAAATATAAGTTAGGTGACGAGTAAAAGTATTTAAGGATTATTCTCCACAACCAAGAAATTAAAAACTATAGCTAAAGATATTACTAACTACTAGGGCCCGTAGCGCAGTTGGAAAGCGCGGCGGCCTTCGGAGCCGTCGGTCGCGGGTTCGAGTCCCGCCGGGCCCGCTATCCACCTTAAAGATTTTTCTATCGGATTTTTACTCTATGAGATCCTCAATAGCACTTGCAAAGTCTTGAAGAACCGCGAATGGATCTTTAGCTTTTACTACGGCAGAAGCCACTAAAACTCCTTTCGCTCCTAATTCAATAGCTCTTCTAACATCTTCTCCAGTAGTTATTCCTGCACCACATAACGGTATGACCTTTCCCATACTCGCTTTCTCTATCCTCTTTACGCTCTCCACTACCGCCTCTGGTTTAGCTTTACTGACGCTTATTCCCGTACCTATGAGCTCGGGTGGTTCGAAGGCTAGAAAATGAGGCAATAATCTAGCTATTTTTTCGCTCATTTCTGGAGATGACGCACAAACGCAGGTGACAAGCCCCACTTCATGAGCCCTCTTTATGGCTTTTTCTATATCTTCCAGAGAAAGAGGACGTTCTGAGTGATTAATCAGAGTACCATGAGCTCCAGCTAATTTTACAACTTCTGGAGGAGTATGCCCCGTTTTCGCTCCTAGAGGCACAGGATCAATATGTTGAGAAAAAATATAGACCCTTCGCACTACTTGTGCTACCCGATAAATATCTGCTATCTGAGGAGCTATACCGAAGGTTATTTTGCTGAAGTCCTCAGCTACATCCTCAACAATTTCAGTTAACCTAACAGCATTCTCCCCAATCGCACTCTCATAAGCCTTGTAATTTACCAGTATTATTGGCGGAGAAATCTTTAATTTCATTTCTTCGTGAGAGATTTGAGATAGCATCTTCATGCACCAGAACATTCTATACTCTCGAAATATAGTGGTACATTATTCAATTAAAATAACAAGTATGAGGTGCTAGAAAATTATCCATGCAGAGATTACAAGCAAGATAAATAACAGAGAGATCGCGGTGACTGCCCTTGGTCCTACCTTTATGCCCATTTCTTCCTCTTCATAGAATCTTAAAAGTCCAGCCCCCGTAGGAGGCGTTGTTAATCGCCTCGATTTTCTTCTAGCTCTTTTTTCTTCTAATTCTTCCTCTTCATACTCCCAATAATCCTCTGACATATATCATACACTTCCTCTAAATCATCCAAGCATATCAGCAGAACTTATTTGGAACGAGACAATGTTGTATTCACGAAGAATATCCCCAACCTTCTTACCAGCAAAGTATATTGGTTCTCCTCCACCAGTCAATCCTATCCTTCCGCTTTTTATGCCTAATTTTTCAGCTGCTTCAAGCACTACTCGCTCCATTGAATCATTTATTGTCGTTCTGATCGCTATTGTTTTTCTCAGATTATCCGCCCTCTGGAAATATAGTGTAACTATTTCGGGCAATTCTTCGTGTTCCTCAGTTTGCTTAAGCTCAGCGATTTTTTTATCACGCGATTCCATTCATTTCACCGCATTAAACACTAAAATCAACCTAATACTTCTCAAGTCATTTAGCTTACTAAAATCTATCTTAAAATGCACCTCACAGGGAAAGCCCAATCATCGACTATTTCAATATCTCGTCGAGATGCTTCTTAGCCTTCTTTTTCAATTTTTCATCTTTCATCAGATTAGATTCTCTAATCTCAGCAAATTCGTCCTTAAGAGAATCCATGCTCACTTTGAGATCACTAAGAATCTGTGCGAAAGAATCTAGTTTACCAACTAATTTACTAATACTTATGGACAATTTCAAGATATGATCCTCAATTCTCTTCATCATATTAACTAATTCAGAAGTATTCTCATTAATCGTTGATAAAACCTCATTCCAAGCCTCCACTAATGATTTTAGAGATTCGGCGCTTGGTACTGGTCCCCGGGGCGTCTCTATAACATCTATAACTATAACCTTTTCCTTCTTCTCTGATTCGCCCTTACTCAATACTCTCACTCCCACAATACTCACAGTTTCTCCTTCTCTTTACCTTATCGTCACTTAATACTGTAATACTATTGTTACGCAAGCTAATTATTATCCTAGGAGCCACGTCATTATTATGTAATATCTTTAATCCTTGATCTACCTGAATAGCCGCTATAATACTTATGGTTGTGGGTAATGAGGCGTCACAAGATCCGGATTCCTCCTCCCCTCCCAGCTCCACCAGAGTTCCCTCTCCAAAATAACACCCTAGACAAGGTGTCTTATATGGAATAACCGTTATAACACGCCCCCCTAGACCATCAGTACTTGTTCCTCCATCGATAAGAGGCTTCCGAAGTTTTACAATCCAGTAATTAATCTCTAGCCTAGCCTCTACATTATCAAAGCATGTAAAAACAAGATCGCACTTCTTTAAAATCTCTGGAAGCTTCTCCCAACCTATAACATCGACATAGTACGTTTCTATATCTGGTGCAAAATTGCCTAGAATCTTCGATATCTTCGCCAGTTTATTAGCTAACGCATTTACTTTCGGTTTACCAATATCCTCTACCTCAAAACCTAGTCTATTGAAGTTCTCCGGCCCGACAATATCACGATCCACAAGAATTAGCTTCCCAATACCTAACCTGCCCAGCATCTCAGCAACCAAAACTCCTAAACCTCCAACTCCTAAAACACATGCGACTTTACTATGCACCAGCTCTGGATCCACTCCCGCCCTTTTTACTCTCTCCAGCATGGGGGGTAGAGCCACTTTCCCTCGCCTCCCTTCTTTTCCTCTTTTTCTCCCTCATATATAACAATCGTACAAATAGTAATGGATGAGACATCTCCTTTTCATATCTTCTACCCATCAAGAAACTTAGATATTCACTGCAAGCTTTTCGAGCTTCTCCTTCCCTCATTCTTCTTAGTATAGTTACAAGCACTTTATCGGGCATTTCTTGGTGCATATTCTTGAGAATTTCCTTCAACTGTTCAGAGGACAAGGATTTGAATGGACAGAAATACTTAGCTATTATGGTTTCACATTTCGGCGCTTCATAATCTTTTCTCCCTCCAACTAATCCATAGATGTGTTTTATATAATATCCACCTTTCCGCTCAAATTCCTCCCAAGACATACCAAAATTATCAACTGCTGATTTGTACCATAATTGTAATTGCTCTTCCAAGCTCATACCTAGTTTTTTAAGAAATAGTCCTAGTTGTAACCTTTCCCCATGAGTAAGATAACCTGAAGTTCTAAGTCTATTAATCAGTATTTTCATACATAATGGCCATAGATCCTCTCGCTCATATAGCTTTTCACCCACTACCTTAAAATCTTTGTATTTGATACTCATTAGATCCCTCTTCTCCCTCCAGTAAGAGAGAATTCTCTCTGCTACTTCTTGCAAGATAAGAACTTTTGTATCTCCCTCTTTTTTGCGTTGACTTAGATGCTTAATTCTCGCCTCCAGTTTCGTTTGAAAGCATTTCTTTATTTCAGCTAATAGGAACCTCATCGTCGTTACGATCCATCCCTTATGGGGAAAGCCACGGTGCTTAATAAGAAGCCATGGAACCTCCCAGAATTTTACCGCTACTCCTCCAAGCTCGTTCCGATAAATGTCAGTATAAAGCTTTGTCATCGTTTCCTTTCTCCTAGTATCACTAGGTAATAATACCGCTAATTCCTTTAATATATCATCTCTGCTAATTCCTAGACGAGATGTTATCTCCTTCCATCCTATAATTACGTTATCACCTAGCAAGTCCTTTATTATTGCAATTTTATCTCCAATCGAAGCCCTCTCCATCCAATACGAGAAAAAATCACCCTCATGCTCTAGAAACCATAACTTGAAAAGGTTATCTTCCGATAAAGCTGCTGTAATTATCAAAGAGAAGCAACCCAGCGGATTCAAAACGTCCTCATTAGACTTTAAAAAAGCCTCCTCCCTATCCCTCGCAATACTCAATAGGAAATCTACCCTTTTCTTACCAGCTTCAACTAGTTGATCCAGATTTACTGAGCCATGAAGCTTTTGTAACGGATACCACTTAGGTAGTTTTGACTCCAGAAACATCTAGTCACCCCCACCCGGTCCCTTAGCCAACATGTCAATAACTATTTCATCAATTAATTCGGGGGGAGGCATTAGAGCTTGCCCAAGTTCTGTCAAAATGATTTTTCCAGAATCAGCGTCGAGTCTAATGATTTTCTCTCTTTCGAGCTTCTTAAGAGCCTTTCGCAAGAGCTTATCTACTTTTTCTTCATCACCAATAAGGGCTAGCAAATCGTTTCTTAACACTGATAAGAAAATTTCTCCTCCCTTACTTCTAAAAAATATAAGCGCCAGGACACCCATGACATCCTTACTATAAGGCCGTAACTCCCCAAGTTTTATAGCTGGATCAATCACAGCTACGAAAATCTCGCTTCGCCTACTCCTCCTAACAACTCGTACCCTCTTAAGTTTTAGCCCAATCTTCTCGAACCTTCTCTCAAGCTCTTTTAAGCATTCTTCTAGAGGGATCCGTGATTTCTTCAAAATCTTTATTACCTTGCTCACCGGTGCACCTATACTTCTATAACGACTGGCTAGGATATAGGCCGCCGCCTCCCGAATCGCTTGTTCAGCTTCCTCTGGTAAATCTTTGCTACTCATATCGTTTCACCTTAACGATGTTCTCCTTATAATCATACAATAAATTACCATTTTTCAACAGTCTTAACACTCCAATAACACGTAGTTTCACTTCTAGCTCCGTCTGCACTAACTCCCGTCTTCTTACTACTTCCTCTATTCTACACTTCCCCTCGTTTTTTATTATTTCATTAAGTAATGTCTCCTCCAACTTCTTCAGGAAAGAATTCTTTTTGAGTAGATGAGTTACTATCTCAGGCAATACTCTCTTTAACCTCTTCTTTAACGCTTTCCGAACCTTTTGTCCTCCAAGAATTAGTTGTTCAAGACCTTCTTTTAACGCTTCATATGAAAATCCTTGGATAGAAACAATATGTGTGATGGGGAATTCTTCGCGTTTAACGGCTTCTAGAACCATCTTTATACTTGATAAGGGTTTGTTGAGAGAAACTTTACTAGCTTGTAATAACTGTTCAACATAATTGTGTCTAGCTTTAACATAAAGATTAAGCATTTGAAAGAAAGAGATGCCAAGATCCGTATCCCTAATCAGAATACGCCTAACATCAGCATTATCTGATATGTCTACGATATTATTGAGAATAATCCGTGGAAGACCCTCAGCCCCTGTCTTAATGTATTCTTTCATTAACCTAATTGTTCTTACCACGATACCCCGATTCTTATCACGGCTACGACTCATTTTAACCAGAACCTAATTCAACAATATCTCTTCCAATTCACTTTAATTTAGTAACTAGTTCCTTAATACTAATAGGTACAACTATAGACTTCTTTTTCTCCTCATCATAATGCATATATACTATGTTATCGGCTGTTAAGAGAATTTCCTCTCTATGAGTAGTAGTTATGATTCCTTGAAAGTTCTTCAATGATCTTTTGATAACGTACATAATTTCCTCTAAGCTCTTATCATCTAGGAAAACATCAAACTCGTCAAACATATAAAGGGGAGCAGGAGCTGTTAAGAAAAGAGCTATAATCATTAACATTATAGCCGTCGTTTTTTCTCCAGAACTAAAACCCCCCTTATCAATCTCCACCGGTTTATCCCTATGAATGTCTATAGTGATTGAAAAATGGAGTTCTTCGGGTGAATCACCCTCCAACATTATTTCGCCGCGTGCCCCAATATATGATAAAAGCTCTTGGTAGTTCTCGTTAGCTTTCATAATCATTTTTCTTACAGAATTTATGAGATCGAGCAGTTCACGAGAATACAATTTTTTAATTTCTTGCACTTCAATATCCAATTCCTTAATTCTTCTCTTGATTTCTTCAATTCTTTGGAAAAACTCTTCAACTTCAAAAGCTTCTGACTCCATTTTAAAAATTGCTTCCTTATAGCTCTTTACACCCTCTTCTAGCTCTAAAGCTAGTTTTTCAAGATCATTTATATTCATGGCTTCCACAAGATTATTGGCTGGCTCTACAATTTCTTTTTTAATGAAGTCCTCAGTAGTCTTGTCTCTTGGTATAACATCGAGTCTCCTCATAATATCAAAAATTACTACTATCTCTCTCCTTGTTTTAGATAATTCCTCATCGATATTCTTAAGCTCCCTTTGCAAAAACCGTATCTTGGCGGGTAACTCCTCTTTCTCACGTTCTAGGGCTTTTATCTGGGCAGAAATATCTGCCTCCTCTTCAATAAGTTTTCTGATTTGTTCTTCTAGGAAACTTCTTCTTTCCTCCAAACTTAGTACTTTCTGGTTACACTTCTCAATTTTATCCTGCATCTCATCTATTCTCTTGCTCCACGACTCTATAGCTTGTTGAATAGATTTTATGCTTTCTGGCGCCTGCTTCAGCCGCTTCTTGATCATCTGTATTCTAGATATAATAGCCTCTATTTGCCTAATCTCTTCCTCCAACGAAAATTTTTCCTTTTCTAAACTAATAGCTTCTTTAGGCAATCTATTTCGAAGGAAATCTATTTCTTGTCGCAATCTCCTTATCTCAGAATCTAGTGAATCTACCTGCGATAAAATCTCGTCTTCCATTTTAAGAAAATCTTCTAGAGAGAAACCGAGAATATCCACTAATATGCTTTCGGACTCCTCTCCGCCAATTCTCACATTATAAAAGACAGCGCCCGTGACTCTATCTCTCCTCCTCTCAACCACTGAACCATCAATAGTTACGGCTTTACTAAGACCCAGTCTATTAAGGATTAATGCAGCAGCCTTCTCGTCAAGTACTATGGGAACATCCCAATTCCTGGATTCTATAACGGCCAAGACGGGTTCAGGAGCTATAATAGCGTCGCAGACCCAGCCAGCTATTAGATACTCGTTGCCACCTAATACTTCCTTCGCCCTCTTTTTCAACAATTTTCGCTTCTTTTTTGCCTCGTTCACGATTCGTCTAGCGATGTCTAGAGCACTCTCACTTATTAATTCTCCAGAATCAGACCTACTTATAGTGATAATATCTATTCTCCCGCCTCCTCGATTTTTCCTCACAATTTCAACCATCTTGTAATAAGCTTGAGGCGATGTTACGATAAATGCGGATAATAACCTTTTACCGAGGACATTCTCTATAGCCACCGCGTAATCCCTAAAAATATTTCCAGCAACTCTCGGTCTTATCTCCAGCAATACCGGACCATAGATCTCGCTTCTCAAAAGTTCTCTAGGAATAGTATTAAATACCCTCTCCAGAGACCCAGAATGATCGAGTTTTCTCAGCAAATTTCTTAGCTGTGTGCGCAACCCATCCAATTCCTTTATCAAAACTTTTTTCTCCACTTGTAATCTTTCGATATCTTCCCTTATCCCTTTTATCTTACGGAAAATCTCACTCTCGCTCAGTTTAGCCTCAATCCATTTTATTCTCTCAATTCTTTCAGAAATCATTCTCCTTAATTCCTCAGGATCGTCGCTGCCCCATTTCTTTCGGATTTCTTCAAGCTCTTGAAGCTCTTTCTCATACTTTTCTCTAACCTCTACAAGCTTTGCTTGATACTCCTTAACCTTCTCCTCAGCCTTTTTTAGTTCATACTCATACCCCACCTTCTCGCCCATGGTTATTCTCTCAATCTCCGATCTCACGTGCTCATACTCCTTATTTAGCTCATCTCTTCTCTTCCTAACTTTATCTAACGACTCATGCAATGCGACAATTTTTTCCTCAATCTCCTTGATCCTCCTCTGAAATTCCTCAAGTTCCGTTTCTAATCGACTCTTCGCACTCACTAAATACGCCAATTTGACTGCGTAATATCTCGTGAGTTTTTCCCTCGGCAATAATGGGTGGAGTACCTTTTTACTCCTCTTAGTTACTTCCTCCTCCAACTCCCTTAGTTCCTTAACTAATTCCTTGCGTACTTTTTCTTTTTCCAGAATCTCATTTTTTACTCTCTCTAATCGATCACGTAGCTCTTTTAAACCTAAAACACTTAGAAGAAGATCCACTCTCTCCCTAGTTGATAGAGATACCCACTCATTCACCCTCTCCTGCGGCAAGAAGAAGAGCGTGTTACGAGGAGAAATATTCACCTTAACCAGCATCTTAATAACATCATTCTTCGTCACTTTTTTCCCATTAATCCTAAAAAACGATTTCCCATCCCTATAAATCACGCGCTCCAGAACAACATCGGTATTCTCAGGGAGAAAATCAACCAGTCTAATCCTAGGTCTACCCGGAATATCTACAGTATTACTCATTCTCAACCTAATAATAGCCATACTAGCTCCATACCTGACAAACTTTCCAAGATTCTCTAACCGCTCACGCCCAAGCCCACCAAAGGCTAGTCTAATAGCTTCCAGAACAGCTGTTTTACCACTCCCCCTCCTCCCAACAATTACGTTTATTCCCTTAGTAAACACTATACGCGTATTCTCGTGCGACATAAAGTTTATCAGTTCCAACTCTTTAAGCACAATCAGCACCCATGAAGGCTCAATACATTCACAGACTATGAAAACTCTCCCGATAAAATCACTATATACCATGGGAAAAATACACCAATTCATTAAAAACTATCCCACAAGCATCATACCATAATCCATAATCACAAAAGGCTAGTTAGTGAGAGATAACGTGGAAAAGATAGATAAATTTGAGATAAACCTCTTATCTATCAAAAGATTAATAAACCTATAGAATCACTAAACTAATAAGGTTAGCTATCTATCCTCTCAGCCATCCATACACATGTGCCGGGGTAGCTCAGCCTGGTCAGAGCGCCGGACTCATAATCAACATTACAAGAGTTTGAAGGCCAGACTGCTGACAAGATGGGAAATCCGGAGGTCGCGGGTTCGAATCCCGCCCCCGGCACCACTTCCCTTCTTTTGTTCATTCTGTTTGTTGCTTTTGATGCTTTTAGTGTACTCAATGTTTTTTCTAACACTTAGTTGGCTTTTATTGCTGGAGCTCAATACTGTATTTTAGTGATTTTTGATTCTTATATCTCTAGTCGCTTATCTGTTGCGATTGGTAGATAGCTAATTTATGAGAATATTCAAGAAAATCGCCAATTAGGTTTAGGTGGTGATGCCATTTTCAATCATTTTAGTATTGTTGAGAATGCTCTTCTTAGATGTTCTATTGCTTGTGTTACCGTCACTCCCTCCGGTATTTTAAACCCCCCAACATCTCTTCTTCCCCCAGCCATCCAGCCTGTTTCTTCGAGGTATTGAATTACTCTTAATAGGTTTATTCTCTTTTTTCTTGTAGCGATCATGCCTTTTTTGGCGAATTGGTTTTCGTGGGCTAGAATAACTCCCACGTTTGCTTCTCTTTGTAGCATTATTAGCGCTAATCTGGCAGCTCCTGCTTCTATCGGGTCTTGGGCTTTATAAAGTACTAGTCGTACTTTGTCGATGAGTATATCCGCGTTTTCTGTCTTTGTTTTTGCTAGTCTCTTGACCATGTCTGCATCTTTGGATTTTGCTCGTTTCTCGAACCATTTAATTATTTTGTCCCAATCACCGTTTTTGATGTCTTGAGCTATCTTGTTGAAGGGTATTTTGCCTATTGATGTAACGAAACCCACGAAGAGAGTATTTGATAATTCATTCTCCTCTATTATACCTTCTTCTATAGCGTCTATTGCGTCCAAGATCTCGTCTGGTACGTCAAGATCGAAATAATCCGAGATTAAGGAAGTTACGCTTGCGTATCCTTCATCGCAGATAACGTAGTTTCCTACTCTAGCGCTTACTAGGAATGGATTCCTACAGTGGTGATGATCTATAATGAGGCATTGATCCAGCATACTTGTAGAGCTTAATGGGACTTCAATAATTATTGCTCTTTGAGCAGAAGTTATTCTTGAGACGAAAGCTATTGGGGCTTCGTAGATTCTGAGAATGAGACCTCCGCCAAATAATCCGTCAAGATCTTTGTGGGAGAAAATTTTTTGATAAGAGATTCTAGAAATTGTGAATGAGTCCTCAGAATTGAAAAAATTACTCAAAAAATCACCATTTATTTTCCTTTCTTCTTTTTAGTAGGTTCTTCTTCCTTCTTTTCTGCCCTCTTAGCCAATTCTTCTCTGCGCATTTCCTGGGCAATAATGGTTATTCTCTCTAATCTTCTCACACCTTTCTCTACTTTTATTCCCATTTCCTGAAGAAACAGTATCGTGTCTTCTTTTGTTAAGCGATGTCTTTCTGGTACTTTCGCTTTTCTTAGTCGTCTCCTCTTTACTCGATACCCTGCTCTTTCCATGCTGACGCATATGTCGAATCCCGTTGTTCCGAGCTCTGGGTCATACCTTACCCCCGGGATTTTTATGTGCTCATCAATGCCAAAAGCGAAGTTTCCGTACTTATCTATTGATGATTCCCACACGGTATAGTCATAGACCGCAAGTACTCTTTTTAGGAAATTAAATGCTTCTTCACCTCGAAGGGTTATTACCCATCCAATTGGTTGGTTTTTATGAATACCGAAGGGCTTTATTGTTTTCTTGGCTCTTACAAGTTTTGGTTTTCTACCAGTGAGTTCTTCGAGTATTTTCCTAGCTTTTTCTAAGGGTTCTCCAGATTGTCCGACAGAACAGTTAATAACAACTGAGTGTATTCTAGGAACCAGCATTGGGTTAGGATATCTATCAGGGTATTTCTCCAAGAGCTTCTCCATGACCTCTTTCATCGACTCTGCCAGTTTAACCGTCGTTGTTTTTGTGCTAGACATTCTCAATACACCTCCTCATTCATTGTGATGGTAAAACAAGAACTCTCTTCATGATTTCTCTAACTTCTTCTTCTGATGGTAGAGTGATCGCTGGTTTATCTTCGCCGATTACAAGCACGTAATCTAGGGCTGTGATTATTTCTTCTCCACTTACTGTTTCAATGGTAGCTGTACTAGCCCTTGGACCGAACATTTTTGTTATCTCTTTAATAGTTCCGTGTTCTCCCATGTGTCTTCCCGCTGTTATTAAAGCGTACATTCCTTCCTTTAATCTGAAGTGTCCAAGAATTTTCTGCTCAGGTAGGGAGATCATAAGAGAGTCTCCCACAAAGTAAGTATCTAATATTTTTCGTCGCTCCTCGTCACTACTTACTTTAAATAAAATGTTTCTACCGTCCTCAAGGTTTAATTGGATATTAGCATTCTTGACATATCGTTTCCCAATGATCTTCACTATTTTATATTTAGCTTCCTCTGGTGTAATTCTATGTAGCACTAGCTTTCTTCTAAAAGGTAGGGTTCTGTAATACTCCTTCGTTCGCTCAATCTCTAGGACATCCATTAAACCTACGGGGAATTTGTAGTCCGTGATTACTCTTCCATCAATCTTAACTATCCTCTGGTTAAGAATGAATTTTACTTCCCTCAAAGTTCTTGCATAACCCAAAATGTCCCTAATGATTATTCCAAGAGGAATGCACCGATCAGCTGGATGGGGTCCCGGACTTGGTTTAATAGTAAACTTACCACCAACCTTTCTCGGAATGGGGAATAGCTTAGGCGCAGCTATCCTCTTAAGCTGTCTTCTCGGCCCGTGTTTCGTCATTCTTCTTCACCTTCTTCCTCTTCTAAACTAGATTCCTCCTCTTCTTCACCGATTTCTTCTTCCTTACCAATTTCTTCCTCAACCTCGGTAGACTCTTCCTCGGCTTCCTCTAGAGAAACCTCCCTAACTTTTCTCTTTCGTTCATAAGCTTTTCGTCTTTTAGGGTCAGAGAGATCTAGTTCAAGAATAGCCACGTTCCATGGTCTTAAGGGAACATATACAGTGCTTCCATCCGATCTTTTTCTGGTAACATTTTCAACGTAGATTCTGTACCTTTTTAGATCAACTTCAGTTATTTTTCCGACAGTGCCTTTAAATTGACCCTTTCTAACAACTACTTTATCACCGACACGTACTGGGAATCTCTTGATACCATACTTCTCTACAGCTTCTGGTGCTAAGGGAGCTACCATCATTTTTTGCCTCCTGTGGAGAGGCGCGTCGTATATGAACCTTTTCCTCATCTTTCTAGGTTGCTTTGAAATCCTAGATTTTATCTTCATGAGACAACTCCCCCATCTTACACAATTATCCTAGCAATCCTACCAACACTGGGCCACCTTCTGGCAGCCTCTCTCGCAACTGGTCCATGGATCTCCGTTCCTAATGGTTCTCCTTCTGGATTTATCAAAACCGCGGCGTTATCTTCAAACTGTATCCATGTACCATCTTTTCTCCGATAAGGCATTCTCTGTCTTATAATCACGGCTCTAACGATGTTTTTACGCATTTTTGGCGTGCCCTCTTTGACTACGCAAACTACTACGTCTCCGATAGATGCTCTCGGAATTCTCCTCTTCCTGCCTTTGTACCCAATCACAGCAATGACTTGTAGGACTTTTGCACCCGAATTATCAGCACATATTAGCTTAGTCGTAACATTGATACCAGGTGTCCCTTTTATTTTTGGGAAAGTAGCTGCTTTTCTCTTGGGCATTATGATCTCCTCTCAAGATAAGAGTATCATACATCCTTAGTGAGTAGAATTTTCAACCCGAAAAGCTTAATAAATTATCTCTTTTCCTCTTTTTCACCAGCTCTTTTTACCACTTGAACAACGACAAATTTCACAGTTTTTGCTAATGGCCTTGTCTCCATTATCCTAACTATGTCTCCTTCTCTAGCATCGATACAGGGAGGGTTATGAGCCTTAATCTTTGATGATCTCTTCTCATACCTCTTGTATTTCTTATCTCTCCATAGATAATCTATTCTAACGGTTACCGTTCTTTGCATCTTATCAGAAACTACTACTCCTTCCAAAATTCTTCCACGTACTCTCAGGCTACCATGAAATGGACAGTTTTTATCATCACATTTTGTTGAGGGTTCTGGGAAAAGGCCTGCCAATACTCTCACCGTCTCCTACCAAGCTTTATCAACTTTCTTAATCGATTAACTAGCAATTCACCCCTCACAATTATTTTAGTTTTTTCATCATAATAGATTTCGAAGACACAATTACCTTTAGGTACTAGTATTCTTTTACCATTGTTCTCTTCTATTTCCAACATGTTTCTAGTCTCATAAGTTATTATACCCTCTCTTCCCACCAGAGCCTCGTCTGTAGAGTCAATTATCCTGATTCTTTTCCCTAGTATGTTACCAAAGAGCCTCTTAGGGATTTTTTTCATCTCTATATTTCCCCTAATTCTCTCATGATAGTCAATATTCTAGCAATGTCTCTCTTGATACTCTTAATCTTTCCAGTTTCCTTTAAAGCTCCTCTCTGTTTCCTAGTTAACATCGTTATTAAGGCTCTCTTCAGCTTCAGTAGTTCTTCTCTTCTTTGTTCTGGTTTCATTTTTCTTATATCATCGGGCTTCAGCGGCATGGCTCACTCACTCTCCTCCTCAAATATTTCAGGAGCTCGCACTTCTTCTAAAGCAAGCATGGCTTTTTTGGCTTCTTCCTCAACAACTTGTTTGAATTTCTCTATGTCCCCACCCACATGCTCTAAAGGCTTAACTGTTATCCTATCCGGTAGTTTAGCAGTCGGCTTAACAATTGTTACTCTAACCCCAATAACACCAGTCTTTACTAGGATAGATGCTTTACCCACATCAACGTATTTGTAAGCGGGGTCGCCCGAGTGAACCAATAAGCCTTTAGCAAATCTATACTTCTTGGCACGTCTTTTCTGCAGTTTTCCCTTTACCCTTATTTCTACTCCGAGCGCTCCCTCTTGAAGAGCTTTGTTGATAACGCTATAAGCTATTCTTCTTACAGAGACTCCTCTTCCGATAGCTCGAGCAATTTCTTCTGCTAGTAGCTGGGCATTCAAAGTCGCATCTTTTACCTGTTCCACATTAATCTTCACATTCTCAAGTTTAAACCTCTCGCTAATCTTCCTCATTAATTCACGTGCTCTCCTGCCACGGGGACCTATTACTATTCCTGGATTCTTTGCATAGATAGTTATCTGATAACCACCTAGAGATAGGGGCGAAACATCTACTCCTACATACCCAGCAACTACCGGCAATTCTTCTTTAAGAAATTCATGAAGCTGAAGTCTTAGCAACATTTGCTTCAGAACTCTTTTGTGGAGAGTACCCACAACGTGCGATATACTCATTCTTCTTCACCTTCCTCCTCTTCTAAACCAGCTTCCCCCACCTCTTCTTCTTCACCGATTTCTTCCTCGGTTTCAGAAACTTCCTCTTCCACCTCTTCTTCAACACCCATTTCTTCCTCTCCTTCTTCGCTAACCATCTCCTCTGGAATCTCCATAACAACTACTTCCACATTAGTGCATCTCTTTATTTTCCATCCTCTGAGAAGACCTGGTCCCCTTCGATCAGGTCTCCTTCGAATAATCCTACCTTTATGTGCTACCATCCAAATTATTCTAAGACGCCTCTCATCCAGACCTTTATTTCTTGCATTATTAAGTGCATTCTCCAATACTTCGAGAATATATTTTGCTGCCTTGTATGGATATCTTCCAGCGGCCCATTTCCAGTCATGCAATTCTTTCCTGTGCCCGACATTCCCTTTAAATCTCTTAAAAGGCACTGCTGCTTTCTGCTCCATTACCGCCCTTAAATACCTAATTGCTTCATGCAGATACATACCCCTCTCCATAATCGCGTTGCATATCTCCCTAGCGTGTTTCCACTTAATAGGGAGCTCGTGTCCTCTTGCAAGCGCTATCCTCGTGGTATCTGGGAGCTCATGAATAGGAAACGAGTAACCAGACCGTCCTTTAGCCATTTCAGTAAACCTCAACACTCACTCGTTAATGCATTATAAGTTAATCACTTGCAGTTTGGATGCTATTAAAAATTATTTCTCACAACTCACTCTTAATTCTTAATGAAAGTCATTAAGAACAGTTTTTCTCTACTTCATAACCAATTATTTAAGCCACGGTATTATAAGTGTTGAGTGAAAATCAAAGTCGCCACCTACATATTTACCCAAGCCCCTAGGTATCATTGAAAAAAGAATATCAGTAAGTATTCCTAGGTTTGAAAAAGTAACCATAATTCGCTTCATATGAAGCATTATCCTTAAATGATTACCAAGGATCCTTCTCCACACCCGTTCATAATTTTCGAGAGAAAATTCTCCCTCTGTAGATATGTAACGATCGATTATTCCAGCCGCTATCTTAGCGCTTAAACCCCCCATAACTACTCCGCCCCCAGTAGTGGGCTTTGTTTGACCAGCGGCATCCCCTACCGCAATTATTTGCCCCCACACCATTCTTTTTAAAGGAGGCCCACTCACAACAATTCCTCCAAAAGTCTTTATTATTCGCATTTCTCCTAGTCTACGCTTAGCAAAACGTTTTATGAAATAGAGCATTCTATTTCCAAGAAAATTGCTGGCAACACCAACTCGATATGTTTGATTATCTAACGGAATTACCCATGAAAAGAAGTCTGGAACGTTAAAATGAATTTCCACAAAATCGCTTTCTAGTTTTCTTCTACTTTTAACATCGATTTGTATTGCTGGTAATAGGCCCGCCAAGTAAACTCCAGGGAAATTTCTTATAAGAGCTCTCCTCGCCCCTTCTGCATCCACCACTACTTGAGCCCTAAACTTTTCCAGTGACTTAGTAGCGACTAGTGTACCATCGGGATATATTTCGTTGATCCTGATACCAAGCCTACCAATTCCTCCCTCTGAGACAAACTCTGTATACAATAATTTATCGATGCCCTCTCTATCAATGACCCAAGCCACTGGTTTAGCATAGTGTATTTCAAAATATTTCCCTCTTTTCGAAAAAAACCTCGCTCCTCTAATCTCATTAATAACAAGTCCTTCTCTCAGTACCTTATTTCTAAGACCTAATCGTTCTAGACCACTTATCCCCACTAATCCAGCACAATGCGGGGGAAAACCGATCTCTTTATGTTCCTCAAAAATCACTACCCTATATCCCTTCTTAGCTAGTTCAGATCCTACAAAATTTCCAACGAAACCAGCACCCACTATTGCCACATCAAACATTCTCAGACTCCCAACTCACTTTAATCCATGTACCGTCCTCCAAACCAACAATCAGCAATAATTAATTAAAGTAAGTACCTCAACATCATAGAAAAGCTTTTATATGAGATTTCCTTGGTAAGCCTATGTAGGCTTACTCAATACCGGTGTTGGCATGTCCTTCATGCACGGCTACTTGACTCCTAGGCAAAGAGAACTATGGTCCTTGCTCATAAAGAAAATCAAGCAAAAAGATATAGCTAGGATTCTTAACATTACGAAACAAACTGTCAGCAAAAGTGTTTTTATTATTGAGAAGAAAATAGCTAGGGCCCTATACGAAGCCGCTAAACTCAATAGAATTATTATAAAAAGAATGGAACCTTTGAAAGGCATACTCCTAGGGTATAGTCCCGAATTCAAGACAGAAGTGATCATCTTTCTATCACCTAAATATGGTTTACAGATTTGGTACAGAATCGAGCACTCCTGCAAAGATTGCTATTTCTACAACGAATGCAAAAAGATGCTCTTAGATGAAATCCAGCTACGGGGAATAAAGCTTCGTGAAGAAGAAAAGTCACTGGAACCAAGCAAGCTAGCAGAGCTCTTATTTAACCATTTACTAGGAGAAGATTGAGATGTTTAGTAGTGTATTATTAAGGAAAAATTACTGCAGATTATTCTATGTATTGAAAAGGATCAGTTATTTCCATAACATGTCTAAGCTAAAAAAGTTAATAACACTCTCACTCGTGTTGCTTATTTTCACCTTCTCCATATGCAGTGGGGCTAGGGGAGCAGCCCCAGATGTAAAAAGAATTGTAATAACTTACAAAGATATGACTGGAAATGGGTACTTAGTATATAAGGAGAATGGAAATCTCACACAAGAAATATGTTTATTTGATTCAAGAGACCCTTATTATGCAAATAGACTAGAAGGGCCAAAAGGAACAGGATTATTACAATTCTTTAAGAATAGCAGTGGATTTTTCGTTGAGTTTAATGATCTAATCGAATTTGCGGGGTATACTGATCCCTTCCCTATAAATTCCACAGTATCTTTCAGTCTTAAGATAAAAATTCTGCAAGGTACTTCCGTTCTCTCCGTTACCATTGGTGAACATAAGCTAAATGTTTCTCTATCAGCCCAAGATAAACCAGATGAAAAAGTCATCAACCTAACTTTTTTCGAACCTAAAAGCGCCAGTGAGTACTTCTTTGAATTAAAACGATTTATTATTGTTTTAAAAAGCATAAGTGAGAAAACCAGAATATTTCTAGAGCAGGCAAGAGTATTTGCACATACATATACACCGTTGGTACCTATAAGATTCTCGTATTATGATGTATCGGGTATCCGGATTGTCGCTAACACAAGTACTGTGAGAAATAATACTCTATACCTGTTAGGAACTTTTGGTCTCTATCTACACCTAGATTATCGTTTAGATAAACGTAAATCTTCTATTTACGTCATATATCCAGCAGACATTATTTACGTAGACCCTAACGGAATAATCAACAATATTTCTATCGGTATTGATGCATGGGCCTATCCCCCCGTATTAGCAATATCACAGCAAATAACTGTGCCTAGTGAGAGAGGGCTAATCATTGATGCGTATATTCCATTCTCAAAAATAGACCTATCTGTAGTTTATCTCAACCATTATCCAGCAGAAATAGAATGGCTCGATGCCGAGTATTATGATGAAATAAGCGTTCTAGGTTACGTAGCTAGGGAGATAATGACTAGATATGATGAAAAAATCCTCCTATTATTGCCAGGGAAATACCGCATATATCTCCACACACCAACGAGTTTAGGAGGATCTCTTTCATGCACCTTTACGGTAAACGTCGGGAATAAAAACATGGCGATCAGTATCGTGTTTAATGCGTTCTATATTAACGGTCTAGTTTTGCGTATAGAGGAATTCCTACCAATATTAGTTAGTATCCTATTGGGATGCTTTTTATTAGTAGCTCCTCTCGCATTTTCGGACACTAGAGAAATGTACTTACAAGTACTAAGAAGACCACTTTTTTATGCCATAATATTCCTACTCGTGTCAAGTTTTCTACCCTCCATAGGCGCTACTTATTTTAATAAGTATATCTCGCAAACAGAAGAAATAATGATAGTCGATCTATTCACCATTATATTATCTAAGAAAACAGGCAGTATCGTATACAAAATCGAATTCTACTATGTAACCTCCCTCTATGGTATTTTTCTCGCGATTTTTTGGCTTTTTTATCCTCTAGTAGTCATGTTTCGTGAAATTCTAAAACCTACTCTAGAGCTAAATGTTGCTCGCCTAAAGAGAACCCTAACATTATCGCTCGTCGCAAAGATTATCTTCCTATCCACATTAGTAACTCTCCTTTACACTAATCCATATGGCAAGATCTTAGCTAGTTACCCCGGACTAGGTATTTTCCTATACGGATTATCAATCATACCGGTGCTTCTAGAACTTAGAAGAAGCCAAAAAATCAGGAAGATAACTTCATACTTAAAGAGAAATAAATCGTCTATTATGTAATTAGTGATAACCCACCCATCCCCATTATTCATGTTTTTAAAAAATCAGCGGATGGGGGATTTGGTGCAGAAGAATGTGGATCCTACTATGAATAGACTATACTTAAAAGTTGACGAAAGGGGACAGGTAAAATTACGTGTCGAGTCAATAATTGAGAATCTCAAAAAACTGAAACATGAAAAGTTACGGGAAAACGTCAATATTGTTATTCATTATGATCTCGATAAAGATAAGTGCTTACAAATATCCGTAATCGATGAGAAAATTCCTATACAATTAGCTTATGCACTCTTGGTTCTTAATCAATCCTTTTCAAAACAGCCCTCTATTCCTGAAATTCTTAACACCCTTAAAGGTGAGATTGAGAAACTAACGAGAGATCTATCTGAGACAGAGAAAACTATAGCTCAACTTGAAAATCGCCTTCTTGATGATTTTGAAAACATACCGTTCCTCCAAGCAATGTTGGATGAGCTTTTAGATATGTCTTATGAAATCGAAGAAAGAAAGCGTGCTATAGAGATCGCATACAAGCTCTTAACTTTTCCAGAAACAGCTTATGATCATATACCAGCTAGAATTTTGAGAAGCGGCAAGAATGAAGAAGCGTTAATTATCCAAGAAAGAGAGATTATTTGGTTGCTTCCTTTTTCTGAATTAAGAAAAAAGTTGCATCTATTGAGTAAATCAGAGAATGAGGAAAAACCTTCTTAAACTCGCTAGTAATCTTACTTAGAATCCCCTCGTTAATTTCTATAAAGTGCGATGGGCAATTACAATCTGTTGCTCCAAACTTTGGAATAGAGACCTTACCTCCGAGACTTATTAAAAATTCTGCGAGTTCACATTCTAGTTTTCTATCGCTTATAACCAAGAAAATTTTCTGAATAGTCACATTTCTATTCGTTGTTAAATAATCGATGTGCCATTTCACTGGTTTATTTCTCTTTATATGCCTAAGGATTCTGGCTCTAAGCCCTCCAGGGCCAAGAGCCGATCCCACATATGCGTAGAGTCCTGGATTTATAGAAAAATCTCCAAGCTTACCTATCTTTACTCTCATACGTACTGGGATACTTAGTACTAATATGTAAGCACCCTTAAGGTCTGGTATACCCAAAAATTTATCCATAGTTAATCACTTGCAATATTTTCAGGTTTACATGAAAAATCTGGAGTCCTTGTAAAAAATGTGAGAACTGATGGAAATAAGAATATTGGGCGCGGATTCCCTTGGAGTACGAAGCATGGCTACTTATATCAAGACAATAGATGCTAAAATACTAATAGATCCTGGAGCTAATTTAGCTCCAAAGAGGTTTGGCCTTCCTCCCCACCCAGTTGAAATCGAGAAGTTAAAGGAGGTTTGGAAAGAAATAACGAGATATGCCGAGAAAGCCGATATTCTCATAATTACTCATTATCATTTTGATCATTATAATCCAGAACACAATATAGAGATCTATGAGAGCAAAATCGTCTTTCTGAAACATCCCACAATGAAGATAAATGAGAGTCAAATGAGGAGAGCGAGTGCATTTATAAATAAGATCAAAGATCTTGCAGAGATCATAGAATTCGCTGATAATAGGGAATTTTTCTTCAATGAAACACGTATATTATTCTCAGCGCCAGTTCCCCATGGTATCGATACTAAACTCGGTTATGTGTTAGAAATAGTTATCGAAGATGAAAGAGGCGAAAAGTTCCTTTTTACAAGCGATACTCAAGGGTTCCCCACAGATAAGCACAGAGAATTTGTTCTGAAAACGAGACCTCACATCATATTCGCTGATGGCCCACCTACCTATCTTTTAGGCTCCAGATACGAGAAGACACAACTAAAACAAGCACTGGAGGGATTCCTAGAAATACTCACTAGATATCCTGTGAAAAAATTGATAATAGATCATCATTTTCTACGCGACCTCAACTGGTACGAGTATCTGGTAAGAGAAGAAGGCTTTCAAAAATATTTTGCAGAAAAAGTAATAACTACAGCGGCAGAGTTCTCTAAACAAAAACCTAACCTATTAGAAGCTCGCAGAAAAATCCTCTGGCAAGAAAAATCAGCTCAAAAATAACTAAAAAATTAATATTCGTTTTTTCATTTATGTTATGAGTCACCCTTCTCAAGAATTTTTATTCAGGGATAAATAATGGCAAAGCACATTTTTGTGGATTCTGTACGGTGCTCTGGTTGCAAAATCTGCGAACAGGTATGTGCTAAGACTCATTTTAATGTATTGAATGTATCAAAATCTGCAATAAGAATACACACAGAGTTTACCCAAGACAAAATGAGGCATACGCATAACGTCTGCCAACAATGTGGTCCTTCAGCACCCTGTATCCGTGCATGTCCGGAAAATGCCTTATTCTGGGATGAAGAAAAGAATCGCTTGGCTATAGATCTTAACAAATGCGTTGGTCATTTCAATTGTGTAGCCGCTTGTCCTTACAATGCAATATACAGGCACCCAGCTCTTAAGCATCCGATATTCTGCGATTTGTGCGATGGTGATCCTCAATGCGTAAAGTGGTGTCCGATGGGGGCTATTAGGCTTGTTGGTTGAGAGGTGATGATTATGGAGTTTAAGGGTGGGTGGATAGGTAAAATCTTGAGAGTCGACCTTTCTAAGGAAAGCGTGAAAGAAGAGGATCTTTCTAAGGAACTAGCTCTTGAGTGGATAGGTGGTCGTGGATTCGCTATAAAAATATTATGGGACGAATTAGAGCCGGGGATAGATCCATTATCTCCAGAGAATAAAGTTGTAATAGCTACTGGACCATTGACGGGTACTATAACACCTAGTAGCGGAAAACTGGTTGTAGCTACAAAATCCCCCCTCACGGGCGGTTATGGAGATGGGAACATCGGGACTCATTTTGCACATATGTTAAAGATGTCTGGATATGATGCTTTGGTACTCGAAGGAAGAGCGAAGAAACCCGTATATGTCTACATAACTCCTAATGGCGTCGAGATTAAAGACGCGTCTCATCTCTGGGGTAAAAGCGCTATTGAAACAGAAATTACTCTACGAAAAGATCATGGAAAAGACGTGGGCGTTATCAGCATCGGCCCAGCAGCCGAAAATTTGGTAAAGTTTTCAGTTGTTATCTCCGAGTACGGCCGTGCAGGTGGAAGACCTGGAATCGGTACTGTCCTAGGATCTAAGAAAGTAAAGGCTCTTGTAGCCGAGGGATGGAACGATATCCCAGTAGCAGATATAGAAAAAGCCTTTAATCTAGCCTGGGAAGCTCGTATGAAACTACTAACTCATCCAGGGTATAGGAAATGGATTAATCAGGGAACCATGATGACAATAGAGTGGTCTCAAGAAGCTAGTGTATTACCAACATACAACTTCAGCGAGGGAGTCTTTGACGATTACGCAAATATTGGCGGAGAAATAATGGAGAAAGAATATAAGTTATTAAGAAAGGGCTGTTTCTCATGTCCAATGCCCTGTGGTAACTTATCAATAGCTAAACTCGGTAAGTTCATGAAGACATGGGCCGAGCTAGATTATGAAAACGTAGCAATGCTAGGTTCTAACATCGGTATTGACGACATGAATATTGTTATTAAGCTCAATAGACTAGCTGATGAGTGGGGCGTAGACACGATATCTCTTGGGAACGCTATTGGATTCGCCATAGAGTTATATCAAAAAGGCATTATTTCCCAGAAGCAGACTGGTGGATTAGAACTTAAATGGGGCGACGAAGAAGTTATCATTAGCCTTGCTGAGAAGATCGTGAAAAAGGAAGACATCGGAAAAATACTCGCTGAAGGAGTAAAAGCCGCCGCTGAAAAAATAGGTAAAGAAGCTCCTAAGTACGCTATTCATGTAAAGGGCTTAGAAGTTTCTGCTTATGATTGCCACGCAGCACCTGGAATGGCACTATCCTATGGGACTTCTCCAATAGGCGCGCATCACAAGGATGCTTGGGTTATTTCTTGGGAGGTCAAAATCGGTAGAGATAAGATAGATAAGAGCAAAGTCGATAAGGTTATAGAGTTCCAGCGTATTAGAGGCGGTCTATTTGAGATCTTGACGGTTTGTAGATTACCTTGGATCGAATTAGCATTAGATCTAGATTACTATCCAAAGCTATTTAACGCAATAACCGGCCTAGATTATACCCTAGAAAACTTCTTCTTCATAGCAGATAAGATATATAACTTGATACGAGCATTCTGGATACGCGAATACGGAGAGTGGAAACGCGAATACGACTATCCACCGAGGAAATGGTTTGAGATACCTCTTTCAAAAGGTCCTCTCGCTGGTTCAAAGCTAAAGAAGGAAGCCTATGACAAGTTACTTGACTGGTACTATGAAGAAAGAGGGTGGGACAAAAACGGAATACCAAGAAAAAGCACGCTAGAGAAATTCGGTCTATCATATGTGATATCTACTCTGGAGGAAAGAGGCGTTACACTTTCTGAATAAATGATAAAAAGAGAAAGCCTCCTCTTGCCTCCTTTTTAAAAACTTTTTCTTTCAGAGAGAACCTCCCCGTACGCTTACTTAGCCGCCGCTTAGGAACGGCATTATTGAAACAATATCACCATTCTTTAACTTAGTCCCAAGATCGTTAACTGATTGACCATTAATAAGAACTATTATGTTTTCGCTAAGGGTTTTTCTCTGACTTGATTCGAAAAGTACTTTCTCTAGTTTTTCACCATATTTCTCCACTAACACATTTAATAGGTCTCTAATCGTTGCATCGTCTGGTAATGATATCTCCTCTTCTTTTACTTCATTAGTTAACTGTCTAAGATACGCGAAATACCTAACCTTTACCTGCAAGCTTTCTCCCTCTCATTAAATTAGTCGTTTATCCTCATGTATTCGTTATGTACTTTTGGTCTTGTTGATATACTCTATTATTTCCTCGTACTTATTACGGGATATTATTCCCTTCTGCATCAAGATTTCAAATAACTCCTTAGCTGTTAATAAAGAAAACAAATTCACCCCTATTCTTCTCAGTCTTTCTTTTGCTCCCTGTTCCCTATCGATTACCACAATAGCGTTTTCTATGGTTCCCCCATTGTCTCTTACGACATTCACAGCCCTCTCTAAGGACTGGCCAGTTGTAGCTACATCATCAACCAACAGGACTTTCCTATCAACGACGAACCCCTCCAACAGTTTTCCTGTACCATGTTTTTTCTCTTCCTTCCGTACATATGCCATCGGAATATTCGCTATACATGAAATATAGGAAGCTAATGGTATACCGCCAGTAGCAATACCCACCACTACCTCAAAGACGGTTCTCTTCTTTGCTTCCGTCAGAATCAATCCTGCAATGTCTTTTAATATTTTAGGATACCCTATCAGCTCGCGCAAATCGATATAAAAAGGGCTTCTAATTCCAGACGATAATATAAAGTCTCCGATCTTAACCATGCCGAGGTTATATAGCTTTACTGCTAAATCTTCTAGATTCAATACTGATCCCTCATGCGTTCATTAATTATTTCACTATGAACCTCGTTAATATGAGAGACGACCTTGAGGGGATCTTGAGCATTAACAATTAATCTCCCTATAATCTCAAAATCAGCTCCAGCTTTTAAAGCATCTCCTGGATTAGCTCCTTGAGCACCTACCCCCGGAGAGATTATTACCATCTCTTTATTCCCGAGAATTTTTCTCGCATCTCTTATGTATTGCGGCATCGTAGCTGGGAGCACAATACCATAGAAATCAAGATCCTTAGCGATATCTAAAAGTTTCTTAAATGATTTATTAAGCATTTCTTCTGCTCCTGGATGAGACATAGCGGCTACCATAAATAATTTCATATCAAGCTCCTTAGAGCTTTCTACAAGAACATCCAGCGCGTTTTTTACTCCAACAAACCCATGAACTATCGCAGCATCAAAATTCATTTCATTGAGTTTTTCTAAAGTCATAACCATTACGTGCCCAACATCCGCCATTTTAGTGTCGGCTATAAAAAAGAAATCTTCAGCAAAATTCTTCAAGAAATCTCTAGTCTGTGCTGATCCTTTCGTTAAAATATAGGGAAGCCCTATCTTTATCCCAGCTATTCTTCCCCGCAACTTGTCCGCTAATGCGACGCAGTCAATTAGCGGATTATCTAGGGCAAGTATTATTCTACTACCGCCCATATCTAGAGATTTTCCCATAAAAACCTCCTCAAAAGCAGTAATGTCTCATTACAAACCGAGATCCCAGGAATTATTAATTTATTTCTCTACTTAGACTATTTTAACAACAAGGTGAATAACATGACTATTGATGAAAATGCATTAAGGATAATAGAGGACACAAGCAAGAGAATATCACAGATGATCGTAAGAGGCGCTACAAACATTGCTATCGAAGCTATGAAGAGTCTAGAGAGTTTTATTAGGAACGTCCGAGACAACGCGCTGGAACTAAGTTTCTATAAAGCAGTAGAGATATTATTCAAGAGCAGACCGACAGAACCCGCAATGCAAAATGGCATTATTTATGTCCTCGCAACATTTGAGAAAGAGAAACAGGAAACAAACTCTATATCTGAGTTAAAAAATGCCCTTATCACAGCGACACGAGAATATATAAGCCTACTTAAAACAGCTATTAATAAAATAATTGAGATTGGGTGGAGACGCGTTCCAGAAAACGGTATTGTTATGACTCATTGCCACTCATCAACTGTTGTCTCGATCCTGCAAAAAGCAAAAGATGCTGGTAAGAAATTCATTATTATTAGTTCGGAAACGAGACCCCTTTACCAAGGTCGAAAAACCTCCAAAGAACTAGGGAGCTATGGAATAAAAGTCTACCATATCGTTGACAGTGCAATGCGATGGGCCGCTAGAAAATTTAAACCTGATATGGCATTGATTGGTGCTGATGCCGTTACTAGTACTGGCGTTGTTATAAATAAGATAGGCAGTAAACTTTTAGCACTAGTAGCCGCCGAATTCGATTTTCCCCTTTACGTCGCTACAACACTCCTAAAACTCGATCCTAAGACTTTATTGGGTGGTTATACTCCGATAGAAATTAGAGATCCAAGAGAGGTGTGGGAAAACCCTCCCAGAAATATTGAAGTTTTAAATCCAGCATTTGAGACAATCGATCCCAGATATATAGACGGAATAATAACTGAAGCGGGAATAATTCCCCCAGAGATCTTTCAGTTAAAATTTGAAAGCACATATCCTAGGATATGGAATATAATCTCCAGTGAACAGGTAAGAAAACTATTTTTTTTTAAAAACTGTTTGGGAGAGAGATTCAAATGATTCCTCCCGATTTAAGAGTAAAAATAACAAGAACGGGTGCAGAAATAGAGGCTCCGCTCCCTAAGGAGGAAATTTTGAATATTATCACGTCTCAGACGATCTCACAATTTAGAAAAAAATTCCGTAGAGCATTAGTTGAGTTCTATGGAAAAAACATCTTAGCGGGTGTTAGATTCATTAAAAATCTATTCGAAAGCTTGACAAGAGCAAAAATTCCAGACAGTATTGATGATCTCTACGCAATTATTGAAGAGACTGAAAAAACTCGCCCCGATATATTCATACACATTAATGAAAAAAAGATTACATTCGCCTCAAAAATCATTAAGACTAGTGAGAAAGAATTAGAAGACTTCTTTACAATAATCTGTACCCTAAAGAGACCCGCTCGAGGAAGCGTATATAAATTCTTTATTAGAAAAAACCTCAGACCAATAATTAATTTCTTGGAAAAAAATCAAGAAAAACTCAATGGACTACATGAACTTCTCCTCCATGAATCAATGCTAAGAATAGCACAGGAAACACTTAGTAAGAACATACAAGCAGAAATGTTCAGATTTCTCCCAAGAGAACAGTCGGTAATAATCAACATTAGGAAAACTCCATTGAAATTAATAGAGATCTTCTCTCCAATAGAAGGAGATCTTCCTCCATATCCTATTATAGAAATCCTTCCCCAAATTAATGAAAAAGTCTCGGAACTTATAATTTCCTACTCAACAACAAGCGTAATGAATTATGTCACCACCTTTCTAGAAGAATATCTCAAATCCGTTGAGCCGGGAAACATTAGCCTTCATATGCTAGAAAAATCGGATAGATTGCTTCTATCAATGATAGATAATGTATCCGTAGCCCATTTCGAAATTCTGCGCCAGGAAAACATACTAAACTCATCGCATACCCTACCTTCAAAGATTCTTGATGTAGCAATGGCTGTTCTTCGCGAGAAAATTTATACAAAAATAATTATTAGCAAAAACATCCAGTTACAGCTTCACGCATATCCTCAGACAAAATTCATTACACTAGATGAGAATTGGTCGGAATTTATTAAAGAGGAGATAAAATCGTTAAAAACGAAAATCGGTTGATAATCATGAAAAACCCTAGTAAGTGTTTTCTATGCCCCCATGAGTGTGAGGACGTTAGCGATCTAGTTAATGGTCTTTGTTACATAATAGGCCGAGAGAAAACAAGAGGAATAAACACCGTCTCTGCCGAAATTGTAAACGTTGAATCAGCTGGTTTTTTTCATTTTTTTCCCGGACATGAAGCTGTGAAGATTGCTCTCCCCGGATGCAACTTGCGATGTCTCTTCTGTGATTACTTGGGTGGAGAGAAAAATTGGATCGTTATCTCAGAACTTGAGAAAAAACTTTCTCTTTTGCTTGAAAAGAGTTCTCCACTGATATTATTTCTGGATTGCAGTTTCTCTATACTTCCTCCAGAACCATTGACGAGGATTATAAAATGGAAGAAAGTGTATAGGGGCGATGTCTGGATAATCCACGCAACAAACGGTTTTGTTGACGAGAATCACTTTAAGAGCATTATTGAGCATCTGGACGCTCTCCTCGTAAAATTTTTTGGATTCTCGGATGAAGCTTACGGGAGGCTCACGATTACGCCACGGGCTTGGAAGTATGCACAAAAAATTGTTGAGAGAGTACTTGAGAGAGGTCCTCTACTTGAACTATCATATACTATTGTCCCTGGCTTTAATGAAAAAGACTACAAGGAGTTCTTAAACTGGTTATCGTCGCTTAGACAATTTGATATACCACTTCATATTAGACGATTTTATCCAAAACATTTGTTAAAGAATAAAGCACCTACACGAACCAAGATTCTCATGGACGCTTTTAAGGAAGCCAAAAAGATGGGTTTTAATTACGTCTATATCGACGATATATACGAAGGCGTACCCAGAAATACTTATTGTCCTAATGACAGAACCCTCTTAATACGGAGAGTAGGATATTTCGTAGAGAACACAGGAATCATCGAATCAAAATGTAAAAAGTGTGGAAAAAGAATTAATGTTTTTGGAAAAATAAAGGAAACGGACATAAGAAGCATATTAAAACTTCCAGGAGAATGATTCTAATGAGTGACAATAGAAATGATAGCACTCTCATCAATATAAAGGAAGCAATTAACGATCACGTTGTTATCAGATTTGATAAACATCTAAGACAAACCATAATTAAGCTAGAACTACACTTGATGAGATTACCTAATAACTATTTCTTAACAATCTTTAAGCATTGCCTAGATATATGGATTCGCCGCCCTCTCCCTCTGTTTAACATAAAGGCAGGTCCAAGTGATAGAAACTGGTCTTTGAGAATAAGAGAGGAAAAGCGGGTCTTTCGGATACTTAAAAAGCATAACCCGTTCAGCAATATTATCTCTTACCAATTATTAGAAAATGCTGATTCGAAGGGGAAGAAATGGATCCTCATTTACTTAGATACATTAACTTATCAGCCTAAACACGTCGAAATAACGATTCCTAATAATTATCCTCGAACACCCCCGGTAGTACACAGCCATGAGATAAAAAAGTTAGATCAGTGCCTCAACAAAGCGGATGAAAATATAGCGTCCCTATGGAGGAAAGATGGTAGATACGGTATTCCTCATTTTTTGGCATACTTTTTTTCTCCTTTGCTATATATGACCGCTTCTATTTTAAAAATAAGAAAAATATTCCAATAAGTTTTTAAAAAAATATACAAGCGATATAGTTATTATTACCGTTTTTATAGTCCATATAATACTGGTTTGCTATTGAATATACCTATGTATACTCATGGAAGTTTTATATATACAGAAAAACTGACTAGTTGTAGTAGACTATAAACCTTCTCAACAGGGTTTAAAATGTCCATGAGAACTCTCTTAAAACTGGGAAAATCAAGCTTGGTAGTTGTTTTGCCAAAAGACTGGCTTAATGAAATGGGACTCAAAAACGGGGATAAAGTACTAGTAAAACAGGAAGACGATGGAAGCCTAAAAATAATCCCTGCGAATATTTCTATTAGCGGTTCATCAAATAGCACACGATTGGTTGTTAACGTTGATAAATGCAAGGATATAGGTCTCGTAACTAGACTCTTAATTGCTAATTATTTAATAGGGAACGATTCTATAATCATACACGCACGACGCGGAGGCATACCTCCAAACGTTTTAAAGGAAGTAAGAGATATCATCTCTAAGCTCCGCGGTTTCGAAATAATAGAGCAAAAACCCAATAGGCTTCTCTTACAATGCGTTACGGATGCAACGAGCTTTTCTATAGATAACCTAATTGGACGAATGCTTTCCCTACTTCTATCAATGATTGATTATTTGAGACGAGGTCTTTCTGAGCAGAAAAGAGATTATTTCCAAGAAGCCATATTCATAGAGGAAGAAATCGACAGAATATATTGGTTCGGTGTCCGTCAATTAATAATGGTTCAGAAAAATAGAGCACTAGCCAAACTCGTTGGTCTAGAATCCACGCTACACATAGTAGGTAATAGAGCAATACTGAAATCGCTTGAATTGGCTGGAGATTACGTAGAAGAGATGGCCAGAGACCTTTCTAAACTTGATCTAGAGAAATTATCCCATCTCTCAGGAATAATAGGTAAAATATGCGACTTGATAAATGTAATAGAAGACATTATAAGCGATGCCGTCCGTACATATAATGGCCTCGATATATTCCTTGCAAACGCTGTACTAGAAAAGATTAGGGAGATCACTGAAACAGCTCACTCACTAAGCGAGGAAATCATGAATAGGTGCAGAGATGTAAAGACAGGCGTTATTCTGGTCAAGCTACTCACTAGATTATCTGACATGGCTAAAAGCATAGGCACTGTATGTGAAATTATTCTAAATAGAGCAATGGAAAACCCAAGCAAGGGTCTACAAAACTGCATCTACAGAGAACTATGAAACTATCTTTCCTTTCCTCATATCATAGCATTTCCTAAGCGACGACAGTCGAGGCCAAAAGTAATTTTATAAACCTTGCCATACATATCTGACTATACAGGATATATACATTATTAAAAAAATAATACAACGTGCAGAAGTTAAATATAGCAACTTATCTCTGAGCTCTCCAATAGAGGTCTAAAAAAATGCTAAGAAGAAAACTTGTCAAGCTTGGAAAATCCAGTCTCGTAGTCTCACTACCAAAAGAATGGATAAATAACCTGAATCTTAACGCTGGAGATGAAGTCTCGATAACTTATTCTGAAGACGGATCCTTGATTATAACGCCAGCAAAATTCGCCATGCGTAAGAGGATATTGCCTCTTCTAATCGATATTACTAATTGTGATGAACCGCACCTAATTGAACGATTGATCATAGCAGCTTACGTTGTTGGAAAAGATCCTATTATTATTAAATCCGAGAGAGGGCTTTCTTCATCTCAGTTACGAGAAATAAGAACAGTGATCAATAATATTAGGGGCTTAGAAATCGTGAAAGAAGACGAGAAAAACATTGTTCTCAGATCCTTCCTAGATCCTACGAAGTATCCTCTGACGGGACTCATCAAAAGGATAATTAACCTAGTTCAAGCAATGCTTGAGTTCTTAATCGAAGCTTTGAGGAGAAAAAATAAGAGCTATTTAGAAGAGCTTTTATATATTGAAGAAGAAGTTGATAGACTTTACTTCTCTACCCTGAGACAGATATTCTTAGCCGCTAAAATCAGAGAAATAGCCGAATCTATTGGAATAAAACGAAATATAGAGATTATGAGCTTGAAAACAATTATCAAAGTTTTCGAGCTTCTTGCTGATGATTTAGCAAAAATAGCACGTTCAGCATTAAATCTAATAGAGAGCGGGGAGAATATTCTAGAAACTAATATGCATGAATTCATTAACTTTCTAGCAGATATCTCATCCCTATTCAACTTCGTTTCTAAAATGATTCTCTACAACAACGCTAGCTTAACCAATGAACTCCTCAACAAACTAGAAGATTTGCTGAAAGAGTATAGTGCACTGGATACACTATTCGCTACAAAAATAAAAAACGAAAAAGTTCTGAAATGGCTTAAGGAAGCTCTCTGGGGATTAATGATATTTACCGATATGTTAAGAATAATCGCAGAGATCTCGATTAACATTATAATTGATCGTGCTGAAAATAAATTTGAGTGTTAGTTAATTACCCTAAGTTCCAAAGTACAAGTAATTCACTTAGACTGGGGACTCAAACGATGCCCATAATTCTCCACACAATATTCATTCAACGATCTGATGGTTCGCCTGTAGTAGTATGCGGGAAAACGACCAGAGACCCAACAATGCTCGCTGCCTTAGTAACAGCACTTAAGGAACTTAGCGAAGAACTGTCTCTTAACAATGCGCGACAAGCTAATAGGGCTAATATCACATTCCATAACTTCGGGGACTACTTTCTCGCCATGATTAACAGAGGAGACTTGATAGCTGCGATAGTAACGGACACAACAGAGATCCAAGTGATCGGAGAGATAATCTCCCTACTCTCGAGACTTTTTAGAGAATTCGAAGATAGTATATGGGACAGACTTGATGAGAAAAAACGAGAAATTGGACTTGTACCAAATGAGTATTACCGAGAGTATATTCAGGGGATCCTTGATCTCATAACCCGGGATACGAATTGGCGAGGAAAAGTCTTTATATCCCCCTTCTTCATAGCAAGCGATGCTGGCTTAATAGCCATAGATCATCTACTACTAGAATTAATCCAACGCTTAAATAAGGTACTTGGTCCAAAACTAGCCTTCAAATTCCTGAAAAATTTATCAATAAAGCTAGGAATTACCGATCTATTGCTAATTAAGTATGGGAAGGAGAAGAAAAATATTGAACACACTATTTCTATTCAGGAATATTCAGAAGAAGTTGAAGAACTTCTCCAAAAGTTAGCAACCTACTACCTAAAAATCATAAAACAGATACAAAAAGCACTCCACATAAGAGGTTTAGAATTTTTAGCTGTAATCCAGTTATAGAAGGGTGCTTATTATGGAAGAAACTCAGGCAATCCGCGATTTCTTACTAATCATCAAGCAGATCCTCGAGTTTATTGGTCGTTACCCATTAATATTTACCTTTATTACCCTAGCTCTCGTATTGGTTCTCATTGTTGTTATAGTTGCCAGTGCTTTTAAGATCGGTATAAGAGGCGGAGCCCTACCACGAATTCTAGCATATTCAATAATATTCTTTATTTTAGAAACGCTGATTGTGTTAGTCTTTACATTTAGTAAGAACATTGAAACACAGTACTTGCTGAGAGGCGGATTGCAGGCGATGACGATCTTGTCTTTTACGTTCATGCTTGCAATTCTACTGGAGCTATGGAAAGTCTATAAAATATTAACGCGGTAAGGTGTTAGCGATAGTTGTTGTATTTGATTTAGAAGGAGTTCTGATCGATAATCACAAGAGACTAAGGCACGCTCTCAGAAAACTAAGCGTTAACTCGATTAATGATATTCCGATGAGTAAGAAGACCTTATTCTGGAAAATATATTTCGATCCAAACCTAGCAGAGAGACTTGATAGCGTGAATTTGGACGCATTAAAAATCTTGCTTAAGAAAAAGGCGGAGGGATATAAAATAGCCATTATATCGGGTGCACCAAAAGAAATAGTTAACATAGGTTTAAGAAAACTTCGAGAAATAGCTGAAAAAGAAAACCATAAACTTGGGATAGACTACGTTTTCTGGCGTCCTCCGGGGGATAAACGAAAAGCGAGTGCATTTAAGCTTGATGTTGCAAAGCGCTTGAAAACTTTATTTCGAGAAGAAATTGTTGAAATTCATGACGATGATTATAACGTTATCGAAAGCTTTAGAAAAATTGGTGTTAAGACTTATTATTGGAGGAACTTAAAACTGGTTAATGATGAATCCCTCGTGGACCGAAAAGAGCATGAAGACCGCGACCTACGCTGACTTATCTTCTCCACCTCTTACTTACTTCTTCAGCCCTAACAATAGATATTGCAGCAATGTCTCCAAGAATATTTATTATCACCACGTATTCTGGATTCTCCAAATCTACTGGATAAAAAATAGGTTCAGCAACCTTCTTAATAAACTCCATTCTGTTAATCCTGTACCCTCGCGTCTTCAACGTTATTCTCCACTTACCCCGTATCCTATGTTTCAGCTTCTCAAGAGCCTTCTTGACGCATTCTGCGTCCGTAGGTACTATCGCGTCTAGAATAAGTATTCGTCTAATATATCTAATCCGTCCCTGCTTCTGTCTTTCTTGAAAAAGCTCAATAAACTTTCTTCTTAGTTCCTCCTTCGTTTCCTCATCTAATTGTTTAATGATTTTACGCAGATCCAGTAATATAAGTCCTTTAAAACCCCCCGGCCTCAACTGAGCCTCAACATTTTTTAAAAATGGATACTCCCGCGCAAGTTCATATATTATGTTCTGTAACTCCATCTTCGCCTCAAAACTCCGCTCACGAGGCACTAATTCGTAGCTAGCGAGTATACCCTCCAATTCTATCCCTCAACCCCGAAGCCCGAGATAGTCCAAGAAATCTAGAGCATTTTGAACCATTCTCACATTATTGAACATGAAATACACTTTTTCAACTCCCTTGTCTTGCAAAAGTCTTATTAGTTTTCTGAGCTCCTCGAAATCCTCTCTTGAATATTCATACCTATAGTTTAGATATGGTTTTCCATGAAGTCTAAAATAAACTATATCCTTCACAACCACCTGTTCGTGGAAAAATGGATCAACAATATGGATTAGCGAAGGATTCTCCTCAAAAATTTCTTGAAGAACCCCTTTGTTCTCTTCTTTTAACCAGTCCCCCCTTGGCTCCCATCCTATAAACGAGTTCACTCCTTCGCTTCCTAATAATTGTGAGAAATAGCTGAAAAATTCTCGAGCAGCGTCTATATTATCTTTTGTAGGTTTAAAACTAGCAGGAGTTTGAACGACTATCACGGGTGATTTAAGTATCTTCGCGAATTCAGCCATTATTTGCATCCATTCTCGCGTCAAAGCATTTACCTGTAGATTCCCGACTAATTTTTTCTGATCATCTGTTAGTTTCCCTCTAAAACGCCTCCAAGTGGGACTTTTCGCACCATGAGTTAATCCTTGAAATACCTTGAAGCAGAATTCAAAATCTTGAGGAGCTTCTTTACGCCATTTTTCAACTGTCCTCTTCTGGGGAATATTATAAAATGTTTGCTGAACCTCTACAACGTTGAAAAGGTTATACATCTTCTTGGTAAAGGAACATACACCGACCCTTACAAGCACCATAAATAATCACGCCTCGAAAACATAGTTTATCAGTTAGGATAAATAAGCTATACCATGTATTTAATAGTAGGAATAGAGGGTGCATCCGAAGATGCCACGAAACAGCAAGATGATCTCCTTGAGCAAGTTTCTATCCCTTCTCCTTAGACATAGACCGGATCTCCTTGACTTAAAAATGCGGAAAGATGGTTTTGTACGTGTTGAGGAACTACTAAGAAAAGTAAGGAAACGGCCAGGATTCGGTTGGGTGACTGAAGAGGACATAAAATTCCTTGTGAAGAATGACCCAAAACAACGCTTTGAACTGAAATACGAGAACGGAGAATTATTTATTCGAGCAAGATACGGCCATAGTAAAGCTCTAAAGATAAATGTGCGATATAATCCTGTGAAACTAGGAAAAATAAAATATCTCTATCATGGTACTAGAGCAGACGTACTGCCTTGGATTTTGAGAGAAGGATTAAAACCCATGGCTAGAAAATACGTACACCTCTCTCCCACACCCGCCGATGCCATGGAAGTAGCTAAGAGGAGAAAAGGTAAACCAGTTATCCTACAGATTGATGTGGAGGAATTCCTTAAAGATGGAGGAAAAATATGGAAAGCTACAGAAAAAGTCTATCTAGCTAAGGAAATCCCCCCAAAATATATCAAGATATACAAATACGGTTATGACTAATCACCAGATAGAATAGTGATTATTTTCGCCACAAAATATCGTATGATCCATCAGCCTTCCCCACAATTACTTCAGCTTCGCGCGAAAAAATCCCGTTCTCGATAACCCCTGGAATAGCATTTAATTCCTTTTCTAATCCTGCATTCACTAATTCTAATGGGATATCTATGTCCAGAAGTATATTCCCATTATCACTTATGCAAGGACCTACTTTACACTTACTTTCTCTAACCCTGACCTTGAATCCTCGCTCTTTCAGTTCTCTGACAACATAGCCTATAGCAAAAACGTGTACTTCAACTGGTATTGGAAAAGAGCGATCAATCTTTGTATCATCCACAATTATTACCAATCGCTTTGCTGCGTAGTTTATTATCTTCTCCCTAAAAAGCGCCCCACCACCGCCTTTTACCAGTACTTTATTCTCCAATAGAACAGAGTCTGCTCCATCAATAGTGATATCTAATTGATCATACTCCACCAATGAAGCTATTCTCACATTATTTTTCGCCAATAGAAAATGTGTTTCGTAAGATGATGGAACAGCAACTATGTCCTTAAGATTTTCCTCCCTTATTTTTTGCCCTAACAATTCTATGAAATGTCTGACCGTGCTACCGCTTCCGACTCCTATAACCATACCATCTTCAATAAAATCGCAGGCAACCTTAGCAGCTATCCTTTTTCTCTCTTCAATCCCTACAAACATTACTGATCACCAAAAATTTTACAACAATTATCATTTGGTTTATAATTCACTGTTGATAAGGAAGAGGGTAATAAAATGTCGGACAAGGATCATGAGAGACGAATGTTTGCCTCTATAGATTACAAGGGGAACTGGAATATAGGCGCATATGGTCTGGCCACTGATAAATTCGCTATCTTTGGAGAGGGATTTCGACCACAGATTCTTAGACAAGCGAAAGAAGTTTTGAATGTGCCCCTTTATATCTTTAACGTGATGGATGAGCCGATTGTTGGGATCTTATTAGCAGCTAACTCACACGGCGTATTAGTACCCTTCCAGCTCAGTGATGAAGAAGTAAGTAAGCTTCGATCAATGCTTGATGTTCCAGTCGAAAAACTCTCCCTAAAAACATATGAAAACGCTTTAAGTAACTTGATACTTGTAAATGATAAAGCCGCGCTCATCCATGATGACATTCTCAGAAAAAACAAACACATCGCTAAAATTGTCGAGGATGTCCTAGATGTTGAACTTGTTGGTTACAAATTCTCCTTTGTAACGATCGGTTCTGTTGTAGGTGCTAATAATAGAGGTGCCCTAGCTCACCCGCTCATGCAAGATGATGAATTAAATTTTATAAAGGAAACCCTAAAGGTACGCGTAGGAAAAGGCACAATTAATCTAGGTTCCCCATATATTGGAAGTGGCATGATCGTGAACTCCTACGGATTTTTAGTCGGAATCAAAACTACCGGTCTGGAAATACACAGAGCATACGAAATACTACTAAGAGAAGATTAGAATACCACATATCCCCCACTTAATTTACCGCTTTTTATCTCCTAACACTCTACTAAGCGATACTTTTTTACTATTGAGCTATCCCGAAAATTTCTAGATTTCTCTTCGTAAAAGGAATTAATGCAAGAAAATAGTAGTATACGAGAGCTCAGACGGGCTACAGCTCTTCATAGTTCCGCAACGCCAGGAATCATCATCGCCAAAAACTCCTTCTAAGGAATTATGAATTATATTAATGTTATTTCAAAGTCTCTCTACCTAAAGCGGTGGTCAGCATTGCTGGATGAGATCTTAGAGCTTGATTTAAAAATATACAAATTTCAGCCAAAGAGGCTTCCAGTTATTTCGGGCTATGAAGCTATCAGAATCTTAGAACTAATTAATAATAAGAAGAAAAAAGCCGATAAGGTGGATATTAATGTCGCTCTAGGACGATTCCCGGATATTCCCTCAGAGATTTCTGGGGATAATATTACATTTCAGTACCTTGGAAAAAACTACTACTTATCCATATCAGCACTTGAGAGATTTAGTAAATGGCCTCACCGGATATTTGCCATAGAAGATGATCAAGAAAAACCCTTAATGAGTTACTCGAATAATCATTTTTACCAACTAATCGCTTTAGGGCCTAGAGTATCACCAACAATAGAGATTAATGGTATAAGGATGCATAGAACAGAGGAAATAACACCCTTTTTAGATGCGAAACTAAAGGTACTCCCGCTAAAAATATTTAAGGGTGCCAAAATTCTCGACATCTGCACTGGTCTTGGCTACACATCTATTTGGGTTAGTCGTTTAGGGGGAGATGTTCTAACGATTGAGAAGGACCGTAACGTTTTAGAGCTAGCTGAGTATAATCCATGGTCCTACGAGCTTGAGAAGATACCGATTATCCTTGAAGATGCTTTAGTCGCTATTACTAAATTACCAACGAATTATTTTGATAGAATTATTAATGATCCTCCCAGATATTCCTTGGCAGGAGAACTATATTCTAGAGACTTTTTCCAAGAAATTTTCAGAGTTTTGAAGCCTGGTGGTATGCTTTTCCAGTACACGGGTAATCCTCAGGAAAAATACCGTGGTAAAAAAATTGTGAAGGGAATTATGGAGAGACTGAGAAGTGTTGGCTTTCGTGTAAGACAGTATAAGAAGGCTCTAGGATTGCTTTGTATTAAGCCGAGACACACGTTTTCTGATAATTATGAAATCTTTCGAACCACATGATGGACATTCTAGTAACACGGGATTAAAGACTTCTCCACAAATTTTGCATTTCTTGTACGCTCTAAGAACCACTTTGATTTTTCTATCAATAACAGACTCAAATTCTATACCGAGGTACGCGCAGAGATTCTGAATCCCGTAATCCTCAGTAAATACTATGACTTCATGACCTCTCCTGATCAAATCAAGTGCTGTCGCTATCACACTTATATCTGTTCTAGATAAATCATTAGATAGGCCTAACTGATTTGCTATTCTAACAACATCTTCAATAGATTTTTTGGCTGGTTCTATTACAGAGAAAGCTATTTTACCAGTTTCCAGAAGAAATTTGGTTTCAACATCCTTGATTTCTTTTAATACGATAGATGGGATTATGAATATGCATTCTTGAAGTGGTTTACTGCTACGCAATATCCTAAGAATAGATGATGTATCCAGGACGCAGTATTTTCTAGAATCCTTAGGATATTCTCGCATGAGCTTCAGCTTCCTTCTCTTTACTTTTAGTTAAGAAAATAGCGAATTCTGGACAGATATACTCACACATTCTGCATCCTAGGCATTTTTCTGGATGGGCGGGTGTGACTGGGTGAAAGCCCATTAAATTTATCTTGTCGGGAGAGAGCTCAAGAACTTTTGGTGCACAAACATATATACAAAGACCACACCCCTTACAACGCTCCTCCAATACATTAATTCGCCACATCACTGAACACCGGCTAGATCTACATAACCCTTTATCGTCACTGACTACTTGTTTTAAGAAACTTTAGTAGTGAAGGTAGCATCTCTTTTTTAATTGCATTATATACTTCCGACCCAAATATAGCCTCAAAAAAGAAATCGGACTTATCCTTAGCCATTCTTATAAAATTAACAAAATTATCCCTCTTCATCTCCATTGAGAGTTTGTTAAGAACTATTGCTATATGAGTCAATAAGGACCCCCCAAAATTCTCGGTACGAATCTTAGCTCCAACTTTCTTCAACTGAACTATTGTTTTATGTGTAGGGTAAACAATTTTCAGATTCTCTAATTTTGAAACTGCGGGAGTATCGATAGCTAGGATGCCGATCGTTCCCTTTGGAACATAATCCAGTAACTTAAGGAACTTCACCAATTTACTGTTAGCATAAATATAAAGGATGTCTGGTTGAGACTCTATGATTTCTAGTACCTCATCTGCTACACCAAAAATTTCAAAGTATTTTTTTATGTCATCAATGCTTAGAGAGTCTAGACATTCTCTATATGGGAAAACCAGATCTTCTTCGGTAAGAACTTGAAACGGGGTTAGGAAGTATATTTCAAAATCAATAACATCAATGCTCTTCAGAATTTTTATTGCCTCTAGTAAGCCCTTGTTTCTCCCAACAGAAAAAACCCTAAGCGCCGTGCTTGGAGATATTTTATATTTGTTATACGTTTCTTCGATAAATTCTCGAAGACCACCAGCATCTATTATGTCCTTCACGCTTATTTTAGATTGGGGGAAGCAAACGTCTTTAATGAGCGCTACCAACCTTATTTCATCCATTCTCTTTATGCCTCATTTACCCATCTGAAAACATTTAAACACTTTTTAACGATAAAGCTTCTTCTTAACAAATTCTTGTTCAAGATATTTAAGCTAAAATATCATCTAGATAGCTTTATTAAACGGTGAAAGAGGAATGAATTATACAAATATACTACAGAGCGACTACTTTATCATACTTGCAGGCTTTCTCGTAGGTGCTATAATCGGTTTAGAAAGGCAATTCTCGACTGAGAAAGAGTTCAGTTCAAACATCGGGGAAAGAATGCCCGGAATTCGCACCTTTGGCCTAATATCTTTACTAGGAGCTATTTCTGCCCTGTATTTTAGAAAATATCAGTTGAAAGAAATGTTGATTTTCAGTATCATTGTTACGGTTGTTTTAATTATTGTTTACTCAATCCTGAGAGCTATGTATTATACGAAGGATATTGGTATTACAACAGCAACAGCAATGTCCCTTGCCTTTATCTCTGGCACAATTATTGGGTTCGGCGACATCGTACTGGGAATAACTCTCTCAATATTCACAACGTTCATTCTAGCTATAAAACAGACATTATCAAATCTCATCCAAGGATTAGAATATAACGAGATAAAATCTGCTTTACAGATAGGCATTCTAGCTCTACTATTGTTCCCCTTAATTCCAGATGTTTATGATCCAATATTTCATGTTATCAACCTTAGGATATTCTTCCTATTCCTAATCCTCGTACTCTTCATAAGCTTCATAGCCTACATAATTTTACGCCGATTCGGACCAATGCAGGGTCTATTAACATTCACAGTAATGGGTGGTCTAATAAATTCTGAAGCTACAGCAATGAACCTAATAAGAATATTCGAAAGGGGGGCAAGGGAATATGCCTCTGATAAAATACACCAAGCGATCTCTACTGGTGTTTTATTAGTAAACATTTCAATGATTGTTAGAACCATCTTCTTAGTAAGCATACTTGCTTGGTGGGATGTGGAGTTTATAAAATATATTTCCCTCCTACTGGGACTACCAGCTCTCTTCGGGATTTTACTAGCATATTTACGATTCCATGTAATCTCTGAAAGTAAAGTAGCCGAAATACAATTAGAGAGCCCTCTCTCATACAAAAAAGCTCTGAAATTTACATTAGCCTTTACAGTAATCACGTTCCTCACAATACTAGTTGAGGAAATAATGCCTTTACATGGCTTATTACTGGGAAGTATAATTGGAGGATTCGTCAGTAACTCAGCCGTGATTTTATCCGTAATATCTCTCTACGCTACTAAAAATACTCTCTCCTTTAAGGAGACTCTAGAGGCGATTTTAGCTAGTACAATATCTAGTATCCTTAACAAGGTATACTACGCGAAAGTAGCTGGAGCTAACGCTAGTGTTATCCTTAGAATACTCACGGATAATATCATCCTCGCACTCCTGATGTTAATACTATTCTTAATTATGGTATAAGGATCGCACAATTATTCGGAGGATACAGGCATGGATCCAGAAAAACTCCTAGACATTCTCCTAGAGATCCTCCGTAGCATCGATTACAAGAGGATTCTACAACAGAGAGGAATACGCGGATATAACCCATCTGGTGACGAATCATTCTTATTTGACGTCATCGTTGAAGAAAGAATTGCAAAAATGCTACGAAAAAAACAGTTTGAGGGAGAGATACGAGGTGAGGAGAAAGGGAACTATGGTGGAGATCCCTCCAAAGGCATCATAATCATCGACCCCGTCGATGGTTCCACAAACGCTCACCAAGGCATACCATTCTACGCAACTCTCATAGCCTACGCAGAAAATGACCACCTAAACGATATCCAACTAGGCATCGCCTACGCACCCTCTCTAAGAAAAACTTACTGGGCGATAAGGGGCAAGGGAGCATACCTAATAAATGGAGAAAACGTAAGGAAACTAACAATTCCGCGAGAAAAAACGCTACCGAGACCCCTCATAGAAGTCACGTCAACATATACCCTAAAACATGCCGATAAAATCAATAAAATCGGGAAAATACGCCACTTTGGATCCATAGGCCTAGCAACTTGCTTAGCAGCAGAAGGAAAACTAGCAGCCGTCATCGATATAGGGAGAAGAACAAGAATACCAGATATCGCGGCCCCAAGCCTAATAATACGAGAAGCAGGCGGCGACATCGTAATTGACACAAAAAGACCCTTAGAACCAACCACACGACTAAACTTCATCGCCGGCCACAAAGAATTCGTAGGGATACTAGCGAGAACATTATGGTACAGAAGAAGGAAATAAGATGGTGCGCCGGGCGGGACTCGAACCCGCGCCACCGGCTTGGCAGGCCGGCATCCTTCCGCTAGACTACCGGCGCATCCCAGACTCCTAATCCTCCATAGTCTTAGATATTACTAATTAGAGATCAATTATAAAACTTTCACTAATAGGGGAAGCTTGGAGGAGCACATCCTATAGAAACTTCACCCATACCCATTTCCTGATAACTACCCTCCTGATTTCATCATTCATAACTTAGATTTTCTGGAAATTTCAGTAATATACTCCCTATTTCTGATCAGTGTAGAAGGTTAGCGTATAGTTAATTCTTGAAAAATCTTTTTATGAAATATAAAGCAATAGATAGTTCTTAAAGAGACTCTTGAATTGAGAAAATCCATAATATTCTTACTTAGAAAAATTTGACGTAATATCATAGAGCATGATGAAAACCCGGTCCTGGGATTTCAATGACCGGACGCAGCAGATCTGAGCAATTAGCATAAATAGTATTGTTTTATTCCCGATAGGCGTCTTAGTAACTAGTTAGCGCACCATAACATAAATAGTAAATATAATAAATGTTTTCGTCCGAAGCAATTAGTTACTAACGGAGAAGCATTGGAGGGGTTGAGTTTGTCTATAAAGGAGAGAATGGAACTAAAGGGAACAACTACAGTGGGCTTAGTTTTCAAGGATGGAGTTGTAATTGCGGCAGATAAAAGAGCGAGCGCTGGAACTTTTATTGCTAGTAGGAGAGCACAGAAAATCTACGCGATAACTAATAAAATAGTATTTACGACATCTGGTCTAGTAGCTGATGCTCAGATCTTGGTAAGATGGATTCAAAACCATATTCGTAGGTTAACAATAGAGAGGGAAAGAGAACCATTAGTACGCGAAGTTGCTAATTTAACATCAATTCTTATGCACAATTATTTCAAAAGTTTGCTGCCTTTTCAGGTACACTTCATAATAGGGGGATTAGATGTTCTTGGACCTCATATATTTTTCTTAGATCACTCTGGAGCTGTGCAAGAGGATAAATTCATGGCTACGGGTAGTGGATCCCCAATAGCTTTTGGTGTATTAGAAGCCTACTATAAGGATAGGATGGATCAAGAAGAAGCAATAATGCTTGCTCTTAGAGCACTGAGATCCGCAATAAGGAGAGACGCAGCAACTGGCGATGGAATAGATCTTGCTGTTATTACAGAAAAAGGTATAAGATTTTTCAAGCCAGAAGAAATTGATGCGTATCTTGCTGATCTTAAAAAACTTCTTGAGGAAGGTTAGAAAGTCTCATTCCCACTTTTTTAAACTTTCAGAAAAATTTTCAGGGAGGCGTAAAGCGTGCAAACGGCGACCCTATCAATTCCTATGCGTAAAAGTGAAAAACCAAGGGTTCGGATTAGGGGCATCTACGCAACCGCGCTAACAAAGATTTTTCTCGATAATGGTTTTGAGATAATACAGCCAAGTGAAGTTGTTGCTAAAAGGTTTTCTCTATCAACGGTTCGTTATCTTTCTCCGCAAATTGACATTGTAGACAAGCCTGATAAACATGGTGTTATAATAGAGAGTTTATCAGAGATGACTGACAGAGTGAGCAAAATACTTTTTGATGAATTATTGGATGTGATAGTTCATAAATCAAAAGTCCAGAAAGGAGCGGTTTACAAAGGGATAATCTATAGACCTGCACCCTCTGGAGGATACATTGTAAAACTAACACCAAATCTTGATGGTTTGCTACCAGTTGAAGAAGCTACGAAACAATCATTAAAATTGGGGGATACAGTATTAGTTGAGGTAAAAAATCCAAATTCGAACGGATTACCGATCGTGTCCATGAAAATAACTATCCCCGGCGACTTTGCTGTATTGATTCCAGAAGAATCAGTACGGGTTTCTCATAAAATTAAGGGAGGAGCTCGTTACAAATTACTGGAGCTTGGAAAAATCCTAAGACCAGATGGTTGGGGAATTGTATGGAGAACTGGTGCAGCGAATGCGGAACTAGAGGAGTTACAGGAAGAAATTAAGATCCTACATGAACAAGCAGAAAAATTACAAGAACTAGCAGAAAATTCTCCAGCGCTTGTGAAGTTGAGAAATGGATTCGACATAGTCACAGTGGAATTCCCATTTATGAGCAAGACTAAACTTGATGAGATACGTGCACAAGTATTCAACACAGTTAAGTATCATCATCTGTTTAAGACATATGGTAACAATATTACGAGATTAGTAGATTTTGCAGAGAAGTATCTATCTCAACATATCTCAATAGAGAAGATAAATAATGCCCTAAGAGAGTATTTTACTAACGAAATTTTATTCTCAGAAGGTAGAGTAATAAAGATTCACCATATAAAGATCTATGGTCGGGAAGTAATACTAGGGCCCGCGAAGATAATAATGCGTAAGAATACTGATACTGAAAGAGTTGAGTACAGGCTACATAGGAGATTTATGCCTGGTGGGTATTACGATGGTATAGGAGCTCCTAAAGAAGCTGGCGACTATGGAGTAACGATTGTTAGATTATTTGATGACAAGTTAATTACAGCCTACTTCTCCATAGAGAATGATTTGAAAGGAATTTACATCAATATTAACACGCCAATAGAGCCCGGCAACGATGGCTTCCGATATATAGATCTCGAAATAGATGTGGTTCTTACGCAGGAGAACCAAGTAATGATCCTAGATTCGCAAAAATTGGAAAGATACGTGAATGAGGGAATAATTTCGCAAAACTTGGCAGACTTCGCGAAGAAACGTGCGGAAGAATATAAAGAGTGGCTAGAAAATAAGGGAGTGGAAGAGATTCTAGGAATATGTGACGAAGTTCGTAGAAAACTAGAAGAATCAATAGAAACAGATGAAAGCACGGAAAGCCTAGAAGATCAACTAATGAGTGGTTAAATCGTAATTTTCTTTTTCTTTATTTTATCGAAAATAGCATTCACACGGTTTGTCCACTCAAAAATTTTTTCTGGATTATGGGGGTAATTCAAATAAAGATCCTGAACAATTGCTGTGTACCGCGCTATATCTACCAAGCTCCAAAAAATTCTGGGTTTAAGAATATTTGTCAGTAATGCAAGACTAACGTGCAGTATAGTATTTAGATCAAAAGACATCCTTTCTGGGAGCGCTGAAGCGAATAAATACAAATTTTTGGGAGAGAACTTTTGCACAAAAATCCGTAGAGCATCTAACATAGCCAGCATCCAGCCACGATCTCTCATGAATCTAATGTTAAATTCCCATAAATCATTAGTAGACGGAGGATTATCAGAACTATTAAGAGTTTCTATCAAAACGTTACTGGCAACCTTAGCTACATATAGAGCTCCGTATATTCCGCCTTCGAAAACAGGGTTACCATGAGAAGCTGCATCACCTAAAACCATAAATCCATTGAAAACACTGGAGGATAAAGGTCTACGAATCGGGAGCACTCCATATAATCTTCTTGCAGGTCTCTGTTTGATTCTTAGAATTCTCCGCAAATACACCAATCTATCACTTAATGACACACCATCTGGAAGAGGGGTCAAACCGAGACCAATAATAGTTTTTCTCTCTAATGGAGTTATCCAGCAGTATCCTCCGGGGGCTAAAGTATTCGAGAGGATTATTGTGGGTGTTTCAAAATCAGAGGTGTTTGGAATTTCATCTACTCCCCCAACAATTAGATCATTAAGGCTAATTTCTGTCTCCGGCAAGTATCCCGTTAGTCTTTTTCTGAGAGTTGCATTAAATCCTGTAGCATCAATGGTGACTAGGCCTCTTTGAACTTTCTCATCACTCAGCATAAATCCACTAACATAGGAATTCTCAAGGACAAGATTCTCAACCTTTTTACAAGTAAAAACGCCCACGCCGACTTCTTTTAATCGCTGAAGTATCTCTTGGCCGAGTTTTTCTCTATTTATGTGGACTAAATCGAGTCTAATGCGAGAAAGTTCGTTGAACCTCTCGTCAAAAATTGTTATGTGCTTAAAAGACTCATCCACGACATTTTCAACATCAATGTCCATTTCCTTCAAAAAGTCAATTACTTTCTGCGAAGATAAGCCTCCACAAGCTTTATTACCCAGAAAATCTTGATTTTTCTTATACTCAAATAGAGCAACTCGAAAACTCTCTGAGGCTAACTTATAGGCGAGAAAACTCCCAGCAAAGCCTCCACCAGCAATTAGCACATCATAATCATAACTTTTCCTTAACATTAAGAACACCAGTATTTCTCCAAAGCGAGAGAGTTGAAATTCCTTACCACGTATATTTCAATGATAGGAGCCCTAAATGCACGTCTTAGGAATGCTTAGGGATAATGCGAATAAACTTTAGATTATGTAGATTTTTGAGAGTCATACTTAATTAGTCAGAGATGATACATTAAGTATAAATGAATGATTAGGCGCTGGGAATCTATGCCGATGAAGAGAACAGGCCCCACCGAAAAATCATGAAGAGCCCTCGAAGGTCTGAGGCTACTTCGCCTTCGCAGCAGCTTTTACTGTTTTCCACTCAGTGTATCCGCAACGACCACAACTCCATCGATCTGGGTGTTCTGCAAGGAAAACTCCAGGGCCGCACACTGGACAGAACTTTCGTAATCTAACTAGCTTTCCATTCTCTACTCGGTACAAGTGGGAAATCACAAATAGTTTCTTACCTTTTATCTCAGCATATGGCTTCTTCTTATGTTTTTTCTTCTTTCCAGCACGCTTTCTTATCCTTTGTTTCTTCTTAACTTTCTTACCCATTATATTCACCCTCTTTTTCTTTTAAGATGCCATTCCTAATTAGTATATGCTTTGGCTCAATTTCCAACATTTTCTCCCGCGAATCGTAAACAAAAGCTTCCACAATTGACTCATTTACACCAAATGGTGTTTTAATATTTCGAATAACTACTAAGTCTTCTGGGATATTTAGTAATTTAGCAATAGTTTCCTTAACAATCTTCCTGGATGGTGTACCCTGAGCATCATGAACGACGCGAAAGCGATACTCTGTTCTGAATAGCAACTTATTCTCAAATTTAGAGAGCATTTCGACTTTTAAACTCATGACCACAACCTCATTGAATTAATTGCGACGACTATAACTAACGCTTTCTAGCATTTTTGTTTTTAATATTAACTATTCCCTTAGCACTGCGGAAGGAGACAGCATACCCCGTACTATTTCTGGGTAAGAGGTATAGGTTTCTAAGCGGATTTAGAGCTGATATAGCTGGGGAATTGATTATGATAGATGGAAATGATTTAAATACCGCTAGGAGGGAGTTTAAAGGAGATAAAGATCCATCAAGGTTTTAAAGGTAACAATCTTAAAAGATATTACTATCCTTCACGAAATACGGGTGAGTAAAAATGGCTAGAAAGAAACCACACATAAACTTAGTTATTATCGGGCACGTAGACCATGGAAAGAGCACCACCGTAGGACACTTCCTCTATCTAGTAGGCGCGATTGATGATAGAGTAATTAAGAAGTACGAGGAAGAGGCAAAGCAAATCGGAAGAGAATCTTGGAAGTACGCCTGGGTGCTAGATAAACTCGCAGAAGAAAGAAAGAGAGGACTTACAATAGACCTAGGATACTTCAAATTCGAAACACCAAAGTACATGTTCACAATCATCGATGCCCCTGGACACAGAGACTTCATCAAGAACATGATTACTGGTGCAAGTCAAGCAGACGCGGCGATTCTAGTAGTTTCCGCTAAAAGAAACGAGTTTGAAGCTGGATATGCTCTAGGAGGACAGACACGAGAGCACGCCATCTTAGCTAAGACACTAGGGATCGATCAAATGATTGTTCTCATTAACAAAATGGATGCCGTGAACTGGGACAAATCGGTCTATGAAGAAATAAAGAACGAAATGCTAAGATTCCTAACAGGCATCGGTTACAAGCCAGACCAAATAAAAGCCGTGATACCTGTAAGCGGACTACTAGGAGACAACCTGAAGGAGAAGTCTCCTAACATGCCTTGGTATGACGGACCTACACTATACGAAGCCCTCGACCTCCTTGAACCACCCAAACCAATGGTCGATAAGCCGTTCAGAATGCCCATCCAGAAAGTCTTCAAGATAAAGGGTGTTGGAACAGTAGTAACTGGAAGAGTCGAAACTGGAAAACTAAAGAAAGGAGACCAAGTAATAATCCAGCCTCTAGGAAAGCAAACAATCGCACAATCCATCGAGATGCACCACGAACCCCTAGACGAAGCAGTACCAGGAGATAACGTAGGCGTAAACCTCAAAGGAATATCGGCCGACGAAGTCAAACGTGGTGACGTCATGGGTCATCCCGATAACCCACCAACAGTCGTTGGACCAGGATATGGTACATTCCTAGCTAGAGTATGGGTCATCTGGCACCCAACAAGCATAAGTGCTGGTTACACACCCGTAATGCATGCGCATACACTACAAGTAGCTACTAGGTTCGTACACTTACACGCAAAGTACGGACCAAAAGGCGAACTACTAGAAGAAAATCCAAGCTTTATAAAGAAAGGAGAATACGCCCTAGTAGAGCTCGAACCAATCAAACCATCAGTCATCGAGAAATTCAGCGAATTCCCACCATTAGGGCGCTTCGCTGTACGGGATACCGTGGGGGTTCACGCCCCCACGGCCCGAAATGGGACAGCTAGTGGCCGTAGGAGTCGTCCAGGAGATCAAGAAGGCGCAATAATCCCAGCGGAGCCAATAATTTCTCTTCCCAGAATTTTACCAATTTTTTCTTTTCCCATTGCTAATTCTCTCTAAACTTATTTTTGTTTTTTATGAAAATATTCTGTTGAAGAATTTTGCAAAGCAAAAAGATTAATGCCTATAAGGCTATTTTACTCACTCTCACTTGTATAAAATTCCTAGTTTCGATATGAAAGAAAATGTCTTACTTAAGATGAGAGAGAACGTAACCAAGAGTTTTTAGAAAAGGATAAATTAAAGGTTTTTAGACCATTCCTTCTTCAGAGGTCCCCTCTGGTGCTTCTTCGGCTCCTACTTTGCTCCTCCATTCCGCTGCTTTCTTTTTGGCTTCTTCTAGTAGCGGGAGAATTTCCGGGTCATTAGCTGTCTTTATTACGAATGTTTCGCCCTTTTTTATATACCCTAGCTCTATTTCGTCAGGCTTTATATCTTCTGGGTTAGCTAGTAATACCGCCGTTAAACCTAGTATAATGGCTTCTTTGAGTTCTATATCCAATTTTCCGCCGTTCTGTTCTACGAATTCTCTAAGGAATTTCTCAGCTTTGTCTTTGTTGGCCCCGATAGCACCAGCGATCCACCTCATTAAGGCTCCTCCAGGATCTATGTATACCACTTTAGGTCCAGTAATGTCAACTCCTCCTATTACTAATCCACAGCCGAAAGGTCGCGCGCCTCCAAATTGGGTATATTGGTGCATCATTTCAGCCACTTCTTGTCCAAGCAGCTCTATGTCGATAGGCTCTCCATAAACATATCGATATATCTGCGCACGCTCTCTCGCATAATTTATTAGCGCTCTCCCATCTGCTGAGTATCCAGAGAATACCGCACCTACGTGTTCATCTATTTGGTAAATCTTCTTGTTTGGTAGAACTAGTACATCCATTTTCCTGCGTCCTAATAGTACAACTCCGTCACGAGCAACAACTCCTACTGAGATTGTGCCTCTTTGCATGGCTTTTCTAGCATATTCGACTTGTATTATTCTCCCATCTGGAGAGAAAAGAATTGTTGAGCGATCATAACCAGCAAACTGTTCTGGTCTCCACACTTAAAAAACCTCCCTAGTCCATCATCATAAACTCCTATGGAATTAAGTGAGGATAAAAAACTATATAAAAACTCTACAATACTGAAGAGAACATCTTCATCGCGCTAGAGGACCGAGGAATACTCTCTTAAAGAACGGTGTCATTTCTTCTGCATACTTTGTAGCTATCTCCTCATACAAGCTCTTTAATATACTAACTGCTAGAAGTATTCCCGACCCAGATGCGTAGGCTCCTAGAACATCTGCGATACCAGCTACTAAACCTATCAAGACCCCAGATAATGATGCTGCCGTTCTAATGTAGGGGTCTAGATACCTAGCCATATGAGATTTCGTTCTTCTAACTCCAGGGATGCTCAGATTGGACGCTAATAATTGTTCAGCAATGCGATCTGGACCTATTCCCGCTATTTCTACCCAAGTTATTGAGAAGAAATAACAAGAGATTGTCATTAGGATTATATATCCGATTGCTTGATAATAATGTTGCACAGACCAAAGTAATCCTTGCGGCGGAACAGTAAAATACGCCAATCCACCAGTAGGGATTGGTCGTCCATTCTCAACTATCCAGCTACCAAGTAATGAAGCGAAGAAGTTGCCCTCGAATTTGCTCCATATTAACTGGGAAAAGAACATTATGTTAGCGAACAATGCTCCAGCTAAGATAACTGGCACATTAGATGAGTACATAAACTTTATCGGATACCTAAACCTAAATCGGTATATACTGCTTTCAACAGGAATCTCAATCGTCATTGCCTCCAAATATATAATGATGATCGCAATACCGATAGTTGTCAACAATCCCACTAAATCTGGCGCATTATATCTTAGTATGATCTCTCTAAAGCTTCTGTCCTTATCTGTAAGAGTCTGTATTAGTGCAGGTATTATACCATAGAAAAGATTGTCATCACTAATACTAACAGAGAACAAAGACCATGCTATTCTACCCGCAACCCCCGCTACTATGAATAATGAAATCCCCGAACCAAATCCCCAACCTTTCTGAACCATCTCATCAAGAAGAATAATTACAATACCAGCAAATAGTAGCTGGATGAAAACCAGTAATGCTTGACCAGGTTTCAGTGACCCGTAAGCTCCTCCTATAATGTATGCAGCACTTTCAAAAATAGTCATTATGACAGCCATTGCTTTATTGGCAGCATTAAACAATTGTCGCTCAGCGGGATCGGTTAGATCAACGTTTATCATCTTACTACCAACGAGAATTTCTAAGATTAAACCACCCGTTACTATGGGGCCTATTCCGAGTTCCGCTAATGTACCCCTTGTACTGGCTAATATCACCCTTAAAGTCCAGAAAATATCAACCCCCGCTTCTCGCTCTATACCATATAGCGGAACTGTACTCATTATCATGTAGATAACTACGGCGACAATTGTCCAGATGAGCTTTGTTCGGAATCCAGGATCTCTCTCCGGCTTTTTAACAGAGGGAACGATACGCGCAAGAGGAGCTACTGTTCTAAGAAAAAGTGAAGGCATAAAACCCCCTTCTTGCCAGTATTTCTAATTACTTAAATATTACTGGTTAGGAATTAATACTTCGCCGCCCGCGGCCTCAATTTTCTCTCTGGCTCTTTCAGTTAAAGCAATCTTGTCATCTAAGATCAATTTTACTGGATCTTTGACGGCGCCTCCCCCGAGGACCTTTGTTACACCCATACCTCTAAGATCGACTACTATTTTTCCGTTTTCATTCTCGCTACGTATTCTACCACTTTTTGCCAATTCTATAAGCCTACCTATATTTATAGCACGCTCTATCCTAAAGGGTCCATGAGGAGTAAAACCTCTGGATCCGTATTCGTAACCTTCCTTTAGAAGCCCAGGTTTCTTATGGTCCTTAATACCTGCCTTCCCTTTTCCTCCTCGTTGTCCCTTGCCTCTATGTCCGCCGCTAACCTGTCCATAACCAGCGTAGCGTTTTCCCCTTAACTTCTTCGTTTTTTTCTCCTTTCTCTTAAGTCGTATCTTAGCCATTTTCAAGCACCACCAGCTAGAGCGTTAATAACCATTCAACATACCTTTTATCACTAGTGTTTTCCATTCTTAAATTATTCAGCCGTATTTTGCGAAGTGAACTATATTTAGGAAGATGATTCAATATGAAAGAGCAACGCTCTCCTTACTTAGCTGTTGACGCTGTAGTCCTGAGCTCTGACTGCAAAAAAATTCTTTTAATAAAACGCCGTAATGAACCCTACAAGGATCATTATGCTCTCCCAGGTGGTTTCGTAGAGTGGGGAGAAACAACAGAAGACGCTTGTAAAAGGGAGGTTCTGGAAGAAACTTCCTTAAGTGTGGAAATTATTGATCTCGTGGGCGTTTTTTCGCGACCAGATAGGGATCCTCGCGGACACGTTGTGTCTATAGCATATCTTTGTAAAGCAAAGAGTTATAATGCTGAAGCATATAGTGATGCAAAAGAGACTCTCTGGGTACCAATACATGAAATTCTTGAAGGAAAAATAAGATTAGCATTTGATCACTTCGACATAATAAAAGAAGCTCTTAAAAAACTCAGAGAAAAGGAGGTGTGTTAGAATTGACTAATGCAGAAGAGATATACCCAATAGTAAAGAGTCCACTTCTAAGAAAGAAGCGAAAAGGAAAAGGTTTTTCGCTCAAGGAATTAGCTACTGTTGGTTTAACTATCGAAGAAGCTCGAAAACTGAGTATTCCAGTAGATAAAAGGAGAAAATCTACTCACGAAGAAAACATAAGGATATTGAAGGAAATATTGAAAAAAGTGTAAAAATTGGGGAGTTATAATTTTTATCTAAAATTATCTATATTGTGTGGAAAAAATTTCCAAATTTTTTCGCGGTGTAAAAATATGCCGGGAAAAGAAGAAATAAAGAAACATTTTAGGGAGGGATTACTTAAACCTGGAATAATTATAGCAACTCCCGATTATTTATACGGGTTATATGAGATAGGTCCTAATAAATGGCGCCAAGTCAGCTATACTTTTTCTGATAAGGACTTATCAGTTGAGGATATCGATACACGAAAAGCTCTTCTATATCTTATCGAGGAAGTAAGTAAGAGTCTCGTAACACTCAATAAAGGAGAGTGGAAAGTAATACTTTCCGAAGCAGAACTTGATGAGATAATCGATAAATACGTTACATAATATTGGCACTCTTTAGAGTCCTAATTCTTCATAAACTCTTTTGACTTCTTTTATTACTTCCTTAAAGTCCGGTAATTCTTCTTGTCTCTTAAGCTCTGCACCACATACGGGGCATGTAAAGTTCGTTTTTTCGGCTTCCTCTCCTAAAACTTTGTGCCCACATTCTTGGCAAACATAGATTTCCTCTCGTTCTAACAGCTCGGCTAATCGGGATAGGTTATAAATTGCTTGTTTCAGCCTATTTTTGAATGCTCTATAGATTATTAGGGGGTCAGTACTCCAATAATTTAGAGTCCAACCAGTTTCAGGATCTCTTTCTTTTATTGAGAAAATCAAGCCCTCACTCTTGAACGTAGCAATAATATTTCTAACATCAGTTAATGGTAACCCTGTTATTTTTGCAATTTCCTCTTCTGTCAGATTTCCATTGCTTAGCAAAGCAGCAGCTATTTGAAGACCACTTTCTCCTCCTAACTTTTGCGCAAGAAAAAGAAACATTATTCTTATCTTGTTCAATTCGATTTCACTAAAGCTAGAAGCCAAGTTATACACCGTGATCCATAAGGTGGTTGATAAGAAAAATTACTGTACTGAATAAACACACTTTTGTTAAGGTTAACTTTTTAAGGCTTCTGTAAAAGAGATGCAAAGAACCCTATATCGTCATGAATATCTGGATAAGTCCTTAATGCCTTATCTCCGCCAGGAATCTCTTTTAATCCCCGTCCACCCCATCTAAAGTCCCCTTTAATTGGTTCTAAATTCCATGTTTCTATTAGATATTTCGTAATAAATTCACCTTCTGCAGGGTCGAGACTCGGCACCATATAAAGGATTCTTCCCCCTTTTCTAACTGCTGGGACTATTTTGTCTAAGAGTAACTTAGCAAGTCTTGAGAGCCTTATAATATCCTCTTCTTTTAGAAAAGCTGTTATCCGAGGTCTTAAGCCTATTTTAGAATTACGAGGCGATACAATTACCGTGTCAAACGCTTCATTTTCTAGCTTTAAGTATTTATACTCCACAACATGCCATTTGATTCTTTTTTCAAATGATTCTAATCTCATCTTTTTTAGCGCTTCCCTTATTCTCAAATCTTCAAGTTCGGTTTTACTAACTACTGTAATGTCTGCTCTTCCGTGAGTTAACTGAATAATATAGGCTAGATCTTCAGCGGAAGGAGATACACAAAGGATTTTCTCGTCCTCGCTTGGGTTAAGCCACTTTAATGCTTGTGTAGAAGCCATGCTGGCTATGTAAGCGTCCCCAATCATAAAGGGTCGCAGAGTTTTTAAGTTAGGAATTCTGTAGATACTTTCTTTTACTTCAACTACTATTCCTTTTAGATTCTTTTCCGTATGAGATACTTTCGAGATACCGTAAGCGATTACCTCACCAAATCTGGTCACTACGTTTACCTCATCTCCAATCTCAACACCCTCACCTACTCGCAAGACGCCTGGTGCGTATAGATTTGCCCCAAGTAGTATCCCTTCAGCACTTTTATCTTTCACAACCACCTCTTTTTCGACTTTTTTTACTTCAAAGGGTCCTTCTACGCGTATGAACAGCACATCACGAAATACTCTTGATGGATAGATGTTCACTCCAGCTGATCTTAATTCCTCGACGATTCTATCCGGATCAGCTCTTAACGTATTAACACGAATAGCCAAGTTTTTGGGGGGTGTACGTAGCGCCTTGATAATTCTTATTGCTCTGAAGATTCCATAATATACTGAGAGACGAAGAATTACATCTTCAGAATAATGGAATTGTCTCCTTAGGTTTACTAGTTCCTTACTTATGGGACCTCCTACTAGATTTTTAGCATTCATCACAACTCCCTCAGAGCTCTTTATTGCACGTATGTAGCTACGCTTCAATGATATTATCAGTCATAATTCATCCGATCTTTCTCGGGGTTATTATCTCGTGAATAAATACTCTAGACCCATAAATAAATATTTGAGACTAAAAATGGCAAAAGGATTTGAAATAACCACTATACTTTGGGTGTGATTAAATGAATAAAAAGATGATTAAGGCTTCTGAGCGTGCACTTAGGATATCGTATGCAATTAGAGAACTCGTGAGTCTTGCTGAAAAAGTTAAACGAGAGAGTGGGGAGGAAATATTATACCTAAATATAGGAGACCCATTAAAATATGATTTCGATATACCAGAGCACTTAAAGGATGCTATTTGTGAAGCTATTAAAGAGGGTTATAACTTCTATGCTCATAGCCTAGGTCTTCCCGAACTAAGAAACGCTATTGTTGAAAGAGAGAAGAGAGATAATGGAGTTAGTATCTCTCCCGATGACGTTCTGGTAACAAATGGTACTGCAGAAGCGATAATGGCTGTTTTTGCTGCTCTACGTCCTGGCGACGAGGTATTAGTTCCTAGCCCAACATATCCCCCATACATTTCTGCAGCTGAGTTTTTCGAGATCAGACCCGTTGAATATAGAACAATAGAGGAGGAGGGATGGGTACCAGATATCGACGACATCCGACGAAAAATCTCTGATAAGACTAGAGCAATTGTTATAATTAATCCTAATAATCCCACTGGTGCTTTGTATTCTTCAAAACAAGTAAGAGAAATAATCGATATCGCTGGAGAATATTCTCTCTTCGTAATTTCTGATGAAATCTATGATCGCATCGTATTTGAGGGAGAAAAAGCCCCTAATGCTGCAAAATTAGCTAACGATGTCCCAACCCTTGTTTTCTATGGACTGAGTAAAGTATACCTAGCTACGGGTTGGCGAGTAGGATATGTCTATAAATGGGATCCAGAGGGAGCGCTTTCGGAAATTTGGCAAGCTATGATGAAATACTTGCTTGTTAGAATTTCTGGATTTACCCCCGCACAACGAGCCGCAATCGCCGCTTTGCTAGGTCCGCAGGATCATATTAAGGTTCTAGTTAATAAACTAAGAGAGAAAAGAGACTACTCGCATAAGCGATTAAATGAAATAGATGGAATTTCTGCTCAGTTGCCAAGGGGAGCCTTCTACATATTCCCTAAGATAGATATACCAGCCTACAAGAACAGGGACAAAGATTTTGTAATTGATTTGCTCAAAGAGGAAAAAGTTCTAGTGGTGCATGGTTCTGGTTTTGGTAGTTACGGAGTCAATCACTTTAGAATGGTATTCCTACCCCCCATTAACATGTTAGAAGAGGCTATCAATAGGATTGAAAGATTTGTAAAAAAGAAAATCGCATAGAAATAAAAAATGCTTATTTCTTTTCTCTTTTCCTCAATAAGTATCGTTTAGGTATTTTTCCTCCGAAATATATCCATACAAATACGTATAGAATCGATAAACCAACTATAAGAGAACCCATAAGAATAGATCCGTAAGCTTCAAAGAACCTTGCAAGCACGCCTTTTCTTTCCTTAACACTAAGGCTTAGACTACCTAATAGGAATTTATCGCTAGCCCTGTATATTGTTATGTTATATTCACCCTGTTCCTTTGGAATGAAGGAGAATCGATATACCCCCACCCCTACCTCGTATAGTCCGATTTTTTCAGTGATTTCTCCCTTAGATACGTTAGCAACAATAACCAGATCACTTAAGGGCTTCTTAGTAATGTTGCAAACAACTATAAGATCAATTGTTACTTCTTCTTCAACGTAGGCTACTGGAGGCTTTATGATATTCTCTAATTCTGGGTAGCCAATTACATTAACTCTAAGTCTATTCTTGCCATCGATTAATCTTATAATTGTCCTAGAATTGTTATGGGGTAGGAATATCTCAAACTCCAAGGAGACATTTCCTGCTGGGATATTAGGATTCACTGTGAAATTAGCTAAATATATTTTTTGGGACTCATTGTAGACTAATTTGACGATATCCCAAGTCATATTAGAGAACTCGCCAGTTCCTAGAACTTTTAAGTTAATTGATGCGTTTTCTATCCTTGCTCCGCTATTATTTGCTAATAATTCTGCATATAAGATTATTTGTTCGCCCAGTACAAACTCTAGTCCTTTAGCTTGATCTGCAAGCCTTATCGCTAAGTCATTCAGTGTTATATTAAGTTGGAAGAGTTGATACTGTTGGGCAAAGTTTTCTTGCCATACTATTCTCAGCTCTGCAATGAAGGTTTCACTAGGAGGTAATCTTGCTGGCAATGAATCATTAATTACTAGGAGGCCTCTATCTACCCATGAGCCTTTAATTTTTATCCATGTTCCCTCTTCATACTCTAATTCCAGCGATACATTAGATCTGGAGGGGATCTCCATTCCTGAAGAATTATACCGTAAAGAGATGTTAAATTGTAGCGGGCTCCCTAGGCTGTACTCTTCCTTAAGACCCTCATAGCTAATTAATATTGAATCGTTTATCAGAATGTTTCTTCGGGCAAATGTGTGATTGGAGCCGTGAGAATCATTTACCCTGAACTCAATTCTATAATACCCAAGAGGCGCTGTGGGCGAAACGTTCCATTTGATCTCAACGGTCTTGTTTATTAAATCAGTATATGTAAGGACTTCCTCTTCTGAGTAATGAATTGATATGCTTACTCTTCCTTCTTGAGGAAAACTTCCATTAGCATATGTGACGTTGGTGCGAATTAGTACACTTTCTCCCGGATGAGCAGTCTTGCTTACCAGTATTTCTAGTTGATAACCTACTCTAAACGATGCATGATACATAAAAGCTCTTTTAGCGAATAGCGGAAATGCTTGAGATAGTTCTATGGACAGCGTAAAGTTTCCGAAACCAAGAATATTCGGAACAAATGTAACAAAATACTCAGAGACATTATCAAATATTAGATATCCTTTTTCTCCTACTGGTTGAAGACTATATCTTAATTCAAAATTGTCGAGATCATTATTAATGAATAGAGCCTTGACTCGGACTTCGATCAATTCTGGATAATCGATGGCGATTTGCTCCCCCGGAGACACTTCATGTTCAAATTTTAGATAGTTCTCATAAATACCTGTTACTAAATAAGTTAAGATAGCCCCAAAAGCTTGGAAAATATTTTCCCCATTGGAATCTAGAGGCGATTTCTTAATGCCTCCTACAGCACTTTGGCTCTCATTGACGAAAATTATTATCTTTTCATAAAGTGACGAGTTTTCATAACCCAGCGCGTATAGTAGGTCAGTAGCTAATCCAGTTTCAAAGACTGACGGTTCTTTTTCACCGAAACCAACCCAAAAGTTATTGCTTCCCCAGTGAGCCCATTTCTTGAGAATTGTAGTAATTATCTTTTCTTTCTCCTTCTCTACAAACTGTTCATCAATAACACTTAATACCCTTATCGCAAAGAAAGTCTCTACCAAGTTACTTACAGCGGTGGAGTTGTCCTCGAAGACCCCATCCGAATAATACTTCTCCATAATCTCTGCAAGTCGGGTAAAGTTTGCTTTTTGCGACTTCAGTAGTTGCAATGCGAGAACTCCTAGAACTGTCGTGTATAGATCGGGAGAAGAATTATTCTCAGCAATGCCAGTGTCGGTTACGTGACTCAATAAGTACTGCTCAGTCCTTGTTTTATTGAAACTATCAAAGTCTACCATTGTCAAATTCATTACCATTAATGCGTACGCCGTGGCTTTAATGCTCACATTCCCTCCTATCCAATCTCTAAAGCCACCTATATCTTCTGCGTAAAGGAGCTTAAGAAAATTCGATAAATCCTCACCAGTGACATCTTCAATCTTGCCTACAAGATACAGCGCCATTATTCCATAGAACGTAGCGTTAATGTATGCATCATCATATTTTCTTAGAGGAAAGGCTCCATAGTCTGTCCTTAGAGATTCGATGTAATCAATTAATTTTTCTATATCAAGATCACTTGATTCATTAGTTTGCATCATCGTGTAGAATGGAGAAGAATGATAGTTTCTTAGCACATTTTTGTTGTGAATTCTCACTTCTACATTTTTCTCGAAGCTCTTCTTAATGATATTCGATTGCATAGCCACTGTTGCCATAGGCACTATTAATAATAGCCATAACACAGTGACAGCCCAAGCTTTTCTCATGATCAACACCATTTTCTTCTTGAGTACTTAACTTTAAAAAAGCATTCGAAGTTAGCTTTCATCTCAAGTATTTAATAATACCTAAAAATTCTTGTGTTAAGAAATTCGTATATGATTATTTTAAAGGTATGAAACTCCAAGCCATAAAGGTGGGAATTTTTATGAGTATCATCGGAGGCAGTAACGAGAGAAAACTAAAACTAAGAGTAATCGAGGCATCTCCGCGGGACATTGGTCGTTTCCGAGCAAGATTACCTAAATCTAAAATGGATGCATTAGGTATTGTTACTGGTGAAGTGATAGCTATTCAAGGAAAGAAACTAGCTGCTGCGTATGCTTGGCCTGATAGATCAAGTTATGGAGAGGAAGATGAGGATTTCATTCGACTTGATAGATATTTACGCGAAAATGCTGGAGTTGAAATAAACGATTACGTTTATGTCTATAAAGCTAAGACAAGTAGAGCTCGTCGCGTCATTATTGCTCCTCTCTCACCCTTATCTGTTATAGTCCCATTTGATGTAAGTCGAGAGATAAAGCTCTCTCTTCGTAATATTCCTATTGTTGAGGGAAATACTATTTACTTAACTATATTAGGCAAACGCGCACCTTATGTGATAGTATCTACGGAGCCCAAAGGCATTGTGATTATTTCAGAAGATACCATTGTAGAGTTTAGGCCACGAGCTCCTGGAAGAGGACGCGGAACAGGGGTTACATATGCGGATATAGGTGGTCTCCATGATGCCATCCAAAAAATTAGGGAATTAGTAGAGCTGCCATTAAAGCATCCAGAATTATTCCAGAGACTTAATCTTGATCCACCAAAAGGCATATTATTATATGGTCCTCCTGGAACTGGAAAAACATTATTAGCCAGAGCTGTAGCTAACGAGACTGACGCGTATTTCCTTTCCATTAGTGGTCCAGAGGTGATGAGTAAGTATTATGGTGAATCTGAAGAGAGACTTAGAAGACTGTTTGAAGAAGCAAAGAAGCATGCTCCTGCAATAATTTTCATTGACGAAATAGATGCTATTGCTCCAAAGAGATCTGAAGTTACTGGTGATGTTGAGAAAAGGGTTGTCTCTCAGCTTCTTGCATTGATGGATGGTCTAGAGCCTAGAGAAAACGTTATTGTCATTGGAGCCACTAATAGAATAAACGCTCTTGATCCAGCTTTAAGGAGACCAGGTCGATTTGATAGAGAAATAGAGATAGGAGTACCCAATATTCAGGGACGGTATGAGATATTAAAGATACATACTCGGGGCGTTCCTCTAGACAAAGATGTAGATCTGAAAAAACTCGCAGAAATGACTCATGGATTCGTTGGCGCTGATCTTGCTGCACTAGTTAGAGAAGCTGCTATGAATGCCTTGAGAAGATTCCTAAAAGAGTACGCTATTGATATAAACTCTCCAGATCCTATACCAGAGGAGAAACTACAGCATCTTAAGGTTTCGATGAGAGATTTCATGGAAGCATTAAAGGAGATACGCCCAAGCGCTCTAAGAGAGATCTATGCTGAAATACCAAATGTCCGCTGGACCGATATAGGAGGATTAGAGGATGTTAAAAAACAACTCCAAGAAGTTATCGAATGGCCATTAAAGTACCCAGAAGCTTTTGAGAGAATGGGAATAGAGCCGCCTAAAGGCGTTCTCCTTTATGGTCCACCCGGTTGTGGCAAGACGTTACTGGCGAAAGCGGTAGCCACGGAGAGTGAAGCTAACTTCATCAGTGTCAAAGGACCGGAGTTGCTAAGTAAGTGGGTTGGAGAGAGCGAGAGGGCCGTAAGAGAAATCTTTAGAAAAGCACGTCAGGCAGCTCCCGCTATAATTTTCTTTGACGAAATAGATGCTCTCGCTCCTCGTAGAGGATTATACACTGGTGATAGTGGAGTAAGCGAGAGAGTAATCTCGCAATTATTAACTGAAATGGACGGGCTTCAGTCTAGAGGAGACGTAGTAGTGATTGCAGCCACTAATAGACCTGATTTGTTAGATCCCGCATTACTAAGACCGGGCAGATTTGATAGATTAATATATGTCCCACCTCCCGACTTTAAAGCCCGACTGGAAATCCTAAAAGTTCATACACGTAAAATGCCCCTGGCTCCTGATGTAGATCTTGAAAAAATAGCAAAAATGACTGAAGGATATACTGGAGCTGATCTCGCAGCTGTAGCTAGAGAGGCTGCTATGAATGCCTTAAGGAGAGACATAAGCACTAAATACGTCACTATGGATGATTTCATGGAGGCTCTAAAGAAAATCCATGCTAGTTTAACTCCCGAGTTAATTAAGTATTATGAGGAAGTTCAGGAGTACTTTAAACGAAGAGTAATAAGACGTCGAGATATACTAGAAACAATAGAAGTTACGTAAAGATGGGAAAACTTATGACAAAGGGAGAATTGAACAAGATGATAGAAGAAATTGCAAAAAGATTTGGGATAATTGGTAGAAGACAGGAACTTGAGGAAATTCTCTTAGCTAAGGAGATCGGAAGACCTGTACTAATTGAGGGACCCGTAGGAGTCGGAAAAACGACACTAGCTAAAGCAGTAGCCTCTTATTTTCAACAAAAATTTATCCGCGTAGATGGGGATGAACGCTTTGATGAATACAAATTAGTTGGTTACTTTGAGCCTCAACTGGTTCTTAAAAAGGGATGGAACTGGGATTCATTTGTCCCCGGACCTCTAACAAAAGCTATGCTTGAAGGAGGAGTACTTTTTATCAATGAAATAAATAGGTTAAATGAGAGTGCACAAAACGTTCTAATACCAGCTCTAGATGAAGGCATAATTGAGATACCTAAGCTTGGAGAGATTCAAGCACAAGATGGCTTCTGGGTAGTAGCAACATTGAATCCAGAAGAATATGTGGGAGTAACTCCCATTGGAGAGGCTCTGAGGGATCGATTTATATGGATAAAGCTAGATTATCAAAGCGAAGAAGAGGAAGTTGAGATTGCTTGCCTTAGAGCTAAGGTTCCGAAGAACATTGCTCAATTAGCTGTTACCGTAACACGAGCTACTCGGCGACACCCCGATATTCGAAGAGGAGCTTCTGTACGGGGAGCAATAGATTTAGCAAAGCTAATTTATATAGCGACTCCAAATAATTTGACATTGGATAAACTTAAGAGATTAGCAATCATAGCTTTAGGAACAAAAATAGAGATTACAGAGGGATCTGAGCGAACAGTTGAAGAAATAATCAGCGAGATTGTCGAGGAAATTTACCAAAAAAACAACTTTTTTCGTGAAAAACAAGTAATAAAGAGGAATGAGCTAAATATTAAAAAAGCCTCTAACACGATTTCTTCTGCTACTTCTATTGACCAGCCATCTTTTCGAGATGACCTAGAGAATACAAATTCTCATAATTATCAGCCTAACATTGACAATGACTCTTTTGAAGAATCCAGAACCGAATCCTCTACAAACACAACTGTTTTCCTTAGTTACGCAACTCCCTCAGGATCTTTTCTTCTTCTACGCGGAACGTTAGGACATTATGGTACCCAGCTAATCAGGGCTATCAAAGAGGGTCTCGATATAAGAAATATCATCTCTAGAATAGACTATCCTCTACCAACTGACCTTTTGGAAATGCTTACGAAAGAAGCTATAAAGTATAGAAATTTTTTGGCTTTAGCATCATTAGCTCAAATAAATCCATACATTGTAGCTAAGGTACTTGAAGAAAGTCTCTCAAAAATCGACCAGACAGATGATATAAACTTGGTTCATACTTATTATCTTACGAAGGATTTACTAAGCGAGAAAAAAAGGCGAATTTTTGCCAGATTGGCAAAGCATATTATTATTCGTAAAGCTCTCAGAATTGCTGGTAAGCGTCCAATAAGGAGCGGCTCTATAAGGAAGAAGACTTTTTACAGGCCCAGTTTAGATTTTGATTTAGAGACAACATTTGATATAGCTCTCGACAAAATTCTCTTCGAAAATATTACACGTTGGGATTTAATAGGAATCGAAAGGCGCGAAAAAAGAACCTCTGGTGTAATAGTTCTCGATATTAGCGGTAGCATGTATGGGGAAAAAAACGTATTAGCTTGCCTTATCTCCGCACTAACCATATCTTCCCTATCTACTGATGATGAAGTAGCGTTAATAGCATTTAGTGATCAGCCCTACGTGATAAAATCCGTGAGGGATAAAGGAGATCTATCCAAAATTCTTGACACAATTTTTGATCTTAAACCGCTGGGATTTACTAATATTTCTGCAGCTTTGAGAGAGGCTGCAAAAGAGCTTAAAAAAGCTCGTCTAAAAACACGTAAGTGGGTAATTCTCATTACTGATGGCGAATATAACAGAGGTGGTCATCCGTTAAAATGGGCCTCTCTTCTACCCCGTTTACATGTAATTCAACTTGGAGGCGGAACTCGGGGAACGATCGTTTGCAAAGAACTTAGCAAAGGGCGAGGGAAATACATTAGGGTAAATGATATTAATTCATTGCTTGAACGCGTTAGATATCTGTTAAAGCACCCCGACAAGTGAAGTAATTATTCATCCAGCCTTCTTCTCGATAAGTTTTTGAAAATCCTTGACGCTGTATATGAGGGTATCTAGAAATATTTCTTCAGAAACTCATTCCATTCTTTGACCCTAACAAATGGTGGATTCGTAACACCTTCTTCAAAAGCCTTAGTGAATTTCTTCTTTAATTCCTCGATTTTTCTTCTTAATCTATTTATAGCTCTGCGAACGGCATCCAGAGGATCTCCTTGCTTTGTTCTGACGATAAACTCTATTCTATCAAACAATGGGTGCTCTATTTTGTATGCCGCAAAATCCACATCTTCGTCCGCTAGTAATTCCACTCTTAACGCATTAAAAAGTGTGTGAGTCTCACCATATACTTTGAAGCGGAGTACTGTGGGCCCATACTCTAATATTTCTATACGCATTTTTTGGGATCGAGGCTTCCACCATGGAGTAGAGCCGTAGTACTTTATAAGATCCGTCAAGGTGCCCACCTTCTATGTTACCTAACGTACGATATTGAAATATCCTAAGTCTCATGATATATATCTCTTATCATCCATACATAATATAGATACTCTCTATTAGGGTGATTTAACTGGGGTTAGCTGAAATACGGAAAAGATTAGAGACCACGGGCCTAAAAGAAAAGAAGAAATACAAAAAAATGATCTCTGATTTTGAAAATGTGATAAAGAAGCTAGAGGAAGTTATAAAAGCCATAGAAGATTTCGAGAAAAAATGGGGAAAAACTGTTGAATTTAAGGAATTTGATCTCCACCAAATAGTGGTTCCTCTGAAAAAGCGACCAAGTCTTCTTGATAGAATAACTGGCAAATATTATTCGGATCTCGCTCTTGAAATTCTGAGTGTTGCCGATAACGATAAACTATCGCTCATAAGTGTAGGAGATTTAATTATGAGGGTGAAGAAATCGATTCCGTATGCCAATACAGATGACGTCCTGAAAGCGCTTGATATATTAAAGAGGAAGGGATTAGTTACCGACTTATTCCGGGAAGGTGGTGTATTGTATGTGGAATTTCCCACAATTTATGAGGATATAAGAAGACTTATCCAATTATTCAAGCAAGAGAGAAAAGAGTATATTACCTTGGAAGAAGCTGCCGAGAAACTTGATTGGAGTTTAGTGAAGGCATATAGAGTATTAGAGAGAATGGTAGAGCTTGGAATATTAGTTCGAGAGAATTTTCCTAGGAGATATTGGTTGATAAAGAAGACAAGATAAGTATTATTTTCACTAGAGAATGCTTATTTGGATGATTGAAAAAGTAGGGAATGAACAACATTAGATACTTCGTTCTGAATGGCGGGCCCGGCGGGATTTGAACCCGCGACCTACGGCTCTCCGCGTGGGATAACTCGACTCCGCAGGCCGTCGCTCTATCCAGGCTGAGCTACGGGCCCAATATCTGTATATCTGTTATGATGTTTCGAATATTTCTTACATCTGAGTAGATTATTTTAAACTTAACCGATGCTTTTTCCGAAGTAAGTTTTATTTTTAATCAGAGAGGGACCATTTCTTCATCTGTTTTCCGTGGTACTTCCGCTCATCATCTAGAATTTATTTTTATTTCCACAATATCTAGTGAAACTGTATATTAAACATATGGTTATTGCTCGTGGTATTCATTGTCAAAGAGATGCATTAATTTGCGAGAGAGACATTATTGTGCAAGTACCACAGCCTATAACTGGTATGTTAGGTGGATTCCTTGGATATCAGGTGCCCTAAATGTGGTAGTCACTTAAAAATCTTGGAAATCATGAGAGAAAACTTGGAGAACGTGAAAGTTACTCTTATTTGCGAGAGTTGCAAGACGTATTATGAAATAAAAGTGAAAATTAGTGATTCTCAGAATGTATTACCTTTAATGAAGATTGAGGAAGAGGAGCTTGAGGATATCTTAAATAAGAGAATTTCGCTAAATGACCTTCCTCGAGATACGCCCTTGCCATTGAAACATATAGTTGGTATGAAAACTCGTTCTTTTGTCCCGATTTATCTAAATAAGTTATTTAGTACGCCCCCCTTAAAAGGTCATGAAATAACTCCTAACTACCTTTCGGAATTAGGAATTGAAGAACCATATGCTAGCAAGTTAGTCCAATTATGGAAAAGAAGAGGAATAGAGAGACTGTATAAATTCCAAGAGAAAGCTTTTAAAGAAATCCTCTCCGGCAAAAACACTGTTATAATAGCTCCAACAGGCATGGGAAAAACAGAGGCTTTTGCTATTCCAGCGTTTATGCGTGTAGTTAGTCTCAAGAAAGAATCATTATCTAGCGGCCCATTTCTTCTAATAATCTACCCCACCAAGGCGCTTGCAAGAGATCAACTGGTCAAATTATTTGAGTATGCTGCGATTTTCAATTTACGTGTTGCAGTGCTTGATGGTGATACACCTCTTAATGAAAGAAAGAAAATACTTGCAAATCCACCAGATGTTCTATTAACAAATTTTGATATGATACATTATCACTTAGCAAGGAGAACACCTTACGGCTATCTATTTCGAAGAAGCAGGATTGTTATTATAGATGAGTTGCATGAATATTATGGAGCCTTTGGCACTCATGTTCATTATATCTTAAAACGTCTGAGAAGACTTGTGGAAAAAGAATATGGGAAAATTCAAATTATAATGTCCTCAGCTACGATCGAGAATCCAAAAGAATTCTGCTCTTTACTTATAGGGGACGACATAACTATTGTTTCAGAGAAAGGCAGGAGAACTCCTTTATTTGTTCTATTTATCTATTCCTTGGATCAAGTCTATCGTGTAGCAGCTGAGATACTTTCAGAAATCATTCGATTAAGGATAAAATCGCTGGTCTTTTTCAATACTCGGAGAAGTGCCGAATTAGCTCTTTACACACTTAATAAAATGTCTAGACAAAAAACTATCATTCGGGGTAAGTACGACTTGCATAGAGCTGGATTATCAAGAAGTATTCGTATTCGAATTGAAAATGAATTCAGAGAGGGAAAGAAATTAGCTTTAATAGCAACTCCTACGTTAGAATTGGGAATAGATATTGGTGATCTAGATCTAGTACTATCAGAGATAACCCCTGTAAACAACTTTATACAAAGATCTGGAAGATCGGGGAGACGAGGAAATCCAGGGGCTGCTGCTTTGCTTCTGAGAAATGACGATCCAATAAGCGAGTATTATGCTAGGTGCCCCCAAGATTATTTTGAGGATATCTCTCTTAGATATATTGAACCTAAAAACCCGTATATAGCTGGGAAGCATATTTACTTAGCAGCGTACGAAGAACCCCTAACAAAAGAAGAAATTGAAAAATATTCTATTCCTCAAGACATTTTGCAACAACTCTTGAAAGATGGAGCATTGATAGAAATCAACAATACATACTTTGCTAATGGCGCTGTATTTAACAAATACTTCACGAGAAACATACGGGGATCCGATAAAATTGTTCGCGTGATTCATAAGGAGAAGACGATTGATGAAAGAGAAGCCTTAATAGCTATTCGTGAGCTTCATCCAGGAGCTATTTACGTATGCAGGGGGAGAAAATACATAGTTAAATCACTAGACTTGGAAACTCTTAGAGCTGAAGTAGAAGAGGCTGGTCCAGAGTATGAAGATCTATACACTCGTCCCTTATATATGTACAGTGCAATACCTCTAGGAGATTTCAAAACCAGAGAAACGCTAGGAACAATAATTTATCATGGAAGATTAAAAGTAACAGCTATCGTTGATGGTTACTTAGTGTTTCGCGAGGGGCAGAGAACACCCATTGCCGAATATCCATTAGAAACTCCCATTAGATATGAGTATGAAACATATGGCCTTGTCTTTCGGGCCCCCAGACTTCCCTATACTGATAGGGAATTACTTGATGGAAGTTATCATGCTCTCGAACATATCTTGATAGAGGGAACTAACGTCGTCACCGGGGGAGGTTCGGAGGATTTAGGTGGGATCTCATTCGGATCTACTGGAGTTATAGTTATTTACGAAGCAACATTAGGTGGCAATGGTATATCTAGACTTTTATTTGATAGATTCGAAAAAGCTGTAGAAAAAGCCTACAAAATCCTTAAACACTGCCGATGCCCCCCAAACATCATATGCAATAAGTGCGTTTACTCCTATAGGTGTGGTAACAACAACCGCCCCCTCTACCAACCTGGCGCGCTTCTTGCATTAGAGAAAATGCTACGCAAAGAAAAAGTTGAGGATGCCGACAAAGCGTTAGAGATTCTGCTCGCAATAGAAAAAGGTATTGTATAAAGACGATCAATAATTTTAAAAAACAAGCATGTCTGAAACTTATGGGTTCAAGTCTAGAAATAATTCCAGAAGGTGAGATTGTGAGCAGAGTGAGACCTAAAGTAATCAAGGATACTGCAAAGAGAATTGTAGTTAATTATTGGGATGTTGTTAGAGATATTTGGGAAAAATCCGAGGAACTATCTGCTGATCCGAAATTAGCTGCTAACTATAGATTCCAGATGTATAAAAAGCTTGTAGAATTGACTACGGATATAAAAAGCAAAAGCGTGAGAAATCGCGTAGCGGGTTATATCATTACTCTCGTTAAACAAATACTATACCTAGGGCGATTCACAATAGAAGAGCTGGCTACGAAGTATAAGCTAAAAGAAGCAAAATTCGCCCAAATGGAGAGTATAGGAGAAGAGCTCGAGGAAGAGGAAAGCGGCAAAGAGGAATAATCTTATTTTTAAAACCAATCTGCCATGAATTGACCGTCCCAAAGAGCTACTAAAAAACGTTAACGTATCAGCTAATGTCGCGAAACTATGATATAGGTTTTTGAAAGCTGTATATGACCAATATTTCACGAGGAAAAAATCTTAGCTGACTTTTTCTAATAATTCCCTTACTCTCTTTAGCTCTAATAACACCATATAGAGGATTGTAAGGTTTGCGACTAGCAACACTACCACTAGGAGAAAAAATACCAAAAAACCTTGAAGAATTCCTAATTGAGCAAGATTCGTCTGCATTTTTACCCCCTACTTTCTAGCTTGACATCTAATTCAGGAAGAAGTATTTTCAGCATATATTTTTTTGCTCTCACAAATCTCTTTACGTAAGGTGGTTCATCGGAGTGTTTAATATACATCTCTACAAGTCCGACTTTATTCAGTTTACTCAGATGCATATATAGGAGAGGTCTAGAAATATTCAATTCCCTTGCTAATTCGGATATGTACTTATCACCCATTGATAGAATTTTCAAAATCCGTACACGAATTGGATGAGATAAAGCTTCAAAAAATTTTGATAATTCGTCCTCGCTCTCGTACATTCTACTCCTCTTTTCCACCAGGTTTTTCCGTTCTTATAGGAGACAGATGATTTATATCAACTTCGACTAAGAGCGCACCGCCTCCCATTAAGTCGACCCATGCCTTCTTTTTACCAACAGATACGACTCTAGCTTTCTGACCTTTGAAGGGACCATCGATTATTTCGACAATCATTCCTTGCTCTATTTTCACCTCCTCTTTCTCAGCAACTGCTCTCTCATATTTCACTTCGAATCCTTCGAGATATTGTTCAATATCTTCAAAACTTAGTTCATCTGGGAGAGCTGCTGCATAGCGGAAATTTTTAACCGCTCGTACCACAGAATCATAGTTATCCGCTTCCACAATAACTACTCCAGTACCGCTTCCTATTGTGAAAGCCGAATATATTGGGAGCTTTAGAAGTTCCGTTCGCCACTTTATTAAAAATATAAGTTGTAATTCTCTACCCGCTGGAACTTTTACAGCAAAAAATTTTCGATCGCTTTTTTCCTCAACTTTAATTTCTCTTTCCCTATACTCAGTATAGCTGTCTTCCATTATAAACACCCAGTTCAACTTGAGAAAATGAGATAAAAATTCTACATTCCTAATAGGGCGTTAAAGATGAGCCGTATTACGACATCAATTATACCTATTGACAATATCGTAACGAAAATTATCTTAGATATCTGGTAGATTTCTTTGCGTGATGGTTTAGTAGCATACCTTAATAATCTCCGAGAGTTAACGAGATATTCTTCTATTTTACGTCCACTCATGAGACGTCACCAATAATTTCATCATGTAATTGTAACAAAAAAGCTTTTGGGGAATTTCTATCAATGATAACCGTATTTATGTCTTTGTTTTTCAGTCTACTCTTTGCTTCAGTCAAAAACATATTAACATACTATGAAAAGTTAGTCTTTTTAGTTAATTTTGCTGAGTAATTAATGATTATTGTGTTGTAAGGGAGGTTAAGAAGGAAGAATTGAGGAAATTCAAGAATATTGATATTTTAATTCTAGGTATGTTTAGGATAGAGCTGGAAAAACTCTTAATTCCACTTCGCCTTTCTCAGAATCTAGTATTTTATACAAAACTCTCACTCTGACTCTTCTCGGAGGATTCTTTGCCCCTCTTGACCATATAAGTTCGTTTAGCTCGGGTGAGATCCAAACAAACGGTTTCTTGATTCGAATTTTTTCGCCACTCTTAGGATCCTCTATATTCTTTACGTACTTAGTGACTAACTCCCGTAATACCTTAACAGCTTTCTTTGCCCGTTTCCACTTAGGTGCTGATAATATCCGTGGATAAAGACGTATAGTTAATAATCGCTCCCCGTCCCCCTCTGTTTTTTCCTCAATGATTTTTAGAGACTTTCCCGGCCCCCTCTTTTTGATTCTACGTTCTTCTTCGACTTTTTCCTCAGTTTCCTCTTCTACCGCTTCCTCAATACTCACTTCTTGTTTTTCTTCGTTGTTTTCTTCACTCAACGCTAAATTCCCTCCTATACTTTTAACTTATTCCTTCTCCAATGTCTTCTTTTTGGCGAGGTCATGACCCTTCTATTAGTTTTGATCCTGACAAAGACTGGAGGCAGCCTATTTTGTTTATTAGCTTTCGCTAATCTTAACTTTTTAGCAAGAGGCTTATACCTTGCCATTTATAACCCTCCCTTGCGTTTAAAAGTAATAGCCCCCTCTCTCCTTCTACTTGTTAATTTTTTTAAAAATTCTTTCAGTTGATCATCCGTAATAGGTTCGGTTATCCTACCACTTCTTGCTAATAAGATTAACTGATCCTCTATTATTCGGGCAAATTCGGGTCGAGCCAGTTTAATCCTTGCCAATCTCTCTCTAGCTTCATCAGTGAGAATAGATCTTAGGATAGTCTCCCTGGCCATCTCTTCTTGAGCAGCCCTTTCACGTTCCTCTTCCTGCCTCCTCAAAAGTTTTTCCAATTCTGCCCTTCTCTTAGCTAGTAATGCGTTGAGTTCCTCCTCCTCGTCTACGAACTCATTCCCATAACTCAAGCCTAACACCTCAAACTAAATTAATTGAAAGTAAAAACTAATATGAATAGTTGGTGCTACTCATATACCGTTATGTGATCAACTCATTGATAGCAAAAAATCTGGGCTTAGTAAGTAAGAATAGTAGCTTAAATAATGTTTAGTTCTTTTCCCACTTCAGTAGCAACTTCGTTTAATAATTTCTGCCCTTTTGAGGACACTTTTCTACCTTCCACTGTTTTTACAACCAATCCTGCTGCTTCAAGTTGTTGTAGACACGTTCTTATTATTTTAGCCCCAGCCTTTACTTTACGTTCTGGTCTCGATCCTCTATTCTTCCGTCTCCCATAATGCTTCCTTAGATACCCCACACCTATAGGACCCCTCATATAAACCTGATATAATAGACTAGCAGCACGCAGGTACCACCAGTCCGGTTGAATGGGGGGTCTTTCTCTATGAGGACCGGTTTTGATAAATCTCGCCCACTCTGGCATTTTAATTTGAGGAATTTCTTTTAGTCTTTCAGCTAATTTCTTAATAAGTGCGCTTGGCGGGACATCATACGGTATCAACATCCCAGCTCACCAGGCATTTTATACTTTGACTATTTCGAATTTTTTCATTCTCCTTAATCCAACATGCCTTGATTTACCACATACGCTGCACGTGAGAACTAAATCTATTTTCCTAGTTGTCTTCGTATGCAGTTTCCATTGTGATATAGGTCTTTTACTATATCTACCATGGTTTCCGTGCCCCTTAGATCTCCTTTCAGCTCTTCTCTGTCCCTTAGATAAAGCTCTACGCACCTTCTTAACAACTTCCACCTTAACTTTATGCTCAGTATATGTATTACAGCGTGGACAATACTTTCTAATCTTCTCTGGAAACTTCATGGCTCGCCACCATAGTTACATACATTATGTGAAAACTACTCGTGCGTAATGTTTTTAAAAATATATTCTTACACCAAAATCCTTACCTATCCATTTAGCCTTACCGTCTTTAACGAGTATATCTAAGGTTTTGAGGATAATTTCTCTTGGCAGATCTGGAAATAATTGTGATAGAACACTCATTCTTACGATTTCTAGCCCTATATTTATAGCTTCTTCGTAAATAATTTGTGCCAATTTTCTTGGTGCCAACCATAGGATTACTATATGTTCTTCATCCAAAAATTTCGCAATTCCTTTCTGCACCAATAGGTTAACGGCAACCTTTATATCTTCTAGCCCTAATCCTCTGCCTTCTTTATCCTTGAAGGGAAAAGTATTGAGTAGATCTAGGAGAGAGAAAAGAAACCTCCCATTTTTTCTTGCATAAGTTATGATAATGTCGGCCCATTTAGTATACCAGGCTTTTAAAAATTTTTCATGCGGCTTTATTCTGAACCATGCTTCGTAAACTATCGAAGGATAATTCACATTTTTCGACAAATTTTCTAGCCTTTCTCTCATCCTTTTCATGAATTCCTTCTCCAGAATTCGTGCAACAGGCGTGACTAATGCTTTTTCCCCGCTTTCTTCCTTCTCAAACGTCGTTTTGATAGCTTCTATGTCCTGATCTTCTTTTTCTTTAATCACTTTTAGCTCTTCCTCTTTTTCAGCTTGCTTTTCACTCATTTCAATTACCTAATTACTCATTACGAGCCTACTCTGATGCATATTTACGAGCCCATTCAACGTATTTTCTTATTTCCTCTTTAGTAATACTGGACCTCACTTTACGTAAGGCTCTGAGAAAGTCCTCCATATTTACTGGCCTTGGCTTAGCATCTTTTTTGGATAATAATCCTTTTTCGGCTAATTCTCTAATGGGATACATTATGGCTTCTCTCACTACCAGAGCAATATCGTGCCCAGTATATCCCTCAGTCAACTCGGCCAATTTATCAAGATCCACGTCACCCGCTATTTCTACGCCTTTAAGATGTATCCTAAAGATCTCTTTCCTAGCCCCGAAGTCAGGGAGGGGTACATATATTCTTTTCTCAAATCTTCTTCTAAATGCTGGATCAATTGCCTCGGGTACGTTTGTAGCTCCTATAACTACTATTCGCTCATCTGGAGAAGATAATAATCCGTCCATTTCTGTGAGAAAAATAGTTTTTACTCTATGGATAGCATCATTATCATCCGATTTCCTCACACTAGCTATTGCATCAACTTCGTCGATAAAAATTATAGCTGGCTGGTTTTTCCGCGCTAAATTAAAAATGCTTTTTACGATTTTCTCTGATTCTCCTAACCACTTTGACAGAATAAGAGCAGCATCAACATTTAAAAATGTAGCATCCACATTACTGGCAACAGCTTTGGCTAATAGTGTTTTTCCACAGCCCGGAGGGCCAAATAATAATATACCTTTCCAAGGTCTACGCGATCCCCGAAACAAATCAGGTCTTTGCAAAGGCCAGACGATTGCCTCCATTAATGCTCTTTTAGCATTTTCTAAGTCAGCTATATCTTCCCAGCGCACTTTCGGTTTCTCAATAATTACTGCTTCTCTAGCAACTTTTTCGAATTCACTCTCTTCTTTCCCACTGCTATAACTTCTCTTGCTTTTAGCCTCTCCAAGTAATTTTTGAATTCGCGCAGAATATTGTCTAAGTCTTTTTTCGTAGATTTTCTTAATACGCTCCCTAGACTCCAATTTTACTAATTTTTTCAGTGTTGTAATTGCTTTATAGTAATATATTATAGCTAGTCGGGGATTCCCTTTTTCATCTGCTTCAATAGCTTTCTTAGCATAACTGGCCGCTACCTCTCGTAGCAATTCTAGGTCATACTCCATATTAGACAACCATCCCCTTCAATGCACTTTATACTACTACTTCAAACAATATATTTAATAGAATTTGACTGACTATAGTTATTGGGCATCATAAGATACAAATAACAAAAAATCACTAAATAGTCCGAATAATATATCTTAAGTATTCTGAACATAATGACTAGAAAGAGAATGAGTGTATAAAGAGTTGTCTCCCTTTAGTTTAACTCTCAGAAATCTGGGTGATTCCGTGTCAATAAGTAGTCTTAAGGATTATGAGAAGATTCTTCAAATTTTCGTTGAAACTCTTAAAGAGCTTAAAAGTCCAATGGAACGTCGTTTACTTACTCTCAATATCGCTGAACATGTGCCCGAGATCAAATGGTGGGGCATCTCCGTTTTAGCTGACAGAATTTTTGAGGACTTATTAAAAGAAAAACAAGATGCAATAACTCTCGCAATAGCCGCTAAAATAATCGTTAAGGAATATCCCGAGAAATCTTTAATGTATGCTCGTAGGGTACTCTCTGAGTTAGAAAATCTTAGTGAATGGGAATATGATCGTGCCCTCTCCTTAATATATGTAGCTCTCGCACTTGAACAATTAAATGAGCACGAAATGGCGTTTTCAGCGCTTAGAGATGCTCTTAAATGGGCCAGGAAAATACCTGATAGATCTGATCGCTCTATAATTCTTAGCAAGCTCATACCTATGATTTATAGATCTGGCCAAAGATCACTGGCATTAACACTTATTGATGAAGTTGTTTATACTCCCAAAAAAGTTGATGCAGTGCTAGGAATTATAAGACACTTAACAATAAGTGACGAGAATATATTAGAGCATCTCCTTAGGAAAATTCCTTCCGATGAACAACCAATAGCATTAGCGACTTGGGCGGACACTATATCTCCTAGCAATCCAAGCAAAGTTTTGGAAATATGTAATAGAGCTTTAGGCGAGTTGGAGGAAAGAGGAGAAAAAGAAAGCCTGCGTGCTGCAACAGTTTATTTACGATGCTTCTCGGCGTTGATAAGAATTAAAAATAACCCTCTCATAAGCAATAAAGCACTTGAGATCTACTCCTCGTTACGCAATACTTTGATTAAAAAAATAGAAGAGCGCCCTTACCTTAATCTATTCCTGGAACTTATCGAAATTCTCACACGGGAGAAGTACATTGAAAGAGTACGTGAAATACTGAGCCGTCTTAAAATATTAGCGAAGAGAAAAACTCCTCCCGATAATCTCTTTATCTTAAACAAAATAGCCTATATCTATGCTAAAATAAATGATTTCAGTCAAGCAGCCGAGAACCTCACTAAAGTCTTGGGGATTAGCCGAACATTAGAAAAACTCTTAGCCGTCCCAGCAATGATTGACTCGGCCATCACAGCAACAGCTATTATGAATGAATTTCCAGCTACTATTCCAAGAGAACTCGTTTTAGAATATGCTGATATGATTCGCCCCGCGGAGTACTTCGAACTAAAAATTCATTTATCGCGAGAAAACTTCGAGTTCCTTAAAACGTTATATCCGGGTCAAACGCTTAGTGAGGCTATTAATTCAATAATCCTGAAAGGTAGAATTCTTGAGAGCATGAGATTGGATGAGAATATTAAAAAGTTGGTTCAAAAACTTGTAGATCTGGGTGAATACACGATTCTCCACTATTTATTAAAGTATATCTATTCGGTAGGTATACCAGAATCTGAGAGACAAACACTTCTTAACCTCTTAGGAAGAACTGTCGAAATGCTTACACTTAATCAAATAGATGAAGCAAAATCATATATTGAGTTGATATTGTCGAGACTCGAAAGAAATGGTATTCCATTGATACCTATTCTCTACCAATACTTCAGCGAATACGTAATAGCTCTTCTCCTGAGATAGAAATTCTACGTATTAGCATAATCAACCATTTCTGTATTCACACCTTGTTCTTTCAAAATTTTCTTTACGATTTCTCTCAAATCGCTGAAGGGTATCCTATACTTCTTGTTAAAGTATTTTAGTATTCTTAAGATGTCTTTAGACAGATACTCTGTAGCTTCAGGTCTAGTCGAAACTATATACTGAGGAAAATCGATAAGATATACCTCTCCGTTCTCTGTAACAAGTATGTTGAATTCGCTAAGATCTGCGTGAACAATACCTGCTTTAAAAGCCTTAATTATTTCTCTAATAATTTTTTCGAAAATTTCTAAAGGCTCTAATAACTTTGTCTTTACCAGTTCAACGCCATCAATATAATCCATCACAATTACATGTCGACTCCGGGCAATTGGTCGAGGAACATGAACGCCCGAGTTGTAAAGAATTTTTAATGCGTGAAACTCCCGTCTAGCGCTTCTAAAAGCTAATTGGAACCACGAATATACTCGATTTGGCACATAATAGTATCTGTACCATCTGATTCTTCTAAAGCTCTCTCGACTAATTCTGTATAGTTTCAAAATACGCGGTTCACTATTAAAGTAAGCAATCCATATGTCTCCTTCTTTTCCCATGCCGATTTTTGGTCCTACTTTTGTAATGACTCCATACATGCTTAGGGATCGCAAAGCTATTGCATCAAGTCCTTTATATGTAAGACTATATCCAACATACTCTTCTTGTTTCTTCTTAACTAATTTATACTTCAGGAGAAAATCCATTATCTGTTCTAACTTATTAGGTTTTACTCGCACTTTTTTAGCTATATATTGTAGTGGTACGTACTCGAACCGCCTTAGGGATTTTTCTAGAACCAATAGAATTTCGTAGTGTAGTGTGCTTAGATGCTTCATTATGTCTACTACTTCTAGTAAGCTAATTTCATCTCACCTCTTCAATTTTTCACCACATTCAGAATGTAAATAGCATCGAAGTATCCTTCTCGGTGTGCTAAAGATTACCTCGATAACTTCTTCATTTCTTTTAATGCCTTGCCCACATTCTAGACAATATCCACTTCTGCTTAACTTTTTTTCTTCAAAAGCTAGGCGTACGAACCGCCATTCTCTTTTCCATACATTGAAACTCGTCTTAACGAGACTTTTTCTTTCCTCTAGATCAAGGCCCACCCACTTTAAAAGTTCGATCACATAGTCTCTATAGTGTATTAATCTCTTAACTAGTAGTCTAGGAACTCCTATTTCAATTAAGTGAAAATCAAAGCGAGCCTCTACTAGATCTTGTAATCTTGACTCTATTTTCGTCGGCATCCATCTCCAACCGTTTTCTTCGAAAAAAGCAAAAACGGGCTCGAAAAAAGTTCCTCGACAGATTTTTATGAGATCATCTTCTGGTTTGAACTTTAGCTCTTTAAGAAGACTCGCAACTGATTTTACCAATTCTTCCTGAAGAATTGACTTATCAGCTCCTTCTTTGAAAAAATCTATTGGAATAATTCTAGCGCTAAATTTGTTTCCTCTCAAACCCCCTATTACAACGCCTCCTACGGGACATCCCACCCCTGCATCATCGATTTCAACGATCATATTATACAACTCCCAGACACTACTCCTTTATAATGTATTTGGTGCTAATTTGATTACCATTTATAAAGAGTTAAAGATCTAAAGATCCTGGTGCAATATTATGGAAGTTGATGAAAAAGTAGAAGAAAAGGAGTTAGAGAAAGAAGTCGAGTTTATTAAGAAAATTTTCTCAGAAGAATTTGTGGAAAGTGAGGAGAGGAAAAAACCACACGAAAAAATCTCCGCAGAGAAAATTCGGATAGAGACTGATATTTCTCAGGTACTTATGGAAGTTCGGGAAAACCTTTCTCATATCTCAGAAGAAATCGAGAAACTCCGAAACGATTTTGACTTACTACTCAATTCAGTTAATGAAATAAAAGGCATTCTTTTACTATCTGCGCGACCACCAGAGAAATTCCCGAGAAAAGGTATTGGAAATGTATTCAGTAGACCGAGTAGCGAAAACATTGACGAAGTATTAAGAGAAATTGAAAAAACAGTGTTTTCACCCGTTGATAAACTGATTGTACAGGCAATTAAAGTAGAAGGATTAAAGATTTGGCTTGAGGAATTATTTGATGAGATAGAGAAGGGTCATTTAGAAATCCCTGAAGATAGGGTATCAGAGGCTAAAAAACTTTACAAACTTCTTTTGCAAGCATCTAGGAATCTACGTGACCAGATATTACTCTCTGCTAGATAGTGAATACTCGCGCCCCCCATTTCCTAATAATTTCACTCACAATAGTCTCTTCCGTTTTAATGATAACTGGTAAAGAGGATAATTTATAAAACATCTTCTTTCCCACACGTTCTCCATGTATTAATCCTAGTTCTTCGAGTTCTTTTAGATGTCGCGATATCGTAGCGGGGGATTTATTGATGATGTCTGAGATTAATTTTGCGAAAAGTCCATTATCATAAATTGTTAAAAGCCACAAAATTCTGAGTTTTGTTCCCTTGAGCTTCTTAATCATGTTAACGACGTCTAATCCTAATTCTTCTGGGGAGCGTATTTGCAGAAGAAGAGATAATAGCGGATTCTGAACTACACGAGACACTTTTCCGAATCTCCTCGAGACAATTTCCCTAACATCTTTTTCGCTCGGATATGTCATAACTATTATCTGCCACGCATTATCTTCTTCGAAGAGCCCTCTTTCAAGCCCTTCTAATACTAAATAAGGTCGAAGCTCGATACATATTGATTTGTTCTTAGGAAACTTCTCAAGTGCTTTCATAACGTCCTCTATCGATGTCCAACCAGAATCTAGAATAAAGAAGCAACTAGCGGAAGAATTGATATCCTTATCTAAGCTTTCTAATAGTTGCACGTTAACATATTTTTTCAAAATGTTGTAAACGTACCTTATTGTTGTTGTTTTACCTACTCCTCTTGGCCCCGTTAAAATTATTCTCATCTTTTCCTCTAATCTACAGACCGCTGCTAGAATTTTTGCAAGCGTTCTAACTGAGTGTGTCTCGATAAAAAATTGCTTAAAATCTTCATCAGACACAAGTTCAATCTTCTCTGGCTTTAAAATAGCCATGAGGTACTGCCGTATCTTGTCCCTTTCATGTTCTCCTAGGATTTTTAAAATTTCCTGCTCTATACTCAAAATTATCCCGCGTGCACAATTCCTAGTTGAGATTGTTGAGATTTATGATAATGATTGCAACTATATTTATATTTTTAGATCGAGGGTAATACGTTAAGAAGAAGAGCTGTTTAGTTAGAATAATTGCTTAAGTGTGATTTAATACCAATATAGATGAAGAAAACACCATTTTCGGGAAATAAAATAGCTCTCTACCTACTACTAGTTATGTAGGGTTAACCGAGGCTATTCTTAATTATAATTGATTGAAAATCACAAAATCAGCTAGTCTTATCGTTCAGCTCAGCGAGCTTCTTTGATATTTGTAAAATTCTTTCCTTTATTTCTTCAATATCTTCAATAAGCATAGCCGTTGTTTCCCTCGACACCCGTCTCAGATCCTCTATATCGTGTTTTAGTGCATTAATTTGATCCAATAATTTATCCAAAAAGATAATTGCTTTTCGAGCTTTATTAAGAATCTCTTGGTCGACGTCAGTTGATCCTTCCACGGAAAGCACCTATCCCTTGGGATTCGTTATAATTTCTTAAAATTATCGTCTGATTCCTTAACAATACCAGCTAAGGAAGAATATTACTTTTAACCCATTACATATTATCGTAAGTTTGACTATTTCAACATTCTGACTATGTGTATTACAACAATATTTCTTGCATTTTAAACATTCTTTACCAAAAACGTATTTCTGGATTATGAAGAATACGGTGAGTTCACATTGGGTTTTCTTCGCAGACTTCTGGGTAGGGTAAACAAAAGAAGTATTCGACTTGGAATATTTGGAGAAGTAGGAGCTGGCAAAACTACTCTCGCCAACTATATAACTAAGAAGCATTTGGGCAAAGAAGTAGGTTCAGTTACTGGAATTCCGCATGAAACTCGTCGAGTAAATACTATAGAGAATCTTATTCTCCGAATAGATGGTAAGGAATTGAACTTTACGATTATAGATACGCCTGGTTTATCCACTTACATTGACTATCGTGAGTTTCTAAAACACGGTTTAAGCGAAGAAGAGGCTATTGAGAGAGCTAAGGAGGCTACAAAAGGAGTTATCGAAGCTATAAAGGAACTAGATAATGTCGATGCAGCAATTATAGTTATTGATTCTACACGATTACCTTTTAATCAAGTGAATATGATGCTTATAGGAACGCTGGAACTGAAGAAGATTCCATTTGTAATTGCAGCGAATAAGATCGATAAACCAGAGTCTAGGCCAGAATTAGTGAAAGAAACTTTCCAAAAAAAGGTAGTAGTTCCAATATCCGCTCTCACCGGTCAAAATGTTGAACAACTATTAGAAAAATTAACAAAACAAATTTAACAGAGGCGTCACTATGCGCATCGGCATTGAATATTTCTCTATTGACTTCTTTAGAAAGCTGCTTAATAAAGGGTATTTTCACCAAATAGTTAGAAAGTTTCGATCTGGTTACGTAATTATAGTGGAGGGGTCACTTTCACCGCTGGAGAAATCAAACATACTTAAAGAGATAATGAAGGTGATTGATACTGAATTCTATGGTATCGAATTCTTCGAAGTTACGGCTCCTGGAAGGATACGAAGGAAAAAAATGGTTACAATTATTACACCAAAGCTTCGCATGATGAATTTTGAAGTCACAAGGCATCTTGGCGACTACGAAATTTTGTTTCACTTAAGATCCTAGGTTTTAATCATTGCATTACTCTTTCTAACTTTGTTAAAATTGTCGAAGCATCGATTTCCGATGATGCTATGAGACCAAATTTTATAATCCGGCCCTTAGCTCCTATCTTTTCGATAATTTCTTTCAATTTTTCTAGGAAGTTCTTTGACCCAGCCGCAACTATTGTTGTCTTGCCTCCTACTGTACTAGCCAGTATGATGTCTCTATGTAAATTGTTTAAACGTTTTAGCACTTCTATCATTAGGTTATGAGGGAAATCAATACGAACTAACAATACGTCTCCGGGAAGCTTCTTACCCTCCTTTTCAATAATCGTTTCTAGATGATTTAATATTAAGTTCGAGAGCTTCGTAATATGTTCTTGTTGATCTTTCCATTCTTCAAAGAAACGTTTAACGGTCTTCGGCAAGTCTCCCGGCACTACTTTGAGAATTTCGCATGATTCCTTTAAGTATTTCTCTTGTTCCTTAATATATTCGTAAGCTCTTTCACCAGCTACGAAGATTAATCTTACAACCCCGTCATGGATTCTTCGGGTACCTATTATTTTTATAAACCCAATTTCGCCAGTAGATCGTACATGTGTACCTCCGCAAGCCTCAACTTCCCAATCCTTTACAGACACTATTCTAAGATATTTTCCAGGAACCGCCCCTCCTTGATAAATCCTCACTCCATATTTCTTTTCAGCCGTTGTTCTATCAAGTATTTCGATTTTGACTGGTCTGTTCTCCATAACAATCTTATTAGCTAATTCCTCAATCCTGTTTATTTCTTCTTCAGTGAGATTCTTATGATGTGATATATCAAGTCGCGCGTACTTCTCCGATTTTTCAGCACCAACCTGCCAAACATGAGGCCCCAAAACGTATCGAGCTGCGGCATTAACTATGTGTGTAGCTGTATGATGTTTCATGTGTAACCAGCGACGTCTCCAATTTATTTTACCGTGAATTGTTTTTCCTACTAATTCTCTTTCGACCGGAGAATCAACAACATGAACGATAACGTTTCCTATTTTCCTGACGTCTACTACCTTAAGTATTTTTCCATCGATAATTATTTCTCCAGTATCCTCTAACTGGCCTCCACCTCTTGGATAAAAAGCAGTCTGATCTAGAACTACGTAGTGATTCTTAACAAAGACTATCTTAGCATCAAACTCTTTCATATACTGATCTTCGTAGTAAAGAGGCTTTGTCGAAGGAAGTCCCTCCAATACTTTTCCTAGACTTCGTCTAATGGTTTCTTCTAGATCTTCTTTTCTTTCTTCTCCACTTTTTGCTTGTTTTTCTAATCGTATTAAGTCAAAGAAGTTAGGTGGTATCTCTACCTTTACTCCTTGCTTCTTTGCTATCTCTTCCACACTAGATGGGGGTAATCCATGGTTTATGTAAAGATCTCGTAGTATCTCATAGCGGATAACTTTTAGTTTCTTCTTTTTTATTAGTCTTAACAATTCAGCGATACCTTTCTCGAGCGATGATTTGTAACGCTGTAGTTCTACTTTCCAAACATCTACAACTACGTCCCGTCCTTCTTCTATTCTCGGAAAACTCTCCGAGAAATAATCTATCTGTTTATGGAGTAGTTCTTCCCAATCTATTTGGAAATTCATATTCTCCGCTAACGAAACCGCTCTTCTCAGTATCATTCTTAGGTTATATGCGCCTCCCACGTTTGATGGTATACCTCCGTCTGGAATCGCGAAAACTAGAGTTTTTGTGTGATCGAGTATAGCATATACTGCTTCGATGGGTGCTAGTTTATCCTCTAATTCCTTAAGGGAGAATCCTAGAAGACTTGCTATCTTTTCTCTTGATTTCTTGAACCTTTCTGGGGATTTCGTATCCAGTATACCCGATAGTTTCGCGTATTTCACCAATAGTTCTTTATCAATTTCTAATCCTATTTGGTTTTTCAACCATTCAAACACGGGTCCAAAAGTAGCTTCATAAATCGTGGGTGTTCTTTGCCTAAACCAAGCGATTCTCTCTAGTCCCCACCCAACATCAAGAACTTTTAATTTGAGTGGTGCCCATCTACTATCAATGAATTCATACTGCATAAATACTCCATTAACTATTTCTAATCCATAAGCAAAAGTTTCAATAGAAGGACCAAAGTTTCCTCCTCCGCTCCATACATCTTCCTTATAGGTGAGTTCCTCTGACGGTATTTCAAGGACTTTTGTCATGAATTCAAAGTTGTATCGAAGATACTCGTCTTTCCAGTAGATCCATGATTTCTCTGAGTTGAAAGCGTGTTGACCTCCCATCGTAAAACTCGTGAGATGTCTTCCCGTTTTACCAATGTTATCTATATCGCTAAACTCACCTCCAAACCTAAGACATGGCTGAGGAATAACTAGAGGATTTGCTGGGGGATCCACAATTCCCTTAACAACCCAGGGCTGAAAAACAGCTATAGACGCTATTGTGAATTCAATATCATCTCGCCACCTAGCTACCACGGGGTAAGGATCCAAAACAGCGTGTCCTCTCTCAGCAAAAAAGCCCGTCCATTTCCGTATGGTGTTGTGAATATCCCACTCCCTAGACCAAGTGTTGTCTTCGATAAATCTATATTCTCCTTCACATTCAACGTCTCCACAAGTTTCTCGATCCGGATTTAATGTCCAGAAAAACCTTCCACAAACCTTACACTGTTTGCGCACGAATCCCATTTCTTTAAAGAATTCAGTCTCATATTCTTCCTTACCAAATAGTTTGAATAATTCCTCTTTACTAATGCTCATTGTACCGCCCCAGTCATATATAAGGCTACTCAATTATATACGTCTCAACTAAAGCTACAGTCTAAAATAATAATAGATGGAGGAAGACGAAAGCTTTTTTAATGATGATGGAAGAGATAGATATACCTTTTATGGTAAGATGGACGGGTAGCTCAGTGGTAGAGCGCCGGCTTCGCAAGCCGGAGGCCGCGGGTTCGAATCCCGCCCCGTCCACCATTTTCAAGCTAATCAGATTTTCTTCTCTTTTCTACCGCCCAGATCTTGATTCCGTATTCTTTATATATCAGCTTTTCTTAAGAATTGATTGAGTAGTACAATTTTAAGCGGTGCCTTAATTGGTTAAAGCGATTAGATATGCGGCAGGTCTAGCTCACTTCTTAGCAATCATTGCAATAATATGTGAAACAGTGGCTGCGGTTATGTTATTTATAATGGCTACTATTATCTGGGGCATCGCTCTAATACAGAATCCTAGTATTTGGTGGCCAGTATTCGAGAAAATAACCATTGCAACTATAGGCATCTCTTTCTTGATAACTTTTGCTCTCTTATACACACCATTGTATGAGTTCCTATCATATGTGTGGCGAACATTCGTAACTTTCTTTTTAACACTTGTTTCCCTTTATACAATAATAGTGGTGAGTTGGCCTTCTGCAGTTAACGCTCAACAAGACACTCTTTTACAATTCGCCTTCTTAGCTATGATAATCTTCATTGCTGAAATTGTTCTTTTCTACATATTGTATATGATAAGAGGCAGGAAACTATCTTTCATTATTCGTCACAAAAATGCATTGGAAGAGATTTCTAGAGGATTAGGCACTTTATCTGAGATAATTAAGGAGAAAAAAGATTTAGACCCCATACTTAGAGCTAGTAACGCTGCTTATCAGTCTTGGACACACATTGTTAAGTATGAAGTATTAGAAAGATGGGACATAAGTAGAATAATGTTTCAGGCATTAATAATCTCGCTTGCATTCTTCATAGCCGGTGTTGCCTTGACTTATCAACAAATAGGTTATTCAGACTTGGTAATATTCCTAGGCGCTGCAACTTTTGTTGTGCTAGTATTGCTCATAGCAATAGATATAATTCGCAGCGAAAAAACTAGAGCTATGTTGCTCTAATGTTTTCCTATCATACAGGGCTTAATAAGTAACTCCTCAATTTTTTTCTCAATACTGTCGTTAACGCTGCATAGATCATTAATCTCCATCACAATTGAGCTATTTGAGTCGTATACTATGAAAGAACGTCCATCAGTTAAAATTACATGCGAAGGTTTTAGAAGATAGAGATAGGTCCTAACAACGAGCCTTTCCAGCTTCTTTTTAACTTCCTCTTTTCTCAAGTTCCATTCTTCTTCCGGCTCAATAATCTCCCATACACTTTCAATCTTCTTATCATTGCAGAGGACCACGATGTCTGGTAAGACTTCAAGGATTTCTTCCTGAACTTTTATTTTTTCCTCAAGAACTCCTTTGGATACAAGCCACATTTTGAACATGACTACTATCATATCATGACTTTTTTTACCTTCTCTGCTCACCAATTCCCCAATTTTTTTAAGAGAGATGCCATTCATAATGCTCACCATTTCAAGCCAAGGAAATTTCGTTCTAAAACACGATATTTCATTTTTATATCATGATCCTTTACTTGTTTCGAACTACGGTATTCCAGTCGCTACAATTAGGGCTTTAAAACCTATCTCAAAACTTTGAAAAGGATAGTGAGCTAAGAAATGAAAAGAAAAATACTCACCTCTTAGTCGACCGTAAATCTTTAATATTAAATATGCCATACGACTTTTTTCTTTATTGTAGTACTAACTAAAGATAGAGATTGAGAAGTCATGCTTAGACAAGTCTCGCTTCTTGTAATATTTGCCTTATTCTTAGTGTTGAATTGTTAGGGAGATATGTATGTACTTCGAAATACCAAAGAAACTAGCGAGTATTAGATTCGGGATAATGTCTCCAGAAGAGATTAGGAAATTAGCTGTAGTGAGAATAGACCAGTCCACTTTATATGATGATGAGGGCAGAGGATTCCCAGGAAGTCCTCTGGATAGAAGGCTGGGTTCTCCAGATAATAGAGAAAGATGCGAATATTGTGGGCTTAGAAGGCGTGAAGGGGAAACTGGTTGTATAGGTCATTTCGGTTATATTTCTCTTGCAATGCCTGTCTATCATCTCGGATTTGTTAAATACATAGAAAAGGTTTTAAATGCTATTTGTGAAAGGTGTGGCCGCCTTACTTTACCTCCAGAAAAGCGCGAAAAATATTGGGCTAAAATGAAAGAATTCATTGATCGGTATGGATATCCTAGTCCAGAAATAGCGAAAGAGGTACTTAATGAGGCTATAAAGGAAAAGAAATGTTATAACCTTAATTGTGGTCATGAAAAAGTTGGAAAATTTATTTGGTCAAAAGAATATCTCACATTTATCAAGCGAATCGAAATACCTCCAGAAAAACTTGAGGAAATCAAAAAATCAGAGAAAAGCAGTTTAAGCGCTTACTTAATTGGTAGGCGAAGGCCTCGTATCGTTAAAGGTCGTGGCAATAAGTATTATGAAAACCAATACTTAACAGCTCAACAAATAAAGCAAATTCTCGAGACCATTTATGATCCTAAAGAGGATTACTCCCCAGAAGAAAGAGAAGAACGCAGAAAAGACGTCTTCTTATTAGGTTTCCACCCAGATTATGCTCTTCCTCAATGGACTATTCTCCAAGACCTCCCTGTACCTCCCATAACAGTTCGTCCACCAGTTGTGACGGCTGATGGTAAACGATCCGAGGATCACTTAACTATAACGCTTCGAGACATTGTAAGAATAAATGAACAACTAAAAAACAAACTACGTGGGGGCCCATCCCCTGTCATAGAATCTAACTGGCAAAAACTTCAAAAACTTGTCATGGTTTTGTTTGGACTTCACAAAGTTGGTGAAATTAAGCTTGAAAGCTTGTATGTTAAGGGTATTGTGCACAGACTGTCTGGTAAGGAGGGTAGATTCAGACATAATCTGAGTGGAAAAAGAGTTGATTTCTCTGGCAGAGCTGTTATATCTCCGGATCCATACTTAAGTGTTGATGAAATCGGTGTGCCAGAAAAAATGGCACGAGTTCTTATAGTGCCTGAAGTAGTTAATGAGCTGAATATCGAGAGACTAAGACAGCTCGTTATAAATGGCCCGGATAATTATCCAGGAGCTGTATTCATATGGCAAAAACGAGGAGAAATGTATCATAAAATATCCTTAGAAGTCTTCAAAGGTGTTGAGGAACGGAAAGCCAAAGCTCTTGAATTAAAGCCTGGGGATATCGTAGAGCGACATTTAATGGATGGGGACATAGTAGTCTTCAATAGGCAACCCACACTTCATAGAATTTCCATGATGGGGCATTATGTACGTGTACTGCCTTACAATACACTCCGTCTTCACTTACATTCCTGCCCTCCATATAATGCAGACTTTGATGGAGATGAAATGAATATTCACTTGCCAAGATCTCTTGAGACGCGCGCAGAGATATCAACAATAATGGAAGTGAAAAGACATATCATTACTCCAAGATACGGGGGCCCAATAATTGGTCCCAAGCAAGACTATATTACTGGGGCCTACCTCCTTACGAAGGATGATACCCTATTATCGCTCGAAGAAGCCGTTCAAATTTTATTCTATGCTGGTATTACATCATTACCCGAGCCAACAACCGTTATTGGTAGAGAGCCTTATTGGAGCGGAAAAGATCTTTTCTCTCAGATCATTCCACGGTATATCTTTTATGAAAAAGACGTAAAAGGCGCTTTGTGTGGTAAGAAAGGCTCAGAGAAATGCAAAGTTAAAATATGGGATGGTAAAATCCTCGAAGGCGTTATAGATAAGAACGCTATAGGTGCTGAAAAACCAGAAAACCTTGTTCAGAGAATCATTGATAGGTGGGGATACGAAGCTGGTAAGAAATTCCTGAATAGTATGGGTGCAATGATTATTCGGTATCTAACTGATAGAGGTTTTAGCTTGACATTATGGGATATAAAATTACCAGCTGAAACTAGAGAAAAAATCAGAAAGGTACTGGCAGAGTACATAGAGAAGGCGAATAATCTAGTAAGACAATATCTTGAAGGAAAACTTGAACCAGACCCAGGAAAAACTCTTGAAGATACATTCGAGGACAAACTAGTCGAAATCCTAGATGAGGCGAGAACGAAAGCTGGGGAGATAGTAATGGAATCAATGCCTATGGATAGCCAATTCTTAGCAATGACTGTAACGGGCGCGAGAGGAGATGAGACCAATATTCAGCAAGTACTAGCATGTATTGGCCAGCCAGTGGTTAGAGGGAAACGATTAAGAAGAGGTTATGACCAGCGTACTTTGCCTCATTTCAAGAAGGGGGACGTAGGTCCTTATGCCGGTGGTTTCACGATAAACAGTTTCTCATCTGGCATGTCACCTATCGAGTATTTCTTCCATAATGCTGGTGGAAGAGATAGTCTTGTCGATACTGCGGTTAGAACAGCTGATAGTGGATACTTCTATCGACGATTAGTCAATGCTTTGCAGGATAGTAGAATAGAATATGATGGTACAGCGAGAATGATGAGTGGTCATATAGTTCAGTTCAGATACGGTGGAGATGGCATTCATCCAGGAAAAAGCTTCCATGGCAAGCTTACAGATTACGAATCATTGTTCTACGAAATAATTGTACGTAGAGAAGATAATGGTAAGAAAGTTAAAACTTCTAGGAAGACTTGGCCGAAGTATTATGATGAAGTGATAGAAGAAATCACTGAGAAAACTTCTAAAGCTATCGCTGAAGATATAAGAAAAATATTCAAAGACATGTTGAAGAAAGGTTATGTGCTATCCGAAGAAGAAGTAAAAGAATACAAGGAGAAAATACTCGAAAAGTATCTACAAGCGCAAATAGATCCAGGCGAAGCGGCTGGAACGGTAGCTGCTCAATCTGTAAGCGAGCCAGCGACGCAATTAACTCTCCGTACATTCCACTGGGCCGGCGTAGCAGCCTTTAGCATTACAACGGGTCTACCAAGGCTGAAAGAGATTTTTGATGCTGTGGAGAGGCCTAGTACTCCGATGATTTCCGTGTACCTAGAGAGTGATTACAAACGAAGTAAGAAGAAAGCCGAGGAAATCTTCAGCTACATACGAGCAGTCACTATCTTGCATCTAATTAAACAAGATGGGCTTCAAATAGAGCCTGGAGAAAACAGAATAAAAGTTGTTTTGAGCAGGGAAAGACTCCGCCACTATAATTTAACCCCAGAGATCGTTAAAGAGAAAATTGAGAAAATCGGAAAAGTCCGAGTTGAGCACCCAAGCAGTTATATATTATATATCTACCCAGCAGACACTGATGTAAGCTTAACTGAGATCTATCGAAAACTCCGCGAAAAAGTCTTCAAAGGTTTCAAGGAATATGAGCGAGCACAGCTTAGGAAATCAGATGAATTCGATGAATATTATATTGTAATAGCAGGATCCGATATTACACCCCTACTGTACGTGAAAGGCGTTGACGTGTCTAGGCTAGAAACAAACAACATCCACATGTTCGCAAAGATTTTCGGTATTGAGGCTGCTCGAAGATTAATTGCAAAAGAAGCTAAGAACGTCCTTGATCAGTATGGTCTTGACGTGGACATGCGTCACATTCTCTACATAACTGATGTCATGACTATGCATGGCCACATCGAAGCTATTGGAAGATATGGAATTGCTGGAAAGAAACTAAGTGTACTAGCCCGGGCAGCTTTTGAAGAAACCGGTAAGCATTTGTTCCGTGCTGCTGCAGCTGGTATGGTAGATCCCCTCTTAGGTGCTACAGAAAATGTCATAGTGGGAGGAGTTCCACCTTTGGGTACGGGAGTAGTAAAGCTTGGATTTTTCAAAAAACCAATTAAACAAAACCAGGCTCAGGCCACGATCTCTAACTCTTAAGCAGATCCTCTGCTACAGCTACTACTAATATATCATCTAACGTTTCTTCTAAACTCTTTTTAGGCTTCTTTTCTTCTTTTACTTCAATGCCTTCTGCAACTTTTAGTTCAGGAAGAACTAATTCTTGAGAAGTACCCGTAGCTTTTCGCTTCATAGCTATTGATTCTTGCGCGCTTACGGCGATACTTGGTTGAGATATGATATTACTTATTCTTTGAACCTGTATTATATTCTCGTTCAATGTTCCTATTAGGGAATTTAGTACTGATATCATTTCTTTTAATTCCTTAAGAGTCTTTTCGTTTTCTCCCTTCTTTGTTTTTTTCTTAGCTATCTTCTTTTCTCGAGCTACTCGTCTTCCAAAAAGTTCTTTGTAGAATTCGTTAAAAGCTCTTTTAATTATTTCCTCAACGGAGACTCCTAAGAGATCAGCAGCGTCGATCATTTTTTCAAACAGGTCCTTGGGAAGAACAAACATTACTTTAACTAAATTTCTATCCTTGTCCTCATGGAGAATCCTAGAATACGGATCAGATAGACCACTCACAACAGCTCACATTATCTTATAGTGATTAAATTAGGGATAGAGGAAACTACAAGCAATTACCTCGTTTGGAGGGCACGGCCATCCCCGGCGGGAAAGCCTCCCTACTCTCTGATCTCGAATCTCAACTTTTCCCCGCTTAGTCTCGGAGCATAGGGGCGCTGGGTTAGGCGCGCTCCCTTCCGGGCCTACGCCGATTCCCCACCGCCCCACGACGGGCTCCTAGACACCCGCCTTCCAGCGGGTGTCTAGGAGCACGCCCCTATCCCCGAGAGGCGGGGAATCATCGTCTCGATTCGAGATCAGAGAGTAGGGTTTTAACTTCCCCATCCGGGGACTTTCGGGCCCGCCATATCGGGGATTTGCGGCCGGAACCGCTGTGCGGTTCCGGGAGGGACCCCGAGCCCCTCGCCCTAGCCGTGCCTTTCTCCCTAGCCTAGTTAGGGTATCTAAATATATATGTGTTTTCTTATTTAATATATTGCTTCCTGGTGGCTTTTAAAGTCTTAACTCTTCATACAATAAAGAAAAATAATGGTGCAATTATATGAATTGAGGTCTTCTCAGAAGTGGTCTCGTTTAGCCTATATTTTAGTCTTGTAACTCATATTCTAGAAATGGATTTTATTTCTGCACTGGCTCCTTCGATACTGTTTAGGATCTCTTCAAGTTGCCTAATTTTTTCTTCTTTCTCGGGGACAAGAAAAGCTATTATCAACTTATTTATTCCGAATGCTAATGGCTCTATCTTGTGATCTTTTATTTCAATATCATCAGGAAGGCTCTCCTTAAGATCCTTTAAAACGCGTTCTAGGTCCGTATCTGTATCATCTGGATATATTTCCACAATAACAGCGTTGTAGGCTGTCATACCTATACCACCTTAAGGATACTCATAACCACATACAGGACATTTAGCAATATTTCCAGCCTTTCTACATTTAGAACATCTAATAAGAACACCCTCTCCACAGTTTGGACACTGCATTGCTATAGCTCCTATGTCTCTCGGAGAGATAACTTTGCTGCACGAGGAGCACCTAGGCATATCAATGTACCTTGGCTCAGTAATGCTCCTCCGATCTCTTATTGTTGGCATCTCGTTTTCTTCTCTTCTAGCTACTCTGAAGAGATTCGCTACCTTCATGGGAATCCCTCAAGAATTAAAAATATTAATGGTGAGAAAAACTAGATATGGCTATAAAAGTTTTAGGGATTTACAATGGATAGGGATGAGTTTATTAAGAGGCTAAAACCTGTCCAAGACATTACTATTCGAAAGGATATGAAAGTAAGGGAGCTGATAGAAGAATTCTCAAAAATTGGGGGATTTGTCGCTAAAAAAGTGTATATAGCAGCAGAAATTCTTGCAGACATGCTATTAGATGATAAAAGCACGAACTTTCTAGCTTTCCCAGCAGCTATTATCGCTACTGGTTTACGAGGAGTAATCGTTGAGATGGTGAAAAGAGGGTTCTTTGATGTTATAATTACGACATGCGGGACTATTGATCATGATATTGCTAGAACGCGGCGGAGATATTATCAGGGATGGTTTGAGGCTGATGACTTATGGCTAAATGAGATGAATATTCATAGGCTTGGAAATATCTTTATTCCGATAGAAAATTACGGAATTATAATAGAGGAAGTTGCACAAAAACTCTTAAAGAAGCTATGGAGAGAGGGAATATCAAGGATTTCAACGAGAGAATTAATTTGGCAATTAGCTGATGTCATTGATGAGCAGAAAGACTCTCGAGAAAAAAGCCTCATATGGTGGGCTCGAAGGAAAGGAATTCCTATATATGTTCCTGGGATAACCGATGGAGCTTTTGGATATCAGATATGGCTCTTTTCTCAAGACAAAGACTTTATCATTGATATCCTAAGAGACGAGACGGAAATATCTGAGATAATATATGATTCAGAAAGAACCGGAGCTCTAATAATAGGGGGAGGCATTTCAAAACATCACGTAATATGGTGGAATCAATTCAAAGAGGGTTTAAATCGAGCAGTGTACATTACAACGGCAGTTGAATGGGATGGCTCCTTGTCTGGAGCAAGAACTAGAGAAGCGATTTCTTGGGGAAAAATCTCTAAGAAAGCCCAACACGTCACTGTAGAAGGGGATGCAACATATATTCTGCCTCTACTAGCTAGTTATTTGATAGATAAAGTAGGAGAGAGAAAGAATAAGAAACTCCTATGATTGCTATTATGATTTTATGATTATCTATCAGAGCGTCGCGAGATCTTCATGAGGATCCGATTGGAGTGGCTTCATCATGCTCTAAATGAATTTTGCAGAGTAAAGATTATACGCGGACGAGATTAAACATAAATTTAAAGTTCCCAATCTAGATTAAACCTTGCATGCCCCCGAGTCGGGGAGGCGGACCTAGAAAGATCTCTAGGGATGACTTCCTCCCCACGGGGGCTACATTATTTATTACTCTTCTTTTAACACTTCTTTCAGAATTCTCTCTATCTCGTCTTCTTTAACTTTAACCTCTTTCTTCTTAGGAATCTTTATTCCTTCACGTTCTGCAATTTTTTCAACTAATTTTTCTGCTGACTCATCCAGGTCACTTTCCGATATTTCACCAAGCGTCTCTGTAAAAAGTTCTTCCGTACTTGCTATTTTCTCAGATGTTTTAGCTAATTCCGAAAAGGCTTCCATTAGTTCTTTATCCCCAACCATCGTAGCTACCTGCGTAATATTAGGAGCTAGTTCCTTAATGGAATCTGCCAGATCTTTTATTATTTCGCCGCGTTCTATATAGCCTCGAAAAGTACTTACTAGAGATCTGATTCTTGTAGCACTTATTAATCCTCTATCAAGTAAAATTGCTTGTTTTGCATGTTCCCTAGCTAAATCTATATTCCCACTTCTTAATGCTTCCCTAATCCTTATTATTTCTTTCTTCCTACGCTCTCTAAGCTCCATTTCATGCCTTTCTAATCTTCTTTCAAGTATTCTCAACTTTATCTTGATATTAGTTTTAGTAGGGGATGGTTCCCCTCTTAACCACTTCCAGAATTTTTTAAGAACAGACATCCAAAAACACCAGATTATAAACTATGAATTATTAAGAGTTATTAGCTATATTATCGTTTTTCTAACAACTACTGGTTAAGCTCTTTGATGACTTGTTGCAGTTTTTCCCGTAATCGCTCACTAACAGTCTTTCCATCGATTTTTCCTCGGACAATTTTCATCACGTCACCCATTAGGGGTTTGAATGCCCTTTCTCTTCGCTTCTTTACCAATTCAATATTATTTCTTATAATTTTCTCTATTATCTTATCCAATTCCTCAAGAGAGATCTTCTTGATACCTAACTCTTTTAGAATATCACTAATCTCCCTCTCTGGATTCTTAGATAATTCTTTAAGAACCTCTGGAAGAGCTTCTTTGGAGAGTTCTCCTTTCTTATAGTATATGAAAACCTGTACTAATTTTTCATCTGGGATTCTGTCCACTAAGAAGCCCTCTCTCCTTAGACTCGTCATTGTTTCCAGGATTACTGTTGCTACTAGTTTTGGCGGAACTCCTATTCTAACTATTTCCTCAAAGACCTCGCTTCTCTCGGAAAGTACAATTCGTTCAGCGTATTCTTTACTTAATCCGTACTCTTTCATGTATCTTTCAACACGTTTCCATGGATACTCTGGAAGAGATTTCATGATTCTCTCAATAATCGATCTATTGAGAACGATGGGTGGTGAATCCGTGTCTGGGTATAACCTAGCAGCCCCTCCTAAAGGTCTTTCGAAACTAGTGGTTCCGTCAGGATTAGCTTTACGAGTCTCTGTGGGAACACCATCTAGTGCTTCTTTTGCTCTCTCTCGTACCTCTTCTAGCGCCTCTATGGCTTTTTTCTCTGGCCCAACTACTATAACGATGCAATCTCTCTCCCTATCCGCTTTCAAAACTTCAAACAACTTTTCTTTCTCTTCTTTCGATATTCCATACGCTGGTAACTCATCTGTATGAATTATTCCCTTTAACCCAGTTATTACGGAAACTCTTTCAGCAAACTCCTTTCCAAATCTCTTACCCGGCAAGATCTCTCTTCCTAATAATCCGCCAAAGTTGGGTAGCTTTATGGCGAAAACTTTTTCTCCTCTTTTAATTGCTCTTGAAATGAATTTTGCCTCAGTCCCCATGAAAATATCAGTCACGTCTATTATCGGCTCCTTTTCGATGCTTTCTTTCGTAACACCTCTTGCCTTAAGTTCTTCTGCAATTTTAATTAAAGCTAGTTGTCTCTTTATCTCGTTATCTATTAATGACTTAAACCATTCTGGTCGTTGCACTCCCTTAATTTCTACTCTGTTTCCGCCTTTAATACTAACATTTATGTCTTGTCGAATCGTTCCAATGCCTCTTAACACTTTTTTCGTAGCTCGTAAGAGAGCACCGATTCTTAATGCGGCATCCAAGACCTCTTCAGGAGAAGATAGTGATGCATCAGTGGTTATTTCAACGAGAGGTATTCCTAGTCTATCCACTCTATATACGGTTTCTTTATCATTTTCAGCGATTTTTCTAGCAGCATCCTCCTCCAGACATAACTGAAGAATTCGTAATCGCTTTCCGTTTGATAATTCAACATAACCATCAAGCCCAACAATTACTGTTCTTTGAAAACCAGAAGGAACGCTACCATCTAAGTATTGTTTTCTAGATACTAGCAAGATATCTGGGATTTTCATATTGAATAAAAGCGCAATCATTAGTGCTATCTCTAACGCTTCTTGCGAAATTTCATAAGGTGGTATCTCGTCTAACTCATACAAGCATGTTGTATCCTTATAAGCTTCATAGATAATTGTCTTTCTCTTCTTGAACTCTTTTTGCATTGTAGGATCTATCTCACCCGTCTCTCCAAGTGTGGGTCTCATGAACCTAATAACTCTAATATCAGGATCATCCCGCCTAAGTATAGGAGGACAGTAACAGAATAGTTTTCGTGAAGTCTTTAATTGCTGGTGAATCTCCAGCCCAACCTTTAATCCAACCTCTCTATAGAAGTCGCTCTCAACACTTTCCGCGGCCATAAGAATCACACTAGTTTTTAGACTTTTCTAAGCCAAAAGTTTCAGCTTTGTCTTACTAAGTTAAGTTTTCCCTTTCTTATGTAGTTAAAGCTTTTTTCGCAAGATTGCTTAGGAAAAGTGGGGTATCAATAATCCCCCTAGAACATAGCGCTAAGCAAACTCTGTCCGAGAAATTTAGTTTTAAAGCATAATAACAGCTACCCACAATACGTTTTTCAAGTGTCTTATACATAACGACTTACTTGATAAATTGCTTCCTCAGCAGCTTTTCCTCGGACAATAATATAATAAGGTTCCTTCTTACTTAGCTCTAATAACTCCATTCTATAAATTGAGGGAGCTAATTTAGAGAGAATCGTTAATCGAATAGCACTTCTGAATACTGGTTCTATGCCGGTTCCTCTTATAGCTATTGTCGGATAAGCAACAAAAGGTCTATCAAGGTTCAAGACTCGTAAGATAACTGTTATGGGGAGAGCATCTATTAAATCTCTCTTATTCAGAGCAATCACTAGAGGAATCGTCTTAAACCTGCTTCCAAAAAATGTTTTAAGTTCATTCATACTCTCTAGATTTTCCCTTATTGCCCTAGGATCACTATCAGCCACGAAGATTATTCCATCCACTCCCTTCAATAGAATAATCCTTTGTTTACGATGCCTTTTTTGACCAGGAGCAGCATATACGTCACAGTATATGTTATTATGAATTTGTACTGTAGTATAATCGAAGAAAATTGTTCTCCCATCATCCTGCTCAATAGATAAAACTTTTGCTACTTTATCAGGATTCATACTCTTAAAGCTTCTCAGCATCGTTGTTTTACCGGAAAGAGATGGCCCATATAGAATTACTTTAAACCTATAACTACCATCTCTAGCAATATATACCACAATTAGCACCTACTTCACTAGGAACGATTATGCCCTATTAAATATTTTCAATAGATTAATACATTAATTAACTTTTCGTTTTTTCTGATAATAAGCAAAGCGAAATTATGAATAATATCCCATTTAACGCGTCAGTTAATAGCGGATTGGATTGTTGGTAAGAAGTGAAAGTAACTACATTAATAGCCCTTAAGCCCTAGAATATAAATGCTGAAATTCATTGACAAAGCTAATAGAGGAAGCTCTATGTTGGATCACACTATTTGTCATAGAATGACTGGCTCGAAAAGAATATAAGGAAAATGTTAGCGCAAAATTATATATAGCAAGAGCCAGTATATTCTAGATTCTTATCTATCCTGATATCTTAATAAGATGTAATATTCTGGAACCGCAGAACCTTGCCTTCGCTAATTGATAATTAGTTTATAGTCGGAGAGTGTTATCATAATGTTAGGGATCTCAAGTATCTATATGTGCCTTTAGGTGTACTCTTATGGCTACTCAAGCATTGTCAGTATCTCCAGCAAAATTTTTCGCTGATAATAGAAGTATAGCTGGGTTTGGTAATCCAGCAAAAGCTTTGTTTACATCGATCAGAGAGTTAGTTGAGAATTCTTTGGATGCTGCTGAGAGTGTGAATGTATTACCAGAAATTAAAGTTAGATTAAGAAAACCAACTTCTGATGAACTGAGAGAATTAATTGGAATATCCGACGAAATACACAAACGACTTTTAGAACTCCAGGGAGCTCCAGAAGAAAGTGATTCAGAACAAGCCGAGACCGAGCCTTCTGCGGAAATCTTTGAATTAATAGTGGCCGATAACGGATCTGGAATGTCGTATGACGAAATTCCTTTCCTTATGGGTCGCGTTTTAACATCGACTAAATATTCCCTCATACAGCAGAGAGGAAGGTTTGGTCTAGGAGGTAAAATGGTAATAATTTACTCATTAATGGAAACTAATGCTCCAGTGGAGATCTGGAGTGCTAGGAAAAAAGATCCTTACGTTTCCCATTATTTGCTAAAAATTGATCTGATAAAAAATGAACCCATAATCAAACTTCGTAAAAAAATACCTAAGAATAAATTCCGTGACCCATGGAATAGGCCACTGGAGCACGGTACCATTATAAAGGTATTCGTATTAGGGGATTGGAGACGATCCAGGCGGTACATCTTAGAATACTTTAAACAAATGGCAATTATAACCCCCTACGCAACTTTCATATTTGAGGATCCTGATGGAAATATCCATGCCTACGAGAGAATAACCGATGAGATGCCGTCTCCCCCCAAACCTTCTAAGTTCCATCTTCAGGGTATTGATGCTCAAACGCTCAGCATGCTTCTAAAAAGTAGTAAGGCTAAGACAATCAAGGAATTCCTCATTAAAGAGTTTCAACGCATAGGTCCTAGAACCGCTGAGCAATTCTTACATGTTGTCGGTATAGATCCAGATACTCCTCTTCGGGAAATAATCCGAAACGAAAAAATAGTTGCTGCATTAGTAGAAGTTGCTAGAAAGTTTAAATTTAAACCGCCCGATCCCTCTTGCTTATCTCCCCTAGGAACAAAACTACTAGAGGAGGGAATTAAACGAGTCCTAAATCCCGAATTCGTTTATGTGACACAACGTAAACCTTTCTCGTACATGGGTCATCCAATGATTGTCGAGATAGGCATAGCTTACGGTGGTAATATCCCACCTGGGATCCATCTATATAGATTCGCTAATAGGGTTCCTCTACTATATAAGGAGAAAAGCGATGTTTCTTGGAAAGTATTGGAGAGCATTGATTGGACACGATATGGTGTCAAAAAAGATGAAGACCCAGTAGCAGTTTTTGTCTCAGTCGTTAGCACTCGTGTTCCTTTTTCTGAGACGTCCAAGGATTTCATTGATGATGTTGATGTATTGCGAAGAGAGATAAAATTGGGTATTCTAGAAGGACTTCGAAGACTGCGAGAGTACATAAACAGGAAACGTAGACGAGAACTACAGTTAAGAAGGCGAAGAACGTTCATACATTATGCTAAAAATCTCGTTAGAAGCATTTCATCCATTCTTAAAACAGACGAAACTCTTCGAGATTTGCCGATTCATTCGGAGGACTTCCTATTTGCTACATTGGCGGACTTAATAGAACTTAAGGTTGAAAAAACGTCTATAACAGAGCCAGAAGAAGAGGAGAATATTAATGAGCAATGACTATTTTCAGGGCTACTCTTATAAACAATTCTTCATTGTTATGCTAGCAGAAGATCCATGGAGCTATTTACGAACATTGAGAATACCTTCGGAAATTAAGGTATTATCTGGCTTGAGAGGATTTAAGAGGAAAAAAACAGATATAGAGACGGTAGCGATCGGGGATAAATACACGGGTATGCATATTCTTAATAGTGATTTCATCGTCGCACCCATCAAAGTTCCCAGAATTAAGGAAACATTAATTCCTTATATAGCAGGCAGCGTAAGAAAGGAGAGTTTAATAATTTGGAGAGACCCTCATGATTATCACCCCCTCTACTACTCAAGGCTTCCAGATGGATATATTTTTTCATCAAGAATGGAATGGATTTGGCGTATTGGTTTTAGATCCAAGATCTTCCCCAAAGAAAAAAAGGCGCTAATAGATAAAGCAAGTATTTATTTCAGAAATAGAGAAATCCAGAAACAATCTAAGTCAGCGCTTTTTTTACAAACAATTAGTAGAGTTCAAAAAGTACTAAAAAATAGAGTATCGCTTAACATTATTCTTCTTGGTACTCCAGAGGATATTTTCCTGTTAAATTTCTTATCAGATATCAAGGACTCCTTGGACAATGTGCAATTAAAGGTATTAGTTCCAGACGTGGTAAATGGAGAATTACAAAGACTTACTGTTGAGGATGTAGAAAGCATTCCAGTAAATGATTTAACCACCGACGAGAATATACGCAGGTGGATTGAGCTTTCAGAAAGCTCTGATCCGGGTCTCTTCCTTAGAACTAGTCATCTTCTATCATATAGAGAGAATCTGGTTAAAAATACTGTTACAAATGTGAATGTGCTACCTATTGCAAGAGAGAATAACAAGGATAAAGCGTTACAGTGGGTATCTTTTAAGCTTTTATGGCCAGCACTATGCGTGTTTATTCCGCCCTCAACCAGAAAACTAGCGGAAAGAGAGACTATAAGATTGCGTCAATATATGGATGCTTGGAAAAAATATCGCGAAAAACTTGTAAAGGAGCTTCAATTTAAAGCAATGGAAAAAAATTTAAAGCGGGTTGAGGAATATTTTGCTATTATCTTCAAAGACTTATTTCCCTACACTAGATAATACTCGTCTTCTAGTAAAAAAAGGTGATACAAAAATGCCAGAATACTGTGAACGTTGTGGATCGTTCATGCGAGTAAAGGAAATAAAGGACAATGGTATCATCATATACACCTGCCCTGTTTGCGGTTGGTCAAAAGAAGTAACTAATAATAAGCCAGAGAGTAGTGCTTCCTTAGTCATTGACAAAGCTGCTAGTACAGTCGTTATTATTGATGAATCAAAAATTAAACGTCGAGGAGTTGTTGCTAAGGTGCAATGTCCTAAATGCGGTAATTTAGGAGCATATGTTGAAGTTGTACAAACAAGAGCTGCTGATGAGCCTCCAACGAGGATATATCACTGTACAAAATGTGGTTATACGTGGAGAGAATACTCCTAGGTAAAAATCATGTACAGTATCTAACATTTGTTAGCATTTTACATGAGTCATCAAAGATCATCTCTTTCACTACACTCCAATGAAATTAAGATAAAAGATATTAGATAACGTTGTGTTCTGAAATGACTTACAAGCGTTGTCAGCCTATATATTATAAGCCTGAAGCTGGAAAATACTTTTGTCGAGATGAGTTTATTAGATATTTCAAGAAACGCGTTCTAAAAACCATTCAAAAATGGAAAATGTTTGAGAGAGATAGTCGCATTGCTGTGGCGGTCTCGGGCGGGAAGGATAGTATGACTCTCTTGTACGTGCTTGAGGAGATAGAAAGGGATTTTCCGTCTGAGCTCATAATCGTCCATTTGGATGAGAATATCAAGGGATACTCTGATGTGTCGCGCGATCTCGTACGAAAAACGGCTAAGAAACTGGGTTTACTCTTGTATGAAGCAAGTTATAAGGAGCTATTTGGCTACTCCATGGATGAAATAGCTAATATCGAGAGAGAGAAAAGGATATACGCTGCATGTACTTTTTGTGGAGTATGGCGACGTTGGGGACTAAACTATTTAGCTCTAAAAGCGGGTGCAGATAGACTCGCTACTGCCCACTGTCTTGATGATGAGGCTCAAACTATAATATTAAATGTTCTAAAGGGAAACCTCCGGAATATCCTTAAATTAGACCCTCGCCCGCGTAGAATTGCTGAAAACGTTGTTCCTCGTGTGAAACCTTTCAGAGAGATCCCAGAGAGAGAAGTAACCCTCTACGCTCACTTAATGGATATCCCATATAATGATATCCCTTGTCCTTACGCTACAGAAGCGATGCGTTGGAATATTAGATTATGGTTAGCTGAGATGGAACGAGCGCACCCTGGAACACTTTATAATATTCTGCGCTTTGGGGAGAAATTAGCCTTGTTGTACGGGAATGCAAAGACCGAAGAGAGAATAAATCATTGTGAAATATGTGGTTTCCCCACGGTTGGACGCATCTGTAAAGCACATCAGTTAAAAGAACATCTCAACAAGTTATTCAGCAAGAACAAGAAGAGATAGAGCTTATTTTTGAGGCAAATATAGAAAAATATTTGGTTGAGAAAGATTATTGGAACAATATTTCTCGATTCTCCGAGATCATTAACATTGGCCCTAGAGAGTATGTTTTTATCAGAAGGTTCGCCGATCTTTCGCTACAACATTCATTTCTCATACTCTTTGTTTGCAGGGACGAATTTCCACTAAATCCCCCGCCTCTAAATGGTTCTGGTGGAACTACTTCATCCCTATAGACAACTCTATATAATTTCACTTGATTACCGCTAATTATTGGTTTAAAGTACGAAAGCTTGAGAGGAATTAGACCAGATGGATTCTGTCTCAAAGATTCTTCTCCTATCATGTTAATCCATCTAGATACTGTGGATACTTCTTCACCATAAGCTAGCAAATTCCACAGCATGCTGCTAAAGAATGGCTTTTTATAAACACCCTTTTCTTCATCAAAGTAATCTTCTTCTGTAATGTTGTACTGAGGAGCGTGTTTCTCGGCTATTCTGATCATCCAAATGGCTTTAAAGAGATCAACCGTATAGACTACCACCCATTTAACGTTATATTCCCTTAACAATTTTATTGATTCATTCTCGGGCAAAATTAACATCGCCCCTACTATTCCCATTTGCGTAGAATTATTTGTCCCATTATCTGCTAGTGTTGTCACATTAGCGTATGCTTTTAATCTATAACCATAATCCCACCAGCTCAAAACAACATCTGTTGGTTCAGCATACAGTCTTAAATATTCGAACACTTCGAGTTCATCTTCACTTAGATCATATTGGGCTAAGCCTTTCGTTGCAACAATTCCGTTGTATAGAGAGAATATCAGCATCATTCCAATGATTAAATAAGCTATGACCGCTTCACTTCTTGGTAATCTAGCCTCTCCGGCAAGCAATCGAACAGGTCTTATAGGGTGTAATATCCATTCTCCCTTCAATGCTGTTGTGAAAGGTTCCAAGAAGTAATCAATAGCAACTCCTGCTGCTATGGCAAGGAGAGGAGCGCCAACGACAATAAATCTAGAGATGCTAGCAGAGAAATAAAAACCAGTGAGAATTATCAATAATAGCATCATTTCATTTGGTGTTCTTTTTTCTAGGATATAATTAATCGCTAGAGGCGCCAGAAGAATGGATAGGAAGCCTCCAAACAGTATTGTACTCCAAGTAGCTGGCTGATTCTCACTAACGCTACTGAATGTTGGTAGGAGGTTTCGGAGGGCTGGATTTATCACGCTAGCGAACTTTGCTCCTATATCGATTAACTGTCCAGTAGCGTATAAGTAAATAACTCCCACAAGAATCGCTGTTATTCCACCCCCGAGAATGATTTTGTATGCTTCCTTTTTGCCTCCTGGTAAACTTTCTCCAAAGTACGTTCCCAGATAATTAACAATAATTATGAGAAGGGAGAATATTGCGAGTAGACCATCCGGTCTTAATAGGATACCATAGTTTCTTGGCAAGACGGATATTAAGCCTAAACCAATAGGAATCGAAACACTATATGTTAAACTAATTTTATCATCGAGCTTATTTGTAATCCATAATAGTACCACGAAGATAGCTAAGAGGTCAATAACATAACGATAGAGACCCCAAGTCCACCCTAGTAAACCTAAAGATACGCCCGCTAATACTGATGAGATAATAGAATCTTTTTTGTAACCTCTTATGAATAGATAAATGGTAAGAAAAATCAGGAAAATTCCCACAGATTCGTTGTCATAGAACCCTGCAATTGTTCTTTGGATAAGTCCTGGACTAATAGCGGCCAGAAACGCGGCGAAGAGCCCTGCTCTTGAGCTTTTAAGTTCTCTGGCTATTAAATATATTAGAATAATTGCTAGTGAACCAAAAATTGCTGGAACCACGCTTATTACTGTGAGAAGATCAATCTCGTAACCTAGGAGAATGAGGAGTTTATGCAAGATAACTCCAGTGAGCGGTATTCCTATGTAGAGAGCATTCCATGGTCTCCCCCATGGATACCAGATACTGTAGTCAATATCACAAAGAAACACCTTTAGACCACGCTCCTCTATGTATCTTGCTGCTTCCAGTTGAATAAATGGATCATAAGCTCTAAGAGAAGCACCATAAACTATGAATGGATAGATCCTGATGATAAATGCGATTGTTACGATTAGCAATAGCGCGAGGAGATTCATTGCACTACTCACAGGAATTTTGAAGATTTTTATGAAATCTCTTAACTTCTCTTTCCAAGAGACCAAGTTAGTCACCACTTTGCGAAGCAACCTAAAATAGTTTTGAATAATATTATCTTGGCCTTTCTCCAAAATCTTCTTTGCTTGATAGATTATAAAGTTTTTATTTCGTGGAAGTAGTATTGTATTGAAAAAGCAAGACATAACGTAGAAGAATAACAAACTTAGTAGCGATGATCGGAGTCTGGCCTTCTGAATTTTGCTCATGATGAAGATCTTGAGTGGTGAGCCCTCCTTATTTCCCATTATTAGTTATCCACCCTCTCCACCTATCTACTAATAGTGAGATTGAAATAATGAATGTTAATGTTTAGTGTATTATTTCGATAGGTAATTTGGTTATGCTGCACCAAAAATACTTGCAGAAGCTCATGAGTAAGAATCTTATGTGAGCAGGGGTGTCATGAAGTGTCAGATAGTACTCAGGGATATCCAAAGAAATATGTGCTCGATCTAAGTTTGATTCTCTCTGGAGCATTGAAGAGTACGAAGATTTTGGAACTAATTAGAACAGGAAAATTCTACATTCCCTGGATAATAATTAACAAGTTAAAACAGATGGCCAATCAAGGACTCGAAGAGGGCATCGTGGGAATTAACGAGTTAGTTAGGCTACGTGAGTTAGGGGCTGAGATTGAATATTTGTTTCAGGATACCAAAATTCACGGGAGCTTAGAAGAAGTTGTCCTGGAGACCGCAAAGAACATAAATGCTACTCTATTAACAAGTGACGAGACACTATACCAACTGGCAAAAGTTGCTGGAATAGACGCTTTATTAATTAAACGCCAAAAAAGAGCAGAAAAGTGCTTGAGAATCAGAGATTTTTTTGACGAAGATACGCTATCCATTCACTTAAAAGAAGGAGTAAAACCGATGGCTAAGAAGGGAAAGCCTGGAGAATGGGAATTCGTTACTCTGAGGGATGAACCACTTACAAGAGAAGAGTTAGAGGAACTTATTCGTGAAATAATAGAGGAAGTTCGCAAAACTGATGTGAGAGGATTTATTGAATTAGAACGACCATCCTCGACAATAATACAGCTTGAGGATCTTCGAATAGTTATCACAAAACCACCATTCTCGGATGCACTTGAAATCACTGCCGTGAGACCAGTTAAACGACTTAAACTAGAAGATTATAATTTACCACAGAAGCTGATTAATCGTCTACTTTTTCGAGCAGAGGGAATCTTAATAGCTGGAGCTCCAGGTATGGGCAAAACAACATTCGCCCAAGCTTTAGCCGAGTTCTATATGAGAAAAGGAAAAATAGTTAAGACTATCGAGGCTCCCCGAGACATGGTTCTACCCAGAGAGATAACAAGTTATTCTAAGTCATTTGGTACATCCGAAGAAATTCATGATATATTGCTATTATCAAGGCCCGATTACACAATCTTTGATGAGATGAGGAATCCCGAAGACTTCAAATTATTTGCTGATTTACGACTTGCTGGTGTGGGAATGGTAGGAGTTGTTCATGCTACAACCGCTATTGATGCTATTCAACGATTTATAGGCAAAGTAGAACTCGGAATGATTCCTTCCATAATAGATACCGTAATATTCATGCACAAAGGAAAAGTAAACCGGGTTTTAGCATTAAAGACCGTAGTTAAAGTCCCACATGGACTCCAAAGCGAAGACTTAGCTAGACCAGTCGTTTTAGTGTACGATTTCTTAACTAACAAGCCAATGTATGAAATATACACTTTCGGAGAAAGAACCTTTGTAGTCCCCGTTAGTAGAGAGGCTGTTGAAGAACTATACGGTGTAGAAGAAAAAGCGGAACGACCCGAGGAAGTCCGGGGAATGCCCCTCCCATATGTTATTAGAGTTAAAAAGAAAGCCTATATCTTCGATTTTGGCCGTGCACATGGAGGGAAAACGGTATCAGCGTATCTCGGTTCACGATTCCTTTTCGCTGATGTTATAGGGAAATCGGGAACCATAAGAATTGATAAGCGAGGAAGAATAGGTCGAATAATAAAGGAAGCTCTGGAGAGAGGAGAAAGAATACAATTTTACGAGGAGGAAGAATAATGGCAAAGGATATTCAGGGGAAAAAAGTAGTAGTTCCAGGAGAATATATTGGCAATGTCAAGGAATATATTCCAGGAGAAGGCACTTATACTGCTAATGGGAAGATATTTTCGTTATATTATGGCGTAGTAATGTATGATAAAGAGAAAAAGAAAATAAACGTAAGACCTATTAAGCAGCCTATAGTTCCGCAGAAAAACGACATCATACTAGCCGAGATAACTTCATCCGGAGACAGCATAGCTCAAGCAAAGATATACTTCATAATACGTCGAGAAGACACTGAATCAAAGCTTATTCCATTAATTCCCCCCTTCTCTGGATTAATTCATGTATCGCAATTAGGGATCAGAACAGAGGCTATAAGCAGATACATCAAAGTTAGTGATAAGATAATAGGAAGGATAACTATAGATTCTTATCCTCCGTTCGGAATAAGCTTAGCAGGAAAAGATTACGGCGTTGTAGCTGCGAGATGCAGCAATTGTGGCACGCCCTTAACCCGTAAAAATAATAACTTATTCTGCCCTAACTGTCATAAAAATAACCCTCGAAAAATCTCTCCACTCTATAACTTCGAGTTATTCGAGGAATTGTTTAGAAAGTATAAGAGAAGGGTAGAGGTTATAGGAGAGGTCGAGTAAGTATGAGCGATAATAATTTACTAACACTTATTCGGTTAGGTTTTCTTCCTCCTAATTTTAAAACACAGGATCTTGAAAGAACACTATATTATATAATCTGGGATCGATTTCGTCTCGTCTGTAATTTTGGGGAAATAAAATCTCTTTCTCCGCCAGTTATATTCTGTAAAAAGGTACAAATGAATTGTGACTTTATATATTGCCCTATAATTAAGAACGCTTTGAGAGATTATGAAAGAAAGAATTTGACTACACTATAAGTTCTTAACCCATCAGAATCTTTAAGATGATTATAACAACCGCGAGAGATATTGGAATCGGTAAGGCTGGTAACGTAACTTCGCGTCCTCTGCTTAGATTTCTTACCAAGATAAGTCCCGTGATGATTACACCAGCTATTATAGCTGCCCCAACGACTAACGCTATGATTTCACCAAAGTATGCTAGAGAGTAACTAACTGCAAGGGAATAAAAGAAGATATCTCCAAGACCTAGCATTAATGCTTTTTCACTATTTTCTCTTACTCTCTTTGAAAGTTCCTCTGAAATTTTCTTGATGGGACCTTTAAAAACTGCAAAAATATCATAAAGCACGAAACCTATCATAAGCACTAAGGGAGTATAAAAGCCCATAAAAAGGCCTATGAGAGAACCTGCCCAGGTAACTGATAGAAGAAGAGTATAGTTTCGTAAACGTATCCATTCACTCTTTAATAAACTGATAGCTTGCAAAACACCAAACAATACGAAAATCGCATAGGATAATACGCCAAACCAGTTAACTAAACTATGTAAAATAGCTATGAACTCTTCGTGGAGTATTGTTAAGAAGGCTATGAATATTAGAAGCCATATTGGTATGACGAACGAAGCCATGCTAGCTGTAAGATATGAGAGAAGAAGAACTTGTATAATAACAATTAACTTCAATTTACCACTTCTCAAGAGGAGATACAATATTACGGAGAATAAAATTACCATGGATATGTAAAATAGTAAGTTAAGTACCGCCGCACTCTCCCCCATAGTACTCTCTTTAAAAATTGCTGCTTCTTCTCCTACACCGAAGATCCAATATAATGGTATAACTGTCCCTATAGAAATTAGAATCGTCAAAAGTACGACTCGTACAAGGATTCCGAGCAAACTCCAAGTTCTTTTTTTATCCTTAAGGTTAAACATTAATACTGGAAACCATTGAGAAATATTGTCCTCACTCATTACTAACACGCTCCATAATAGGTGTTAAAAAATGCTCGTAGATGAGGTAGCTAAATCTAGGAAAGAAAGAGTAATCGACCTTTTAAAAAAATATGATGCTGATGGCTGGCTTGTTATTTCCTCCAAAAATGATCCTAATCTGGATTATCTCTTAAACGCATCTTACTATGGTCTAACAGCAGCGCTTCTTACTAGGGATTCTCTTAAGATCTTAGCTAGTAAGCTTGAAGAAAGCATGGTCTCCAAACCACATGTTGATCAAGTTATCACTTACTATGGTTCAAGAGATTTTGTAGCTAAATTGCTAGAATTATTAAAAGATGTACGAGACGGTAGATTATTGCTTAATATTGCCCCTCCTCTTGTCTCCACCCACGCTTCTCGAATATCGTACGGCCACGCAAAAGTTATCATGAATCTCTGCGAACTATACGGCATAACAGTCGTTTCTTCTCATAATTTTGTAAATGAACTTAGGAGCATTAAGACCGATGCAGAACTGACCGCGTTAGAAAAAAGTGTCAAATTCACGTTAGAGGCTATAGATAATGTTGTTGAAAAAATAAAAATTGGTATGAGTGAGAAAGAAGTAGCAGCCATGTTATATAAGGAAATCTACTTAATAGCTAAGCCAGCTTTTGAAACTATAGTTGCTTTTGGGGAAAATACAGCCAATCCCCACCACGAAACTTCTGATAAGAAATTAAGAGCAGGGGAGATAGGATATATCGACGTTGGAATAAGATATGCGGGCGTATGTTCTGATATTACGCGAGTTTTCTTCACCAGTACTGCGGATGCAGAATTTAGTAAAATTTATCTGGCTGTAAGGGAGGCACAGGATGCCAGCATCTCTAAGATTCGTGATGGTATTTCTGCTGTAGAGCCAGATACTGTCGCTCGTGAAACAATTAAAGCACACGGTTATGATCCCGAAAAACATTTTACACATGGCTTAGGTCATCCACTAGGAGTAGAAGTACATGACGTTGGGCCAGCACTAAGCTTTTTGTCTCCTCCTAATGTTTTGCTTCGAAAAAATATGGCCTTAACAATAGAACCCGCGATATATATTGAAAAGAAAGGAGGCGTTAGACTAGAAGATGATATTATTGTAGAATCTACTAGTGCTAGAAGACTCTCTAGATCTCCTGAAGAACCTCCTAAAGTAGGTTAAGGAAATTAAAGTTAGGAGAATGACCTAATAATATTTTCCAAGTTTATACTCTTACTATTTTTCTTTTCTTGGAATAATTTTATGAGCTGTTAAGGCGAATCCTAGCGGGAGAAAAACTAATACAGCAAGTAATAGCTCCCATGCCTCTATACTTCCTTCTGGTGGTTGAGTATACCTCCTTCCACTAACCGATACTGTTAATGCGGGACATACGATGGAGCTTTTTTCTTTCAATTCACCTTTTACACGTTCGAATGTGATTCTGAACGAATCAAATGCATACTCGCCTTCTTCAGTAAACTCAAGCAGAATCCAATAGTAGAACGTCCTATTCATATCAACTTTCTCTATTCGCGATGTAACATTGGTACCCTCTCGTACAATTTTAATACTCGAAAAAACAACTGATGAATCATTTCTAGTAGCTAGTACTTTGACATTCTGAGGGATAAGCATCCAGAATGTGACGTTATAAAGAATCCAAGTTGTGGGATTATGAATTACTAAGATTAGGTAAACGGGCATGTTCACATAGATCTCAGAAGAATTGAATACTCTATAAGATATTATCTGAGACTCCTGTTGCATTTCTTTTATAGGAAGTTTCGTTACTTCATAACTATGAACTAATGGTGCCGAAAAGCTGTACATTATAATGAGACTGAAAACTAATATTACTAGCCGCCTCTTTTGTGCATAAGAAGAATTTTTAGCCATTTTTCTCCCTCAACATAATAATGTTTTTCTAAATAGCCTCTCCAGGAATTCGTTTGAAGGAAATCTAGAGTTAAAAAGTTTTAGAAAAATTTAATAAAGATGCCACAAAGAGTCTTTTAGAAAATGTTCTCCCAAACAAACAGACTAAGATGTTGGCAATCTTACTTATCACGTGAGCAGAGTTTTAGTTTATCCTAAATCCTAAGTTGTTTCTCCTACTAATAGCTGGTGAAGAACCAATAAAAAGTAATGCATAGCTAAAACTAGGATCGTAGTAAGTTGGAGAAAATGTTGAAAAGGGGTTTTCTACTCGATTATCTTGAAGAGATCAGAAACTTTGTGTCCTGGTTTTCCGATAACTGTGTATTTGATCTTGTACTCCGATTTCGCTGGAATCTCTTTGATAATCCATCTAACCTCTAATCCCCCTACTACCTCCTCAACGCTCTCCGCTGCAGGTTCTGCTTTCTCTGCTATAAAATCAAATGTTTCAGGTATGCGTTCTATAAATTCATAGTTTTCTACGGGTAGGTCGCCTTCATTCTTAAGCGTAACGATAACTACATACTCATTCTCGGTCTCCCCTGGTTCGACCTCTTTGCTCTTCGCGATTTTCCTAAGAGCCTCCATGGTTTCAAGCTTTGGTACTTCATCCAGTACTATCCTCAGAGGCCTTGTATCGGGAGAGAACGCGATTTCTGCTTCAGCAGGGAACTCATAAATAACTCCTGGTTTGGGATCTACTGATTGAATTGTATATCTTATAATAATGGATTCACCACGCAACAAGGGTTCTCCAAGTATCTCTTTGAACCCAGTCATCACGATTCTTAGCGTATGCTCTTTTGATGGATCTGGATCTTGAGGAGACACGTCTATCTGTACCATCTCTGGAGGGAGTTCAAATTCTCCACCGCCTTTTACTGCGTATACTTTAACATTAACTGGTCGTGGAGGCTTAAAGTCTGCAGGTATTTTTGCTGTTACAACGACCCTATCTAGCGACGCACTTCCTAAGTTATCAATCCTAACTGTTGCATGGATATTCTCCGCTAAGTGTCCGACTAATTGATGCTCAGTTAATCCTTTAATGTAGGGTGGGTGTTCAACTTTCAGTTCCTTAGTAATTCTACCCCAGACCACCGGAATTTCTATATCTTCTATTCTGAATTCGCCCGCGGTTCTCTTTATTACCTCTGGTATAATCCATACTTTCAAATTCGTGACAAGTTTAGGCTCCGCTTCATGCGCTATCGTAAATGGACCAATTCTAGCGGTTTCTGCTGGATTTACAATTACTGGTTCCCAGATGATTGTATCATAGTCTCTCTTGCCCGGAATTTTTCTTTCAATAGAACCTTTGATCTCCGCTCCACCTTCTTCCGGTGATAGTGCTTTTCCTTCCACCACACCTATTTCCGCTATTACTTTGATAGGTGCCTTACTCTTATTATCGACGATTATGTAATAATCCCAAACTCCTCTATGCTCTAATCTTTCCGTTTTATCAACATGGTGAATAACATTCAATACTCCTTTTACTTCCTCCACATCAAGACCGCTTACAGTGAGCCCTTCAGAGAAATATCTGTATACAACGACACCTGATCTAAACGCCTCTTCACTTTTCGCCGAAACTGTTGCATCAATCTCTACTTTAGTTTCTTCGTGTGGCCTAACTATAAGACCCTCTATTATTAATCTAGAATCTTCTGTTCTTATAGAACCGCTTTCTAGTGTTGGAAGGTTTACTATCTTTATTTGGTCTGGGATAGGCTTAGCTATATTCAATGCGAATTCTTTATCTGTAGAATTCTTTATCATGAGTCTTATCTTTATTGGAATATCTTCCTGCATCAACGCTATAGGTCGAGCAAAATCTTCCGGAAAAACTAATTGCTCTATTACTGATACCGCACGTGCTACTTCCTTTAACTTATATTCTACTTCCTTGGGTCCTTTTACTGGATCATATTTAGGCACAAAACCTACGAAGACTTTCTTTTCTAGGTTTGTTTTTTCGAAATTCTTTAGGGAAATTTCTAGATCGTATATAGGACTCTCGGTCGCATTCGCTACTAGAATCTTCCCACTATTTCTTAGCTCGCGTTCTTGTCCTTCATGTGAGAGCACTCCTTCTTGCTTCTCAGCCAGAATTATAATTAATCCTTCTTTCTCAGGTATCTTTTCAAGTTCCATGCAACTCCCTCAAGAATACCTTTTCTAGAGACTTTCGGGATATCAGGATTTTGCAAGTATCATAAAAGCAATACCTTATTAATTATTTATAACTTTCATGCAACTTACTCTTTCGCAAAAATAAAACGCAATAAAAGGGAAACACTTAGCAGGAGTATCATTCCTGTTGTATATTCATGAAAATAATGCTCAAAAAACATATTAAGGATTTGGTACGAAGATTCCGTAAGTAAATTAGTAATTGGACCTAATTCTGTATAAAGTACAACAAGTATAAAAACAGAATTAAATATAATTACTTGCCATAAAACTTCGCTCCCCGACTCTGAAGACAATGCTATTAAAGCGCAAGCTACCATGATACTAGAAATCAACACCATTGCATCAGGACTTATTAGGAGGCCGGGATTATTTATATACTCGGATATACTCGCTAAGAACTCTACATACTTCTGAGAGAAAGCAAAGAATGTAACAAATTCTGAGAAAGTTTTAGTAACGATGCTCTTAATCGCTAATGCCAACGTATATAGGCTGAAGGTAAGCCACGCTATAAAAAGAGAGTTTACGATAGCTTTTGTGAAACTCATACAGAGCCCCTTTGCGTCTCAATTATTGCTCTAATTAGTTCAATAGAAAAGCTTATCATCTCATTCTGTGAGTTTAATTTTGCCGCTCTTAATAGCGCTTCAAGACTCTTTAATTTCTTACCATTCATGATAGCTGCGAGGCCAAGGCCATACCATATTCTAGCATTCCTCCTATTTAATTGTAAAAGCGCTTTAAATGCTTTTTCAGCATCTTTCCATCTCTCTCCCAAGTATAGTGCCCAAGCCCTAGCATACCAACATGGGAAACAGCTCGCATTTAATCTCAATGCTTCATTAATGAACTCTAATCCTTTTTCTATATCCCCTACTCTAACGTAGATGACTCCTATGTTATGGTGAAGAATTCCAAGTGTTTTCTTATCTGCTATCTCTCTTTCTTTAAGTTCAATTAATAATCGCTCGAAAATATTATATGCTCTCAGGAGATTTCCTTCACAATATTCAAGTTTTCCCGCCGCTAGGAGAGAAAAAACATCATCGCACTTCCCGTCTTTTTGAGTGGAATTTATCAAATTTCGTGCCTCTTGAACGTTACCTAGGGATAGACTGGTGATTCCTAGAATACGTCGCACTCTAGTTTTTGTTTCATTATCTAATTCTCCTCTTTTAATAACTTCTTTTAGGACTTTGTAGAGTAGTTTCCGTGTCTCCCGCCTAAAAGGCAGTACTACGAAACCATCCTTTTCTGTTGTGAGAAGTCTCTGAAGCTTGTTTAAATCGTCATCATCGTATTGATTAAGGAAAGCCTCTAGTGAGAGCTCTATGTTTGGTATAAGTTCCCAATCGATTGGGCACGCATATATATCCTCAAAGAATTTCTCTTCGAAAAATTTGATAGCATTCGAAAAACTATCTGTAAAAGCCTCTAAGAAAAGATAGAGAGCTACTAAATCTTTCAATTCCTCCGTTTTTCTCGAACTTTTCCAAATATTTGATTGATCTAGAAAGTTTTTTAGTATCTGCTTAGCCTCAGACAAATTACCTTTTTTTATGAGAGTCAAGACTAAGTTATTGACGACTACTACGTTAGTGCTGTTTCTTAGATATAATTCTTTAAAAGCTTTCTCAGCTCGCTCATAATCACCATCAAGGAAGGAAAGGAATCCCTCTATGAAGCGTTCTTTGAAATTATTCACGGTTCTCCCCCTTAATTTTGCCTTTGTTTTCTGAAATTAACTTTGTTTTTCGATGGGAAAATCCTTGTATGATTTTTCCAAGAGATCCCCAAAACCTCTATGAGTACTAGTATAATACTGTCATAGTCTTATATTATGTCTATCGCACAGTGATAGAAAAAATCTTAATGTACTGATACTCTATTTGAGGATAGCGAAATTTTCAAGGAGGTTCACTTTTGAGAAAGATTAAGTACTTTACAAGCGAGATTAGTCCAGACATGGAAGGTAGGAAGGTTAGGATCGCTGGATGGGTTATTAGAGTGCGAGATTTAGGAAAAATAGTATTTGTTCGAATAAGAGATCGAGAAGGCGAGGCTCAGATAATTTTCAAGAAAGGGCTTGTAGATGACGATTTAATTACGCTCGCCAAGAATTTAAACCCAGCCTCCTCGATTATTGTTGACGGAATTGTAAAGAAAGCTGATACACCCGAAGGTTTTGAAATACTACCAGAAACAATATATGTGATTCCATCAGATGCACCCCTCCCTGTCGATCTCTTTCAGGAAACTACCGAATTAGATAAACGAATACGTTACCGTACTCTGGATCTCCGAATTTTGAGAAATGCAGGGATATTTAAGTTAAGATCTTTACTCGTTAATGCATTCCGAGAATTTCTCTTAAACAATGGTTTTGTTGAAATACATACACCAGTAATTGCACTTTATGTTGCAGAAGGCGGTGCAAATGTTTTCCAAGTCGATTATTTTGGTAGAAAAGCTTATCTAAGACAAAGTCCTCAACTATACAAACAATTGATGGCAGGTGCCTTAGAAAGAGTATTTGAAATAGGTCCTGCTTTTAGAGCAGAACCATCATATACTATTAGGCACTTAACAGAGTTTACTTCTCTAGACGTGGAGATGGCATGGATTGAAGGAGTAGAAGATCTACTAGATTTGTTAGAAGACTTAATGATCTACATCATTCGAAAAGTTCGATATGAAGGGAGAAAAATTTTTGAAGCTCTTGAAAAAGAACTTCCAGATATTCCAGAGAAACCATTTCCAGTAATGAGTTATAAAGAAGCAACTCTCCTCCTCAAACAAGCGGGAATTCCACTTGAAGGAAAAGAAATACCTCATACTGGTGAGAAGTATCTTGGGGAAGTCATTAAAAAGAAAACAGGATCAGATTTCTTCTTTATAACTGACTTCCCGTGGGATATCAGACCATTCTATACTATGAAATACGAGATACTCGGAAATAATGAAATAGTAACTAAGAGTATGGACTTATTGTATAAAGGAATGGAAATCGCTACAGGAAGTCAGAGAGAACATAGATATGATGTACTAGTTAAGCAGATGCGAGAGAAAGGCCTAAACCCAGAGAGATTCGGCTATTATCTCAAAGCCTTTAAATACGGTATGCCACCTCACGGCGGTTTTGCAATTGGATTAGATAGACTAACAATGCTTATGCTCGATCTTAAGAACGTCAGAGAAGCTGTATTGTTCCCTCGAGATCCAGAAACTTTAGAGCCTTAACCTAGTCAGTAGCTTTCCCAATCTCCATAAATTTATTTATTTAACATCTCATAGTATGTTGTCACCAATAATGAAATCGCCGAGGGATATCTAATGTTCTTCTTAGTGAAGACTAGGATAACTGTGCCAATAAGTCCCGAGAAACTAGATCCCTCGAAAGATATAGACAAGATAATCTTAGATACCCTCCAAAAACGTTTAGAAGGAAGCGTTATAGAGAAGCTAGGACTAGTTATTGCAGTGATTGATGCTGAACCAAGCGATGTTGGTAAGATCTTTTACAAAACTCCAGAAGTTTATTTCGAGACAATAGCTAGCCTACTCGTATTTCGACCAATAGAAGAAGAAATTATCGAGGGACCAATAGCAGAGGTAACTCAATCGGATGTATATGTGACCATTGGAAGCATCGACGCCAGATGTCCTGTAACACAACTATACGACGATAAGTTTCATTATGATGTGCGAAATAAAATGCTCCGAGGACGTAATAGTAAACTGATAATTAAAGTAGGAGATAAAATTAGAGCGAAAATAAGAAGAACTGAATTCAGAATCCCCCAGATAATTCCCCCCTTAAGAAGGGGGTTAACTATAGTTCCGCCAATCGAGATACGTCAAAAATCGGAGATAAGGATATTATTAAATGCCAGAGAGACGGGACTGGGTCCTCTAAAAGTTTTGAAACAAGTAAGAAAAGATATTTTGAAGTCAATATAGTCAGTTAGAAGACTATTTTAATAAAGGGAGTTAGTAGGTAGAGTCTTATTAATACGAAAAACCCATTCCTAAAAATGCATAGAATAGGTGCCGTATTATGTTAATGGGGCGCGATTTTCTAACACTTGCTGACTTCACTAAAGAGGAAATTCTTTACTTACTTGATCTATCTAAGGATTTTAAGAAAAAACTAATGAGAGGAGAACCCCATATATACTTTGCTGGGAAGACTGCAGCACTACTTTTTGAAAAACCAAGTACTAGGACAAGAACATCTTTAGAGGTAGCTTGTGTACACCTTGGTATCCATCCTATTTATATGCCACGAAGCGAGACCCAACTTGCCCGAGGAGAACCAGTAAAAGACTTTGCGAGGGTTTTAGAGAGATATGTTGATGCAATTATTGCTCGCGTATATAAACACTCAACACTAGAAGAACTAGCTAAATATGCACGAATACCCGTTATAAATGCATTAAGTGATTACACACATCCTTTGCAAGGCCTTGCTGATTATCTAACAATTATGGAGAAGAAGGGATTCGAAGACACAAAAATAGCTTATGTAGGAGACGGTGACAATAATGTGGCACATACATTACTATTCGGTGCAGCAATACTCGGTTTAGAAATTCGGATAGGTTCTCCCAAAGGGTATACACCGAATAAGACCGTGCTTGATCTCGCCGAGAAGCTAGCTAGGAAGAATGGTAATAAGTCTCGAATAATAATCACTAATGACCCTATAGAAGCTGTTAGAAACGCTGACGTAATCTACACAGATGTATGGGTAAGCATGGGTCAGGAAAAAGAAGCAGAAGAGAGGCTTAAAGTATTTGAACCTTTTAGAGTTACTTGGGATCTAGTAAAACATGCCGCAGAAGATTTCATTTTCATGCATTGTCTTCCAAGGCATGAAGAAGTGACTGAAGAAGTATTCGAGTCCTCTCATAGTGTAGTATGGGATCAGGCTGAAAATAGATTACATACTGCAAAGGCAGTAATCGCCGCCTTACTTCCCCATTAATCCTCCCTTTTTATCTCGTGATTTTTAGAACAACAAAATAGCGCTAAAGATTAAAGATTATAAAGGCGTTTCCGAATGTTGGGAAGAATTATAGGAAAGAAAGTATTTACAGTCGATGGAGAAGAAATCGGTATTATAAAGGATCTTATAAGGGACGAGCTAGGGTATGAAATAGCAATCATAAAAACAGTATTCAACGAAATCCCCGAAATTAGAACCGTTGCTACAAATCTAAGACGAGCAAAGAGGAATTCTGAAGATATTTATATATTGAGAACTCTCCCTATCAAACTCAAACATATATTGAAGGAGATAAAGCGTAGGAAAGAAATTGAGGAATTTGAGAAAAAATTTTTATCCCAGAAAAGAGTGGATGAGGATAAAGGAGAATCAAATTCCACGTGTTGATTATGATGAAAAAAACTCCAACACTTCTGCTTCTTATTCTCGCATTAATATTGTACGTGTTAAGTTTAGCTAGTCCTTGGTTAAGGATATTGTATATGGCGGAGGACACAGTAATCTCCTTGGAAAAAATCTACGTGATTAAAAGCTCCGTTTCTCTACTTTACATAATTAGTTTCATAATCATATTTGCAATATTTGTTACAGCAATCGCCTATGTAAAAAATAATCCAGAATACCAAATCCTTAGTGTATTTCTTAGCTTTTTAGCAGTCATGATCTTTATAATAGCGTTGTTCGATGGAGTTCTAACATATGCAAACGCTCAATTAAGCACTTACACATCTCCAGATAAGAAAATAAGAGCTATAATCTTCTTAGAGATTGGAATCTATTTCGTAGTATTAGCAACGTTTCTAAACTCATTATCTCTAGCCCTCGGCGTGTATTCTGAGAAATAAGAAACAACTAAAAGAGGAAATTCGGCACTTATACTCCTTTTAATTCTCTTAAAATTGTGACTTGCTTTAGTAATTCATTTGTTCTATCAATGAGATGCCCCCATTTCCCGTATGTGAGGAGAAAGTGCGCATCTATGCATCTTTCTAAAAACTTTTCAAAGTCTTCAGGTTTCAACTTAACACTCATTTGAGTGGCTTCAATGTCCTCATACGGTCTTGCTGGACCCACGATCTTGCCTTCGTACCATATTAACTTATTCTGTTGGAGATCGATCTGAACAATTGTTACGTCCTCACCTATTGGGGGGGGAACACGTATTACACCATACACCGGCCTAAATCGATGCTTTAATACTCTTATTTTATCTCTAGACTGTGATAAAAGTGGATTTGCGCATGAGTGAGAAAATACTAATATCTTCTCGTCCTTTATGATTTTACTAATATCTGCTAACCATACATAGTTTCTAGTTATCTCCTTTAGAAGTAGGATGCCGAAGATTGCGGGGATATCTCTTTGGCAAGTAATAATATAGCCATCTTCTAGTAATAGGGAGACTGCTAAGCAAGGAGCTACTCCATAATACTTTATAAGATTATAACACTCTATACTAGCGAGCTTTACTTTTACTTTTTTACGCTCCATTAATGTGTTGAGTAAGTCCTTAACATTTACATAGATAGTTAATGCCTTTGAAAGACTTTGATCATTTATAGCTTCCGCATCATCTATCCAATTTTGTATTCTCCTTATAACTTCTTCTAGGATATCCCTAGGAACAGGCTTAAGAATATTTTTTAACCTAAGAGATTGAACAATATGATACCCTCTAGGAACTCTAACGCCGGTTGTAGGACCAAGTAGTAAGATCTTATGAGATGCGTATGCATAATCTATAGCTTTAGAGATCACCGCAAACTCTTGGATAGGTTTTATGTCTTCATATACTATTGGAACTGGTATTGGGGTATTAAGGAGATTCTGTATTCTTGATTTCGTATTTAAAGCGCTAGCTAATGAATTGAATTTGCCAAATGCCCATACTAGAAAAGGTTTTGCCTTAGTTATGTTTATCAACACCTCTAGCGCTAACTTGCTAGTACCCCCAGTTAAATGCATCAGAACGATTCCATGGACATCCTCTATCATAGCGTTTATACGTGATAATGCCTTGTCTATATTTTTTTCATCAATAATCTCAGGGAAAAAAGCTATATCGATACCTCTCAACAATGATTCACTATTCTCTCTCCACTGTTTAAGTAACTCTATTACCTCTTCACGCGGAACAACATTAGATGCCAAGGGAATGATTAGAATCCTAGGTAATTCTCCCGAAATCGTCACTTTAATCCTCTCCCACACTGAAGTATCTTCGCTCTCTCGTTAATTTCTCAATTACACGCTCTTTTGGCGCTCCAACTTCCACATGAATTAGACCATCTATTTCAAGTTGCATTAAGGCTCTGTTTAGAACTGTAGAGGAGACCTCGCCATAAATCTTTTTCAGTTCATCTCTCAAAGTACTTTCTGTTATTCTTCCATGATGTTTTTCTAAAATTTCGAGAATTGCTATCTTGATTGGTTTGGCGAACCATACAGATATGCCTTTCCTCTCTACCATCTTGTATCCCTCGCTTCTTATTCTTCCTAAAACTAACATTATAGAAAACTAAGTATCTTTCTTAGCATTGAAAAATTATAGGCAATTCACAGCGTCGAGGTATCTCGGGACGATTTGATTCGTATATTTATTTAGGATTAAACGCTATAAGGTAGGAGATAAATTCGCTTATTTATTTGAGGAATAACGACTTAAGCTCCTACTACTCTTAGAATAGTTTTGATACCAATATTATTCTTCACCTAATGAGACAGAAAGTCTTGTGTTTTTAATATCTTTGAAACGAAACAAATTTCAAGAAAGTGAAAACTTGGCTTTGATTGCATTTGTTGGGCATGCTTCAGCGCACATTAAACACATGATGCATTGAGGGTGTCTTATATCGCTTTTGAACGACAGAATAGGAATATTAAGTAAGCAATTTTTCTCACAAAGTCTGCAATGCTCGCCAAGACATTTTTTGGGATCAACATAAATTTTCAGAAAGCTGTACTGGCTACCTAGACCCATTAATCCTCCTAGAGGACAGAAAGTTCTGCACCAGAATCGTGGAAGATAGTAGTTTGACAGTATTGCGATGATTATTATGAAAATTCTAAACCAGAAAACGCCAGGATATTTTGTTAGTTGAGAGAGATCTTGGAAAGTTTTAGGATACAATCTCCAGTAGATATACCAGAAGAGCATACTAAACAAGCTAGACGTAGGATCAATTATTGTTGATGGTTCTCTACTAAATTCTCCAAAATAAGATGCGATGCTGGTTCCTATAGCTTCGTTGTAACCAATAGAGAAATCAATGAACAAGAATAAAGCTGCCACGAACAAGGATATTTTGAAAAGCCCTATGTTTGTTTTGTTGGACACTCTCATCTTTCGACCTAAATATGATGTTAAGTCACTTATGAATCCAAATGGGCAAACCCACCCACAGAAAAATCTTCCAAATATTAGTGATCCGAGGGAGATAACAGCGATTGCTAAGTACGGGAATATAGCCGCGGTCACCATTATCTCTAGTAATTGCCAAGCTCCCATCACTGTAGTATAGGGATTACCTGCGGGAATCATTACTGGGAGGACTATCACTGATGCGGCTATACCAAATACGCCGCCAAATATCACGAAGAATGATATAAATTGAATGATGCTCCTAATTATAGTTATTCTTTTAGAAGGTTCATTTTCTTTCTGCATCATTTTTTAGTCACCTCTAACTTAAAGAGCTTTTGGTAAACCTCCATTTTCATACTCAATTAGCTTTGAGAGGATTTCTTTCACTATTTCCCATTGCTTGTATTTGATGGCCATTACTAAGGAGATGACTCCTATAATCACCAATAGGGCTCTAATACTTATCTTACGGAAACTCATAGAGGCACCTTAGAAAAGTCCGCTAATGATATCCCAGCTATACCTAAGAAATTTCTCTCTTGCATCCCTTATATTTTTTAGCATCTTATCGAAGGAGTATTTATTGCTCAGTTCCTTTAATTTTAGGAGACTAGGATCGTACCCTACTAGCCCTGGAAGACCTCCTTCAATTTCTTCTGGCGGGGATTCTAAGAATTTTTTCTCAGTAATAAGTATTTTGTTGAAGGTCTCTGGAAGCGCTGAAAGAAATTCAACATCATCAATAACTGCTGGAGCAGATTTTCCAGTTCTGATCATCTTAAAGAACTCCCTTATTACTTCTTTTTCTTCAGAGAATATCCGCGAATATATACGTGATATAAATGCAGAACGGGTCTGATTATAGCCCGGTGTTCTAAAGTCGATTATGTATACTAATTGACGAATTCTTTCGGATACTTCGCTTACAATTTTTGGTGGGCTAGAAAGAGCAGTTTCATACGTAGTATAGAGCATTAATACTCCATGGATTAATTTTGAGTATGTTATTGGCTCCTTAGCGTTTTTTAGATAGAACTTGCAGTAATAAACTCCAGGACCCAAGATGAGAATAGCATCCCGACCATACACAGTTTGCCAAGTGATCTCCTTACTAGAAAGGAGAATAACCTTACTATCGATTATGCGTGATATTACACGACCTTTAAAAGCTCCCATCCACTTAGCTTGAACAAGATCACGCCATTTTGGAAAAATTATCAGTTTTAATCCCTGCATTAATTCTCTCTTTATAGTAGATATTTCGTGACGAATACGGGCTAGTTCTCTATCTAGAATCGTTCTTGCCATGGATACCGACGTTTTTTCACTCTTAACAATCTCGGAAAAAAACCACTCTACTTCTTCCCGTGTCAGAAATTGAGTCTTCTTTATCTCTTCTAAAGTGCGAATATCTAAAAGCAAGTCTCGGAGAGTCTCTAATACTCTTTCCTTATTCGTTAAATCGATCAATTTCCTTTCAAGATCAATAGTGCTCATTATGCCCATCTCATAGTAATCCTTTTTAGTCAGTAAGGAAACTCACTAATCCTCCTAAAGTGTATTTGATAAATTTAAATCCATAAATCAGTCTTAGCATTAACCAATATATCGTTATTTGAAAGAATTAATCATGATCGGAGGAAAAGTTGTTCATTGGGTGAAAAAGTATGCCGAAATATCACGCTCCAAGACGAGGATCGCTAGGGTTCGTTAGGAAAAGGGCCAGCAGAATATATCCACGTGTATCTACGTGGCCAAAAATTGATGAAGTAGTCCCACTAGGTTTCCCCGCTTATAAGGTTGGTATGGTATCGGTTCAAGAACTTTATGAGAGGCCGGGTAGCCTATTTCATGGTATTAAAAGAATGATTGCAGCAACGGTTCTTGAAGCACCACCTATTCGAGTTATGGGGGTTCGTGTGTACAAATTGACGGCTTACGGATATCAAACTATTGGGGAAATCTGGACACCAGATATAACAGATTTCGAGCGAAAATATCTGGGACGAAAAGTAACACTGCCTAAGAAAGAAACATTAAGCGAAGAAGCAGTTAATGAAAGAAAGGAGAAATTCTTGGAAATGGCTAAGATGGGTGAAATTGATAGGGTAAGGTTAATAATAAGGACAAGACCTGAATTGACAGGAATAGGTAAAAAGAAGCCAGAAGTTATGGAAATTCAGGTAGGCGGGCCCGTATTAGATGCTTTACAATATGCGTTAGATAAACTAGGAAAAGAAATATCTGTCACAGATGTGTTGAAACCAGGACAATTAGTTGATATCATTGGAGTTACTAAAGGGAAGGGGTTCCAAGGCGTTGTTAAACGTTTTGGAGTGAAAATTTTGCCTCCTAAAACCAAGAAAGAGAAGAGAGCAGTGGGTTCGCTTGGCCCATGGACTCCGGGTAGAGTTGCTTGGACAGTGCCTCGATATGGCCAACTAGGATTCTTCAAGAGAACGGAGTATAATAAGCAAATACTAGCTATAATAACAGGTGATGAAATTGAGAAATTGAATCCAAAAAGTGGATGGATGCATTATGGAGTGATTCGTAACCCAGCAGTAATTATCAGAGGATCAACGTTTGGTCCACCAAAGCGTATGATCTTCTTAAGATATGCGATAAGACCAAGCTTTCAGCCTAGAGAACCTAAGATCTTCGCGATATACTATTCTAAGGAACAGTTACCCATAACTATTAGTTAGAGATCTCATGCATCAGTTTTGGGGTGAGTAGCGGTGAAAGTTGGCGTGTATGATCTTTCGGGAAGAAAAATTGAAGAGATAGAATTACCAAAAGTTTTTCAGACTCCAGTTCGCCCAGATCTCATTTGGAGAGCGTTTCTCGCTATCATGTCTGAAAAATATCAGCCTAAAGGTAAAAGTCCTCTAGCCGGTAAAAAACATGTAGTCGAGAGCCCAGGAACGGGATACGATATATCAAGGGTATCTAGAACTGGAGGAGGATTCGGTATAGCTAGATTTATCGCATTAGCAGTTGGTGGACGCAAGGTTAGGGCTCCAAAATCAAATAAGGTAATTATTGAAAAGATAAACAAGAAAGAAAAGTTGAGAGCTTTAGAGAGTGCTATAGCAGCTACGGCAGATCCTATCTTAATACAGATGAGGGGACACAAACTAGGAGATGTGAGAGAAGTTCCAATTGTGATAAGTGATGATTTTGAATTATTAAAGAAAACATCAGAGGTACGTAAAACCCTTTATGTGCTCGGACTAAAGGAGGATCTGGAGAGAGCTTCAGAGGGAAGACGAGTAAGAGCGGGTAAAGGAAAAAGACGGGGAAGAAAATACAAGCGGAGAAAGGGACCACTAATAGTTGTATCTGGTGAACATGAGGAAATTATTAAGGCAGCAAGAAATATTGAAGGAGTCGATGTAGTACCAGTTAATTACCTAAGCGTAGTTCATCTCGCTCCTGGGGGGCATCCAGGCAGATTAACTATCTGGACAAAGAAAGCTATTGAAGCAATTCAGAAAAGAATAGATGACCAATGGGCACGGCTAAGAAGAACTAAAGAAGAAAAAGTCATCATGAAAGCAACTGTCTAAGGAAGGAAGGTGTGTGATAATGGCGAAAGATAAGAAAGCGAAAGTAAAAACTAGGGCAGTACTTAGAAGAGCTCTTAAAATAGATGATCCCTTCAAAGTAATTAAGAGGATAGTAATTACCGAAAAAGCGATTGAACTAATTCAAAGAGAAAACAAACTAACACTTATAGTGGATAGAAGAGCTAATAAACCAACAATAAAGAGAGTAGTGGAAAATCTCTTTGATGTAGAAGTCGAGAAAGTAAACACAATGATAACACCTGAGGGGGAAAAAAAAGCAATTGTGAAGTTAGCGAAGGATTACTCGGCGATAGAGATAGCGTCTAATCTAGGAATCCTCTAGTTCTGTATATTTTTCCCCCACATTAAATCTGTTGGGTACAAAACATTTTTAGAAAAATTGATATTATGTGTCTGATAAACTGTTCTTATTGACTAGCTTGTAGCAAGTTGGGTGGTCTCTGATTTTTATTATAATTTGTCGGGATAAATATGCATTCTCCCTGATCATATGTCAATGCTTAGTTTTTTATCCAGAAGGTACTGCGATTCAAAGAGATTTAAGCTAATTGAGGTGACTTAATGAGACTTCTTGCGGAGACGGAGGAATTTTTCCAGGAATATGCTGCTAAAGAATTATCACTTATCCTTAGTAAAGAAGTACTAAAGCATGAATACCTGAAAAATATGGTTACCGTCAATACTGATACTCTGACACGAGATTTGGTACTGATCACTTTCTTCAGCCATTCCATTTACCGATTTTACCTAGAAGTCGCAGAGCTAATAGTTGAGTCACCTAATGATATGTATAGAAAAGCATTAGAAATCAATTGGCACGAATTCTGGGATCCTTCCCAGACTTTCGCCATTAGACCATTCACAGAAAAGCGCGCCATCGAAAGAGATATTGGCGTAAAAGTAGGTCAAGCCATTGTGGACGCCTTTTTAAAAGAAACGGGTAAGCGACCAAAAGTGAGACTAGAAAATCCCGATATAGAAATAATGGCTTGGTTAAAAGACGAAAAGTTACTTTTAGGCATTAATATGTGTGGAGAACCCCTAAACGACCCAGAAATATTATTTGCGCGAAATTTGCTTTTTATTAGTAATTGGGACGAAAAAAGCGATTTAGCAGAAGTTTTTTGTGATGGAGTAGCGATTTCAGCTCTAAGATTAGCGGTTCGGGACCCGCATAGAGAAAAAATCTTGAAAAGGACTTTCATCAAAACAAAGATAGTTAATAAAGAGGAAATACTCGAATTAATGAGAACCAATTGGCGAAGAAATTTAGGTGAATTAACAATTAATTGTTATGAAAGAGCAAATAGGATCGAAATCGTAAAACAAGAGAATCCGGAAATAAGAAAAGTAGGAATAAGAAGACTTGAAGATTTAAGAATTTCTACAGAGAAATACATCCTCTCGAATACTTTCTTCGTGATTGAAAAGAAGAGTGAAGAGAAAGAATGGCTTGACAAAATATTTAATCTATTGAAAAATAACGATAGTTGGGAGACGATGTGTGTTTGTGCTCTCTCAGAGGCTTTCCCACAGGATTATATTGGAGAAAAACTTTATGAACTGAACATTAAATTTAAAGGCAAGAGCGGGAAGATAGTGTGTCTAAGTAACAATAGGTGATCATCATGAGTGAAGAAGCGGGAAATGTGGTTAGTACAGAATCTGAGACAAAACAGGAGATTGAGATACCAAGACCTGAAGTTAGTCGACAGAGAAAAATTGTACTCGCAGCTGGTAAGCGAAAAACAGCGATTGCCAGAGCAGTAATAATGCCAGGTACAGGCATCGTAAGAATTAATGGTAGAAGACTAGAGGCCATAGAAAACCCATGGGTAAGAGCTATCATTGAGGAGCCACTTCTTCTTATAGGTCCCCTTAGAAACAAGATTAATATCAAAGTTAGAGTTCATGGAGGTGGAGTTTCTGGTCAAGCACAAGCTGCGAGAATAGCCATAGCAAGAGCCATAGTACGATACTTTAATGACCCCCGGATAGAGGAATTATTTAAACAATACGATAGATACATGCTGGTAGGTGATCCAAGACGAAAAGAGATGAAGAAATTCGGTGGACCTGGAGCTCGCGCGAGATTCCAGACAAGCTATAGGTGAAAGCAATTACATATTTTCTCTTTTGAAATAAAAAGCTCTCTAAATCTCTCTCCATAACATATTTTTGGAGTCATTAAATAATTAATTCCTGATACTACTAACTACTTTTTTCACAACAACTACCAAGATAGCGCTTTTTCCAGGAATGATATAGAGACTAAAATCACCTATCCTAACAGAACAAGTCAAGATCTTTCCTTCATTTAAAGTATCAGATAATTTTACCACTTCTTTAACTATGTCAAGTGTAAGAATCGCCATAGCGTCTCTTGCTTCATCATTTCTTATATCTGAAGAAATGGGGAAACCATCCCAATCCAATAGAATTACACCTAAAGCCCCTTTCACCCTATTTCGAATCTCTTTACTTATCTCATCGAACTGGATCATCATCATCAACTAATCAGCATCTAATTCGCATTCATATGAAATTCCCAGAATCGAAAGTATTCGTAAAGGCCAGAGACGATTACTATTACCCGATTTTATGATAATCCCTAACATATTTTTTATCCGCGCTAATCTGATAAGGATTATGATTTTTTCTGTGAGATCCTTGAGTTCGGCTTCGATAATCTCCTTCATACTCCTTTTTTCCCCCGCCATTGATAAATTCAAAAGATATAATTGGCTTCCATCCTCGCTTTTTGTTACATAATAAGGTTTTTTCTGGAAATTGTTTGCGTAGCTTAGAAATCTCCTCAGTATATTTTCAAAACCTCCTGGCAGGAAAGAATTTGGAAATGCTATAAGATATATATGTGGATGTTGCCACTGCTTAGGAACATTCTTTGATAATTGAAATCCACCTAATATGAGGCCATAGTTCTCCTTTATGAGTTTATTAGATTCATGCACAAAACTTTTAATTCCGCTTCTTGTAAGGATATTTAGCACTTTACGATCTTCTACATTATGCTTATCAGTTAGAATAATTATTTTCTCCGCACCAATTACTGGTACTTCGCAGACTACTTCTGGATTTTCTCTAAGGAAAAATTCCAGAAAGTCCCAAGGAACAAAATCCTTTACTATAGTTTCTGGAAAAAGAAAATGAGTAGACATTATTATTATGTCCTTTCTCTTGGATTTTCTCCGCTTCTTAGCCTTAATACATAATCTACATTTCCCTACATACTTCCTCAGTAAGTTATCACATGAAAAAACTAGTTTCCATTGCTTTTTCTCCGTATCCCAGCGTGCGTAAACACCCATTCTATCTCGAGGCCTCCGCAATCCTCTCGATCTCAACTTTCTTTCTTATAGCATAGCTATCCATACTATTTCTAGCTGCAAGAATTATTTCCTCTGCAAGACACTCCGCTAAGGAGAGAGGACTATTCCAAGCTCGTCTTCTTGCACCAGCTACTATGAATTTTAATGCTAGATCTAATCTTCTTTGCGGGGCAATGTCAACAGCATATCTCCTAACAATACCTCCTTGTCTTATCTCTACCGTTTCTTCACGAGGCGCTACATTTTCTAGTGCCCTAACGAATACTTGAATTGGATTTTCATTTGTTCTTTTTTCAATTATTTCAAATGCCTGCTTAACTATACCTAGCGCATGGAATTTTTTGCCACCCATCATTCCAATTTTCTTTGTACCTTTTTCTCTTCCCGGCGCTAATAATCTATTGACAAGTCGCTCCACAATAGGAACATTCGCTTTACCGAACTTTCTTTTCGCATGTCTACCAAAAGTGTGAGGAAGATACACGGGTTTGAGATTAATATAAGCCCTTAGCCCCGGATCCCGAACTGTGATCCCTTCATAGCTCCACTTACCGAATAGCTTTAGAGCAGGTTGTAGAGATAATTCTTCCTGCTTCTCACTTTGTGACTCATTATTGCTTTCGTTTTCCTGGCTCATCAAGACCCCCAGCTGTTTTAAGCTATTACGTGATATACTACTAGTCATATGAAGAGTTTATTTAAAAGTTTGAGAATTATAGGAAATCAACACACATATTTAAATTTGCTAAGAATGGATTATGGAAAGTATATTACTGAGGTTCTGGATAGGGGGATTTCATGGTAACTAAATCTCCACGTGGTGAATTTGCTGCAAGAGTTTTGCGAAGAAAAAGAAAAAAGCAGAGATGGGCTGATGTAGAATATAGAAGACGAATGTTGAGGCTTCGAGAAAAATACGATCCCCTAGAGGGCGCTCCTCAAGCAAGCGCCATAGTTTTGGAGAAAGTGGGTATAGAAGCTAGAAAGCCAACAGGAGCTCTTAGAAAAGCTGTAAGAGTAAAAATAAAGAAAAATGGAAAAATTGTAACAGCTTTCGTGCCTTACGATGGAGGATTATTATTCATAGATGAGCACGACGAGGTAATCATTGAGAGGATAGGGGGCAGCCAGGGACGATCAATGGGGGACATGCCCGCGATCAAATGATCGCGGGCACCCCAAATCCCAGGAGTTAAGTTCAGAGTCGTCAAAGTAGCTGGCATAGCCCTTAAGGAGTTAGTGACTGGTAGAAAGCGGAAAGAGAGAAGATAGTCACTTTCTATATCCACTACTCCGTTTTCAGTGTTTTTCATTAAACACTATTTATTTTTTGTAAGGAAAACGCTATGGAGCCTCTTGCAGAATACACTCGCAAAAGAATTTTTAAGATAACCCCTGAAACTGATATCCCATTAATGGGCTGTATCGCTTTTGGTTTGATTGACCGTGGCACTAATCTTATTCAGGTACGTCCAGTTACTACATGCCCTCTTTCGTGTATTTTTTGTGCAACAGATGCTGGTCCTAGATCCAGAAATAGGCAGACAGAATATATCGTCGAGCTTGATTATCTTGTTGAGGAATTTAGGAAATTGGTTATGTTTAAGGGTCCAAAAAAGATTGAAGCTCACATAGACACCGTTGGTGACCCATTGACATATCCCAGAATTGTAGAGCTGGTGCAAGAGCTATCTGAGACTCCAGGAGTTGATGTAATATCTCTTCAAACTCATGGTGTTTTGCTTACCGAGAAGTTAGTGGATGAGCTTGATGCTGCTGGGTTATCTAGAATAAATCTCTCAATAGATTCTCTCGACCCCGATTTAGCAAAGTACCTTTCAAATACACCAAGTTATAATCTGGACAAGGTATTAGGAATTGCTGAGTATATTGCAAACAGTAGTGGAATAGATCTTTTGATAGCTCCTGTTTGGGTTCCAGGAATTAACGATTCAGAGATCCCAAAAATTATTGAATTCGCTTTGCGTATTGGGGCTGGAAAACGTTGGCCTCCCCTAGGAATACAGAAATATATACCACATAAAAGAGGCCGTAAACCAAAAAATGTGAAAGCAATGAGTTGGTCACGTTTTTACAAGCAATTACGGATTTGGGAAAAGAAATATGGTGTAAAGCTAATTTTAAAGCCGGAAGATTTTGGTATTCACAGGAGAAAGAGCTTGAAAGCTCCTTTTAAGATTGGTGAAGTAGTTAGAGCGACTGTTGTTGCCCCGGGATGGCTTAAGAACGAGGTAATTGGAAGAGCTAAGGGATTCTGTATAACGATAGTTAATGCAACTATTGAGGAAATACCTATAGGCACTGATGTTTTTGTTAAGATAGAGAAGACTAAACACAATATTTTGATTGGTAAGTTAGCTAGATAATCCGAACGTACTCTACGTCAAAATATTTCGATAGGAAATATCTGGCTCTATACAGTTTATAGCTATTCTTTCCAAGTGCTTTACCTCGGTCCCATGGAGAAACTTTAACTAATAGAGATTTCCGCCCATTCTTCATAGATCTTGAGAATACGTTCTCTACCTTAGCGGGTTTAAATAAGTTCTGAATAAACTTCTCTAAATTCTCTGAATAGACAATAATATCCACTTTTTTCTTAAACTCGTCCGAAAGCATTCTTACAATATCTAGCGTTTTCTCTCTTATTTTTCTAGCGTCAGCGGGAGTTATTAAAAAAGATATTGTCTCATTCGTCTCATAATAGTCAATAGGTGTGATCCCAGTGAGCGTTGTAAAGAATGTGTAGATGAAAATTTTCCGGGGATCATCGAGTTTAAGTTCCTTGTTTGGTTCTTTTCCCAATCTCCTCCCCCGATTAATACATAGATGAGAATTATGATTATAGAGTTGGCACCTTGCCCAGTTTGATAATTTCGCTTGTTCCAGGATCAATTACGACTAATGACGAAACTATATGGGGTCGTCTGCATACCTCGCCGAGTTCTTTAACCGTTCCTGGGAATTTTATATATGGTACATTTGCTAGTGCGCATAGATATTTCAAATATAAGTCTCTCTCCTTAGGTGTGTTAAGAGTCACAACCACAGCTTTTGCTTCTCCTCTCTGAAGAGCTCTTACAGTATTTCTGAAACCAAACTTTAATTTCCCAGTATTTAGTACGAGTTGAATTTCCTTGATGAGTTTTTCCCTGAATTCTTTTTCTTCTCGCGATAGTTCATAGAACATTGTTTTCATTTGGGTCACCGTCATAATTCTTCCGCTAAAATAATGTTCTCATTCATGTTGCCTTATAGAGTATTAAAATTATACTGCTAGCTAAGACCCTCTGGGTACTTAGACGTTTCTCTTTCATTTTTTCTCTATGCATTCGCGAAAATGTTTAAAATTTATCTTCGAAGGCTCAATAATTCTCTCTCTGCATATGATTTCATGAAGCACACTTAAGGCTTTTAATAATCGTTTCATTCTGTTCTTAGTTCTTTCAAGTAGGTTATTCGCAATGTCTATAATCCTATATAAGTATTCTTTTTCGACTAATAATCCATTAAATTTCGTAGCTACAGGCAAATACATTTTTTCAGTACTAGTAAAATCCATTATTACGTGCCCTTTATTATGATTGATTGCTCGGATCCCAGAATCCTTAAAACCTAGAAATCTAGCTAATTTAATAAAGAAAGATGCCCAATCAATACTGCTTACTGCAACAGCTACGATCATACCTTCCAACTTTAGCCACACGATACCTTTTGGTTCGTAATTTTCCAGAATATTCCACACAACATCGGGCTTAACTGGTGAGTGCCAACGAGCAACCTTTACACTATCCTTTTTGCTTCCCGTGTAAGGAATATCTATTAGAAGTATTCTTCCAGAACACGAAGATGTAGTATATGCAAATGGTAGAAGATTAATCATGTTTAATAAGGGTATAATATCCTCATCTACTTCTCCACGCTCGATAGCTTGCGAGAGTCTTCTTATGAAAACTTTCTTTCTTTGAATGAACTCTCGCGATATTCTAAAGGTCTCCATACTTACACCAAAAAAGGGAAGAGATAAAAATTCTTTAAGGTTTTGGAACAATATCTTATTAAAGATTGAGATTTATCGATTAGATTATGGCATGAAGAAGGATCAACCGTCTGAATACAATGATGAACGGTCCACTTTCGGATTCTTCTATCTTTGCCAAAAAACTCTCGTCCTGAAGTACGCAGCTTCTCTCTTACGCAACTCTCTTATTAGCGCTGATCGATCCTCGGCATATCGTTTTAAAATCTCTATTGCTTGTTTTGGGCCTATTCCCCTAGTTGCTACTGTTATTGCTGTTAATTCTTTATAGGTTTGTAGGAATCTACTTATTTGCTCAGCTAATATCAGCTTTTCAACCTCTTTTGCACTTAGCTTCATTTTCTTTTTAAGCTTATCAATTATCATTGGTAACTCTTTTTCATGTTTCTTTGAAACAACAATTCTCGTTGAATCACACCGCGGACATTTAAGAAGAACATCTGAAACTGGTCTAATCTCTTTATAACCACATGATAAGCAAAGATAGAGAACTTCTTTTCTTAAGAGCCTCTCCTCATATTTTCTGATGACTAGTTTATCTAGGTCCCTAACAATCACCTGTGGCGTTACTGGTAGGGCCATACCGAGAGGTGAGAGACCACGTACAAACCAAATATTTATTTGCCCCTCATCAATTTTAAGGAGCATTTCTCTCGTGTGTTTGAGATCTAGATTGTAAAAAATATACTCATGAACAGCCTCTGCAAAAACCGGTGTGTCAATGTACTCACTTAGTATTCTCGCTAATTTCGTTTTAGATAAGTAAGTCTCGCTTTTTACGAGCCCAAACCGTTTCAAAACTTGAAGAAAATACCACATTACCTCGTTAAGCTTATTTTCTCTGACTATCTCTATCAGAAATTTCTTCAACGATGTTAGATCCCTAGCATAGTCTATTAAGGTATTGAACGCTTCTTCTAAAGCTGTTATAAGAAAATCCTCGCGTAAGTAGAATGTTCGGTAAAGAAAGAATTGAATACGATAAGCGTCACTGTCAAACTCGGTCATGGGAAAGTTAGGATTCTCGGATAATAATGCAGCTAATAAAATAGCGAGTGTCCTATTTATGTTCGTACCGAAAGGAGAATGAATAATTACTATTCCCTTAATTTCGTCGATCTCTACTACAATGTTTTTATCGTCCGGAATCGGTCGATCCTTCGGATAACTTTCAGCAATTCCTTTTAACCATTTTTTAGCAACGGGAGAGAAGTAACTCTCTTTCAAAGTCTCTTCAAAATTTATCCTCCAAGTTTTTCTGATCTTACCAACTTCTTGCGCCACCTCAAACGAGACAGGAAGGAGCTCCCCTGTCCACTTAGGCGGAACGGCTTCAATATTGGCAGGAGAGACGAAAACAGCTTTTTTCTCAGCATTAATCTCAAGTACTTCTCTAGGAATACCAGCTAAAAGGAAGTGATCTCCTACTTCAGTTTCCAATACGAATTTCTCATCTACTTCTCCAATCTTTCTTCCTTCCTCAATATCAATGACGTCATATTTCAAAACGGAGGGGATTGTTGAAACATTCTCAAAATAATAACTTAATGCACCTTTTCTGAGAATTATCCGTCCTCGCTCTCTAATAATTAACCTACAGCGTTGTTCTAAGAAGTTTAGTACCCATTTGAAATCTTCTATTGAAAGCTCTCTAAATGGGTATGCTCTTTTTATTACCTGGTAAACCTCCGATTCTCTCGGATAAACTCCTCGATCTAAATATTTTTCCCGTACAATTCCGATTATCTGATGAGCCAGCACGTCATAACTTACGTCTATTACTTTTAAAGGCTCTAATATCCCCTTCTTGATTAGTCTAGCAATAGCCAACGATTCATATAGATCATCAATTGTCGAAGCTATTATAACTCCCCGAGTTATTAACGATATTCTATGACCAGATCGCCCTATTCGCTGAAGCGCTGTCTCAACACGTCGCGGACTCATTACCTGAATTACTAATCCTATCTCTCCAATATCTATTCCAAGCTCCAACGAGGATGTAGCTATGACACATTTGAGATTTCCTTCTCTGAAATCTCGTTCAATTCCCACTCTTAATTCTCTACTTAGAGAGCTATGATGAATAGCAAAAGGGAAGCGTGCATATTTCTTCATATAAAGCCCAAGTAGTTCTGCTAGATCTCTTGTATTTGTGAAAACCAGTACCTTACCCCTTTCTTTATCTACGTACTCAACAATTTTTCGAGCTATCTCGGCCACATTGACTCTTATTCCGAGACCGAAAATATTGGGCGCAGGGGATAACTCTGGTTTTACAGCATCTATTTTCAAATGAATTTTTTTATATTCCTTTGTTTCAATTATTTTTCCGCCTCTACCTCCCGTGATAAACTCCAATACTTCTCGAGGATTTTGTACAGTCGCGCTGAGGGCGATTATTGATAGATCCCGTTGTGCTAATTCCCTCAGTCTCTCTAAACCCACAGCTAATTGGCAACCTCTCTTATTATCAACAAGAGCATGTACTTCATCTATTATAACCCAGCGAACATTTTTCAGATATGATCTAATTCTCTTTCCACATAGAATAGATTGGAAAGATTCTGGTGTTGTGATAAGAATTTGAGGAGGTTTTTTTGCCTGCCTACTTTTCGCTGACTTGGGAGTATCGCTGTGTCTGACTTCAATAGTTATGCCTAAGGCATTTCCGATCTCAACTAATCTCTTGAAAATATCCCTATTAAGCGATCGGAGAGGAGTTATGTAAAGTACTAAGATTCCCTTCTCTTTTATCCCTTCCTTACTCAGTAGTATGTGTAAGATAGGAAAAATTGCAGCTTCGGTCTTTCCAGCGCCAGTGGGGGCGATGAGTAGAAAATTGCCTCGAGGATTCCTAAGTATCTCTGGTATTGCTAATTCTTGTATTTTTGTCGGTTTTTTGTATCCAAATTTTCTTAGTATACTTTTCAACCTCTCGTCTAACAAGTCAAATACTTGCCTCTCCACTATTTTGCCTCCTCATAGATTTCCTGCAGAAGCGCTTCTGCAAAATTTCCTAACGTATTTATTAGAACCTTATCACTCAGAATACTTTGCACTATTCTCTTTATTCTCTCTGGCGACTCTCTAAGCACGTCCTCTACAACATCTCTTTCATCGAAAGGCAATAAGTTGAGACATTCTCTACTTAATTTATAAATCTCCAAAAAGCTCTGTAATATGATTTCCTTCTTCCCCTCTCTACAAGCTTCCGACAGTTTACTAAGCATATATCTTAGTTTAAGCATGTATTCTGGAGGGATCCGTTCATCATCAAGAACACTTTCTAAGACAAAAGATATAGCGTCTAGAAGTTCTAAGAAAAGTTGTTGAGTTTTTCTCAATATATCTTCCCTCCTGAGCCTCTGGGGAGAACTCAGAGCTGGTGCCATTCTTCATTTTTCAGTCGAAACACTCCCTCTTCATCGTTCTCTTCCCCGGCGTTGGATCGTCAGGCGGCCCATCAGCTCATCACGAAATCAGTAGCGCTGGGATTCATCATCTTGTTACTGCTGGATAACAAAATTAGTACCTGTTCTTAAAAAATAAGTTGGTTTATTCTGTAAGGGACCAAATCATAATTCAGTTAGTGATATATAATAAAATCTTTTTTCTTAAAATTGCTTTTACCCGCCACCGCTAAGAAAACCATGAAAGCCTGTAAAAAATGCGCAATTCCCGCTTTTCCTTTGAAATTAAACCACCACGCTCTAAAAACCGGTGGCATACAAAAAGGTTTATAATTAGTCCACTTTCGAAGCATCATTATGAATTCTCTATCCCATCTAGGATCTCCTATTGTGGGAGGATGTTTAGGATAACTTATTGGGACGTTTATTGTTACTGTTAACCAGTATTCTCGTCCCATATTAAAGAGTTCACCAACATTAACATCTACAAGGAATCTTTGCGGATTATTCTTTGCGATACGGAGATTCTTGAAAGGTACATTAGCATTGAATAATCTCCATGTTTCGAATACTCTAATTTCTTCCTTGACTCTGTCGAGCCATTTATTTGTACGTGGAGAAGCTATTATTTGAAGCGATGGGATATCTGTATAGAAATTCCACACGAGAGGAATACCACGAGCTTTTTTCTGCCTTAAGACGATCTTTAGAGACGGGAGGTCTTTCAACGTCTAACTCCTTCTTTTAATGTACTGAAATCTATACTTCCCCTTATAGCTGGCTTTATTAGTTTTGCCCCTTTTTTGAAACATAAATCACAGTGTTCTTCATTATTCTCGTTAACAACTTCAAAATCGTTCCACACATTTTTCTTACCCCGTTCATTTAAACATTCATCACAGACCCAGATGCCTCTCTCTATAGGTATAACGACAAAAGATGCTTCACTTTCACAAATATCACACTGCACCATATCCTCACTTTCGACTTTTAGAATAAAGCTATCTTTCAGCGCGCCTCTGAGAGTAAGCAGGATTAAACAATCTGGACATACATATGTTTTATCAGAAATTCTCTCTCCAGAATTAATGGTTATTTCATTAAGCATTTAGTTTCCCTCAGTATATTTCATGTTTTAATAAACTCTTGCCACATGAATCTTTAGGAGACGCATTTTATTTAAATTACTTTTGGATTAAAAATCAGCCAGTCTCTGGGTGATAGTATATGGGTGCGGACGAAATTTTACGACAATGGCACGAATTTATGCGTGCTTTCCGAGCAAAAAAGAAAGCAAAAAGAAGCAGATCGCATAGAAAGAAACGGCCCAAGAAAAAATAGAACCATTTTTTAAGCACTCAAATCGTTATCTTATATCTTGCTATTTTCTAAATTTCTTGTTCTGAAAATGTGCCTACTTCATCAATTATTAATTATCTTTAAAACCGTTAATCATTAAAAGTATTTTAACTCAGTTTGATTTTAAGAAAGATCCTTATTAAAGATCATTGCTTAGCTACTGAGAGGATCACAATGTCATTGCAAGGTATATTAAAGGGTATTCTTAGAAAAGAAGAAAGCTTTGAGCGAAGATGTAAGTATCTTGAACGTCTTCTCGATGCTGACATAAAGCAACTTGAAACAAATATTCTTGGTATAACAAAAACTATTGAACTAATAGAGTACAGAGTACGAGCAGGAGATGTTCAGGAAAAGGTAGTTCTAGTAGAATTTCTAAGAGTATTAAGCGAAGTCTCTGTGCGATCACAAAGATTAAGCTCGGTGGTATTGGATTTCCTCATTAGTCGTTTGAAAAAATTGGCTGATTTTCTAATAGCAGATGACTACTTATTATCAAACTATATTGCTGCTCTTCGAATTCCTCTAAAAAATGAGACTTGGCGAGTTTTTGAGTTAATTGATACTTTAAGAGGTATCGTGCTCACAGACAGATTTGAGGAATCTAGAAAAGCTGTTTTAAGAACTTTAAATGATATAGCCTGGAACCTCCCTTACATAATAAGTGATTTTAAAGATGCACTCCCGAAACTGCTCAAAGAATCGCCACCAGATATAAAATCGCTTACTATTCATTTTATAGCCCGTATCCTTTCCAGAAATCTCTATGCAACAAAATCTCTCATAACAGAGCTTCTAGCCAGTGATCTAAGCCTTATTTCGGAGATACTAGACGTAGCCACGTACTTGCCTATTCCTCTTCAACACAAAGAAATTGCTGAATCCTTCTTTAATGTAATCTATGAGAGATATTTAGTTTCCTCTGAACCGAGTGAACAGATGAAATTGCTTAGGGAACTCTCTAAGATCATTAGAATTAATCCCTTCCCAGATCTTCAAAATAAGTTTCTAGAAATCGCTCTTGATAAACTACTTAAAGGAGGAGCCGAAAATCTTGACATTAAGGCGAATTTATTAGAAATTTTATCGTCAATATCTTGGCATCCAGAGGTTCGTATTGATAAATTAGTTGATACATTAATTAATGCTCTTCACAATCCATTAGAAAGAGAAGAGATCCGAGGAAAAGTTATAGAAGCTTTAATGAAGACGATCATTCGTTATCCTCAATTCATTTCAGAAGCGTATTCTGCCCTGCTAGATGCTTACGAGTTATGCTCATCCGCAGAGAATAAAACACGTTTAATAAAGAGTTTACAAGCATTGCTTAACCTTGTCCGTGACAGAGCTCTTGCATTAAGAACTACGACATTATTGCTTAACATCATGCAGGATGTAGGGGAAGAAGAAAGTGTTAGGGTTAATGCTTCTGAGTTATTAACAGAACTATCAAAACGTTTTCCAGACATTATAGCAGAGTTGAGTTCTAATATTCTGTCTATTTTCAATTCATTAAACGAATGGGATTTAAGGGATTCCCTCGTAAGAATTGCTGGAGAAGCTGTAAAGAAAGGATTTTCGGATGAATATTTAGTGGACATTCTGGTAAATGCTCTTAGTGATGAGTGGATCTATAGTACTGCTCTTGATTATCTAGTCGTCTTGGCTTATAACAAACCTGAAAGCCTACTCGAAAAAATATCGAAACTAAGAAAATTCTTAGAAGTGATTAGTTCTGTGGAAAAGGAAATCCTTGAAGAGGAAAATATGGAGGCTTACTATTACCATATTGAAACACCCAAGCGTATTTTCTATAGAATTCTGCGAGAAATAGTAACAAGAACTAAACAAGCACTAGAGGAGATTCTAGAAATATTGATTATCGGGTCAAAAGAAGAAACTAATGAGATAATTATTAGAGATATTGCTCAGACAATAAAAGATATCATCGAAATCGATGAAGAATTCAAAGAAAAACTTAATTTGAATGAGTTAAATCCCCTTCTACTAGATACACTTAAACAGTTCGGTTTAAATATAAGTTAAGAATTGTTGAATGTTAAATTCCAAATGATTAGTTGGTGAAGTAGATGATAAGAGCCGTAGCAATATATGATGCGTTAGATAATCAGATATTTTATACAGACTTTGCACAATATGCACTAAACCTTTCATTTATAACAAACTCATTATTCGAAATGAAGGAACTTATCAGTAAGCAGTTAGAAGATATCACTATAAGCAGATATCGCGTAGGCGCATTATTTGAGCCCGATTATACAATAGTAGTATTAGCCGATAGAACTAATAGGAAGGAAGAATTAGAAGAATTTACTCTGAATCTAAACATACTTGTAAAGAAGATATTTGGGGAGGATATTTCGAGCGAAAGCTTTCAAGATGAAGAAAAAGTTGATAAATTCTCTGATGAATTAGAGAAACTCGTTGGTAAAATACCTGTTAAGATAACCTTTGTAGGATCTGGTGGTGTTGGAAAAACTACTATGGTAAGACTACTAGCGAGAGGAATAATAACGTCCGAGTACACACCAACAATTTTTGCAGATGTCGAACATATAGACGTTCTTATCCCACCATTCACGATATCTCTTTTCACAGTAGCTGGACAGGAAAGATATAGAAAAACATGGGATATTGTCTCTGAAGCCACAGATATCGTAGTACTCGTACTTGACAGCACGAAAAGTAATCTAAAAGAAACAAGAGAAGTTATTTATCCAAAGATCCGCCAACTAGCTCCCTATGCACGATATGTGGCTATTGCAAATAAACAGGACTTACCTGAAGCATTGCCGCCAGCGATTATTGAAGAGGAAATAGGACTACCCACCTATGGAATGATCGCGATAAGAGAAGACGCTCGAGAAAGGTTATCAACAATTATTAAACAGATATTAACCACGATTCCTTAAAGCGATAAATAAAAAATTAGAATAGTGTGGTAGACAGTAAATAGTACAACTAGAACCCCAAGCTGTTGTTCAAAAATTAGACATCATGTTTCTCGCATAATGTATTTTCATTCCTCACAAATAACCTATTTTCTTATACCAATCTATCGTTATTTTCATGCCCTCTTCAAACTTGTATCGAGGATTGTAATTCAGTTCTCTCCTAGCTTTCTCAATACTATAAACTCTGTCTGTTAACATATCTTCAACAACGGATACATGAAACACAAAATCATCAATTCCCTTAATGGCATTCCATTTCTCAATTAGCCATACTACCGCTTTAGCAAGCCATACTGGCATGGATCCCCTTGGAGGTGGAACACCAAGAGTATTTGCGATTATTGTAAAAGCCTCTTTATATGTATAGTAGTCTTCACTAGTAATTATGTATATTTCTCCAATAGCTTTATCTCTATGTTGCAACGCCCTTAAGTAACCTTGGACAACATCCTTAACGAAAACAAATTGAATGTAATGATTTCCACCACTAGGTAGTCTCTTCAATAGTCCCTTCGCAATAGCTCTGATAACTGAATACGTGACATATAGATCCCCAGGACCATAGACCCCCGATGGTCTTATAATCGTGACCGGTAATCCTTCTCTATGATAGTAATTTAGGGCTAACTCCTCTGCTAAGAGTTTAGAACGACCATAATCATATACCGGGTTCGTGGGGGAATTCTCGTCAGCTGGAATCTTCTCAACAGGTCCTATTACCTCGGTAGTACTTGTAAGAATGAAATGATCCACATCCGCCCTTAAGGCTTCTTTTATGATGTTTTCCGTTCCAAGAACGTTTACTCTATACAGATCTTCCCATTTCACACCATGGAATTTCATTAACGCTGCGAGATGAACAACTGCTTCGACACCTTTCGCTATTCCTTTCAACGTTTCTGGCTTTGTAATATCCCCTTTAACTAGCTTAGCCCCCATTTCCTCTAATTTTTTAGCCATTTCAAGACTTCTTACCAACGCTTTTACGGAGTATCCCTCATTTATAAGACTCTCTACAAGATGTTTACCTATGAAACCCGTGCCTCCAGTAACTAGGACTTCTGTCATAATACTTTCACCCAGAAATAAGTTTACCTTCTCTTAGGGCTTCTAGATTATTACTAAGTTTCTCCAATTCAGCATCAATATCCTTAGCATTTATACTAATCCAATGTACGTAATCTTCATCAAGCATGAATTCTAGAACAGGATAATTTCCATCCCAACTCTCACCCAGCCTAGGTAAAGTAACTGTGCCAACTACTCTAAGGTTGCTAACACCCAGTCTCGCTACTTTATCGGCAAATTCGAATAGTTTCTCATTAGGAATCGCTACACCTATTGTCTGTAAATATTCTTTCCAAGGCTTCAATGTTCGGACAACGTCAAAGATGCTCTTTATTGGATACACTTTGAGAAGTCTGTTTTGCCCATCCGGCACTAGTTTGGGTTCTGGATCAAATATTACGGCACAACCATTGTTTTCTGGAAGAAATACTTCGATTTTTCCCATTGCTTCTAATGATAAGTATTTTTGCAATTCTTGCTCCCTATATTTTCTGAACAAATCAGATTGTTGAATTATTTTCGTGATCCATTCCGCTTCCTCTGCCATATATTTTGCAAACTTTCTTGCTAATCCTGTGCCATCATCCTCCACAAAGAAACCAAACGCTGGTGACGCACACATGTACCCCTCGTACCCTATTCCATCAATTACAGATAGTGCTGCCACATCTCTCCTCACATATTCCTTAGCTACGACACTTAACCCAAATTTTCCACCATGGTAACATCCCTTAATTCTGTATCCTCGTTTCCTTAATTCATCAACTCTCCGTTTCACAGACAAGACAGTTTCAGTGCTCCCTACTACGCTTATAGCATCAGATTCCCGAAATAGTACAGCCTCAATGTTTTTGTCACCACCTTTCCATGGGAGAACCGCTATTGTTTCTCCAAGCTCCTCATCAATCTCCCTCAAAGATTCAGCAAACACGGGGCCAAAAACCGGTTGTTTTGACGGAGTCTTTATAATCATTCCAGTCCTAGAGCATACGCTCAGCAACACCCCTATGGCTTCTATTAACCCTGGCACATTTGATGGGGTTATGAAAGTCACTAATTTCGGTCTTCTCAGATTTTTGATTGCTTTCCCAAATTTTAGTTTATTCATAAAGGATGCGTATCCTCTTAACCACACATTAGCGTCTTCTAGTAGAATAAATTTATCAAGGACCTTCTTGTCAATTTTTAGATTTGATAGAAATTTCACGACATTTTTGTTCATTTTTCTGATTGTACCGAACTGGTAATATATTATCACCTCTTTTGATAACCCCGTTAATTTAGGTAGTATCTCTAGAGCGATCTTTCTTTTCTCGTAATCTGGGTTCATCCAAAGATCTCGAACCTTTTGAATAACTTCCGCTAAGTACTCTGTATCCTTATTCTCGTAAATACTTTTAGCCGCATTCTTGATGGCTTCTGCAATTCTCTTCATTTGTTCCGGCGATATTTTTGGATAAAGAATTCTATACCCATCTACCTCAAGTTCCCTAAATTCGAAGTCCTCTTCGAGATCATCAAGAGAGGGGGGAAGGTAGAAAGCTTTTAATATCATCATTCACCCCTCGAACGTTCTCGATAGAACACCCGCACATCCTCGTTCTTCAACACCAGTAATCCTCTCAACATTTAGAATAACAGGCCCATTTAAGTTATCCTGGTCACAACCATCCCAGTCGACAGTTATTCTATCTCCCGTCAATATGAATCCTGGGAAAGACAAACTTGATGGCTCTATGAATCCGTACCGCCCAACAGTTTTACCATATGGTTCAATTGGCTCTAGTTGGTCATCAAATAGTATAGGTTCTATCCATGGTGGAAAATGTTTAACATGCCCGGCAAAGCATTCCATGATAATAGAATTACTCTCTGTCATCCCGTATAGGTCGACGTATCTATCAGCACTAACACCAAAGGCCTCTTCTATCAATCTGTTAAGCTCCTTTCTGTCTATTGGTTTTCTTCCCTTAAAACCTCCCGTGCTAGCAATTATGCTATCTTCTTTTAGCCTAGCATCGATACCTTTTTCTATTACCTTTCTAGCAACATTGGCTATCATCCACGGAGGAGCTAAGAAAATCACTCTCCTTCTCTTAAACTCCTGAAGCTTTTTAATTAATTTTTCTTCAGCTTTGCGTTCAACCCTTGGAAGCATAAAGGATATTAGTCGACGCGTGATTCTCTCTTTGAGATTTTTGATTTTTCCAGTCCTTATGCGAACAATATCGGCCGATAATTCTTCGAATGCAAAAAATACGTTGCCAGGCGAAATCGCATTAGCTACGCTTCTACCGTTCCAAGCTATCTGTAGGTAAGATTTTTTAGGAATTCCCAATATGAAGTACTCCTTACCTTTCTCCAGTTCAACGTGTGCGTCTACTGTTGCTACGTAGGATTTTACAAGCATCTCTTGAGTAAATTTATCTCTTGGGAGAAAAGTCATCCTACCAGATGTACCACTGCTAAATCCCAGTAATAATCCCTTCATGTCGAATCTCCTAAGCATATCATCGAGAGATTTTGGTTTTCCTTCAATCTCTGGAATATCTATGCTAGCTACTCCTCTAAGCCAATTAGTGAACTCTCTAACATTTTCCTCTGGGAAATCCATTGGGTAAGACTTATAGACCTCCGCTTGAATTAGTAATTTAGGTAAATCTTTCTTTGTTATTTCGTCACCAATCCCTTTTGATTTGCAATGCTTTCTATAGAACTGGTTGTTCTCATAATGATATTTATGTGCGGCCTTAATTGCTTTGAACCTTAACTCTCTAATCTCTTTTGCGTCAGCATAGTAAGATTCTGGACGGATAAGTTTGTCTAATAGTTCCATTATAACTTTCCTGTCCAAATAATCACCAGTCTCTGGCTACCGTATGAAAGATTACCAAAAGATTCCAACCATTTATTACTAGACAACGTCCTTATGACAGCACCCTTCCTTATGACATATCGCAATTCGATTTAAAGTTATTACAAGAGATAAACCTTACGGGAGTGCGAAGAAGTTACCTCGGTCCGTAAACGAAGATAGAAACTTAGAGGAAATGTTACACTGCGATTCAAAAACAACTTAGAAAATTCTAGCTGGAAACTCTCGTTTATCAATACCGGGAAAGCATAAAGATGCGTAGCGTTGCTGGAGATACTCTCTTAAGGAAGTGGTGAGAGAATTATGGTAGGAATATTTCCGACAAAAATACAGTACTTATTTTCTCAGAAACCCTCCTAAATCCTTTCTCGCTCATCTCACTTGAAGTTCCCTTTATAGGTCAGCTTTTAATCTATCGAAACATTTCATTATTCTCCTGTTTATGAGCTTAGATGCTTCATAAAAAGGTCTTTAGAAGTTCAAATTTTTTGAGAAACTTTTCTTTAAGTTTGAAGTATGTTTCGGAATCGATATCCCCCATTTTATGAAGATTCTCTAATTCTCTCAGTAACAGCGTTATAACTTTCGTATTAGCCCTATAAATGTTCGTACTTTCCATTCCACCAGCGATCCTTTTCTCTAATTGCTCATTCGAAATTCCTTTATCAACATTTCTTTTCTCACTTGGACTAGATTCTATCAATAATTTCTGTTTTAATTTGAGAAATTCCTGACGTATAACGTTGAAGTTAGGTCTCACGGCGTTCTTCTCTGCTATGAAAAAAGATGCGTCTCTGGAGAGTACGTCTCCTTCTCTGACCATCTCTAGTGCGGATTCTATTACCTCCTTTAAATACGCATTTGGAATTTTTATTTCCGCACTAATTGTTTTAATCACTGTTCCACGGAAAAATAGAGACTTTTTTTGCTCAACTTCTATTACGTCGGGAAGATGAATGCGATGCTTAACCCCTTTCCTATTATCATACAAGTAAAGATCTTTTGCTGAAATTACACAAAGTTGTCTCATATCTTGAGAGATAAAGATAAGGAGATCTTCTTGATCTAGCAAGTTTTCTAATAAACCGCTCTGGATTATTTTTTCGTAAATCCTCATTAGATTTTTAAATCGATTCTTTATTGGTTTGATAAAGAACTTCACTAAATCTACGATTTCTTTTCTCACTTCTTGTATAAAATTGAGGTATAACTCTCTATATTCTTCAACTTTTTCGCTTTCAATCACATGATTAAGGAATTCTCTAATTTTTTCAAATATTCTGCCCGTTAAGCTATAGCTCTTTAGAATTTCATCTTCTAAACCATAGTCTATAAGAATTCGCTTCTTCCTAATGTTTATGAGCTTATTTGACATCATGTCTAGATTTTGAAGTATACGCTGAAGCGCGCTCAAGATTTTTTCTAACTCCTCTAGACTAAGAGAAAATAGTTGCTGAGTACTTTTCATCTCATTTTTCCTAGATTCTGGTTTTTCCTCTTTTATTGATGATATTGATTCATCAAGTAAATAGCGATGCATTACGTTAGCACCTTAGATGTTATTAGCAATAAAACAAAGGAAAAAAGCCTAAATGCCACCAGATTTATAGCTATTATCTAGAACTTAAGCACCAGAAAAAAGCTATATTAAAGACTAATAATATCCCAGTATTTTGCTAAGCAGCCCTTTTCAATATCAATGATGAGATCGCCACCATCGGACGAATACGGATGACGAACTTTTAAGAAGTGGTAATATGAGTTTGCTAGCTGAGATCCAACACCTTTGCCAGCTATTTGACATACGTCTCAAACCTGAAAAAGGACAACATTTTATAATTTCTCGGAGAATTCTCCAGTTAGAAGTAGAGATATCTGGTGTATCAAGTAATGATTACGTATTGGAAATAGGCGCTGGTTTCGGATTTTTAACAGAAGAAATCGCAAAAAAAGCCAATAAGGTTTTCACAATAGAGGTAGATACTAAAATCATAGAAGTTTTTAGATTCAGGTTACAGAGACTTTTAGCGAGTGGTAAAATAATCCTGATAGAAGATGATGCTCTAAAGGTACCATTCCCCACAGAAATAGACTATCTAATTTCTAACCCTCCTTATCATATAATATCGCCTCTCATTATACGCATTCTTAGGGAATTATTTCCCCTAGAGAGATTTCGAGGTGCAGTGATGATACTTCAGAGAGAATACGTGAGAAAACTCTTCGCTAAACCAGGAAGTAAATATTGGGGGCGACTCCCAGCGGCTTTTAGATATTTTGCAAAAGGAAAGATCATTAAAGTAATTCCAGCAAAAGTATTTTTCCCGCGCCCAGAAGTAGATTCTGTTCTTGTAAAAATATGGCCAGATAGAAAACAACATCTAGTGGACTTTTCGACTTACGAAAAGACAACTCAGATAATTTTCCAATCAGCTAATAAAAAAGTAAGAAGAGTGATGAAAGATTTTCTTAGGCAAAAAACACATTCCTGGCGGAGCCTCTTAACGCAGCTTTCTCAATCGATTAATTTAGAAAAACGCGTAAGAGAATTAACTGTAGAGGATCTTGAAAAGATAGCGTTCTTTTTACGAGAAAAAGAAATAATTTAAAAAGGAAGGGAAAGTTATTCAAAACCAGCTAGTTTTAGAAGATAATGCCACTCTTTCATAACTCTATCTTGTATCTGCTTGATTAAGTCGTCTCTTCTTACTGGTCTAAATAGGTGAGCAAAGCGTCCTTGTCTTTTCAAGTACTCCTCTACCGGAATAATCTTGTCCGGATTCTTGGCAAGGTACAAGCTTCTATCTGTTATTCTGTACTCTCTTGTTTCTGGATCAAATTCCCACAATGGATGAAGGCAGGTATCTGTAGCTAATCTTGCTATTTCCATAGAGATGCCTGGATCAAATCTCCAGCCCCTATCACAGGGTGAGATAGCATGAATGAATGCAGGTCCGTCGTACTCAGCAGCTTTTCTAACCTTTTTCATGAAATCTATCCAGTAGTAGGGATTTGCTGTAGCCACGTATGCATTGTGATGCGCTGAAATTATAAATCCTATGGGTTTCTTCCACTCTAGTTTCCCAGGAATAACTTTACCCGCTGGACTCGTTGTTGTTGCTGCATACTGAGGCGTACTTCCAGATCTCTGAATACCAGTATTCATGTAAGCCTCATTATCGTATAGAATATATACAAACTTATGACCTCTTTCTATGGCTCCAGAAAGTGACTGAAGTCCTATATCATATGTTCCACCATCTCCGCCAAAAACTACGATTGTAGGCAATTCATCTTTCCAAATTCCCTTACGTTTCAAGACTTTAAAAGCAGCCTCTACTCCTGAGGCCGTTGCTGCAGCGTTTTCAAAAGCATTGTGTATCCATGGTCGTTTCCAAGCTGTGTATGGGAAAATCGTTGTTGCTACTTCTAAACAACCTGTAGCATTAACTATGACTGTATTTTCTGGATCAGGTAACGCTCTAAGTGCTAACTTAACTATTACTGGAGCCACACAGCCAGCACACATTCTATGGCCAGGGAGAATATAATCTGGTATTTTAGCTATTTCAAAAAGATTAGGCGTCCATTCTTTAGATGTCTTGGCCATATAATCATCACCTCACTCTCTTACACCGAGATACTTTCTCCTAAATGGCTTAATCTTGCCTTTTGCAATATCTACTAACTCATCAAATGCGCTTCTGATCATCTCTGGTGTTGTATCTCTGCCTCCTAAACCATACACATAGTTAACAACAATTGGTCTCTCAGGTAAATCGTATAATGAGGCCCTAGTCTCGATGAATAATGGCCCGCCAACTAGACCAGCATCTTGAACTCTATCGAATACTCCTACTACTTTTGCTCTGCTTAAGTACTTAGCTAATCGGTCGTAAGGGAAGGGTCTGTACGTCCTAACTCTTAATACTCCGATCTTAATACCCTCCTCCCTCATCTCATCCACAACATATCTCATAGTACCAGCTGTGCTTCCCATAACAACTGCTATAATTTCAGCATCTTCTGTTCTATAAGGCACAACAAAACCATCCCCATATCGTCTACCACTAATCTCTGCGTACTGCTCGTGAACTTCCTCGATTACCTTGTATGCGTTTTCCATAGCTTCAAATTGCTGTCGTTTGTGCTCAAAATAATAATCGAACAAGTCTAGAGGACCAAAAGTGACCGGTACTGGATTCTTAGGATTCAGGGACAACTCGACTTCCTTACCCATGAGATTTATTTTAGCAACCTTCCGGGGCCCACCGAGAAACTCTTGGACTACTTTCTCGTCTTTGAAGATCTTTATTCGCTCAGCAGTATGGCTTATCAGAAAACCGTCGAAACTAACCATAACGGGCAATAAAACGCGCGGATTTTCAGCAATTTTGTATGCTTGGATTATAGTATCGTAAACTTCTTGTGCATTCTCACAGAAAAACATTAACCAACTAGCTAGGAAAGCGGAACCTATCGCATCTGTATGATCACAGTGAATGTTTATCGGTCCAGAAACAGCCCTATTCGCTACTGCCATTACGATGGGTAAACGAAGACTACTAGCTATGTATAGAATTTCATGCATCAGATTGAGACCATTAGCAGCGGTTGCTGTAAACGCTCTGGCGCCCGCTGCCGCGGCCCCTACACATGCGCTTAAGGCGGAGTGCTCAGATTCCACTGATATGAATTCACAATCTACCTCTCCGTTCGCAACGAATTCTGAGAACCTCTCTACAATAATTGTCTGTGGAGTAATTGGATACGCAGCAACCACGTCTACGTTACAATGCCTCGCAGCCCAGGCAGCCGCCTCATCACCATTTAATAGCATATCAATCTGCTCGGCTGGGGACATTATTCCTCACCTCCCTCAGGTATCATTGTAATCGCTTTAACGGGACAAACATTCGCACAAATTCCACATCCTTTACAGTGATCATAATCGTAATATACTCTCTTTGGTTTCTTGCCATCTGGCTCCCATTCAATCCTTATGGACATATCTGGACAATAGAGCCAGCACTGGAGGCAACGAGTACATTTTTTATCATCGATAACAGGTCTGAAAGCTCGCCAATCTCCTGTTTTATATTCCGTACTCGGCTTAAAGGGCACTCCAGCAATAGGTATTTCCTTCCAACTTTTCAGTTCGCTACTCATGCCTTTTTCACCTCTTCATATGCTTTCTTAATCGCTTGAATATTTCTTTCAACAATTTCTTCGGGGAGTCTCGCTCCGAGGACTTTCTTAACCGCCTCGATTAAGCTATTTAACTTAATGATTTTTTCTTCCGTCGCCTTAACGAAAGCTCCTAACATAGCAGTATTAGCTATCGGTCTACCAATGATGTCAAGAGCTATTTTTACAGCGTTAACACTCCAGATTTCAACATTCTCGTCAACACCAAGTTCTTTTCTAAGGACTTCTGGTGGTTTAGGATACGTAGCAATGATCTTACCTCCTTCTCTAATACCGCTTTTAGCTCTATCTACCAATGTGGGATCGATGACAATTATATAATCAGCCTCTGTTATACCACAATGCATGTGAATGGGCTCTTCACCAATCCTAGCATAGGCGGTTACTGGTGCCCCTGATCTCTCAGGTCCAAACTCTGGAAAACTCTGAGCATACTTCCCCTCTATAACAGCTGCCTGCGCAAGAATTAAGCTAGCAGTCCATGCACCCTGACCACCACGTCCATGAATACGTATTTCGTAGAAATTACGCTTCACCACGATCCACCTTACCCAAAACACTAAATTAGTTACTTAAATTACAATTTCGAAAAGCTTGAGAAAAATACATAAAAAAAGATTATGTTATATATTCTAAAAATAAGGATAAGAATACGGGAAAAATTCTTTAATGAAAAGTTGTTTTGTTAAAAAGAATGAACTGAAATTATTCTTAAATGATTGAGCAGACAAGTTACCAGAAAACAAGCATAAAATTTAAAAGACAATCAGAAGGACGTGTAGTATATATTTTAGAAGAGTATGGGCCGGTAGCTCAGCCCGGGTAGACCGAGCTATCGGGCTCATAGCGTCCGGCTCTTAAACCCACCAGAGTATTACTCTGGTGGGTCTAGAGAAACCGGATGGTCGCGGGTTCAAATCCCGCCCGGCCCGCCAAAACGCTTCTTTAAGTATGTTCTTATCTCCTCCTATTGTCTATCCCTACTCCCCAAAGCACTCTCTACACTCTACTTTTGTGCATAGTATAGGTTATGTTCTATTTTTCCACGCCGTAGACCCCTTTTAGATATACAAAGCGTACTGGTTCCAGTTTCTCAATGAGGATGTCGTCTTCTTTTTCTCCTTTTTTAGTTACTCTTATTAGATCTTGCCAAAATCCCTTCCCAAGAGGCATTATTAATTTTCCACCGACTTTTAATTGTTTTATTAGGGGAGGTGGTATTTGATCGCCTGCAGCTGTGACGATTATTGCGTCAAATTTTCTGGAGGTGTCAGGCCATCCTAATGTACCATCGCCGTGTATGATTTCTATACATCTTGTATAGCATAATCTCTCTAAGTTTTCCTTCGCATAGCGGTATAATCGTTCAGAAATTTCTATTGTGCAAACGGGTTTTTTCTCTTTGCACTCTATTATTTCCCCTTCCTGATTTTTTTCACATACAATTTCGGCTATTAAAGCTGCTTGATAACCGCTACCAGTTCCTATTTCTAGCACTTCATCTCCTTCTTTTAATCCGGCATACTCGCAGAGAAGAAGAGACATGCTTATAGCTGAAATCGTAGCACCGTCCATCAATGGCAAAGGCTCATCCACATACGCGTACCTTAAATACTTGGGGAGCACAAACTCTTCTCTAGGGACTCTAAGAAAGGCTCTTAAAACACGATCGGAAACTAATTTGATCCTCTTGAAAAACTCATAAAGATCTTTTTTATCTTCTTGCAGTTTTTTCCTTAGATCCTCGGGTATCTGGCGTCTTGCTTTACATCTCACTAGACTCCCCGCTCTTTACTCTAAACCTTGTAATTTCATGAAGACTTCTTACTCATTTATATAATCTGAAAAAATAATTGTAGTTTTATGAGTAGTTATCATTCCCTGGTGACAAATTTTGTCTTCTATGAGATCATCCAAAGATGAGAAAAAAGAGAAAGAAGAAGTTATTTCAGAGGAAGAGTTGATTGAGTCATTACTATCAGGAGTAAGATTAGCTGAAAAGGAACGCATAGAGAATAAAGATGCTATTGTGATAAAAGCGGATGCCATAGAAATCGAGGAAGGCTTCACTCCTAAGATCCCAGGGGAGGAGATAATCTCATTCGATCAAGTCTTTCATGAAAAAATGAATAAAATAACCGATGAGATTGGCCAAACACTTCAAACGTTTCAAAAAGATTTCAAAGACATGCTACGCTCTCAGTTAATGGATTTACGTTCTGCTCTTAGACAATTAGGAGCTGATATTGCAAGATCTTTTGCTGAAAAACTACGACTACGATTTACGGAACGTCATCTTAAAAAATTGTACCAAGATGTTACTGAACGTGTACTATCTGGAAGGGAAAGGGAAATATTTACATCTCTTATTAACTCTGTGAAACCCCTCTATGCTAAATTAAACGACCGCTTAAAAACTCTTCAGAGAGATCTATATGACATCAAGAGATTATACGAGGAGTGGATCTTTGGATACACTTCTCTACTTTCTGAAGAGATAAGACGATCAAAAGAAGAGATAGATGAGCTCGTAGAAAGACAGAGAGAGTTATTAAGTGAGATAGAGCACTGGAAGAATAAAGTTACAGAACTTGAAAAGTTGCTTAGAGAAAAAGAAGCTGAAATAGAACAATTAAGGAAGGCCACTCACATAGCGCCTCCCCAAGAATTATCAGAGTTACAAGAGACTATAAAGAATCTCAAAGTAAAGATTGCTGAAAGAGAGAAAATAATCTCCGATCTGCGTAATGAGCTAGAAAAAGTCAAGCGCGAATACGATTCTGTTCTTAAAAACCTAGAAACAAAAATAAAGTTGTTAGAGAAAGCTAGAGACCTATTGAAAACGCAGACACGGCTATTCTACGAGAGAACTCAGGAGTTGAAAAAAGAAATTGCCAAACGTGACAATGAGATAAAGCAACTCCGAGAAAAAATAGAGACGTTGATCAGTAGAGAATATGCCAAGAAACTGCAGGATAGAATAAGAGAACTTGAAGAAGAACTTAACAAAAAGGAAGAAGAGATTAGGAAGCTTAGCGAGAAACTCATAAAGATCAAAGAAGAAACAGTTCCATTAGAGGATTATAATGAATTAAAAGCTGAGTATGACGAGCTAAAGAAAAGGTATGAAGAATCCATGGAGAAGCTTCATGAAAAAGAACTAAGAATAAAAGAATTAGAAGGAAGATTAAAAACACTTCAAGAAGAACTGGGTGGTTTAGAAGAATTAAGTAAGATAAAAGAAACCTATGAACATCAACTTCGTGAAAAGGAAGCCAAAATAAGAGAGCTGGAAGGAAAACTAGCGGAACTCCAAAATGTTAGACAGTTATTAGAAAGTTGGTTTAGCGAGTTAAAGGGGCTAAGAGAAGTTGGTAAAGTCGTCGAAGAAGAAGCTATGAGAGAAGAAATGCGGTTAAGATACGATGAGGTATTATCTGAGATAAGAAGAGAGTTCTCAGAACTCCATGAGGAACTATCTCAAAAATCTAAAGAAATAGCTAGATTAAGAGCAGATAATAAAGCTCTCCAAGAGCAAATCAATGTATTAAAGTCGCAAATAGAAGAGGCAAAGAAGAGAGAAGAAGAACTTGTTAAGGAATTAGAGGAGTATAGGACTAAAGCATTAAGATTGGAGAGTGAAAATAACCAATTAAAAGCTAAACTAGCTGAACTAGAAAATAATGTGAAGGATTCTACTAAAGCATTAGAAGAGCTGAAAAAAATTCTAGAGAAGACTCTTATCGGAAAGGCTTTCCTTATAATCAGGGACTTAAAGTCGATTCCCCTAGACTCCCTAGCAGCCACACTAGGCGTAAATAAATTACAACTCCAGAGGGAGCTCTTAAAACTTGTTAGAGAAGGACTATTAAAGATTGAAGGCGATAGAGTCACTTATAGCGGATAATGCGGTCTTCTATTCTTCCTCCTAAAACCCAGTAAAAGCGTAAAAAATTACTACAAATCTGACTCTACCTTTTAATAGTTCCAAAATTCGAAAGATTTTTCCAGGGTCAAAAAGCAACTATTGTGTGAAAGAGAATGCGAAAAGCCATTAAATTCATCATCGTAAGTATGCTAGTGTTATCTTTCATGATTCACGCACCTAATAATGACAGAACTATACAGATTGAGAAGAATAAAGAAGAAGCAAGCCATCACCACTATTCTCTATCCCCTTTAGGATCAATTATTGTGACTCATTATACTATTGCCCAAGCAGCGGCGGATAATTATCTTGGAGCGTATGTTCGTGGAGAAGATGCTGTAAGAATTACTGGTACACTCCTTGATAGTACGACTGGAGAGCCAATAACTGGGGCTATTGTTTATCTATATCTTAATGTCATAGATAATGATCACCTCTTAGCAGAAAACACAACCGATTCGCAGGGAAGATTTTATTTCAGTGTTACTCTCCCGATTAATGCACCCCTTGGTAATTCCACACTAATTGTGCATTTTCCTGGTGATATAGAAAAACCGTATGGCCCTGCTAACTCTACGTATATCGTAACGATTTATGGACGTGTTTTTGTGACCCTTTCGGCTTCAGCAAATTTAGTCCCGCTCTTCATGAAAAATACTACATGTACTGCTCGCGTTCTTTGGGATAATGGAACATTAGTGAGTGGAAGACCTTTACCACTAAATATCTCGGTCGCACTAGAAAACACGATTCTTAATAATTTCTTGGTTAATACTACTAGTGGTTACGTAACGTTTCCAGTAAATTTCACCGATCCTGGTAATTATTATGTTACTGCCACGCTTCACATAGATACTGTCCGAAAAACCATAACTCCTTACGTTCTTACTGATAGTCAGATTCTCTTTTCAAACGGCACTGTTGTTGGCCCTCCAGAATCCTCTGATAACTTAACCGTACAAGTTTATTTAGCTAATAAGATAGATCTCTCGTTCCAGCAAGGCACACTGGTAGATGTTTTTCATGCTAGTAGATTAGGGAATATCGTAATAATCTATGGAAAATTCTATAATGTGACTGGAGACCCTACAACCGCTGATATTTCTATAGTGATCTATAATGAGGAGTTCCTCAGAGTGTTCAATATAACAACAGCTGATGATGGCTCGTTTAGTTTACAACTAATCATCAATGAAACCTATCGGGCTGGGAAATATTTTATTTACGCAAGGGATCTCAACCCAACAACCGTGGATCTTAGTACTAACCTAACTCTTTATGTTCAAACGGTGGCCAAAATTATCAATTTCTCAACTAACGGAACTGGTAGAATGGTTCGCTCTGGATCTATAATATACTATACGGGAGCAGTGATTGATGCAATTGACCAAGTTGCTCTTGCTAATTTATCCTTGTTAGTTACTGTCTCTATAGGCCAAATAAGAACTGAAAAAACCATTATTACAGATTCTTTGGGCAACTTTTATGATTATCTCAAACTACCCGATGATATCCCATTCCCTAATATTGTGTTATCAGTAACAGTCGTTTCTAATGACACGCTTATAGGGGATAGCGTATACGCTGATATCACCGTATATAACTTTCTTATTTTAGAGGTACACATAAATGACACGCTATTTTTATGGAATTATCGCCAAGGAAATTTACTAGCGTATAATCAAACATCGTTAAGTGTACCTTCTAACACGACCTTAATATTAAAGCTCAAATTCTTTAATGATTTCAATCAATCAATACCCAAAGCATTAGTCATAGTAAGTGTCGCTAATAGAACATATGTTGACCACTTAAATGAGAACGGGGAACTTTCCTGGTCTTTTAGGCTAATAAATGAAAGTTTGTTAAAAGTAACTTTGCCAGACTTCAATATATCCGTAGCCATTGATTTAATACCCCAATTCGAAGAGACACCACAACAATTTATTATTCGAGGACCCTTCTATTATATTCTCTTTGCCTTTATAATTATAGGCATTGCTTCGATGATTGCTACACGGGAATACCAGCTTAGCTTAACAAATATCCGAAAAATCTTTCGAAAGAATCCAGAGTGGTTAGTTTTGTTTGAGGAGGCTAAAAATTATCTACTAGGAAATGATATAATAGGTGGATTATTGACTATTAGAAAAGCTCTTATAGAACTCTCAAGGGAATTCAACTTACATATCGAGAACTGGATGACACTCAGGGAAATCATAAGAGAATACTCAGAGAAAATTAAAGACAAGAAATTATTATCGATGATCACTCAGTTAGGTATGCTATATGAGAGTGTTATTTATGGATTAAAGAAACCTCATCAGAAAGATATCTTAGAGACAATAAATGTAATTGATAATCTAATAAATTCTGTACAGACAATACTCAGTGAGGAGAAATGAAAAAATTAAGCTTTGTCAAATTAGTGTTTATCTTAGCCATTGTTTTTTCTACGTATCCTATTCTAGCTGGTTACTTTAACCTAATGGTCGGTTCTGCTCAATTTTCAATACTAAATGATGGAGAGAATGGGTTATCCTTGCTAAGGAGAGAGTTGGAAAATTCTGGGTTTAAGACGAAGATAATAGTGTCTTCATTGAATATTCTCAGAAGAATAAACGAAAGTTCTGTTCTAGTTATTATAGCTCCTACATTATCTTTCACAATCGAGGAAGCGATAACAATATTAGACTTCCTCATGCGTGGAAATGGTGTTTTGATAGTTGATGATTTCTCGAAAGCAAATTCTCTTCTCCAACATGTATGGACAATAATAAGTCTCTCACAAAAGTTCCTACAAGGGACTCAAGATGTCATTTTTGAGGGCATATTCTTTAATACCACAGCCACATTGGTAGATGCAGGAAGCTTCTATAAAACACCAACGAATCCCGTGATCACAAACTTTAATGATTTTTATGGAATACTTTCCCCTACCGTGAAAAAGATCGTGACATCATTTCCTTCCATTCTCTCATTAAGAATTAAGATACGCCATGGAAATCAATGGATCTCGATAACTACTCCGCTTCCAGGATTTATAGGATTACTATCAAGTACTGAATATAGTTGGCTAGAAACTAACTTAACTTCAGCGATAAATGGAGAAATGACACCAGATCCTTGGGAATGGGGAGGTATCCCCTTTTCCTTAGGTATAGCAGTAGAGTTACCATCCATGGGTAGATTAGTGCTGATATCTGATCCTGATATCTTTTCAAATAAACTTTTAGAACTGCAAGAGTTTGATAACGCCGATTTCTCCACCAGCATTATTAGATGGCTCGCGAAGGATCAACCTGCTCTCGTGTTATTTGATGAAAGCCATCTCTCTCACGCAATATATGATCCATTGTATGGATTTTCACTCGTATACAAAGCCGTTATTTTTCTCTCATATTCATGGCTTGTAGCCCCCGCTGTTCCTTTATCTATAATCTCTACGCTTTTAGCTTATGTTCCTCGTAGAACTAGATTTAGACCAAGGATAATGAGTAGAGTAGAGAGATTGCTGGGTTCTCCATGGCTGGAAAGCAGAATTTCCTGGTATAAACGTTCCCGCAACTATAGACATATGGCATCAGTGCTGTTAAGTTCGATTCTATTTGATATTAAAAGGCTCTATGGTATATGGAGTGAAAGGCTGGATGATGTTCTTGATGAATTATTTGCTTATCATCCCGAGATTGCAAAGTATGCATCAGATATTAAGGAAACTCTTCAAACTCTTGATGAAATATCACATGGTAAGCAAAAAATAAATGAGGAAAAACTCACTGTTCTTGTTGAGAAAGTAAAACAAATTAGAACAATTCTGAGGAGATAATCTATGGAAGATAGTCGAGTAGAAAGCATAATTGGAACAGAGGAAGACATAGATGTTAGTCTTGTTAGGGATACATGGATAAGAATCAAAGATGAGCTTAAGAAGGCCGTAATAGGAATGGACGATGTCATAGAATTTATGTTCATAGCTCTCTTATCAGAGGGTCATGTTCTTCTAGAAGGACCTCCTGGAATAGCTAAAACATACGCTGCACAAAACTTCTCAGCCACTTTAGGACTAGATTTTAGACGAGTTCAAATGACTCCTGATTTATTACCGTCAGATATTATAGGAACTATGATTTATGATCAAAAAGAGGCTACGTTCAAATTTAAGCGAGGTCCAATCTTTACGAATGTATTACTGGTTGATGAGATAAATAGAGCGCCCCCAAAAACTCAGGCAGCCCTCTTAGAGGCTATGGAGGAAAAACAGGTAACAGTAGAGGGTGTTACATATCCGTTGCCTAAGCCATTCATTGTTTTAGCAACGCAGAACCCTATAGAGATGGAAGGAACTTATCCATTACCTGAAGCACAAGTCAGCAGATTTATGCTTTATCTCAAGCTTAGTTACCCAGACTCTGAAACAGAACTCGAAATAATAAAGCTTAAGCACCGTACTATGAAGCGCGTTCTCGTAGAACAAGTAACAAGTGAAAAAACCATTTTGCTATTACAAAGGATTGTTCAACAAAGAATCCATGTTTCAGAGAGTGTAATGAGATATATAAGGGACATAGTTATTGCTTGTCGCAAGGATGCTAGGGTACTACTTGGCTGTTCCCCTAGAGCATCAATAGCTCTCTTGTTGGCCTCTAAAGCCTATGCAGCAATGCAAGGTCGTGACTATGTTATCCCAGATGATGTTAAATATGTTGCTCTTCCAGCATTAAGACATAGAATAATCCTAAAGCCTGAGATAGAGTTAAGTGGTGTTACGACTGACAATGTAGTACTTTCAATCTTACGATCTATAAGTATTCCCGAATAAGGTGAAAAGTTCTTGTTGACTAAGAGAGGAGGCTTATTACTCTTACTAGGTGCATCCTCAGAGCTTCTTGCACTATCCTTCTATGGTTTAAAAGACTTTCATGCATTTATTCTCCAGACACTTCATTTTGATTTGAAGACATTCGTGCCAAATATCGATTCGATGATACTTATCTCACCTTTCCTACTAATACTAGGCAGTATGATTCTATCTAGTGTCCTTTTTTCTTATATATCGTTTAGTAAGACAGCTAAAATAGAAAGCATCGAGATAGAGAGAAAGATTTCTGATCAAAGAAGATTTGCAGGTGATCTCGTCTTAGTTGAACTAACAATTAGAAACAAAACTATGTTTTGGATTAGCAACTTGTTTATCAGCGATATTGTCCCCGATACATTTGATATAGTATTTGGAGAAAATTACGCATCACTCACACTTCCTCCTAGGGGAGAGGTTACATTTTCCTATGTCCTTCGTTGCGGCACTAGGGGTGTCTACTATATTGGACCTTTGCAAGTTGTGTTTCAGGATAAGGTATCCCTATTCATGAAAGAACATCTCGTAGAAAATAAAACGGAGATCATTGTTTATCCTTCGTATGAAGATGTTAGGAGATTTGAATTTCTCCAAAAGATGTATGGGGGATTACTATTTGGACGATACAGAGTGCGAGAGAAGGGCCATGGATACGATTTTTGGGGCTTAAGGAAGTATCAAATAGGGGATAGTCTAAAATTCGTTGATTGGAAGACAACAGCAAAAAAAGGAGAGTTATACGTAAAAGAATATGAAAGCGAGAAGAATGTAAAGATGTATATTTTCATAGATTGTGGCCTAAGCATGGGCGTGGGTTCTAAAAGATTTACCAAGCTTGACTATGCAACAAGAGCTGCTATCTTACTTGCTTATATAGCTAATCGAGGACAAGATTTCTTTGGCCTTGTCGCTTATTCAGATAAATTAATAGACTTTTTGCCAGCTCGTAGAGGAAGACGCCATTTTTATAACCTACTAGATAAAATGGCTAGACTTGAACCGAGAGGAGTTTCTAACCTCCAAATAGCCATGCGAGAATTCATTCTTAGAGAACCCAGATTTTCATTAGCAGTGATAATATCGGACCTTGAAGGAGACCCTTCAAACATAGAGGAGGGCATTAGAATAGCCTTAGCTCACAAAGTTTACCCTATAATAATAGCCCCCATAGGTCCTCTTTTTGAACGCTTATATGGAGATAAATACACAGAAGCTCTAAAGGAAATTGCTTTAGCCGAATACATGAAACAGCGCTATGAAATAAAAGAAAAATTAGCTAAATATGGAGTTTTTGTCATAGATGTAGGACCAGAAGATATCTTGGCCGCGACACTAGAGGTATTTCTGAGGGCAAAAGGTAGAAGTATTGCTATTGTGTAGGAGGAGACGCAATATATGAGTATACTATCTCCTTTAACCGAAAGACTTCGCAAAGAAAGAAAGATTCTCTTTGCATTCGTAATTTTAATAAAGGCAATTCTCTTTTTCGGTGGTTTATATCTGGTTTATTTATTTCTTAACGTGTTAAATATTGGTTTTGAGCCATTGCTTTTTTTGCTTCAATTCTTTCAGACATTGAAAATGTATCTAATTCTTATCTTGCTATACTTAATTACGTTCGTGGTATACCTTCTCTCACCTAATGCTGACTTTACAAAATTATTCTTTAGCACTCTACTGGCTTACTTCATAACAATTTTTAATACCCAGCCATCAACGGACTTACTCACTAATCCAGCTCTTCTACTTGAGTTTATATTGCAGCATTACTTAGAAATGTTAGAAGCAACAGTACTCATACTTATCATACTTGCCACTCTCACGATAATAGGATTCTCAAGAACATTAAGATATGAAAAGCTACTCAATGCTTGCTTATTAGTGCTTTTTGCATACATTTTAGGAGTTATGTTCACTCCAACTCTTTCGTTAGAGGAATTCCCTTACACCTCTATTCAATCTGTATTCTCCTTAGAAGGAATAACAACTTTACTAAGTCTAAGAGAAATAATCTTTATCCTTTACTTCTTCATCTATGTAGAACTATCTGCCCATTTAGCCTACGCTGCTCAACAATTGAACGCTATTGCCGAAAAACATAAGAGAATCTCTAGGCAATTAACGCGCATACAAAAGGAATCTAGTAAGGGAGCGAAAATAGAGATATCTCTTCCTCAAAATTTCACCGAAATCCTAAGCCCCTTAGCTACTACGATACTACGGGATGCTTATGAAGGATACGCCTTTCTAGGCGAGGGTACATCGCTGTATGTTACCTCAAAAGTAATTGGATACATAGAGGAGATGTCAAAGAAACGACCAGAGATCATTCCTCAAATAACGGGTCGAAAACTAGTATCCTCTACTTTACGCTTCCTTGGATACGTTCTTCTACCATCCCTTATTCTAAGAATATTCTTCGGAATATTTGTGATTATCAGCAGCTTCCTCGTAGCGGCTCAAATTATAGCGCGTCTTGCTAGCGGATATATCTTTGAAAGTACACTTATTCAATCATTTGTGTATGCGACCCTAGCTGTGATGTCTCTAGCTTATATAATCTCCACATTACCATCTGTCATTAGTAAAAGGAAGTAATTCAGGCACCGAGTGGAGCCGTTGATTACTACATTATTCGGAAATTTTTTATGATGATATCGACCGATGTTTCCATAAGCTAGGTGCTCTTAAATTGGTGAAGAAGTGATGTTAGATGTTACAGCAATAGGTAATCCCGTATATGACATAATAATAACACCATATATAAGGACTAATGGACGTGTACTATCTGGCTGTAGCACGAACTCCGCCTTAGCTATCGGAAAACTTAGTGGTAAAGCGAGCATCGTAGGTAGAATAGGCAATGATTATTTGCCTGATTTTACACACGTTGCAGCAAGATATAACGTAAAGGTATATCCGATTATTTCAGAAGAGACTGGCGGTTTCTATCTGAGATACTTTGATGAGACAATGAATGATAGGGAGTTAAGAATCTTAGGAATCGCCGGAAAAATATATTTCAAAGACGTACCACCCGAAGCATTAAACGCTAGAGCTATAATCCTTGGCCCAATCCTAAAAGAAATAGACCTGGAGTTTGTTAAAGAGCTAACTAGGGAGACTGACGTTCCCATCCTCGTGGATCCTCAGGGATTAATAAGAGAAATTAGAGAGAACAGAATTGTCAGAATAGCCAATGATGATGTGTATGAAATAATTAAATTAACTCATATAACAAAACCAAACGAGCACGAAGCAGAAGTACTATTTCCCAATATGGAGCCGGCGAAAATAGCTAAGAAGATTTATCTGTTAAATAAATTCGCTGGAATCGTCACTTTAGCGGAGAAAGGATCAATTATAGCTTTCGACAAGGGAGTGTATCATATACCTGCGTATAGAACTATTGAAAGAGACCCAACGGGTTGCGGAGACGTATACGCGGGTGCTTTCATGTACTATTATCTCAAAAACGAAGATCTTTTAGAAGCAGGCGTTTTTGCATCAGCAGCAGCATCTTTTATGGTAGAAACTACGGGGCCTCATTTTAGATTGGAATTAGGAGAAGTTATTAAACGTTTTGAAGTGCTAATCGAGAAAGTCAGGAGGATAGAGTGATGACTCGATTACGGGAATGGTATGAGAGAACTACTCTCCCTCTTGGACGAGCACTAGCGAAACTTCATATTACTCCGAATCAGATTACAATCTTATCAATTCTAGTTGGTCTATTTCCTCTCTATTTCTTATGGCAGAGAAGAATCCTTCTCGGTCTCGCGACTCTATTACTTGCAGTTTTTATGGATATTCTAGATGGATCCTTAGCAAGAGCAACAGGAAAAGTGAGCGAATTTGGACAAATACTTGACCACTTCGCCGATAGAACGGTTGAGTTTGAGATAGTCCTTGGTTTAATCCTTGGAGGCTATGTAACTGGATGGTTGGGAACACTAATGTATTTTACTATGATAATGCCCAGCTACATAAGAGCAAGAGGAGAAGCGGTATCGGGTATATCAGCACAGGGTGTTGGATTATTCGAGAGAAAAGAGAAAATTTCTTCCATAGTCTTTGGTCTAATTCTGGAAAAATACTTACCAGGCACTTTCTACTACGTAGCTCTGGTCATCTCTGTATTATCCTTCATTACATCAATTCAGAGATTAATGTATTTCAGACGGAACTTAAGAGAGAAAAAAACTTGTTCCCAATGATGTTAACTATTATCACTTTTCCTATAAAATCTGAGATGTGTCTTAAGATAGAAAACTAAAGGTTTTTTATGAGATGTCTGCTTAATATGCCTGACGAAAAACTGTAAATAATTAAAAAATAATAAAAAATGAGAACAGAAACTTATCATCCAATTCGTTAATATACTAATGCAGCGACTGCAAAACTCTTACTTCTTTCTGCGTCCCGTTCTCCTAGGAGCAATAGCTCCAACTTTTCTGCCAGGTGGTGCATGTCGCGAGACACTCTTGGGCTTGCCAGGGCTCTGATCTCGCCCGCCTCCAAAGGGGTGGTCACAGGCACTGATGGGACGGGAGCCCCCACGAGTGTGTAGTGGGACTCCCGTCCTTTCATCGCCACTCCTCTGGTTCTTGGCCATTTGTGTGCTTTTACTCTCCATTTGTGGTAGGCGTTGCCTGCTTTTACTAGTGGTAGTTCGTCTTTTCCTGTTCCGGCTACTATTCCTATTTGTGCTCTGCTGTTCCAGTTTATCCTTATTATTCTTTTTCCGGGGAGTTCTAGTTCTGTTTGTTCTAGGTGCGCGTGGTGGGCTCTTATTATTGCGTATGTTCCTGCTGCTCTTGCTATTTTTCCTCCATCGCCTGGTCTTATCTCTATGTTATATACGGGTGTTCCTTCTGGAATCTTTCTTAGTGGTAGCGCGTTCCCTATATCGATTTCCGCATTCTCTCCGATTTGAATCTCCTTCCCCGTGTATAATCCTTCTGGAGCTATTAGCCAGATTTTTTCTATCACTCCATTGGCTCTTACAAACTTCACTAATGCTAGTGGGGCATACCTTCCGGGTTCCTTATACAATTTAAGCACTGTGCCTCTGGCAACATCTTTCATAGCTTCTGGCCAGTCTGGGATTTTTACATCCGCTACTCTTATTCCTGGAGGAGCTCTGTATACTGATGTTCCTCTCCCTACCCTTTGAGCTCTTATGCGCTTACCCATTACTATCACCTTTGTACTATTGCTTAGATTCAATAAAGGCTAGTGAATATAAATTGTATAGTTTGTGATTCCATTCCAAAGGTTTTACTGGATTACCATTCTCACCAATTATTTGCACACAGCACTTTTGTTTCCGAATAGTTCCAACTTATTGCTTTCCTAAAATACTTTCTGATCATTATGATTAAAAGCACAGAGAAGCTTCTAGTCTTGGTAAGGAAAAATATTTTAATACTCTCCTACTGTTACCTCTAAAGTTATGTGCTGAGCCGGGAATAGAGCCCGGTCTCGGCTGGTGGTGATACCATGTCCTCGCGCAAGACTCATCCTCTTCAGTTAGTAATTAATGATAGTTCAACATTTTTGGGCACTGGTATTTCGGTTAAGTTTGAGATAGAGGACGAAAATGTAAAGACCTTTTTCTATAGTAAGCGAGTTGGCGACATTATAGAAGGGGATTCGATAGGCTTTCCAGGATACAAGTTTCAGATTCGCGGTGGAAGCGATATCGCTGGTTTTCCTCACCTAAAAGGGATTCCCGGTACTGGTCTTAAACAGGTTCTTAAAAGTGGCCCCCCGGGTTATAGACCGAGGAAATATAAGGTCGAGAAGAAGACGGGAGGTTATAAAATCATTAACCTTAAAGGTGTTAAAAAGAAGAAGACTGTTCGCGGAGAGGAGCTTTCAGAATGGACAAGACAAGTAAATATGGTCATTCTAGAGAGAGGTGGGAGAGCCGTCCATGAGTTAAATGAGAACGAAATGCTTAATGATCACATACTAGATCAATTATGTTTCAGATTAGGAAAAACTGTGCTCAAATGGGGTTTAGAAGGCGTTGTAATCATAAGTGATGGCTCAGAGGAAACCTTAGAAAAGGTCCTTGAGAACTATAACATAAGGCAGGACAGTGATTTTTTCATTAAACTCGCTAAAAAATTAGGCGTTAGATTAGTAAAACTTGGCAAAGAAAATTTGAAACGCGTGTTTGAGCCACTTAGAAAAGTTAGTAGAAAGCACCCTCACCCATTGGGTCGCTATATTGCTTGGACTTTATATAACTTCTACAATGCTTTGAAGGAAAATAAGATCGACCTCTCAAAAGAAGATGAAGTCACAGAAGATCTAGTTAATAAGATCATGCAAGGCGTTAACGATTGGCTTTCGGGTAAAATGAAAAGAGGCCCCAAATTTAGTTTTAGGATAGTAGAGACTCCTCAGTAGACTCGCCTAAAATGTCCGATATGGGATAAATCGTTATTCTCAATTTATATCTCTCAGCGACTTCTTCTAACTTTTTTCTTAGGCGTAAATATAGAGTTTCGGGCTCTCTAGAAGCTGTAACTAGCAATGATATATTTGCAATCTTCTTTCCTGGCCCTATGAAAATTGTATGCCCTCTTATATCTTCTATATTCCCATTAAGTTCGCTTATTATGGAAGATATCTCAGCAAGTAATCCTGGTCGATCTCTTCCTATTATAGTAATTATCACGCTACTATTCATTTTGATCACTCAATAAATTACTCAGATATTTTCTTCATATTTTAACCATTGTATTGGAATATTCTGGTACCTCCCATCTGGTAGCCATCTTTGAACGGTTATAGGTAATAATCCAAGCCTAAGTTCTAGCTTTGCTATGTCGACTTCATTCATTCGACTTATATCAACATTTGATAAGGGTACTAGAATAGGAGCTCCAAAGGCTATTTGCGTTGCGCGTGCACCTATTATTCTGGCTATCTCATAGATTGTTAACCTTGGCGGCCCTATCTCTACTTTATTGGACTTTATCTCTATCGGTTTTTTCGAATTAAAACTCATTCCATAAGCCCTCCTCCGAAGAATAACTCCCTAGAAAAGAGCCTTTTCTATACTAACTCTGTGCTATTTAAAAATTATCTCTTAATCAGTGCTATATCGATCTATTAGCAAAATGATTTTAATGGTTATAATAAATCTACTTGTTTAAGCTTATTGAATTTGATAGCAATTTCCTTTTTCGCACTTTAATACGTTAATCTCGTAAGTGTTTAAATCGATAACTGGAACTATACCAGGAGTTGGTTTTATGCCTAATTGTCTCTGCCAAATTGTTAGACCCTGAAAAGATCCACTACTCAAGAGAACTACCCCTCCCCTGGAAATTCTTATATCAGCTATGTGGAGATGCCCGATTGCTAAGATGTCAGGAACATCATCTATAACGAGATAATCCTCTTTCGTTGGTATAATCGGAATTTTTCCCCATATAGGCATGAGATGTCTATTTCTAAGCAATTCTACTAAAATTCGCGTTGGCTCCTGAATCGATAATTCAAGATCAGCTGCTATATGCTCTATACCATAACCATGATAAAGAAGGATCTTAACTCCGTTTATTCGTATCCACGCAGGATTTCCAAGAATCTTCACATTAGGTAAGCTATAGAGACCTTCTGCTATCTTCTCCGATATTGGTGGTTGTGGGACAAATTTTCCCGCCGCATCATGATTTCCAGGAATTATCACTATCGTTTTATCCTTTGGAATAAGCTCTAGAAACTTGCTAGCTTCCTCATATTGCTTATATATATCAACTATTTCAAGCTCACTTTTTTGTTCTGGGTAAACTCCTATTCCATCGACTAGATCTCCATTGATAATCACGTATTTTACATCTTTAGCTAATCTTTTTAATTCATCGTCTTCTACACGCTGGTTTAGGAAATTTATAAAGCTGAGAAATTCCTCTCGTAGAAATTTTGCGCTTCCTACGTGTATGTCAGATATGAATGCCACTTTAGTCGGAAATGGCGCTCTATTGCGTTCCCTTAAAATAGGAGTTTCTGGGAATATTATGTCTTCAGCGATTAAGTATTTCCTGTTGTCTCTAGTTTTACCTTCTATAGCTATAACAGTGTCCAGTAAAACATAATTGAATTTTGTTCTTAATTCATTCTCTAAGGGGACTATTACCTTAATTTCTTTTTCTGGCGTATCGCCAATAATTATCCCAATGTTTTTCTTTCTATCATATCTTTTTTCTTTAACAAGTATTATCACGTAAGTGCTTCTTCTAGTCTTTTCAATTCCATTTAATTTATAATTTCTTTGTACTCCATAATTTCGTTTGAGAAGAATCTCTTTTATCTTATGATAGCGATCCTCAAAATATTGTCTAAAAATTTCGGCTGAGTCTTCGACTACTATTTTTTCTGGCACTTTAATAACTTCAATCTGAAGCACCGTTCTTTCCTTTTCACTTATGTCAGCTTGTATTTTTTTCTCTAATTTTTGATGCAATTTCTCACTGAAATTATCCTCTTTTTCTTCCCTAATTGATATTTCTAGTTGCTGTTTTCTTTCTTTCACTTCTGATTTTCTATGTTTCTTCTCCTCAGGAACTTCTTTAATATCCTTATCTTCTAATAGGTATTCTTCAATACTTTTCTTGATAAGACTCTCTAATTGTGGTTTCTTCTTATTGCTAGTAACTACTTTTTGTATAACTTTTCGCCCTTGCTTCTTCGGTAGGTTATTCTCTCTAGCATATGGTTTACTAGCTTTACTTTGCTTTTCAGAGATCCTCGAAAATCTTTCTAGTATCAGTTTAAGAATTTCAATAGTAATTGTATTACTTTCAACTTGCACTGTGCTATCTCTTAGACTTTTTAGAAAATCTTCCCAAGATTCTTCATCTAATAGTTCCTTTCTTAATAGAAGTAGAATAAATAAGGCATCGGGCGCCACTCGTTTTCTTGTAACTCTAATAATATCCCTGAGAAGCTCTTCTGTCTCTTTTAGGGCCAATCTATACGCCGCTAGGGACATACTGACACCTACGAAGTTTCCTTCTTGGCTTATTATTTAAACATCTGAATTTCTCCAATAACATACTCTTACCAAAAAATCTTAGTTCTAAGTACTTTTTTACCCTTAATTCTGGACATTTACGTTTATTACCACTTATATCTTTTCTTTTTCAGATACTAATATGAAAGTTAAAATTTTGGTGATTCAGTTTGTCCTTAGCCCCAAGAGAGAAAAAACTTTACTTCTTTGACAGCGATTCATTAATTGTTATTAATAATCTAAGCATCAGTAAGTTGACAATTTTTAGAATGAGAACCTTCTTGCTTGATCTACTTAGGGAACTTGGAGAGGATGTCCATGCATTATATACGCTTATACAAGAGACAATTTCTATCGCATTGAGATTATTACCTCTGAAGAAGAAGTACTCTTCGACATTATATGAATTATCCTTAGCAACTCTATGGTTAGTATTACGCGAACGAGGAATTAATAAATATACGTTATACCGATTGGTAGAGACCGCAAAAAAGAAAATGAAAAAAAGGATTCTCATGAAACGCCTCTTATTAATTTTATCCGATATTAGGTACATTTTTCGTGAACTAGATGCAAAAGATGAGATAAAGAAAGTCGTTATGAAAACGCTTCCTAAGTTATTCAAGCATCCATCTATGATGCAAAGAACAGTAAAAATCCTCGGAGAAAAAGCCCCAGCATACATTCGGCTACTCAGACTTAGCATCTTTCGAATACTAAATAGCTTAAACGTTCAGGATGTCTCTGGTAAATCAAGAACCGTTCTATCAGCAATATGCATTTATGCAGCTGATAAAGTAGCTTGCAAAGAACTTAATATAAGACCATTAATCTCAGCAAAAATGCTTGAAGATCTTTTAGGAATTAGTCAATTCACAGTCTTACGACATTACAAAAAATATCTTTGCAAGTTGCGTTAGATTATGGTTATTTCGGGTTATTCGAAGGATATTCTCCTTATTATTTTTGGTGAAATTATTGCCTCTCAAATGTTTACATTCGTATTATATTGGTTCCTTATTCCATTGTTGTATTTATGAAGATTCTACGGGATATGTTTATTCAATATTCTTAGATAAAGAGATAGAAGTACTAGGGGCTTTGCTAACGTACGAACTAGCGAGAATTGTCAAAAAAACCGCTTATTTAAGATACATAACCAGCTTCCATGATTTTATAGTTGAAATGCGAAAACTTGTAGAAAAAAGAGTCGAAAAGAAATTAGAGAAATTCGGGTTGCACAAGAAACTTAAGGACAAGGCTCTAGAGACCTTTATAAAGTACGTGACCTATCGGTGTATAGGATTCCAAAATCTTATCCCTGTACTACTAGATAACAATGTTGATGAAATATATCTAGATACACCATTTAATGAGATATATATTGATCACCAGCATTTTGGGAGATTAAAGGTCTATCCAAAAGCCACAATGGAGGAAGTTGAAAAATTATTATTTATCTCAAAATTCGAATCTGATCATACTGTTAGTTATGAAAATCCATCCCTTAAAACGGTTCTTCTATCTCCAGACTTTAAAGTTCGAGTAGCTGTTGATTTTCCTCCTCTATGTCCCCAAGGCCCAAGTATTGATATCAGGCGACTCCGAGAAAAACCATTACCTCCTACTTCATGGCTTCGTAAACGTGCTGATTTAGATTTTCTATCCTTTTTAATTACAAGCCTTGCTATGAGACCTAATATTGTAATAGTCGGAGAACCTGGTTCTGGAAAAACTTCTTTATTAATTTTTTTGCTAGCTTTACTCCCAGATAAATGGAGGATAGTAGCTATTGAAGATACTAGAGAAATACCTAATTTGACACCATATGGTAAAAGGATAGTCTACATTAAAGTAAAGCCATTCGAGGCTGAAAGAGTACAATATAGCAAGGAAAAAGAAATAATAAAACTCCTTCATCGTTCGCCTGATTATGTGGCTATAGGGGAACTACAATCTAAAGCCGATAATTTAGCATTTTTCCATGCTTTGTCTGCTGGTATTCGAGGAATGGGAACTATACATGCAACAAGTATTGATGAACTATTCGATAGATGGATTAATATCTTCCATATTAAGTCATCCCTAATAAAGAATCTCGACATCATAGTATTCATGAAGAAAATTATTCTACACAAAAAAATTCTTCGTGGATTAAACGATATCATCTTGCACATTGACCAAGCAAACCTTTCGAAAGGCGTTCGTTTTGATTTGAACATAAATAGTGTTCATAAAACCATAGCTTTCTGGCAGCCGTTTCGTCCCGAAAATTCTAAGGTTTATATACAAGCTCTGATCAACAAAAGAATAAAGAAGAAGAACAGCTTACCAGAAAAAGTCAATCTTTTCCAGAAATATCAAAGTATAATAAGAGAGGAACTAAAGAGTTCTAGTAACATTGGTGATGAACGAAAATTTTTCATAACCATTTCTAGATTGTTATCCGAGTTACACGATGCTCTTTACTCCTAGACTCGAAAAGAATTATCCAGCAGATAATAAGTATAAAGCCCGTTGATAAATCATGCCTGAGCCTATCACGATTCACTTCCTAGGCACTGGCGGTACAGCTCCCTTTAAAAAGAGAAAAATGCCATGTATAGCTGTGAAATTCTTGGATAAGTTAATAATTATGGATATTGGCGAGGGATGCCAATACTCTCTTCTCACAGAAAAATTTCACCCAAAACGATCTAAAGTAATAATACTTATTTCTCATTTTCATGCCGATCATACAACAGGCCTTCCAGGATTCCTCAATTCTCTAAAGCTTATGAATAAAACAGATCCTATAATAGTTATAGGCCCTAGAGGATTAAGCACATTTTTGAGCCATGTAGAAAAAGCTTTCCAACTAGAAGATAAGCCATACGAACTATTTCTCAAGGAAATACAAACTGAAAAAACAGACACCCTTATCCAGGCATACGAAGATAAAGAGATAAAGATACTATGTTTTAGAACAATACACCCAAACACTTCTTCTTTGGGATTTATATTAATGGAAAAAGAGAGCCATAAAACTCTAGCCATCAGGAATAGAGAAGAATTCATGAAACTAAGTTATAACCAAAAAAGAAGATTCCTATGCCAAGACTCTTCGTTCGTAGTTATTAGACCCCCTCGTAGTATTGTATACACTGGAGATACACGCCCAATATATTTTTTAAAAGACCTAGTACCTACACCTCCAGATTTGATAATACATGATGCGACGTTTATTGGAGATGCACACTATGAGGAAGCTTTGAAAACTGGTCACTCGAGTATTGAAGAGGCATTAGATATCGCCTCACTATTACGTGCTAGTACGCTTGCACTTGTTCACATCTCACCTAGATACGAATTAGACACGGTAATTAATGCAATTTTGAAGTCTATAAGAGGGAAAATAGAGAAAGGTCTTCCCGAAAAATTTCTACCAAATATAATAATTCCATGCGATGGTGACATAGTTACGATTAGGTGAGAGAAAGTCCCTCTTTAACGCATTTAATGATTTCTCTGTAATTTCTTTCGATATTCACCTCGGATCTAGAAATACTTTTACTAAGCAGAGCTCTGAGAATATTTTGCTTAAAGAATTCCCGCAATACAATTGTCGCATATTCACCTTTTCTTAAAGAAAATTGAAGAATAACTTTTCGTAATCCTCTCACATCTTCCGAATTTATGAAAATATAGTGAAATATGGGTTTAAGAAAAGCAGGCCTTAGTGTACCTTTAAAGGAGAGAGGAGGAAAATCATTATTTTTAAACATACTGATAGAAATACCTTCCTCTTCAAGTACTTCTTTTATAATTTCAGATATATGATCATCTCTTAATTTTGTTTGATAGCCCGGAATTATAATTAGGAAGTTCTGCTTCACATCCTTGGGAAAGACTCCCTCTAATAGGCTTTTGCTAAGTATTTTATTGAAAATATATGCTTGGTACGCTTCTCCTAACATCCTCAATAGGTAAGCTGGCAACCTTCTTAAAGCTTCTTTAGGATTTAATCCTTTTAACAGTGCTTTAAGTAGCACTTTTTCGAATAAAAAACCTCTCGTAGGTAGTTCCTTAAGCGCCTGTTCATAATTCCCATTCTCTATCTCTCGCTTAATTTCTAACATTTTGTTATCATCAACTATTGAAGGCGAAGTTAAGTAAATCCTAATGGCTTCTTCGTATTTTCTGAGGAATAGGAGCTTACCAACAACATGTGTTATTGGTCTAATTATGCCAAACCGTTGATATCCAAAAAAATTTGGAACCATTATATCTACTAGCTCATCATATGTTTTTTCCATTTTCAAAATATCCTGACTAGGTATGTCTCTGATTGTAATTGTGAACCTGTTCCCTAAATGCTCACCAATATGTACTCTTCTCAGTTCTCTAATCGGGGAGAAAATTTTTATTTCTTTGAAGGAACCGGCTATCTCCAGCAATTTACTTGGAGGAACTCCCCAGACAGCGACTCTCTGTACCGTAACCGCTTCTCTATCTTTGTTTCCACTATAAAAGAAGAATCCCACGGGGACATTTAGTTTCTCAGCAAGCATCCATAGGGCTTCGAAATTCCCAATGTTTCTTTTTACTAATACAAAATGAGTGAATAATCCCTCATATCCGGATGATCTCAAAGTCGGTCTCTCTAGAGTTAATATAGTACCATCGGGTAATATTTCTTCTACAATAAAGTCTTCAGGTACTGTCTTGAGAACTCCCAAAATTCCGTCAGTTGTCGTCACCCAGCAGTACATTCCGAACAACTTGTCATATTCTGGAACGTCTTTTCGCAAATTACTCACCCTTTTCATAAAAGCTTCAATCCTCTCGTAATATTATCGACTAAACGGGCTGGTGCCGGTCCTATACCAATACACGTAATTGTACCCGGCGGAACTACGGTCAATCCAGCATCCTTAATTAGACAGCAAGGCAATCCAGCATTTTTTGCTTTGTTGTAGATACTTAGTAATTCCTCTAAGGACTTCACTTTTACAACAATTTTTTTCTGACCACTATTTAACCATGCATCCGCCCATTCTTTTCGTATCTTTAAGGCTTCAAGATAAGCTGTTATAGCAGCATGTGCTACTTGTACACACAGTTTGCCTTTAGGTAAACCTAAATCAGTTCTAACCACTATAACTTGTTTGTAATCTTCTCCCAATGATACCAATTGTTTCACCGTGAATATTATGTTATCTCTTAAACAAGAATTTATCCGAAGATACTTGAAATACTTGTTAACAGACGTTACTGTTGTGCCCATTGAAGATTTTGAAGTAGAAACTCTTAGTAAAAACTATAGATTCGTAGTTGGGGAGGAAATAAAAATACCTCGATGGTTAGCAAAAATCCTTGAGAAAAAAGGAAAAGTAAAAATTAAGGATGAGACGGATGTAAGAGAGACTCTTGGAAGATTGCCATATTATATAGTTAGAGAATCAGAAGGGGCTTCTATAGAGATAGAACTGGATTTGTATCTTAAAGCTAAAGAATACCTCGAAAAGCTCGAAAACTCCAACGTAAAAGAACGTATAAGAGAGATGATTATGCGGTTTATCCGTATAAGATTGCCTAAATTGCTTCGAAAAGCAATAGTTCCGGGAAGTGAAAAAGAAGCACTCATATGGGAAGATGTACTAATAGCCCTCATCAGAAATGCGCACGAACATTGGGTAAAAACTTTTTTGGAAACAGATCTATCCAAGCTTCGCGACTTTATACTCTAACATCAACTTTTATGATTTTTACTTTTACTTTGCGTTCTAATATTATGAATTCTAGAGTAAAAATTTTATTCTACAAGTATCTACTAACTAACTTCTTGAAAATGTCTTATGCCCATATTATGACTCTAAAAATAATAATGATTACTACTTAGTCACTTATTCAGTTTGATAGTGACTCAAAAGTTATGAGGAAGAAGGGATAATAAGTGGCTTTAGAAGAGGACATGGAAATATCAGAGAAGGAACTAGAGGACAGATTCTTAGACTTTCTCCTGAACTTTACTACTCCCGATGACCGGGGACGGGCTCATAATAAATATGCTGACGAGATACAGTTAATAGCTACCGACGAAACTAGGAGATCGCTACTAGTTGACTACACGGACCTAGCATTATATGATCCAGACCTTGCTGAAAAATTTATGCAAGAGCCCGAGAAAGTTCTAAGGATCTTTGAGAGAGCTTTTAGACGAGCCTTAAAGATGATGAACGAGGATTTAACAGACTCTCTTCTTAGAAGGTATAGACTTCGATTTAAAAATATTGGAAAACCGTTATCTATCCGAGAATTGCATAGAGCTGAGAATTTAGGAAAAATTGTTAGTTTTAAAGGAATCGTAGTAAAAGCGATTAAAGTAAAACCAATTTTGCGTAGAGCCCTGTTTCGCTGTATGTCTTGTGGTTTTGTATTTCCTCTAGAATTTGAAGGCGAATATCAAAAACCTTCAGAGTGTCCTAACCCTGCTTGTGATAATACTACTAGATTCGAAATGCTTAGAGAAGGCATGGAATTTGAAGAATTTCAGGAATTATCTATCCAAGAATTGCCGGAGGAATTGCCTCCTGGGCAGCTTCCTCAGAGCATCAATGTAACAGTTTGGGGAGATTTAGCTGGGAAAATAAGGCCTGGTGAGAGAGTAACCGTTTATGGAATTGTTAAGACTGTTTTGGAAAAACCGTTAAAAGCTGGTCGAAGACCCCTGTTCGATATTTTCGTTGATGCCTTATATATTGATAGTGAATCAGGAGAACTGGGAGAAATCGAGATTACTGAGGAAGAAAAGGAAAAGATTTTAGCACTAAAAAAGGATCAAAAACTCGAGGAAAAAATTATCAAAAGTATTGCTCCGTCTATTTACGGATATGATATGATAAAGAAGGCCATAGCTGCTTTGCTTTTCGGTGGTGTACCTAAAGTATTACCTGATGGAACAAAAATCCGAGGAACAATCAACGTATTACTCGTCGGAGATCCCGGTACCGGAAAATCACAACTCCTCAAATATGTAGCCCAGATTGCGCCTAGGGCGATATATACATCGGGCAAAGGAGCTTCCGCTGCTGGCCTTACTGCAGCAGTGGTTAAGACAGCTGATGGGTGGGCTCTCGAAGCAGGAGTTCTTGTCCTTGCGGATAAAGGCATAGCTTGTATTGATGAGTTCGATAAAATGTCAACTGATGATAGACGAGCACTTCACGAAGCGATGGAACAACAAACTGTCTCTATAGCAAAAGCTGGTATTGTGGCTACATTAAATGCACGAACATCGATTTTAGCGGCCGCTAATCCGAAGTTTGGTCGATATTTACCTAATAGAGAACTTGGGGAGAACATCGATTTGCCCCCCACTATACTATCTAGATTTGACTTAATATTTGTCCTTATCGACCGTCCTGATAAGATGAAAGATTCTGAGCAAGCTTCATACATTCTTGGTCTTCACACAAAAACGATCAAACCAGAGCCTCCTCTGCCACCAGAATTTTTAAGAAAATATATTCAGTACGCTCGGGAGTATATTATGCCTGTTTGGACAAAAGAGGCTGCTGAAAAAATAAAAGAATTCTACATAAAAATGCGCGCATCCAGTAAGGCTGCTGAGGAGGAATCTCTAGAAATTAGCCCTATAGCTATTACTGCTAGGCAATTAGAAGCTCTAGTAAGGTTAGCGGAAGCTCATGCGAGGATGTTATTGAAGGAAGTCGTCGATGAGAAGGACGCTGAATTCGCTATAGAGTTAATGAGATATTCTCTTTCTCAAGTAGGTCGTGATCCATATAGTGGAAAAATAGACATTGATATTGTCTCCACGGGTGTTTCTCATACGAAGAGAGCAAAATACTTAGAAGTCTTAGATATCATAAGAGATCTCCAGCAAGAGTATCCGGAAGGTGTACCAGTAAAAAGAATAGTTGAAGAAGCGGCTAAAAGGAATATCTCTGAACAATTTGTGATGGAAATTCTTTCAAGAGAAAAAGCTCGTGGTAGTATCTATGAGCCTAAGCCTGGCAGATATAAGTTAATCCCCCATTAGTAGCTTTTTCTTTTTAGCTTTTTTAGGTTTCCTAACAATTACTACATCCCCTAATGTTAACTGGCTTACTCTCTTCTTCTGATGAGAGGTTTTATACTGTTCTGCAAATTCATCTGGTTCAATGGGTCGTCTTAAGGAAATTTTTAAAACCTTCTCTATTTTCGTAATTACGTGTTCTGGCGGTATGATTTTTTCTCTCTCAATTTTTTTGATAAAACTTAATGGCTCTCCTATCAATCTTGCCAAATCCTCTTGAGACAACTTCATCCTTTCTCTTGCTAATCGTATTTTTTCACCATAATTATCTACTAAATCCCAAGAAAAAACCTCTAATATTCGTATTTTATGAGATTTAGTACTACTTCTCGTAAAAGTTCTCTTCCTTTGTCTATTAGAAGATGAAACTGGAGACCCATACTTAGCACACTCGTCACATAGAATTAAAACTGCTCCTTCAACTTCGTAATACTTAGGTTTTAAAATCGGTCTTCCACATATCTCACAATAGTAGGTTGTACTCACAAGTCACACCGGAAATTTTTAAGTTTATATTAATAATAGAAAATGTAACGGTGTTGAATATAAAGTTGAATATAAATATTAGAAATCGAGGGGCTTCTTTTGCGAATAGTTCTCCTTGGCCCTCCGGGAGCTGGTAAAGGTACTCAAGCCGCACTTTTAAAAGAAAAGTTTGGTATTCCTCATATCTCTACTGGAGAAATATTTCGAGAAGAAATAGAGAAAGGCTCAGCATTAGGAATCAGAATCAGAGAGTTTGTCTCTAAAGGGATTTTAGTACCCGATGAAATCGTCGTAGAAGTTGTCAAGAATCGTTTATCCGCCTCAGATTGTATTAATGGCTGGATTTTAGACGGTTTTCCTCGTACTCTTAATCAAGCAAAACTTCTTGACAAAATTCTCCAAAATATGGAACAAAAAATAGATATCGCAATTTATATTGATGTGCCAGAAGAAGAAGCTATAAGAAGACTTCTGAGTAGAGGTAGGGGAGACGATAAAATTTGTACACTTAAACGACGATTCAAAGAGTATCTAAATAAAACAGCTCCCGTAATAGAGTACTATAAGGAGAAGGGCTTACTAGTAATGATTAATGGTGTGGGGAGTATAGAAGAAGTTCATCTAAGAATATTAAATGCTTTGAAAGAAAAGAGAATTATCAATTAATCTAGTCTATAACTAGTACGGCAATCAGTAACTCGTTACTTAATCAATATTACTAAATATGCTATTTCCCCCGTGTCATCAATAACGAGCTGACCTAAAGATGCTAAGTCATTTAGAACAACCTTTAACACTTGTTTGTCAATCTCTAACATATTTATTAACTCTTTGAAGGAAACCTTTTTTCTTTCTTTAAGAACATGTAATATTTTCTTCGCTACATCACTTTCAGCGGGTCTTTTAATAAAGATAACATTATTCATTGATCCAATAACGCCTTTCTTATTTAAAGTCTTTAAAACTTCCCTTAAATCATTCTCACTTATTCCTAGCTTCGTCATGAGATTATTTATTAGTTCATCCTCTAATAACACGCCTCCTGACTCTTTTAAATTGTCAATAATTAGTTCTTGTAGAGTTTCCTCATTTGTCTTGTTTGTTTCAAGATTTCCAAATTCTCTCTTAATATTTTCGAGGAGAGAAACTGCTTTGAATGGCACATAATTTCTTTTGAATAATCGTTCCTCTAACTGATTAAGATGCTTACGAATTAACTCTTTCTCAGCCCTAATTTCTTTATTAATTTTCTGTGATGTCCTTTCAAGCCATTGTTTTTTGCTCTCTCTTATGGCTTGATTATTCCTTCTCTTGTTCACTTTCTAAAACCTCCTCTGAAGCCTCTTCTACAATTTCTGGTAACTCCTCCTTCAACATTTCTTCAGCAATACTCTCTGCCCGTTTAAGAAACTCCGCAACTTCGTATTCACTGACACTTAAATCATGCTCATCCACAACTACTCCAACATTTCTTAATGCGTATTTTATTTGCTCTATTGCATCGATAAGTCCCACCTTATTCAAAGATTTTTCAATAGATAACAAAGCTTTAGCTGCTGAAAGTAAGGCTTTTTCCGTTTCCCTAGCTAAATAAACGGATTCCAAATCTAACCTAACAGATCTAAGTTTCGATAGGTATTTTCGTAACAGATTTTTTCTCTTTCTTATCATTAGGATATCTCTAGCATAATCTCTAGCCGCTTCCTCATCCTTATTCAAAATGGCTTCTACTAACTTCTCACGTAACTTTTTCTCCTCCAAATTCATTCTTTTAAGCGTGTTTTCCACTCTCTTTTCGAGAAATTTTAATGAAAAAACAGTATCCCCTACATTTTTTTTCAATATCTTCACCGTTAAGCTTTATTGAATGAGAAACTGCACCCCTACAAAGTATGTGTATTGATCGAAACTATTAAAAACATCTAGTGAACTTGTTCATAAGTATTAACACTTGCCTAGGAAGGTTGCCTTCAATGATAATCCCAGTTAGATGTTTTACCTGCGGGAAAGTCATTGGTCATCTATGGGAAGAATACAAAAAGAGGATAGACGCGGGCGAGGATCCCGGCAAGGTACTTGATGAACTAGGTATTAAAAAAGAATGTTGCAGACGAATGTTTATCTCCCACATCGATATGATTGATGAGATAATCTTATATGAGTTAACACCCACTGCAAAAAGAAAGATACTAAAAAAGGAGGAGTCTAAGAAATGAGTGTTAGGAGAAAAGGAGTTTCGATCTCTGAGGAATTTGAAGAGATAGCTCCAAAGGAAGAAATGCTAGTTCCTATGAAGACATACATAAGATACGGAACTCATATAGGAACCAATAAGAAGACAAAAGACATGGAACGCTTCATCTTTAAGCGCAAGGGAGGAGTCTACCTAATAAACATTGTAAAGACCGATGAAAGATTACGATTAGCAGCGAGATTACTGGCAAAATATGAGCCTAATGAAGTGGCGGTATTCGGAAGCAGGTTGTATGCACAGAAACCAATTATAAAAATGGGTGAGTGGACAAAATTCACTATATTTCCGGGTCGTTATTTACCTGGAACACTCACAAATCCTGAACTAGTAACATATACGGAGCCAGAGATAATACTTGTCTCAGATCCGATAAAGGAGAGACAAGCCATACAGGAAGCATTCATGATAGGAATCCCTGTGATCGCACTCTGTGATACTAATAATGTGCTATCGAATATAGATCTAGCAATACCTGCTAATAATAAGGGCAGGAAAAGTCTAGCACTGATCTTTTGGCTTTTAACAAACCAGGTGCTAAGAGAGAGAGGAGAACTCGGCAAAGATGAGACAATCAAAGAAACACCAGAGGACTTCATGATAATGCTTTCATAAGAAATAAATAGAGTTGAGCCATTAAGCTTATCTTTCAAAAGCCACTAAAGGGTTTATTCTAACTGAGGTGAAAAGAAATGCCTACTAAACGTCCAGCTTACTGTTATAAAGTTCCTCCAAAAAAGCCGTATACTAGGAGGGAATACATCAAATCGATCCCTCAGTCGGATATAAGGATATTTGAACTAGGTAATCCAAACTACAAATATGATTATGTTGTATTACTAGTTTCAGAGCAGAGAGCTATGATATTAGACAGAGCTCTAGAAGCCGCCAGAATCGCTGCAAACAGATTCCTTACGAAAAAAATTGGTCGAGGAAACTATTTCATGAGAATAAGACCATACCCCCACCATATAATTCGTGAAACGAAATTCCTAGGTGTTGCTGGAGCCGACAGAATTCAACAGGGAATGCGAAAAGCTTTTGGCAAACCTGTAGATCGAGCAGCCATTGTCCGCGTAAACCAGATAATTATGGAGATATGGGTAACTGCTGATGGTTTAGAATTAGCTAAAGAAGCTGCAAGGAGATCTGCTCATAAACTGGGAATCGACCATAGGATAGAGATAAAGAAATTCGAGGAAATGTATCCAAAATTGGCGAGATAGCTATCCCCGAGCCCCTGCTGCCACTATTTTTATTACATCTCTATTCCTTAGTACATAATCTTCGGGTAGCTTCTTCTTTGAACGCACATCAATAGCGTATAGAAAAGTTTTTGCTAACTCTGTATGAATTAATGCAGCAAATTCGCGAACAGTTGTTCCTTTCTTAACTAGGAACACGTCTGGTAAAACATTTCCTTTTTTGTCACTCAATCTATTGATATCCTCCACAGGATATACCGCTATCATTTGCCCAACATCAAAAACCGCCTTATTTATCGCTTTCTGTACCCCAGTTCCTTTCCACTTTTCAAGCAATTCTTCTATTTTTTGAAAAAGTTTCTTCTCTCTTTCAGATAAAGCATTAGGCTTAAGTATCTCGAAATGATCGCTCCCTCTAACATATTTGATTATTCCTTTCTCAGCATACCTTACTAATGCTAATTCTGCAAGCGCTGAGGCAGGAACTGCATCTATTCCCGAATCTAGCATTCTCTTAAAGTTTTCTTCGGCCACTGGGATATCAATCTTATTAGCAACTACGACTATTGGTTTCGAAACCTCCCTTAACTTCCTAGCAAATTCATATAACTCTTCATCGCTCCATGATCTCGGTTTTTCCACATTAAGATCTAGCATCTCTACCACTTTCTTGATGTGCTCTACTCTTATACCTAATCCAGATAATCTCTCAGCAAGAGCCTCCGCTAAATCTAATTTCTCGACCTCGATTCTTCTAGCCCATCTCCCCCAATCTCTCTTTAATATCTGGAAAAACCATCGTGCTATTTCTTCCTCCAAGAAAGCAACATCTTTTAAAGGATCCCACATTCCCGGCTTTCCAAGAGGCCTTCCATCAGCGTCAAAAGAGCCAGAAGCGTCAACAATATGTAATAAGACGTCTGCTTGTCTTAAATCATCAAGAAATTTATTTCCAAGCCCACGACCTTTCCAAGCATCTGGCACCAAGCCGGCTACATCAATCATTTTAACAGGTATATGCCTTATCCCTTCTATGCATAATGAGTTGCGAGGATTATCCTTTACATTGAAATCTCTACAAACACATAATTGCGTAGCGAACGCCGTTCCAAGGTTAGGTTCGATCGTTGTGAATGGATAATCGGCTGTTTTCGCTTCAGAAGCGGTCGCTGCATTAAAGAATGTTGTCTTACCCGAATTAGGTTTTCCAACAATACCAATCAGCATTTCATCCACCTTTAAATAATAACCCCTCTTGACTTGATTAATCTTCTTACAGCGGGATTTTTACTCTCTAATTCTCTTAATACTGTATCGAAAGATTCATCAGGAGAAAGAACCCGCTTGATAAAAACTCCGGTTCTACCAATTTGATCTCTCCGGGTAAGGACGTATATCCTTTCTTTTACAATATCAATGGATATACCAAGCATCTTAGCAACTTCCTCTTCTCTCCCTATGATAGAATATTCAACATGACCATCGTCTCTCGGTATTATTAGTACTAATCTCTTGTCAACTCCTGGTACTCTGTTTTTATAATTTCTCGCTCTTGCTAAGTCAATAATCCCTCCAAACTTATAAAATTCCTGCTCCAAATTATTGAGCGGAGTTAAGGGAAATGTTATTATTGTCTCGGGATCTATGTAAATGTGGGCCTTTATAGCATGGCGTGGCGTAGCTTGCACAATTTCTCGAGCATAAATTCTACCAAATGCCTCTTCGATAATATACTCTAAACGATATGCAGGTGGTGGAGTGAATATTATGATGTCAATGTCGCTTGTCTTCTTTACATCCCCTCTAGCTAGTGATCCGTAAAGATAAGCTTTGATATTATTTTCATCAAGCAGTTCAAGAATTTTAACTGCTTTCTCTCGTTTTAGTCTTAATAATGTCCAATGTTCATCATCATAGATCACTCTTTTATACCAGTTTCTCAGAACTTTCTCTCGCATTAGAAAGCCACCATCGCTTCTCTAAAGTTCCTGATTATGAAAATTTATTAAAAATACCAATTACGGAAAAAATTTATTTACCTTCTTCCTTCCTAGAGAATAAAGGTCTATTTAGGAATGGTAAGAAGATTGTTTTGAAGACATAATACAACGACTAAGGTTCTTCCTGTACGAGAATATTATATTTATTTACGGCCATAGAGGGGTTGGGAAAACTACTCTTGTTCTGCAAGCGAGCGCCAATATGCTTTTGCGAGGATATACTCTATACCTATTAGTGCCAAACTATCCGAGAACATTAAAACTTCTCTGTCGATTATATCCGCATATAAAACGAAGGAGAAATCTTAATATATATCTCTTGAACGATCTGGATGAACTTATAGATACTCTCACTGAGATATCGCTAAAAGATACAAAAGAGAGAAATAAAGCAGTTATACTTGACGACGTCCTTCCTATCCGTTTTTTTGTTGGAAAACTATGGGATGAAGATTTTGCGAAAAGAATAGGTCTTATGTTTTCATTGCTGGGAATGCTCCTAGAAGATAAAGTGAAGGTGATATTAACATTACCTGAACATGATAACATTCCACTGCCAAGAAGATGGAGCGCTTTTATAGAGTTTACAGATTACTTCTATAGGTTGCGCAGAAGGGGGAGAATTAGAGAACTTTTCATTGTTAAGCCTCTCAATCTCTCCCCCGAAGGATACCCATGGAACATATCACTCAGCAATCTCGAACTAGAAACCATACTTCTTGCTAGGTTATATCCCATGGAATACGGATTTTCTTTAATTGAGAGAGAGGAACCTTCTGATAACCACAGAACGGATACACAATATAATTAGGAAAAAGGCCTCTCTCTTTGAATATAGCGAAGTGCTGCCTCGTATTTGGCATTGTGAAATGCCTATGGGCGCTTGGTGGAGGTAATATTCTCTTATTCTCATCTAGCTTTCTATCTCCCAGTATGATTATTTTTCTCTTATTATCTACTCTAAATCCGCATTTTATGCAGTAAAAAGCTCCTTTCCCTTTGCTTTTTAACCTGTTACCACATTTTGGACAAAAAGGATTTTTATAAGTCTCTTCAGGAACAAGCCTTTCAATAGTCAATTCTTCGGCATTAAGCACAATATAGTCTTTTTCTCGTCCAATAACGGCGCCCGTTATTTTTATCCAATCGCCTTTTAATAGCTTCTCAGCCACCACTTTTAGCATCCCCGTAGGTGCATAGAAATTTATTATTGCTTTAGAGATACCATCAGAAGCTTTCACAATAACTTTGTTTCCCTCTTTAAGCACTTCTTCTACTTGTAGGGAAACCTTAATTGTCCAATATAACCTAGCGACACATAATTCATCAACCGGAATAACATGTGCATTAGTCCCCTGGTTCGTCTTATATATGCACCAGAAATCAAAGTCTTCATGCTCTAATATGTTGAAACCTAGCAATAATGCTTCTGCAACATCACCCCTAATACCTAATAGAACTGGATCCGGACCCATAGGTGTTATAAGAAGACGCTTTTTCTCAATATTGTCAAAGGTTAAACATCCAAGTAATCTATCCATTATCTCTACACTGTTCTTTTCAACAAATCTTTTAGATCCCCATCTCTTTCTCTTTCTATAAACTAATAATTCGAAGGTATAATCGTTAAAGAAGGCTCCAGTGGCTGCTAGGGCTCCTATAATTCCACGAGCCCAATGCTCTTCTGCCCAAATCTCAATTACTCCGTTAGAAATTTTCTTTACATATTCTAGAGCTTCTTCTACTGTAATTACGTCTCTTAAAGCTTTTTGGTAAATAGTTTTTAGCTCCTTAGGTATCTTAAGGGAGTTACTATAGTAGAATACAATGGCTGGCTGTGTTTTTTTGAAGCCAGACACAAGGTTCTCTTCGACAACTTTCAGGATTCTCTCTTTTAGTTCCTCTAAAATTTCTCCTCGTGTTTTTATGTAGAGAGATACTGATGCATTTCCTCTTGTTTTCCATGGAATGTTTGGATTTAGCCTAACTAGATAGGGATAATCGATAAACTCGATACTCTTTATTTTGCTGAGTTCTAAAGCTATTAAAGCACCTAAATACGTTGTACATAGTCCATAAGGTGTATCCGTGTCATCAATACCAATCCTTAAAAAAATGTCTCTCTCTGGTCTAATATTCTCTCTTTGAATAGTGAATACTTCTTTAAGGTGGTTTTTTTCTTTCATTGCTTGCTGTAATTTCTTTAGCTGAAAGCGTTTAAGATCGTCATAGGTTCTTATCTCGGGATACTTTGAAAGACATTGATTACATACTCTTGCGTATCCTATCATTACACCACATTCGTCACATATTATCCGTCCGCAAATCGCACAGTAACCTCTTGCTGGATTCGAGTAACAATTTTCACATAAGGAACTCTTACAAATCTCGCAGATAATCCCTTTAGAAACCTTACGACCACAAAAGACACATTTACCCAATAACTCCACCTTAATGCCCTTTATTTAATAATCAAGTTTTTAACCCGTGACTAATCCTTAATAATTATTATAGCCTGGCACGGCTCCTTGGTCTGCCAAGATAAACAATGCGGCAGACCGAGCCGTGCCATGGTACACCCCGAGCCGAGAGAGCTCACCCGAGGAAAGCTGGAAAAGCGATCCGATGAGGGCTGGGTGTTAGTTGCTCGGGGAACAATTCTCAATAATAAAAAATAAAAAATCAACATGTGGGTCTACTAAGTATTCGGAATATCATGATCTCCAGCTACAAGACACGCCGCGGTAGCTCAGTGGTAGAGCGCGGGACTCGTAAAGCATACTCGAGAAATCCCGAGGTCGCGGGTTCGAATCCCGCCCGCGGCTCCACTACTTTGTTTACTGTTATTATGTCAACACACTTTTCCTGCCCCGACTGGTTATTTATTTCCATTACTCTAAGAACACTTATTACTAATCGTTACCTTATGTCAATTGCTAATGTAAAAAAAGTAATCATTACGGTTATTGTGCAACTAGTATGTTATCTAGAAAGCAGTGAAATATCCTCATCAATAATTGGTATGAGTTTATTGAATCTTGAGACCCAACCAAAGTTTTTATATCATTTACTAAAGTGATAATGGATTATCTTAAAAGGATTGAGGGAAGGAACGATGTCGATTAGTGAAAGAGAGTTATATAACAATGTACTAAAGGCTATTCGAGAATTGAGAAAAGTCTCTCCAAAAAGAAATTTCACAGAAGCTGTTGAAGTTCAAATTGCTCTTAAGGATTATGATTTATCGAAACCAGAGAATAGATTTAGAGCTCGTATAACTCTTCCATATCCACTCGCTAAGAAGGATAAAATAGCAGTTTTCGCGGACGATCCTCATATCCCAGCGCTCAGAGAACTGGCTAAAAAAGGAGAAATAACTCTTATCGATAAAGCCAGAATAGAAGAATTAAAATCAAATATAAGAAAGATGAAGAAGATCGCTAGAAAACACAGAATCTTTATCAGTAGCGCTACATTAATGGGAATCATTGGTAGATATTTCGGTAGACTATTAAGCCCTAGAAACAAGATGCCAATTCCAGTTGGGATAACCGACGATATTACTAACGCTATTAACTTAGCTAAAAGAACGGTATTGGTAAGGCTTCATAAGTCGCCTACTATACATGCGAAAGTCGGCAGTATTGACATGCCAGATAACGAATTAGCTGAGAATATCGTGGCTTTTATAAATGATATTAAAAATAGACTTCCGAAAGGGTGGCGAAACATTAGAAATATTGTCATTAAAACGACTATGGGTCCACCAATCAAAGTTGAGATAGAGACTAGAAAACGAAAATGAGATATCGCGAGGTGCAATCGACTTGTCTCTAATGGTATATAAACGTAAAAAACCGATTCCACCCGAAAAAGTAAGGAAGCTAGAAAGGATAAAGAAGCTACTTGAGAAGTATTCTAAGTTTCTAATAATTGATTTTCATGAAGTATCAGCAAACCTAATGCATAAATTGCGAAGCAAACTACGTGGCAAAGCAGAAATAGTAGTTATCAAGAATACTCTGACAGAAAAAGCTATTGATGAACTCTCGAATAAAAAGCCAGACTTAGTTAAAATGAAAGAGTACTTAACGGGTATGCGAGCTTTTGTATTTACTGAAGGCGATCTCTTCGAGATAGCTCGGATGATAGCTGAAGAAAAGGAAATAAAACCACCTACACCCGGTAAAATATCTCCTATCGACATCGTGATTCCCAAGGGATCGACAGGTCTGCGTCCAGGCCCAGCAATGACTGATCTCAGACTTGCTGGTTTGCCCGTTCGTATAATAGAAGGCGAGCTTTTCATAATGGAGGACACAGTGCTTGTCAGAAAGGGCCAAAGATTATCCTCTCAAGTTGTTAAAGTATTGCAAATTCTAGATATTCATCCATTTGAGGTAAGCCCAAAGGTAATCTGCGCATACGATAATGGCATTATAATACGCGGAGAAATACTATTGAAACCAATTGAAGAATACGAAGAAATGATTGCTAAAGCCATAAGTGAGGCAATGAATATTGCCGTAAATCTGGCAATTCCAGTACCAGAGGCTATAGAGAATATCATTAGAGTTGCGTATATGCATGCTACATCATTAGCTATAGAAACAGCGATCCCACTACCTGACACAGCTGAACACCTCCTCGCACGAGCGATGAATATTGCCCGAGCTTTAGTAAGTGAAATAGCCAAAGAGAAACCAGAAATATTACCAAAGAATCTCAAAAAATTAGCTCAAGCACCGGCTGCGCCTGCTGCCGAAGCAGCCCCTGCAGAGGAGAAGAAGGAAGAAGAGAAGAAAGAGGAAAAGAAAGAGGAAGAGAAGAAGGAAGAGGAGTCACTAGCAGGCCTAGCAGCCCTATTCGGATGAAAAATTTTAAAAGAATGTGGGAGTGATAACTTTTTATCACACACAAACTCTAAACCAGTAAAACGGTGAGAACTATGAGCAACATGTCATATATTTACGCTGCTTTAATCTTACACGAAACTGGGAAAGAAATCACTCCAGAGGGTATTGTTTCAATACTCAAGGCCGCTGGTATGTCTGAAATTGATGAGAGTTTCGCTAAAGCTGTAGCATCAGCGCTTGCTAAAGTAGATATTGAAGAAGTAAAGTCCAAGGCTCTGTTCGCTCCAGTAGCAGCACCGGCTGCGCCTGCTGCCGAAGCAGCCCCTGCAGAGGAGAAGAAGGAAGAAGAGAAGAAAGAGGAAAAGAAAGAGGAAGAGAAGAAGGAAGAGGAGTCACTAGCAGGCCTAGCAGCCCTATTCGGATGAATTTTTTAGGTGTATCATTTGCCAAAATTACCTCTTGCAGTACTAAGATCAGCAGTAAATAAGAAAGTCCGTATCAGGTTGAAGGATAACTCGACTTACGAAGGACAATTAATAGCGTTAGACGAGTACATGAATGTCGTACTTTCAGATACCGTTGAGTTGGACGAAAACATGAATCCAAAGGTTCGGTGGGGCGTAACTCTGATTCGAGGAAATAACATACTATGGGTAGAAATAATTGAAGAGTAGAAAGGTAGGATTCCATTAGAAAAAGTTCCAGAAGAGAGCCCACGAGACTATTAGCAAAATGAAGTAACTGAATGTACCATCCCAAAGAGCAAGCTTCAGTATCGGTACCTCTCGTAACCTAGTAAGTTTGAAAGCTGCTATAACCAAAGCTAGTATTAGGATCGCTATTAGAAAACCATAGATTCCTGTTATATCTAGCAATCCTAAGATAGCCCCTAGAACTAACCCTACTACCATTTTTGTCAAAACGAAAATATCTTCTTCTCTTTCTATCGTTTTATTTCTCTTCAACTCAATTCACCACGCATCTTCTCCTGAGGGATCATTAATGTACCGCGATGAGACTATGTCATCACCAGACATACTAGCTATTTTAAAAGAATTAAAAATATTGGAGAACGCAACTATTGACAATTTATATCAGCAGGATAAACTAATTAGCTTAAAAGTTAGGACGCAGAAGGGTACAAAGCTTCTCTTAATAGAACCAAGTGTCAGAATACATTTCACAGAAACGATCATTAACTGGCAAGCAACAAACTTCATTCTAATGATTAGAAGACACCTCAATGATAAGAGAATTCTAGAAGTTAAGCAATACATGTTTGACAGAATTATTGAGATTCTCTTAAGTGAAGGCTATCGCATAATAGCCGAAATCATACCTAGAGGAAACTTCATAGTAACAAAGAATAGCAAAGTACTTTTTGCATTAGAGCATGTCCATATGCGAGACAGAGCTATATATCCGGGAGCTACTTTCAAGTACCCTCCAAGAAGTCCAGAAAATCCCCGAAATCTTTCAATAGAACAATTTAAACAAATATTACTGGCAGGAAAAAACATTCTACACGGTTTATTAAGAACAGGTATCGGGAAAAAATACGCATTAGAAGTCTGCTACAGAGTAGGTGTGGATTGCGAGAAAAAACCTAATGAAATCTCGGAAGAAGACATAGTTTCAATTTATGAATGCTTAATAAAGATACTTGAGATCATTGAGAGAGAAAACCTTTCTCCTCGCGTGTATATGAAAGAAAATAAAGTAGTAGCGTTCGCGCCGATTGAGCTAAAATATTTCGAAGAAAACGGCTATGAGAAAGGATTATTCCCTACATTTAGCGCTGCTTTAGATTTCTATTTCAGTAAACTTCAGACAGAAAAACCTGAAACAACCCTTATAGCCACGCTAGAAAAAGAAAAAAAGAAATTATTAGCAAGGATAGATAGTCAAAAGAAGAGAATAGAGGAACTATTGTTAGATGAAAAAAGAGCTAGAGAATTAGCCGAAAAAATCTATGAGAATCTCCCGATCCTACAGTCGATACATGAAACCATAAGAAAAGCGAGACTAGAGAAAAAACTTGAATGGGATGAAATAATAGCCCGTGTTAATGAGGGAAAGAAATTAGGTCTCAAAGAGGCATTAATGATTGAAAAAATATCTCGTGATGGAAAAATCCATGTGAAACTGAACTCTCACAAAATAGTCCTAGATATTCGAAAAAATCTCCATGAAATTGCTGAAGAATACTATCAGAAGGCTAAAAAAATTCGCGAAAAAATAGAAACTGCTAAGAAAGAACTTGAAAAATCCCTCGCCGAGCTTCAGTTATTAGAGGAGAAAATCAGGAAAGAACTGGAGGAAGAGCGAATAATCATAAAAACTAGGCCAAAACAATGGTATGATTCATTTTATTGGTTCATCTCAAGTGATGGTTTCTTAGTAGTTGCTGGTAGAGATGCTTCCTCAAACGAAAAACTCGTAAAAAAATACTTAACAGAGAAAGATCTCTTTCTGCACGCCGAGATCCACGGAGGCGCAGCAGTAGTTATAAAGAATCCAGAGGGAAAAGAGATCCCTCAAACAACTCTAGAGGAAGCAGCCATATTTGCTGCTGCTCGATCCAAAGCTTGGCAAAAAGGTTTAACAGCAATAGACGTTTTCTGGACGCCCCCGGACAAAGTCTCGCTTACACCACCCTCTGGTATGTATAGACCAACAGGCGCTTTCATAATAAAAGAAAGAAATTACCTCCATAACGTTCCATTAAAACTCGCTATCGGAGTAAAAATTGTTCGAGAAAACGACGAGGTAATCATTGATCTACTAGCTGGACCACCAACTGCAATAAGAAAATTAACAGATCTCTACGTAGTAATCGTTCCCGGAAATTGGAAGAAGAGTGCTGTTGCGAAGAAGATTATTGAAATATTATTAAGAAAAGCCGGGAACGATCCCGTAAAGTTAAAAGCCGTAAAAAGTATAAAGTTGGAGAGGATCATTGAGCTTATTCCTGGTCCTTCCCAAATCCTAGAATCTGGAGATGAGAGTAATGACTAAGCTCCTTCTCGTTCGCGACTTTGTTAGAGAATACACAAAAGTTGATAAAGACGATCTAATTCCGCAAGCATACTGGACTCTAGAGAGTAGAAAAGACACTCATCTAGTAGTTACAGAGGAAGATGAGCCCATAGGTATCGTTTCTTATAGAGATTTTCTTAGAGTTCTTACTGATAGAGCGCGGAGAAGGCACATTGCAAAACTTCACGTATCTAGCTTAATGACTGAAAAACTAATAACAATTGACGAGACAGCATCTATCAGGGAAGCTTGTGAATTAATGCTTCAAAAAAACATCTCCAGCGTTCTTGTGACAAAAGGAGAGAAAATAGTAGGAATAGTAACTAAGCGCGATATCCTTCAAAAAATCGATTTACTACCGCCAAAGACGGTTAGAGAACTCATGACTCCAAAAGATGAAGTAATCGTTGCTTCAAGCGGAACAAAAATAACTGGTGCTGAACAAATAATGCGAGAAAACAATATAAGTACACTCCCAATAGTATCTGGTGATCGATTAATAGGTTATATCGACATTCATATCTTATCGCGATTTCTAATGGATCTCTTCCTTGATCCGAAATCAAGACACCCCGAAAAAATGTTGAAAGAAGTAACTATCGGCGACATCATGAAAGGTCCAGTATACGTCTTACTAGAACAGTCAATACAAGAATTTGCCAAAGAAGTCCTAAGAAAACACACTAAAGGAGCAGCAGTAGTACTATCAGAGGAGAATATGAGATTAGAGGGCGTAATAACCGACACAGATATCACAAAGTACATTTACTTAGAACTCTAAGAAAACACTCAGAAAATATTAAAGAGAATGGCGGGCCCGGCGGGACTCGAACCCGCGACCGACGGCTTTCCCCGCCACTAATTACTGTTAGGAGGCCGCCGCTCTATCCTAGCTGAGCTACGGGCCCATTAGATCCGAAATAATTGTTGAAGGCTTGAGAGGAATTAAAAAATTTATGGCTCTCTGCTTGAAAGTATTATTTGCTAAATAATGTGGCTTTAAAATGAGGGAAATATCAATCTCAACTCGATGGTCGTCAAATTGTCTGATTTGTCTACTTGATAATAAACCTTATCCAACGCCAATTCGCCTTTTTCCTATTTCTATCCAATCATCATTTAGTCTTAGGTATCCCATTTTTATTATACTAGGTTCTCTCTCCTGGTGAATATATGCTGCTTTTACTTTGAGCTTCCTTGCTTGGAAATCTATGTCTTTAAGAATTCCCACTCCTAGGAGTTCTCCGTTCTCATCCAGAAGTCCTACATAAAGGTTGTTGTAAGTTGATTTCGGAATTATCTGAATGCGGATATCCTGAATATTTCTTCGGAAAATTATTCGCGCGATGTTTTCAACGGTTTTAAGATCCATTTTTGATAATATAGGCGATTTTCTTATGATCTCTTCTGTTAGTTTCATTTTTGAGGCGATGTAGATTGTTTTTATTGAGACTAAGAGTCTTCTAGCCTTTGTTATTAGTTCTTCTCTAGCCTGTACATGTTTTGGTTCTCTGGTGATTATGAGGAATACGTCGGGGGATATCTCTGCCCATAGTATAGTATTGTCCTCAAATATTTTTGCTGGATTCTCTAGAGGATAGCCGCTACCGAAGACGCATTCTTGGAAACTCACTGTGTTTATATCAAGTTCTAGTGTTTTGAGTGAAACTTTCTCGATGAATTTCTGGAAACTGTAGCTCCTTAATGCTATTCTAAGTTCTCTTCCAGTGGTTTTTAGCGTCTTGGGTGCTGGTAACCTTATTATTTTTTCTACACTGTGTCTAAGCATTCTTGACAAGTGTTCGGATTCTCTTTCTCTCTCGAGAATAATGACTATTTTTGGTTTTATGATTTCCATTTTGTACAGTTTTAATGCTCTAGCTGGTCCTCCATAGATCATACCAGTAGTGTCAATGAAGATTATGTCGCTTCTTTCTCTGAGAAACGAGATCATTTTACTAACTCCTACGATGCATGGTAAGAGATGGCCTTCCGGTGTTTTATCGCCTACGAAGTATCCATTTTTCATGGGAAGATCTGTTAGATCAATTAATTGTTTGGAAATCACTGCTGCGCCGATTACTCCGGGAGGACCTATTTTTGATTGCCCAATATCCGCGTCGCATATGCCTATCTTTAACCCCTTATTAACAAGAATATTTGTAGCTAATAGAATGAATGAGCTTTTGCCCACGTCTGTATAACCGAGAACGCTTATAATAAGAGGTTTCACTCGTTTAGCTTGCTCTTCTATAAGTGTAATGGTATGATACCATTCCTCAGGAAATAGTTCGTTGCTGATGTTAGATATTTCACAGCCATTTATTAGGAGTGTTGTATCTTCGAGAACTCTTGTTGGGAGAACTCGGCCTCTAGGAACTCTAACTTCTTTTTCAGCACCAATAATTGCTCCAAATATTTCCAGTAATCCCCCCCGGATAATTATAGAGCCGTCTGAAATACCGCGAATAAGGCATCTCTGCCCTTTTCTAAGCTTAGCTTCCACATTCTTGCACCCTTACGAGATAACGCCTTGTCTTACGAGAAACTCTCTACGCAACACATAAGAGTTCATGGATGGTACAACCTGCTAGCAATCTCTCTCATAGATAATCGCGGATATTACACATTTGTTTACGCTTCACACTACAAGATTACTCTGAATTATTGCTTAAGAAGAAGATAGAAGGATGGTGGGCCCGGGCGGATTTGAACCGCCGACCTCCCGGTGTCTGAGACTATCTAGACTCCGAAGCTATTTATGACACTTGACACTTATTATTTTTATCAGGTGAGGCCTCTTATCAGCCGGGCGCTCTAGCCAGGCTGAGCTACGGGCCCAAGTTTCATTTAGCTATTCTAATCATCTTTCTACTCGAATAAGTTTTTAAAAATTTTCTTGTGGATGATTCTGCATTATATATTCTATGTTTTTACCCAGCTATACTCAGTATTACTTACTTTTCTTCTTAACTAGTTGCACACCTATAATTAACGGGCAAATATTTAGTCATTGCTTTTCACTTGTTAATTTACTCGTAGTTTATTTTGCTATTCTTTAAGCTTTAAATATTCTGTCAAGGGATTAGATACCATATCCAGATTGCGAATTAGTTGTAGGTGTTCATTATGGGTAAAAAAGTAACCTTGACATTTCTAGTAAAGGGCGGAGAGGCTACACCCGGACCCCCAATAGGTCCTGCTCTTGGTCCATATGGTGTGCCTATTGGCAAAGTAGTAGCTGATATTAATAAAGCCACGAGTAACTGGAAAGGTTTAGTGGTTCCAGTTAAGGTGATTATTGATACGGCTGAGAGAACTTGGCAAATAGAGGTAGGAACTCCCTACACCTCAGCATTGATTTTGAAAGAACTCAGAAAAGAAAAAGGGTCTGGGCAAGCTGGTAAAGAAATCATTGGGGATCTTCCTCTTGAGAAAGTTGTAGAAATTGCTAAAATGAAAAAAGACAGTATGTATGTGAAGGATCTTCGAGGAGCCATTAAGAGTGTCCTAGGTACAATGGTTTCCATGGGTGTTACTTGCGAGGGCAGAGATCCTCGAGAGATTATACGCAATCTTGATGAATGGTTAAAAAAGAAAAATATAAAGCTTGAATGATATACTCATTATTTCACCCGAATCGTTTGGGTCTTGATTTGGGAGATGAACCGATGAATCTTTGAAAGGTGATTTAATATGTCTTTGCCCCCGTATGTGACTTGGGAAACCCCCAAAGAGCTTGCTGAAGAAGCATTAAAACTTTTAGAGGAAGTAAGAAAAGAGGGTGGAAAGGTAAGAAAGGGCGTTAATGAGACAACAAAAGCTGTTGAAAGGGGTCAAGCAAAGCTTGTGTATATCGCTATGGATGTAAATCCGCCAGAAATAGTCATGCACTTACCACCTTTATGCGAGGAAAGAGGTGTACCGTATCTTTTTGTGCCATCTAAAGCAGAACTAGGTAAAGCAGCTGGAATTGAAAGACCAGCCTCCTCTGCAGCCATAGTGGAACCTGGAAGAGTAGCTGAAAGACTTCAGCGAATAATTCAAAAGATTCGGGAACTAAGGCTCACTAAAAAATAGGCCTTAAATACTCTTTCTAGTTCTTCTTTTTCTTCAATTAGTAAGAGGTGTACGCGGTGCCAAAAGCGAAACGATCAAAAGAAACTAAAGAAGATGCAAAAGAGGATCAGGAATTCAGCGTTGAAGATATCGGTATCCCCGCGGTAGTAGAATATATTGTAGAGAGAATGGGTCGTGCTGGAGAAGTAATTCAAGTTCGTGCGAGAATACTTGAAGGACCAGATAAAGGAAGGATAATTACTCGTAACGTTAAGGGCCCTGTAAGGCCAGGAGATATTCTTATGCTTCGAGAAACAGAGAGGGAAGCTACAAGAATCAAAGCCCAGAGGAGGTAGAAAGATATGGTTAAATGTTCCTTTTGCGGAAAGGAGATCCCTCCAGGTACTGGTTTAATGTATGTTTTTAACTCTGGTAGAATTTTATGGTTCTGTTCCAAAAAGTGCAAAGTACATGCATTGGAGAGGAAACGTAGTCCAACTAAAGTCAAATGGACTAGGGCCTATAGATTAGCTCGTAAAAAAGCTAAAACATGATGAGTACTATTTTGCTAATCAGAAATTTTATTTACAGTTTTACTACCTTTTATTCTCTTCTAGTGACCTTGTAGTGTAAAGAACACTAGTAGTGCATACCCCATAACTAGCTATTTTCTTTTAGCCCTATTTTTAGGAGGTGAGGAAAAATGAAAAATGATGAAAAACAGCAAGCTCTTGAGAATGCTAAGAAAATTTTAATAAAAATTTCCCGCGATTTAAGTACTCCGAGAAATATTAGAAGAGCCGCCCGTAATGCTTTGCGGGAACTTGAAAACGAGGATTTGAGCCTAGCTTTAAGAGCCGCAAATGCTATAGATATTCTTCAGGAAATCACTGATGATCCTCAGATTCCTCCTTTCGCAAGAACAGCTATTCTTGAGGCAATTTCTCTTCTGGATATGGTAGCGAAGGAATGAAGAACGAGAGAAATGAATAACACAGATAATACTTGGCAAACTTTTTCTTAAAAATTAAAATTAATTTTTATTCCCGAACTTCCGAGATTCCTAGCTTTTCCTTAGTCATTCTGGCTAGATTCTCAAGCTCGGCTTTATAGATTTCTGGAAAGACTCTATACAGCATGGCTAGACGAGCTGCTTCTTGGAAAACTCTCTTAACTCCTTTTCCATCGATAGCTATTGTTCTAAAGACTGGAAGTGGTCTGTCTATTCTTAAAGTTCTAAGAAGAACTGTTTCGGGTAATGCATCTGGCAAATCTCTTTTATTTAATGCAATAACTACTGGGATTTCACCCCATTTTTTACCAAGAAACTCTCGTAACTCGTTGATACTGTAAACGTTCTCATTTATGGCCTCGGGGTCACTATCAGCTACGAATACTACCGCATCGGCTCCCTCCAGGATAACTCTTCTTTGACGCTTATGTCTCTTCTGACCCGGTACGGTGTATACATCAAACAATACTTTCCCTTTCGTTAATAGTGGCATATAATCAAAGTATAGAGTTCTGCCCGATGGGTCTTCTACAGAATGTATTCTTCCTTTTTTTAACCCTAGGATTCTATTATATAACGCTTTAACCATAGTTGTTTTTCCGGCCATCGAGGGGCCATAGAAAACAATTTTAAACCGATAGTAACCATGTCTGTCCTTATATACCATCTAGCTGTAACCTCCGCTCAGCCTTAATTCTATATCGTTAGCTAAGTATGGTAATTCAATATAATATTAAATATCAATTTTCTGCAGCATATGATAAAATGATTACACTACCGGAGAGACACCTCTATCTTTATTATTTAACCTCTTATGATTTATTGGAGGGATCGGCACCTAATCTTGCTTTGTGTTACTTTGTACTTAATTCTCCCTATTTTCTTTCCTTCACTATATTAACTTATTATAAATTATTTTTAAAGAATGCGGGGCGCCAGTAGGTAAACTAATTCTGTTCCTCCACCTACCATGAAAGTCATCTTAAGTGGCATGTTCTTAGAATACTCTATTCTAACGACATCTGCTACCTTAGCGGCTCTTATGAATTTTCTAAGGAAGTCTAATGAGTATAAGGCCTCTGCATCATTTTTTATCTCGTATTGGACAACAGTGTCCTCTCGTTCTAAGGGTGCTACATATTCATAAAATCCACCTGTTTCGCTCTCAGCGATAAAACGCATTTCTTTTGTATCACTCGTAGTAACTAATCGTAGATCCTCTCCCACAACTTTAGCATCTGAGATTATGTCATTGAGGAAACTAGCAGGGGCGAACTCTACTAGTACGTCATACTGTAACTCCTTAACGTTTATCCTAGCTTCTTCAGGGATCTCTATAATTGGTAATGCGAAAGTCCTTTGTAATGATCGTTCGTCAAGGGTCCCCCTGAAGAAAGTGATTGCAAAGAATTGTCTATTTCTTTCCTTTCTGAGAGATAGTAATATGCTATCCTTTGCCTTTCCTCGTTGGAAAACTTTTTTCAACTCTCCAAAATTTACACCAATAACTATTGTGTCTCCATCCTCTGGGGGTTCAAAATCGTACTTGTGAAAAACATTAGCCGGCATTTTTAATATAACCATGGCCACTCTTGATTCATCAATTGCAGAGAATTCGATACCATCTTCTCGAACATAGAAATTGCCCTCACTAATGACACCAGATATTGCCGCGATAATCTCTCTTAGCGTTTTCGCTTCATCATAAGCAGCTTCCCATCTCATCTCTATTCACCGGTACATGATAATATTAACTAAACACTGATCCAAATAAAGAGATAGAAAGATAAACATTAAACTTTTTTGGAGACTCTACACTAATCACCAGAAGATAGACACTAAAAGAACAAAGATATAGGGAGATATTATTAATGGAATATGCTCGTAAAGGTACCTTATTGTTTATCCTTCTTAATAGGTGGTGAGATAAGTTTGAAAGCTTTGATTTCGAGAGCCCAGAAAAATATGAAATAGCCTTACCTCCTTAGGTGCTTCTTTTTTCTCCCAATAGTTATCAGGTTGATTAGAAATTAGTGCCCGCCCCCGAGGTTTCCGTGTTCGGAATGGGAACGGGCGTGACCCCTCCCCTGTGGCCGCGTCCCCCTTTAAGGAGGACGCAGCAAGGGCCTTTCCCGCGCCCTCGCGGAGCGCGGTACTCGGTCCCTCGTGGGAGGGCTTAGCTTCCGGCCTCGGGGGCGGGTTCGCCTGCCAACATCATCCATTACTACAGCTCATTCATTTTTAAATTTTATTCTTCTTTTTATTCCTCAATCCAAATTACTGCTTGATTAGTGAAGGACTGCTGAAATCTCAGCCTGCCCATCGTCGCTCATCAATTCGCTCAAGGATGAATTCATCATCGATGCCTTGTTAAAAAATCTCTTCTACGAGTTAATGTCTTATAGGGCTGTAATTGTTTATATGAATTTCTTAACTCTAGCTAATCTCGGGAACGGTAAAGTGTCTCGAATATGATCTAATTTTAGTATCCACATAAGCAGTCTTTCAATACCTAATCCGAAACCACTATGAGGAACGCTTCCGTATCTTCTTAGATCTAGATACCAATCATAATCCCTCGGATCGAATCCTTCAGCTTTTATCCTTTCGATTAAAACATCTGCGTTATCTTCTCTTTGACTACCGCCTATTATCTCCCCGTAACCTTCAGGAGCCAATAGATCTGCTGATAAACTTATCTCTGGTCTTTTCTCGTCAACCTTAACGTAGAAGGCTTTAAGATGCGTGGGAAAATGCGTTAAGAAGAACCATTCTCCAATCTCTTCTGAAAGTATCTTTTCTTCATCTCCTCCAATATCATCTCCCCATTTTATTTTCATACCTTTGGATTGCAGAATCTCTATTGCCTCATCATATTTTACTCTTTTAAACGGTGGTTTTACTTCTTCTAAGGAATCCAATGAGCCCCTAAATTCCTGAATTATTTTCGAGACTACATCATTTTCAAGCAGTTTCTGGATGATGAGGTAGATAAGCTCCTCTTCTACCTTTAAAATATTTTCGAGATCATACCAAGCAGCTTCAGCTTCAAGGTGCCAATATTCTGCTAAGTGCCTTCTAGTTCTCGATTTTTCGGCTCGGAAAGAGGGAGTAAGACTCCAGACTTTTCCCAAAGAGAATATCATAACCTCCAGATATAGCTGGGCTGATTGTGAAAGATAGACCTTTGAATTGTCGAAATAATTGACGGAGAATAGCGTTGCACCTCCTTCACATGCTGTACTGACTAGAATCGGTGGGGAGACTTCATACCAACCATTTTTTCGGAAATATTCTCGTGCTGCATGTAATAATGCGTCTCGTACGACCCATATTTTGGTATATCTGAGAGAGCGAATCGCTAGATGCCTCCATCGCATAAGGACATCGGGCGGTTGTTCTTTTTTCCCCAAGGGGTATGGAGACTCGGCCACACTCGTAATCTCTAAGTCTTTTACTATGAGCTCCTCTCCTCCGGGAGCTCTAGGATTCTTGACTAATTCACCCCTTACAACAACTGATGATTCCTGTGAAACACGCTCTAGAAGATTCCACTTATTATCTGGTAACACACCTTTTTTGGCGACAGCCTGGAGGATTCTCCATGGAAAATCGGTAGTCCTCATATCTAAGAAGATTATTTTACCATGTTCCCTCTTCTTTACAACCCACCCTTTAAATTCTAGCAATTTATCTGTGCTCGTCATCTTAAATACCGCATGTAAAATCATACTTGCCTTGCTGTTTAATGTGTAACTAAACCAACTCAAACAATTCCACTATCATGTTAAAGTTAGGTAGTAGTTTATGTTTAAGCATATTTATGACATCTTCTTAAAAGATGATTAACCAATTATCATACTTGACAACGTTATAAACGATAGGTGTCTCTCTTGTTAATAGAAGTTAGCTGGCTTGGTCGCGGTGGTCAAGGCGCTGTAACAGCTTCTCGGCTTCTTGCTAAAGCATTAGTTAAGGAAAACTTATGGGCTCAATCAATAGTCTTCTTTGGTGCAGAAAGAAGAGGTGCTCCGGTATACGCTTATAATAGGATATCTGATAAATACATAAAGTACCATCATTTCGTGCACAATCCGGATGTAGCCATAGTATTTGATGAAAGCTTGCTCAAAATAACGAACATCCTTGACCAAATAAAAGAGTCTGGTACCCTAATTCTTAACTCCACTCGAGTCCCAGAAGATCTTATTGGCAATAGAAAGAAGCTAAAAATAGCCATCGTTAATGCAACGGATATAGCATTGGAATTAGAGTTAACAGTTGCGGGGATACCTGTGGTCAATACTGCGATGATCGGAGCCTTTGCTAAGGTCATGAATATTCCATCGATAGATGCGGTAGTTGAAACAATAAAGGAAACGTGGCCAGGTAAAATGGGAGAGTTAAATGCTAAAGCAGCTAGATATGCTTACGAAAAAACAGAAGTTGTTCGTAATCTAGACTAATGAGATTTGGAGGTATTGTAAATGAGCCAGCCTCATTTGTTATTACCAATCTCTCGTCCCAAAATAGGTGCAGGCGGGAAAACGGGAAGTTGGCGTGTTTTTAAGCCAATAATTGATAAAGAAAAATGCACTAAGTGCTATCAGTGCTGGATGTTTTGTCCCGAAGGAGCTATAATAGTAGGTAAAAGAGGCGATTACCCAAAAATAAACTATGACTACTGTAAGGGTTGCTTAATTTGCTACGATGTATGTCCCGTTAAAGCAATTTCTAAAGAGAAGGAGGAGTAAAAATGGCACGAACTGATGTGATTACTGGTAATGATGCAGCTGCTTGGGGAGCCCGTTTAAGCAGAGTAGAAGTAATTGCTGCCTATCCCATTACTCCACAAACAACCATAGTTGAGACATTATCAAAATGGGTTGATACGGGGGAAATGAAGGCTAAGTTTATAACTGTAGAGTCCGAGCATTCCGCAATGGCCGCAGTTATAGGAGCCAGTGCAGCGGGAGCAAGAGCATTTACGGCAACATCGAGCCAGGGTTTCTTCTATATGTTCGAAATGGTGAGCTGGGCCGTCGGAGCTAGAGTACCCGTTGTCATGGCACTGGTTAATAGAGCTATGGGACCCCCTTGGAATATATGGGCGGATTGGAATGATGCCTTAGCAGCTCGTGATCTTGGATGGATAATGTTCTTCGCATCCAATAACCAAGAAGTCCTTGACACTATTATCCAAGCTTATAAAATAGCGGAAAATAGAGATGTACTATTGCCAGCAATGGTTTGCTTAGAAGGTTTCGTTTTAAGTCATACAACGATGCCCGTGATAATCCATGATCAAGAAAAAGTGGACGAGTTCCTCCCCTCCTATAATCCTCCCCACTACGTGGTAAATCCCAAGGTCTCAGAACCAATAACTTACGGTAATATCCTTTTCCCATGGGATTATGTAAAAGTACGTATGGCTATACAAAAAGCTATGGACAACGCTGTAAATGTTATTAGGAAGGTTTCAAGAGAATTCAAGGAAATCTTTGGACAATGGCACGGAGATCTCATAAAGGAATACCGCACAGATGATGCGGAGTATTTGATTGTTTCAATGGGAAGCGTGGCAGAAGAGGCAGAGACCGTTGTGGATAAATTGCGGGAGAAAGGTCTGAAAGTTGGTGCTCTTAAAGTTCGTGTATTCAGACCATTTCCAAAACAAGATATAGCAAGAGTTGCCGATGGTGTATCAAAGGTATTCGTAGTTGATAGAGATATCTCCTTTGGGTACGGAGGAATATTAGCTGGTGAGACAAAAGCAGTTCTTCACGAAGCAAAAATCGACACTCCAGTCAAAGAAATAATCCTTGGTATTGGCGGCGATGAAATCCTCCCAGAACACATTGAGAAAGTAGTATTAGAGAATAGATAGTTTGGTGATAAAGATGGCAAAAAACATATTGGGTGAAGTTATAGAAGCTGGGGAATATCTTCTTCCAGGCCATACAGCTTGTCCTGGTTGTGGATCTGCATTAGCTTTAAGATGGGTTCTTAAAGCACTTGGTAAGGACACAATCCTTGTTATCCCGGCGAGCTGCTCTAGCGTGTATCAAGGAATATATCCATCATCTGCAATAAATGTATTCGTATTCAACGTAGCCTTTGCCTCTGCAGCTGCTGTCGCTTCGGGTATTTCGCAAGCGCTGGAAGCAAGAAACTTTAAAGATGTACATGTTGTTGTATGGGGAGGAGACGGGGGACTAGTAGATATAGGATTTGCTACTGTTAGTGGAGCAGCTGAGAGAAATGAGAATATTCTCGTAATCTGTTATGATAATGAGGCTTATATGAATACTGGTATTCAACGTTCAGGTAGTACTCCACCAGGTGCAATAACTACTACGACTCCGCTAGGAAAAATTGTGGGTTTCAAGAAACCAGCTCCATTTATATGGCTTCTCCATGGTATCCCATATGTTGCCACTGCTAGTGTTGCGTATCCTCTAGATCTCTACCAAAAGGTCAAAAAAGCTGCTAAGATAAAAGGCTTTAAGTACATCCACATCTTTTCACCATGTCCACCAGGATGGCGCTTTGACGACTCAAAAACGGTTAGTGTTGCGCGATTAGCTGTCGAAACTGGTTATTGGATATTGTGGGAAGCTGAGAGAGTAAATGGAAAACTGAGATTTACACTCTCTCCGCCCTCAAAACCTTACCTAGATCCGTCAAAACGCAAACCAATAGAAGAATTCCTCAGATTGCAAAAACGCTTCTCACAATTTACAGAAGATAGCATAAAGCGTATCAAGGAGTTCATAGACTTTCAGTGGTCCCTAGTGAAAAAGTTCTTAGGTGAGGAATAGCCATAAGTAAGTTTTGGGATACCATACCCCCATTTCGCTTACAATTTATTTTTTTCGGTGTTTTAATGTCGAATTTTTTATTTGGACTCGTCTTCTCAAAGAAAGATCCGGTAAGTATGAACACCTTTAGAACACTTAGAGAATTTGTAAGTGATATCAGCTCTTGCGACGAGATACAAAAACTTAGTTCAATAGATTATGATCTATTTATCTCAAAAGAATTAAATGCTCTCCTTATCGTGACTTCAGAAGATCTCATATATGCCGAGAATGTTAATAGCTTCAGGTGGTATGTGAATAGGTTTATCTTCGTTAGTCGTCATGAATCATCATCTCATCTACCTAGTCTACTCACTCACTTTCCAGGTAATTGGTTAAGAGAAAATCCTCTCGGCGGAAATCCAGAAGAGCTTGGAGTAGCGGATCCTATATTTGAAAAAACGTATTTTCAGATGTTGCTAGAAACCGTTGAGGAATTCAACCTAGATGATAAATATCATGTCAGTTTAGAAGCTACTCATCATGGTCCTACATCCATAGAAAAGCCAGTCACATTTATAGAAATTGGCAGTAGTCCCCAAGAGTGGAACGATCAAAAAGCGATCAAGACTCTTATTGAATCCCTAATAAAGACCTTGAAAACACTTTCTTGTAGTAACGTAAAGTATACAAAAGTAGCTGTGGGTTTCGGAGGCCCTCATTACGCCCCTACCTTTACGAAAATAGTTTCTCAAACAGACATCGCTATAGCACATATAGCATCAAGATACGTGATAGATAAGGCAACAGATACTATTCTCTTAAATGCTTTAGAGAAATCCTATACAAAACCCACGATGATTTTGTTAGATTGGAAAGGACTAAGAAAAAGCCAGCGTGATCGATTACTAAGAATATTCTCCAACACCAATCTTGAAATTCTAAAAACAAAGGCCTTGCTCTGAATTAGTGTTATTTTCTTAATTCCATAAACCATCCTTAGCTTATACTTTTCTAGTTTCTTAAGTGCATCTGAGTTAATAAGAATGAAAAATCCCAGCTCTTAACTATAAAAGTTTCGTCAAGAATGAGCCATAAATCTTAGATAAGGTTTTTAGGTGGCGGAAATGCCTGATTTTCAACTTCTTTGTTGCTTTTTCTTTAGTTCTATCATTTTCGCTTGGATATAGTCAAAAATTACTTTTGCTAAAAAGTTGAATGCTTTGTCGATGTTTTCGCCAGTTTTTGCTGAAGTTTCTATATAGGGGATTGTAACTCCCACTTGTCTACTAGCAAGTTCGGCATATTTATAACCAGCTTCTGACGGAACTACGTCCTTTGCGGATCCTCTTAGATCTATCTTATTACCAATAAGAACAAAGGGCCACATCCCCCCAGCATGTCTCCAGAATTCGCTTATCCATTTCGGCACATTATAGTATGTCTTAGGATTAGTTACATCAAAGACAACAAGAGCTGCTCTAGCGCCCTTGTAATAGAGTGGACGTACTTGGTCGAAAGTTGGTTGGCCCGCTAGATCCCATAAGAACCAGTTGATAATGACTTCACCGACCCGCTCATCATAATATCTCTGAGACTTTATGTAAAAGTCAGCACCGATTGTCTTTTTGTACTCATGTATAAAACTTTTTCCTAAGAATCTACGCGCGATAGAAGTTTTTCCTACTCCACCATCCCCTATCAAGACAACCTTTATCTGTACTGCTTTAGGAGATGCTTTTCTTTTTGTTATATCAGACATTTAATAGCCACCATTATACTGGATTTTTTTCATGAACTAATGATGATGTTCCTTTTTCTATTTTTAAAGTAATCACTTAAACTTTCTCATTGACAAGCATTTTTTATCAGCTCTATTCGAAATTAAAAAGTATTATGGTTGAAAGTTCTTTGCAAAAACTAACTATAAAGAGCCCTATTGGATATACAAGAAATTATCCCCATTTTACAACCATCACAATTTTTATCTGGTATTCTTGATTACATTAATGATACGCTAGTATCCCATAGATAATCCACTAGAATATATTAGTACGGCTGTGTTTCTTTTTTAACATTAGTAACACGCGGGCGTGTAAGGCGTTAACTATGCTTGAGTCAGATAATTCCGACTCCTCCATTATAAATGAAAATAATGAAAATTATGAAAAATGCCCTAACTGCGGATCCACTAACCTAAGTCTTGATAATAATGGAATGTTAGTTTGTTACAATTGTGGTTACGTGATAGAGAATATTATTTTAAGTAGTGAATACGAGAAGCGAATTTTCAGTTCTGAAGATACTATTTTTTCATCACGAATCACACCTCCTACCGATCCTCTATTGAAACATTCCCGTATGGAATTATTACGAATGATTCAGAAAGAAGATAAAGAGCTGCTCTCTTATGAGCCCTCAGAGACCAGACTTAAAAGAAAACTTGAGGGCGTTATGATTGAAGTCTGCAAAAATCTGCATTTACCATCATCTACGTTCAAAACTGCTCTAAACATGCTTATAAAGTATGCTCAAAGATACAGTATAAGAGAAAAGAAGCTAAAAGCCTTTGTAGCTGCTGCGCTCTACGTAGCTGCTCGTCAGACCGGTCATCCACAGCCTATAGATAAGATTCTTAAGAAGACCGGATTAAGCAAGAAAGAGTTCTCTAAAGCATTTAAATTGCTAAGAGAGCGATTAAAGCTTCACTTAGCTCCTATAAGTCCAGAACAATACGTAATATCTTTTGGAAAAGAGTTAGGTCTATCGGGTAAAGCTATAAAATTAGCAATAAAGATTTTGAAACATGCCTATGAATATGGTTTAACAATAGGGAAAGATCCAGCTGGTCTTGCAGCTGCTTCTCTCTTCGCTGCTTCTATCGCGACTGGCGAGCATAGAAGCCAGAGGAGGATAGCGGAGATAGCCTCTATTACAGAGGTTACGGTGAGAACCCGATACAAGGAGTTGAAAAAATACATTACACAACTTAGTATATTGTAAGAACTATGAGGCATATTTATATAAGTATTTAATATTATTGACAAACAAGATCTTCAAACAAGCGAAGAACTAGAGATTTATTGATACCTATCATCGAGGTTTTGTTTTAATTCTCGTCTAATGACGACTTCGAGGCGAGAAAAATTGTTAGGAAAAGATAAGGAAGAGCACCCATTTGAATTCAAAATTGAGAACTGCGTTGGTTCGGCAAATTTAGGCATTACAATCGATCTACAAGAACTTTATAAAAGACTTCTAAAACTTCAGACAGAAATGCGTGAGACTGTAAGAGACACAGAAATGACTGAGGAGTGGCCGTTCTTAGTTAGACATCAGCCAAGAGAATTCCCCGGACTAATTCTTAAGCTTCGATATAAGGTTCGGGCTAGCTTGTTAATTTTTAGCTCGGGTAATATTGTCATCACTGGCGCAAAAAGTAAAGAGGAGATAGAGAAGGTTGCTGAGATAATTGTTAATCTATTAAGAAGAGCTGGCTTTAACATTGAAAGAAAACCTAATATTGAATTACAAAATATAGTAGCTAGTGCGGATCTTAAAAAACCCATTAATCTTGAGTTAGTAGCCATGCTCGGAGGAGAAAACGTCGCTTACGAACCCGAAATTTTTCCTGGTCTCATTTATAGAATTGAAGAACCTAAAGTGGTCTTACTCCTATTTAGGTCGGGTAAAGTAGTTTGTACTGGTGCAAAATCTCGAGAGATGATTATTGAAGCTTTAAAGATCATTGATGAAAGATTAAGAGAAATGAATGCTTATGTTGAAGAGCTTGGTTTCTGACCTTTTCTTTTTAAATAATATTTCAACCCTGCTTCTGGAATTTTTCTGATCCATTTAGCAACAAGATACTTTTTATCTCTCCACCATCTCCCGACCCCATAAGTTATTACGAAATCGCCTTCTGCAATAGAGTGTATGTTTGTTTTATCATATAGCTCTCTGTAAATCACAACTTCTATTATTTTATCAGGGATATCCAAATCTTCCAATATTACGGATGTCCCATCCTCCGATCTTACAATTTGTTTTACGCGTCCAATGATCTTAAGCGTTCTTGAGAAAGATTTTCGAGGGTCAAGATAGGTAAACTCATAAGGAGTTAGAAGAGGAGACGCACTCATCGTTACCACGTATCATCACAACGCACTAGATGATAACATAAGTGTAAAGAATAAATAGGTACTATAGAGAAGTAATTGTCTTCTCTATTATCTTTATCACTTTAGGTTTCACACTATCAAAAATTTGAAGAACCTCTTCATGAGAAACTCTGTCCTGAAGTCCTGCAGCATAATTTGTCACAATACATATTGTCGCATAGCAAATTTCTAGCTCTTTAAACAAAAAAACTTCTGGCACCCCGGTCATTCCAACGAGATCCCCTCCAATCATCGCAAAAAATCTTATCTCAGCTGGTGTCTCAAACCGAGGCCCTTCTGTACACACGTAAGTTCCCCCATCAAAAATTTCAACCCCAAGTTCTTTAGCTGCTGAAATAATTTTCTTGCGTAGAAATTCACAATAGGGTTCAGTTACATCCGTATGGACTACTCCTTTCTTCTTTCTACCGTCAGGAAACTCTATTTCAAACTCACCATCAAAGAAGGTATATATTCTAGATTTTGTAAAATCAATTACTTGATTTGGTACCACTAGGGATCCTGGAGGAAAGTCTTTTCTAATGGATCCCACAGCATTGGTAGCAATCACGTATTTTACTCCTAATTTGAACATAGCATATGCGTTTGCCCGATAATTGATTTTATGTGGCGGAAGCTTATGGCCCTTTCCATGCCTAGCAATAAAAGCAACTCTTTTAGATCCGATGTTTCCCACTACAACATTTACAGAGCCGAAAGGGGTCTTAACCAAAACCTCTTTCATAGATTCTAGAGAAAAGAACTCATAAAAGCCGGAGCCGCCTATCACTCCTACATCTATTCGTGTGCTCATGTAGACCCCCAAATTATTGCCTTATCACTAAATGATTCTTAACAGGTTGATAAAAACTTTTAAGTGCAAACTTGGCAATTGATTAAAGCATAACGATTATCAGAAAATTGGTGTCGAGAATGGGAAAAAGAGCAAAAGTTGAGATTCCTAAAGAATTACTAGAAAAGTTGACAAAGCCGAAAGAATATAGACATTTGTTAAGATTAGTGCATGTGGATGTGCGGGGGGATATTCCATTATACTACGCTTTAACTCAGGTGAAAGGGATAGGTCCTGCATTAGCGAATGCTATTATAAAAGTGTTAAACCTTGATCCTAACATGCCAATTGGTTTTTTGAGTGATGAACAAATAAAAATGATTGAAGATGTAGCTAGAAATCCTACAAAGTATGGCATACCTGGTTGGCTTGTGAATAGACCGCGAGATCCTCAAACTGGAGAAAATCTTCATTATATTGGTCCAGATTTAGTTTTAAGAATACGACAGGACATTGAATTAATGAAGCAGATCAAATGTTGGAAAGGAATTAGACACGCTTTAGGTCTTAAAGTGAGAGGTCAGAGAACTAGAACTACTGGAAGAAAAGGTTTGACTGTAGGTGTGTCTAAGAGGAAATAGAGGTGAAACATTATGGGCGATCCCAAAAAGCCTCGAAAAAAATATGAAACTCCCTCGCATCCATGGCAAAAAGATAGATTAATTGAAGAATTAAGACTTGTTGGGCAATACGGTTTGCGAAATAAGAGAGAATTATGGAAATTTAAGACAATGCTTTCCGAGATTCGAGGAAGAGCTAGACAGCTCTTAGCAGTTCCATCAGAAGAAAGAAAAGTTCAGGAAAAAGCGTTAATTCGCCGGCTATACGAGATGGGTATATTAGATGAAGATGCCACACTCGATGATATTTTAAGCTTAACTGTGGAGGATCTATTGAAGAGAAGACTCCAAACAGTAGTTTATGAGTTAGGAATTGCACGTACAATACATCAAGCAAGACAAATGATCGTTCATCGTCATATAACAGTAAACGGTAGAATAGTTACCTCTCCGAGCTATATTGTTAAGAGACACGATATTGTGGCTTTGCATCCTGGATCCCCATATAACAAACTATTAAGGGAAGCACAACAAACTCTAGAAGAATTAGAAAGCCAAGCTGAGGGAGCATAAGATATTTTGAATAAAAGAAGACGCGACGAGGTGATAAGATATGTCAAGTACTAAAGAAGATCCTCTAAAGATAGGTATTGTTTACATTTACGCAAGCAAGAATAATACGATAGTTCACATAACGGACGCGACAGGCGCTGAAACGATATCTAGAAAAAGTGGTGGTATGTTTACAGATGCTGATAGAAACAAGCCCACTCCTTGGGTTGCCATGCTAGTAGCTAAGGCAGCGGCAGAAGAAGCGCGAGCCGCTGGTATTACGCGAGTTATTGTTAGGGTTAGAGGTATTGGAGGGAATAGATCCCCTCAACCAAATAACAGGGCAGCTAGTGCTGCTATTAAAGCTCTCGTGAGAGCAGGGTTAAGAATTATATCAATTGAAGATGTCACACCGATACCTCATGATAGCATCCGTAAACCTGGAGGTAGGAGAGGTAGAAGAGTCTAATGGGTGATCATAATATGAGTAGTAGGGGGCGTTTAAGAAGAAAAAGAAAATTCTGGATAACAGTCTACGCGCCAGAATTGCTTGGTGGTACAAACAGACCTTTAGCTAAGGTTCTTTGCTCAGAACCAGAGGATTTAATCAATAGAATCGTATTGGTGAAAGGTATCGAGTTTACAAAGGATTTTGAGGATAGAGGAATGAACCTATATTTCAGAATTGTCAAGGTAACCCCTAGCGGTGCATTTACTACGTTAATAGGACATGACTATGTTCGAGAAGTGATATCATCAAAGGTCAGACGGAGAATGTCACGTGTAGAAATAATAACCCATGTTTATACGAAAGATGGACACAGAGTGAAAGTAAGTATACTAGCTATGACTGCTCATAGATGCAAAGAAATCCATAAGAAATTGATTAGAAAAATCTTTGAGGAATTCCTTATTACAAAGGCGAAAGAATATAGTTACGAAGAATTCATTTATCACCTAGCCATTGCTAAGACGTGGCATGCAGAAATGATAAGACTAGCGCATAAGATTTACCCATTGAGAGAATTCTTAATCTATAAAAGTCGGGCTGAGACGGTTATAGTCCCGAGTGATGAAATAGAAAAAGCTGTCGAACAAAAAGAAGAGATAGGGAGAAGGGCCGAAACGTTTACTGCGAGGAGATAATCTTTACCCTTTTTTAGCTAATATTATCTCTATTGTGCTTATTCTATCAATTCTACCTTCTGGATTTTTAACAGTACTAGTACCGATTTTCACAGATTCTATTTCTACTAAATTCTTCAGGTATCTGGTTCTCAGGATTTCGGCTACATCTACAGCTCTGCTAATTCCAGCACCTCGTGCACATATCCTAATCTTCTTTGTATCCTTATTCATAATCATACTCATTGCTGTTACAATATAATTCATAAGACCCTTGCGACCAATAAATATCGTTGGGATTTCCTCAGCTCTCATCAAACCAGAACACCTCCGAAACACGCATGGATATTATTTTTCGCCTAAGTCTGATAATCCAAGACGTGTGGATCGCACGCATAGAAGATATGTTAAATAGAGATACAAATAGGTTTTGCTATAATAAAAAGTTGAATCCAATATGCTTCTCACGCTGTATACTTGGCCTTTTTAATTATTTATTCTATTCTTCTAATCAATCCCCGCCTATTAATCTCCTAGCACCGTCTTTGCTGATGATTACTGTATCTTCTGCTTGAGCTACAAAGCTGTTCTCTTTCTCTACAAGGACTGGATATGATATTAGAATACCCGTCATGTCCAATGCTGCTAGGCCTATTCGAATATCTTCTTTTCTAAATTTTTTAAGTAACCATCTTGTAGTAAAGGGCAACCCCTTTCTATTATTGTAAACATACCTGAGAATCTCTCGTGCTATCCTTATATGCAACGGCAGTCGGCGAGGAATTTCAGGCAATATACTATATATCCGCACATCATCGGAAGCTCTTGCATACCCCTCTCCATTTGTCACAAAAATCTCTACAGCATAGACTTCCTTTTCCTCTATGCGCCCTGGGCTTCTGACGATTGAGGACGTGGGAACTTCTTTCTCTCCATGTAATACATATTGATCGAGAAGATGACCATTGAGATTTCGAATGACTTTAAACCCACTTTCCTTTACCGTATCTTCTATAATCCCTCCTATATGTGATAGTTCAACTCCTGGTTTCATTGACTCAATAGCCTTATTGAGTGCCTCTTTGGCAATTCTAATCATTTCCATTTTCTCATCGTCATCACCAAAGTAGAATGTTAATGCTCTGTCAACAGGGTAACCATCAACATGTACTCCAAAGTCTATTTTTACCAACATCTCTTCGGTTATTTCTGTCGTCTCTTCGGGTAATGGTGTATAATGAGCGGCTACATTATTAATGCAAACGTTAACTGGAAACGCTGGATGACCTCCCCTGCTCCTTATCTCCTCTTCTATTTTCTCGGCTATATCCAATATTCTTTGTCCCGGTTGGATAATGTTTGCGATAACTTCTTTCTCTACGCTTTTTGCGATTTCAGCAGCTTTGATGTATTTTTTTAATGCCTCTTCGCGGTTCTCTGGAGTATTTTCCAAAATTCTCACCGATAGTTTACTCTCTCGCTCTCTTCAAGGACACTATCTTCGGTTTTCCAAGCATTATCCAGTACTCAACATAAGTTCCTGGCTCAATTTTACTTCTGAGATTCTCATCGTCTGGCATTCTCATTTCTATAACTTCATATGTCTCACTATCCATAACTTCCACGGTATCCCCCATCACGTTTATCACTTGTCCTTCGCGCTTTGAAATAACAGGTATAGGTATCTTGTCGCTCACCGGCTTAATAATCGTTCTTTTTACTCCATCAAATATTCCTACAGCAACTATTCTTGCCTTGGCACTACCATGCTTGCCAGGTTTACTCTTCGATATTGAAACAACTTTGCTTGGTTCTCCATCCACGACAATATAGTGTCCTTCCTTTATCTTAGAGACGGGCACGTATTTAACATCACCAGATATTTCCTCTGCCATACTACTCACCAATTTTTTGATCTCTTAATAAGGCTTTCCTTAACCACTTATTTGAATATTCGGGATAGAGACTTTATTACCCATTAAGTTTTACAATAATGTTTTCAAGAATAATTAGGGAAGACACTTTTTGTCAGAGCTTATTCGTTAATGTCATCTAAAGAAAACAAAAGTTTATAAATGCTTCAAGAAGTCTATCAACATACTCAATGCTATGTTTTTTAGTTCACAATCTATAAAACGAGGCCCCCGTATGGTTAAGTTTTGCCCTAAATGCGGATCAATAATGAGTATAAAGAAAGAAAATAACAAGCTTTTCGCCTATTGTAATGTATGTGGCTTTTCCACAGAGATTACTAAAAACAAAAAAGAGAGAGTAACTGGCCTTACACCATCAGAAATTCGAGAGGAAACAGCCGTTAAACAAGGAATAATTAAGGAGAGACCTGCTAAGAAAGTTTCGATAGACGAAGATACAATAAAGGAAGCATTAGAACTCTTAAGCTCCTCTGAATCAGATTAAACATTCTTGGAAGTGTACTAAAAAATGATGTTGACTCGATGTTATGCCTGTCTTTATAAATTATAACTCATTATAACTCATTCTTTTTAGTAAGTCACATTTTTATTCCATCGACGCCACCTATTAAACAAAAAAGTTTCATGCCTCTGGGAGATGCCTTAATGCACTTTAATAAAGAGAAAGTACATAGAGAACCACAATTTATCTATCATGATAAGATAACTCAGTTCTATTCTGAGCTTTTTAAGAGATGGTATACTGATGATAGAAACCTAAAAGATCTTATAATTTCTTCAATTCTCGTTAGGGACTCAAAAGTCTTATTAATAGGACCTCCCGAGGCTGGAAAAACTACTCTTATCCGTCTTATAGCTAAAGGCTTATCTAAAAAATCTAATAATCCAAGCAATGGTGAGGAAATAATATATGCCAAAGTCATTGGTGCACCCGAGAAAACCCTTCAAAAAGTTTTAGTCACTACCAATATTACTAAGCTTCTCCGCGAAGGAGAGGAAGAATTCATAGTTAGGCCTATCGTTAAAGCACGCGTAAAATTCATCAACGAGATAAACCGATTTAGTAAAGCTGTACAGGACGCTCTGCTTTCATTATTAGAAGAAAAAGAAATCGAGTATGGAGGCATAAAGTTTACTACTCCCTCATTCATCGCTTATGCAGATATGAACCCTTATCGGGGAGAGATTGATAGAGCTCTCCAAACGCGTTTCATGGTTTCTGCTTATGTCCCCCTAATATCACTACCAGGTTCAATAAAGGTCACACAACAAATGTTCCAAACAGAGAAGGAAGTTCGCGATTTAGTAGAAACAATGCCTGAAATCTTATCTATTGATGAACTAGAAAAAATCTGGCGCGATACAGAGAAAGTAGCTATTCCTTTTACTGTTTCTCTTTTCGCCCACATGCTATTATGGGCTTTTAGGGCTTGCAAATTTGACAAATCTCGAATAATTCCAGGTTATCTCCGCTTGGCTTGTGCTCAGTGCGAATATAACAACGAGATCTGTTCTCACATTCTTATACCTCCCGGAGAAAGAGCAATAATATCTGCTCTGTTATTTGCAAAGGCTCGCGCTTGGTTTTACAAACGTAAAAGAATTACTTACGACGACGTAATTTGGATTATGCCTTGGGTTGTTGCACATAGAATAGAGTTAGTAGCATCAATAAAAGCAGAGGTACCAAATCCTTGGGAATGGAGTAAAAACGCGGTAAGAACGTTAATAGAGACAAAGTGGCACTCACACGAAAACGGAAAAGAAACTTTTGGTGTATGGGCGAAAGGACTTGCACTAGCTTCTCTGGCGTTAGGTGCTGACTTAGACCACTTACTTAACACAGTCTTAGAGATGTATTACCCCGAACTTCTACGTAATAGTGATGGATTTAAGGCACTAAAAGAACTGAGAAGCTTAGCTTATGGGGAAAAAGACGGGCGAGGCGATTTAGTTCTACAGGAATTATATAAGTTGCTGAAAGAAAAATATACTGAACGCTCTAGAAAAATGCTTGCAGAAATAGAACCAAAAGCTATTGCAATAGCTTCTAAGGAGAATGTGGAGCTTGACGAGATCTTAGAGATTCTAGAGAAACTTAATGACCCATTGCCAGAAGATACTGAGAAGCTTCGTGATCTTGTATTAGCACGGTTAGAGGAATTGACGATCAGAATATCCTTAATGATGCCAGGGGTTGTTGAGAGAGTCAGAGAAGTATTACAAAGATATGGATTTTCAACCTCCGAAATAACACGATTTCTTCAGGGGCAATTACGAGTCCTTAAAAATGATTACATTCAAGCAAAGATTATAGGGGGTTTCCTAACGATACGGGCTAAAAATTCGGAAATAGCTCAAGAAATTCGGGAGTATCTAGAGGGTTAAACTATGAGTATAATTGAGAAACTTCACTCATCAGCAATATCATCTCTAGAGTTTCAAAAACTACTTTCAGCATTTTGTCGGAAACACGGCATGTATCCTTCCTTCATTGTAATTGCCCCCTTTAAGAAATATATCGAAAAATGGGGAGAACTACCATTACCAAGAATACCAAGAGAGAGCTTCTTACATCCCGATGAGAAATACTATTTGCTTATTGGTCTCAGTTACCATGCCATAATGCCTAGGAATGAACTAAATCGTTTAATTCTCCGTTCTATAATTTCTAAAGCATTAGGTATCTCGTGGAAATCCCCTCTTGTATCACAGCTTTCGGGCTTCTTCTCTACCTTATATGGATTTACAAAACTCTCTTCAAGTCATGATAATATAAGACACTGCAAGGAAGCATTAAATTGGGCTTGCTCCATCCTATCCTATCAGAGACATAAGCTTGGTTTAGCAGAATTCCTATACACTTATTACCGATTGTTAATGGGTGCGAGAGAAGAGAGCGAATATTACCCCTTAGCAGAGAATGTTAAAGATATCATAGAATCCAATTTATCACCAGAAGAGAAAGCACAAGCATTCTTTTTCATTCTTAAGGAAATTATTCAGAGAGATCTATTCAACGAGAATACCTTCAAAAAATTTCTTAGTCAGTACTCTATTTCGCTAGGTCCTCCACATTCAGAGGAAAAGGAAAAAACTTGGGGAAGAAACTGGCGAGCAGAGAAGAATAAATCTAATGAAATTTCTCCAGAAGAGTTACAAAGATTAGCTAAGATCGATCAACAAAACGCCTTAGAAATAGCGAAGGAGCTTGATAAAAATCTAGAGAAGAAAAAAGCCCCTTCTAAGCAGAAAGAAGAAACTCTAAATAAGAAACAAAAAAGTTTCTTACCAGGATACTCTAGTAGGCTACGAATGTATCAGAAGCTACTCAGTAAGCGGAGATATATTGCTGCTGTAAGAAAAGTTAGATTAGAGAAAATCTTAGCATCTCTTGACATAAGACCCTCTGGTCAACAAGCTCTGGCTATCCGAGGACAAACTATTTGGGAAATAGGTGATGATGAAACAGAATTAAACATCGAGATGTCTGCTGAGACTTTTGGCTATGTGATACCAAATTTAACCACGTTGAGAAACCTATACGAAGAAGATGAGGAAGGAAAAAAGAAACGTGGAATAACGCATTTTGAAATAATAATCGATACTAGTGGCTCTATGAATGGTCAACCATTGGAAACAGCTATAGATGTAGCCGTGGCTTTAATAGAAAAAGCTCGAAGACTTGAAAATTCGGTAGCTTTAGTGACTTTCTCAAGCGGGGCTTGGGAAGCGCTACCTCCCTCTTTTGAATATGACGCTCTACAAGATATCGTTCTTCGTCTAATGGCTGATGGAGGAACAAACTTACGCGGAACTTTAAATATCGTAGACACACATCTTAGCCAAGTAACGGGTCTAGGAGCTATCTTCATTATAACAGATACTGCTATATGGGATATAAATAAGCCAGAGGTACGGGATAAGTTGCGTGAATGGGCGCGTAAACATCCAGTTTATTTGCTTGCGATTACCGACGAACTATATGAAGAAACTACTTACGCTCTCCAAAACTCTGCCATAAGATTACTTAAGATCTCTCCGTCACATGAAGCTCCATGGGAAATCGTGTTAGATGCTTATGAACACCTTTAATTTCCTTGCAAGACAACACTATTTATGGAGCAGTTAATTCCCATCTAAAGTACCATTGTTGATGAAAATGGGTGCTTAGAATGCCAATACTTGCAAGAATACCCCCCGAGAAAGTTATTGATGCCGCTCTTGCATTAATATCATACTTTCGTTCTTTGAAGAATTTAGTCATTCACGACATGCAGATAAATGGGTATTTTCTTTATCGATACCGAGGGATACTCTTAGTTAGGAAAGGCATATCCGATGTGTTACTTCTCAATGATTTTGATGCCGTTAAGAAGTATCTCGTTTATGTGATGCGTAGTGTTTTAAGATCAGATCTTATCACTTGGGCTAAAACTGCTGGTTTAGTCGAAATAATTATGAATGTTAATAGGGAGAAAAAATATGGGTTTATAGTGCTGGAAGTTTCTAATGAAGAACAAATTTCTCGTGGAAATCTTAGAATTAGAGTAATCCTACGAGATCATAAAGATAAGCAATCTAACAAAAACATTTTGAAAGAAAACGGAGGAACATCCACCGACTCGTTAATTAATGAAATAGACGAGTTAGTGTATCAGGAAGATCTAAGAGATATAGCCCCTCTCGATATATATGAGTTCTTCAAACCTAAGGAAATAGAGGAGATCCTCTCATTGATAGCAAAATTTGGTGGTGTAAGCGTGCTTATAGATTACGAAGAAACTCGTGAGTAAACAATTAGAAGATTTTTTCAGCAATTACTTTTTTCTTATGTAATACGCCATAAAGATTGTTACTGTTGTATAAACTCTACGCTTAATTCATCGCGCTGTACGTTCTACAAATGCGAGGGAAAAAGATGCCAAAGTACATTTTCGTGACAGGTGGCGTCCTTTCTGGTCTAGGAAAAGGCACCGTAGCTGCTTCAATAGCCAAAATTCTTCAATTCAGAGGATTCTCGGTCTCGATGGTTAAGTGCGATCCATATCTAAACGTAGATGCGGGCACAATGAACCCTCTTGAGCATGGCGAAAATTTTGTATGCGAAGAAGTCTGGGAGTTTTCTCCGGTTCCAGATATAGTCTTTAGAATAGCGGAAGTGGACCAAGACTTTGGTACTTACGAGCGATTTACTGGAGAGAATATCCATCCTAGCCACAATATCACTAGTGGTCAGATATATCTTACAATCATCCTAAAGGAACGTTATGGAGAATTCTTAGGTAAAACCGTGCAGATAATCCCACACGTTACTGATGAAATAAAAAGAAGAATTCTACTCACAGTTGATGAGAAAAAAGATGTGATAATAGTTGAGATAGGAGGGACCGTAGGAGATATAGAAGGAATGCCCTTCCTCGAAGCAATACGGCAGCTAAGACATGAATTGCCCCCAAACGATACTCTTCTCGTACATGTCACATATGTGCCTTTTCTTAGAACAATAGGTCAACAAAAAACAAAACCAACCCAGCACAGCGTGCAAAGACTGTTGCAAGCTGGGCTCCAACCTGATATCATCGTGGCTCGAAGCGAAACCCCCCTCTCTAAAGAAGCTAGATCAAAAATAGCACTCTTTGCTGGATTGCGAGAAAACGCGGTTATCTCAGCCCCCGACTGTGAAGTTGTCTACGAGTTACCCCTAATTTTTGAAAACCAAGGAATGGGAAATCTTATACTCCAGAAACTCAATTTGACCCCTAAAACGCCTCCAGAAAGGAATATTGTTGAATGGAGATCTATTGTGGAGAAGTTTAAACACTCGGAACTACTAGTAAATATCGCTATGGTCGGGAAATATACCCACATTAAGGACTCGTACATCAGTATTGTGGAGGCATTAAAACATGCTGGTGCCCATGAAAACGTTAAAGTAAATCCAGTTTTTATAGATGCTGAAAAGATTTCTGAGAATGAATTGAAAACATTTGATGGTATACTCCTTACTCCCGGATTTGGCCGTAGAGCTACAGAAGGGATGATCTTAGCCGCCAGAATAGCATTACGTACTGGAATGCCCTTCCTAGGCATTTGTTTTGGAGCACAATTAGGTACTGTAGCCTTTGCCCGCGAAATTATGAAATGGGAAAAAGCGAATTCTACAGAGATTGATCCTTCTACACCGCATCCCGTAGTAGACTTGCTACCCTCTCAGAAAGAGGTAAAAGTTAAGGGTGGAACAATGCGATTGGGGGGCATAAAGATAAAACTAGTACGTGGTACAAAATTATGGCAAGCGTACGGACAAGATTGGATAGTGGAACGTTTTAGACACCGTTACCATATAATCTGGGAGTACGCTAAAATTATGCGAGAAAAAGGCTTCATAATCAATGCTATTGATACTGAAAATAATATCGCTGGTTTCGAAGTAGAATGGCACCCATTCTTTATAGGTGTTCAGTTCCATCCTGAATTTAAGAGTCGACCTTTCGCACCCTCTCCAACGTATAGAGCGTTTATTAGAGCTGTAAAAGAGAAAAAGAAAAATGAGCATCTAAAGAACAAAAACTAATATCGAAAACCTTAACATGAAATTAACAATCCTTAAATCATCACACCTATGTTTAGGATCCTCGTGAAGGCACTAGTTCTCTAGCTTTCTTAAGATCACTTATGATTTTCTCTATTTCATCGGCCACTTCTCGGAGTTTTCTAGCAGTACTCATAAGCTTATCTAATGCTTCTTCGAGCAATTTATCCTGTTCCTCCATCTGAGCGAGCAGTGCGCTCATTTTTGCCCCAACTTCTGCTGCTTCCTCGTAGGCTTCTATTCGCAAAGAGTTCCAATCCCAGACCACTTCGCCATTCTCTATATCGAATTCGCACATTATCCGAATAACATCTCTTTTCTCTATTCCTTTTTTCTGCAACTCTTCAAAAACTTTTTTATTAAGTTCCGCAGCTGCTTTTAGTATAGCGTCATCAGATAACTTATCACCCAACATTGCAAAAAGAACTCTCCTAACTTTTCTATCATATCCAGACGCACGAACAAAACCAGTACTTAGACGCATACATACTTCACCTCTTAATATTGTAAAGGAAATTAATAAAACGCATTCTCCAAAATAGTAATAAAGCATTACAAGTGTTTAAAACTTATTTTCTCAAGCCATAAGCTAATAAAAGGCTTAAAGACTCGATAATTATGGGATTGTTCGCTTCAAATTTTCAATCAAGAATTTTTAGCAGGGACGAATTATGCGCATCAAATTGAATGACGAAGTGATCGATATTAGAGCCATATGGTTAGATAACAAGGATCTAGGAATAGTTAAGATGATCGACCAACGCCTACTGCCTTTCCAGTTTAAAATCTTCGAGAGCAGAACTGTCCAAGATACCGCCTGGGCTATAAAGAATATGGTGACTAGAGGCGCACCAAATATCGGTGTCGCCGGAGCTTACGGTATCTATCAAGCAACAGTAGAAGCTATCAATAAAGATACTTTCCCGGAATATGTATTCGAGAAGGCGCAGGAGATAATGAAAACTAGACCAACTGCTGTTAATTTATTCAACGTTGTAAAGGAAGTACTAGATTTCTTGCAAAAGAAGTTATCAGAAGGCTTATCCAAAGACGAAATACTCGATGCACTATACAAAAAGGTGGAGAGTATAGCGAATAGAGAGGTAGAAGCTAACCGCAGAATTGGTGAAATCGGTAAAAAATTGATTCGAGACGGCGATAACATTCTAACACATTGCAATGCTGGCGCATTAGCAGCGGTAGATATTGGAACAGCGCTCGCTCCTATAAGGTTTGCGTACTATGAAGGAAAAAACATAAGAGTCTATGTGGATGAGACCCGTCCGTGGCTTCAGGGTGCTCGCTTAACTGCGTGGGAACTAGAAATGGAAGGAATCCCCTATTACTTAATCCCAGATAACACGGCTGGTTGGCTGATTCAGCGCCGTGACGTTGATTTAATAATAGTTGGTGCTGATAGAATTGCCATGAATGGGGATGTAGCTAATAAAATAGGTACATATAAATTAGCGGTACTCGCTAAGGAGAACGGAATACCTTTTTATGTAGCAGCGCCATTAACAACTTTTGATCCAAATATAGCGACTGGAGATGAGATACCAATAGAGGAGAGATCACCAGAAGAAGTTATCTATGTATTAGGCTATGATGAAGAAACTAAAAAACTAAAGCGTGTTCGGATAGCTCCGGAGAATTCAAGAGTTTTAAATCCAGTATTTGATGTAACGCCTTTTAAGTATATTGATGGTATAATTACGGAAGTTGGAATATTGAGAGAGCCTCAAGAAATTGAACGAGCTGTAAAAGCATTAAGATCATCTGCTACACAATCATAATGCAACTATTGTGAAGTGATGTTATGATGCTTTTCCAATATCTCGACTTAGTAATCCTTTTTGTATCCATTGGAATTGTAATTACTCTAATCTACCTATTTATGACCCACGATCTTTTACGCAAGTACCGAATTTATCTTAAAATTAGATGGCGTATGCTTTATTCCTTCGCAAAACATCTTTACTATGATCTGCTATACCTAGTTAAGCTTACAGAATTACTCAAGGTTGTTTTAGCTATTGTTTTGGTGATAGGTTTTATCGGCGTCTTAGTACTTGGTTTTATTGCTTTTTGGAACACATATTTTGTTAAGTATCTTGGATTGAAACCTTTGATCCTCCCACTACCCCAACAGCTTTTAAGTAGTAGATTCAATATTTTTTGGATAGCAGGAGCTGCGGGGGGCTCACTTTTGTCTATGTTTATTAAACCTAAATTAGATAAGTTTGCGGATAAGGTTAGCGCAAAGCCTAAAATGATATACATCTTTGGATCAAACGTTCTCACCGAGAAACTAATTAAAAGCTTAGTAGATTTGGGCATCGGACCTATGATAGCGCTAATTGCTGAGAAGAAATATTATTGGATAGAAGATTTAGGTAAAACCGTGGACGTATTAATTCTAGATTCTCCCGATGAGCTTCGGATGCCTACTCTATATGATAAGATAAAATTTACAAACGCTATCAAAGTTATTAGCTTGGTTGAGGATCCAGAGCTCAACCAGCATATAATACTTAATGTTAGGCGAAATAATCCAGATGTAGAAATCGTTATTTTATCTAGAAATAGACCTTATATCCTCGATTTGGTAGGCGATCATGTCAAAAACATAACTGTGATTGAAGATCTTGAAACCATTACTAGGGAAATTATAAGACGTTTAGCGCTCGGTTTTATATACTCACCAGTTATTGAGGCACCTACTCCTAAGGAATATGTTAATAAGAAACCATCTGACATTGAAAAGGATTTCAATGGAAAAGTGGTCGTTCTAGGAGTAAAACGGAATAATGAAATAATTCCTTCCCCTGAAACAATAGAACCTAATGACGTCCTCATTATGTACCTTGTAGATCCCGGAGTTCTGAGAGAATTTTTGCAACTATTACCTATAGAAAAAGCAGAAGCAATAACTCAAACTCAGGAAACACAAATTCGAGAGACACAACTAGAGGCCTCTACCGAGGAATCTAATAAAGATCGAAAAATGGATACCGTACTTAAGAAGTTTACAAAACCCTCCGATGAGACACAACAGTAATGATTTAGGAATGGAGTATAGAATCAGCGAGGGCTCCACTCCTCATTGCTATCGGTCGACTGTTTACTCATCATCAAACTGATCTAATCGTCCTAATGCATTATGCCCAATGAGAATATATAACTTACGGTACTCACTAATTATTATTTTGAGTACTTTCAAATAACCATTAATCCCTAGATAGTTCGAGTAAATTTCGCAAAGGGGTTAGCAATGAGCGAATATTTAAGAGAACCTGCTGTTGCTGGATACTTTTATGAAGGAAGAAAAGATAAGCTAATGGAGCAGATTAAGTGGGCCTTTCTTCATCCATTAGGTCCTGGAAGACTTCCGGAGCAATCACCAGGAACCTCTAGAAATCTTATTGCTGCACAAGTACCTCATGCTGGATACATCTATTCGGGTCCCGCAGCAGCCCATGTCTATTATGCATTACACCAGGATGGAAAACCGGAAACATTTATTATACTAGGCCCTAATCACACTGGATTTGGTTCCGCCGTTTCTGTTTATCCAAAAGGTATTTGGAGAACGCCTTTAGGCGATGTGAAAATTGATGAGGAATTTTCACGTGAGCTCTTAAAATACGAGCCTTTTGAGGAAGATTTGCTTGCTCATGCTTCAGAGCATAGTATTGAGGTTCAGATTCCATTCATACAATTTACCTTTGGAAATGATGTAAAGATAGTCCCGATAACGTTATTAGATCAACGACTAGAAACCGCAAATAAAATTGCTGAGGGAATATTGAAAGCTAAAGAAGCACTAGATAAAGACATCATTGTCTTAGCTAGCTCCGATATGTCACATTATGAGCCGCATGAAGAAGCTCGTTTAAAGGATCTCCAAGCTATAGAATATATTGAAAATCTAGACGTAGAAGGTCTTTACAGATACATCCTCTCAGAAAATGTTACAATGTGTGGCTATGGCCCCGTAATGGTAGCAATGATTATTGCGAAATACCTTAATGCTACTGGTCTCCTCTTACAATACTATACATCAGGAGACATAACTGGAGACAAACACGCCGTTGTAGGATACGCTTCCATTATATTTGGTAGAGGGCTGATAAAACCAAAGCGAAGAACGCTCGAGATAAAAGAGCCCCTTCCTGTATAAGTGATTATTATAATATCTTAAATCTTAAAACTGATAAAGGTTAGTTTTCGTGGAGGGGAAATCCCACCCCGTAAAACCCTCGGAGATTACTATCAGAAAGGCCTCTATAGAGGATGTAGAAGAAATTTTCGAGATCGAGAAACTTTCTTTTAAACGCCCTTATCCTAAATACTACTTGCAATGGCTCATAGAAGGCCTTGCGGATATTTTTTTAGTTGCAGAAGTAAATGGAAAAATCATAGGCTATATTGCGGGTAGAGTGGAGTATGGTAATCTAGGCCATATAGTAACAATCGCTGTTCACCCAAACTGGCGCAGAAAAGGTCTAGGAACTATGCTTATGAGAAAGATTCTAAATTACTTTCGCAAGAATAGTTGCAAAAAAGCTTATCTCGAAGTAAGGGTAAGTAATGAACCAGCCATCAAACTATATCAGAGATTAGGTTTTCGCAAAGTAAGGATTATTAAACATTATTATGAAGATGGAGAAGATGCCTTCTTAATGGCGAAATTCCTGGAATAATGCAATGTACTCAATTACATTATTATACTTTTAGCGATTAGTTAAAAGAGTATAACTTAGCTTCAGTATTATTTCTAAGGCATATGTTCTCTAAGATTCATTATTAGTTTATGTCGATGATGATAAGGCATTTGTGGGATAATAATGACCGTTGCTCCCGCATCTGAGAGCATTATCTCAATTGCGTAATAAATCAGATGACTATAAAACTCACGCGTATCTTAGTATAGCTGCTATTCCTTTAAATGCGTTTAGAAACATCTCTCCTATTTCACCTTCACTTGAAATGAATTCGACCTCAGCTCCAATATTTTTCGCTTTATTCATCAAATATTCTACAACATCATCACTAATAACTTCTACCTTAGGAGAAGAGCCGTATTTAGAGCACAATTTACTGGCTCTTTCTTCGACTTTTTTCCTTTCAAAATCACTGGTTACCAAAACTTCTATCGGATCAATGTCCACTCTTTCACATGAAACTCTAACCACATAACCTCGAAGCTCCTCATGAATTATTAATTTCTCTATTTTCCCTTCGTTTAATGCTTTATTAACTTCTTGAAAACCGTAAGCTACAAGCTCCGGGGATGTGGCAGCTAGCCTCATTAATTCATCCACAATCTCCTTTTCTCGGATATATTTGCTCTCTTTTATTAATTCTCTTGCTTCATAAAGAGCTTCTCTTAAGCCTTCCTCTCCTAGATATTGCGTCGTCACTTTTCCTAAGATCTTTTGTCGCAATCTATAGTCTAGATACTCGCTTTCTAGGAAATCTTCTTTGGCGAAACCAGGTCCTCCTATAATTAGTCCCTTAATGTCTAGGTCAAGAAATACTTTGTTAGCTTCCTCTGCTACCTTCTTTAGAAATTCCTTATAAGCTCCTTCAATTAATCGCTCAAATCTCCTAGCTGATTGTCCTCCCTTACTATGTTTGGGAGGAACATAACCAGAAATATTTTTGATAACTTCTATCCTTGTACCATCTAATAAACCAATCGTAGCTTCATCACGCTCTAGTAATATGATCCCATACTTCTCTCCTTCTTCAAGCATTTCCTTTAATACACTCGTATCAAATCGAGAATCACAGAGATACTTCTTCACACGCACTGGTTTGGGAGGAACAATTTCATAATACTCTAATTTACCCTCTTGAGTAATACCAGCATAGATAATCAGTCCTGTCTCTGGTATTTCTTTCCAATATCTCAACCTACTTTGAATGCTGGATAGCGCAGCTTGCACATTTTTCCTAGTGGTTCTGGACTTTATTCTTGCTGCCGTGGCTAGTTCCTGTCTTATCAATTCTGTCACTTCACCCATGGGTGTGCCAGGAGGAATTATTAAAGAGACTAATGTAGTGGAGTGCCCATCAATCGCCGTCTTTTTATCAAGTTCCTCTATGAGCCTTTTTAATTCAAATTTCTGTCTTTTCTCCATATGGTGTTCTTCTTTGCTGCTTTCATTAGCCATTTCTAGTCCTCCATAATAGCATTTATCTCATGATAAAAGTCTTGTCTAGATTTGCGAGCAGATTTAAAATTAAGCATTCAATCGGTGACTTCAATAGCAATTTTCCTTATATTTTCCCGCGACATAAGTCTGAGAGGAATTTCCCAAATAGCGTTGGAAAGTATTACTTATAAGCGACTATTACTATAAGTTATAATATTGTAAAGTTTTGCTTGCAGATTAATAAGTTAATGTTAGTTAGTGGTTAGAGTGGGTGGAAATTATGACTGATGACAAGAAGAAAAGGAAAGATGATTATTGGGAGGAGGATCCATTCGAACGTTTTCTAAGACGTTTCTTTGGCTCACGCTCTCCTTTTGAGGAATTCTTCCGTGAATTTAATGATATGCTACGTAGATTCATGAGAGAGATCGAATCTTTTGAATACCCCTTTGAGAAAGACGTATTCAAAGAGAAGAAGGGACCTATAAAGAGTTACGTATACGGATTCAGCATTACAATCGGCCCCGACGGCGTCCCTAGAATAAAGGAATTTGGCAATATAAGACCCACAGCTGTTGGTGTAGTGACTCGCGAAGAATGGGAACCACTTTCTACAGTATATTCCGAGGATGATAAAATTAGGGTAATAATAGACCTTCCAGGGGCTAAGAAAGAGTCTATAAAAATTAATGCATCAGAGACTGATGTAGAGGTTAAAGCTGAAGCTGGAGACCGAAAATACTATAAGCGAATTCAACTGCCAGAAGAAGTTATTCCCGAGAGTGCTAAGGCTAGGTACAATAATGGTATCCTAGAAATTACCTTTGAAAAGAAGAAAAAAGGCAAAAAGACTACTGAGATCCCAGTAGAATAGCGTCAAAAATCATTACTTCAAAGATAATTCCAATAGTCTTTGCTACAAAAAGTTTTCAAGCAAAAATAATTATTCATAGAATTTTTGCTTCGACAGCCCTATCTATGCACTTTATCTCTTCTCACTAAAATATTTATGTATAATCACTTGATGTTGGATGTTGAAATAGTTTACACATATTTATATTTTAGAAGACTAGAGTTGTGTTTAAACTAATTGTGTTGGAGGGTACTTTTCTTGAGCGAGAAAAAAGATAGTATCTTTCTCCGTGTATTACCCATGAAGGAGTCCAGAGATGTATATCGGGGAATAGCAAAGATCCACTGGTCAGATATGCAAAAATTAGGTGTTCGTCCAGGAGACATTATTCTGATACGCGGTGGGAAAGAAACTGCTGCTAGGGTTTTCCCAGCAGATCCCGCAGATCCTCCTGGAACAATACAGATAGATGGTCTTACAAGGGAAAATGCTGGTGTTAGAGTAGACGAGTATGTGGAAGTAAGAAAAGCCAATGCTAAAGATGCAGAAGAAGTTATAATAGCCCCCATGCAGGAAATGTACTTTGATCCTCACGGTCTCTCTCATTATATGAAACGTCTACTTCTGGATACGCCCGTCACTCTCAATGATAAAGTCGTAATAAGACAATTTGCGCAAACATTTCCCTTTACAATTATTAATTATAAGCCAAGAAACGCCGATGCAGTGATTATTAGAGACTTCACCCGTGTAATTGTTCAACCTCGCCCCGTTAGTTACGAAGTAGGTGTTCCTAGAGTAACTTGGGAAGACATTGGTGATCTAGAAAGAGCTAAACAACGTATTAGGGAACTTGTAGAACTTCCTCTCAAGTATCCAGAACTATTCCGACGACTTGGAATAACGCCTCCTAAGGGCGTACTATTGTATGGTCCTCCCGGAACAGGAAAAACACTACTAGCAAAAGCAGTAGCTAACGAAACAAATGCGTATTTCATAGCTATAAATGGTCCAGAGATCATGAGTAAGTGGTATGGAGAGAGCGAAAGACGATTGAGAGAAATCTTCGAAGAGGCTAAGAAAAACGCGCCCGCAATAATATTCATTGATGAAATAGATGCCATCGCTCCTAAAAGAGAAGAAGTCGTGGGAGAGGTTGAGAAAAGAGTTGTATCCCAGTTATTAACTTTGATGGATGGGCTCCAAGAAAGAGGCGACGTAATTGTCATCGCAGCTACCAATAGGCCTGATGCTTTAGATCCAGCATTAAGAAGACCTGGCCGTTTTGACCGGGAAATAGAAATACCGGTTCCAAATAAAGAGGCTAGATTAGAAATTCTTAAAGTTCATACTAGGGGTGTTCCTCTAGCTGATGACGTGGATCTAGAAAAAATTGCTGAAGTGACGCATGGTTACACAGGAGCCGATCTCGCCGCATTAGTGAGAGAAGCTGGAATGTCTGCACTTCGAAGGATTCTACCAAAACTTAATCTTGAAGAAAAACGCTTGGATCCAAAGATCCTTGAAGAATTGAAAGTTACTATGGAGGACTTCAAAAACGCAATGAAGGAAATACGTCCCTCTGGAATGCGAGAATTTGCTATAGAGGTTCCTAATGTACGCTGGGACGATATTGGAGGATTAAAAGAAGTAAAACGGCGACTGCAGGAAATGGTTGAGTGGCCATTAAAATACCGAGAGCTATTTGACTACGCTGGCTTGCGACCTCCTAAGGGAATATTATTGTATGGTCCTCCCGGAACAGGAAAAACACTACTAGCAAAAGCAGTAGCTACTGAAAGTGGAGCAAACTTCATCGCAGTTAGAGGACCCGAAATCCTATCTAAGTGGGTTGGCGAAAGCGAAAGAGCAATAAGAGAGATTTTCAGAAAAGCAAGAACATATGCACCCGCAATAATATTCTTTGACGAAATAGATGCGATCGCGCCTCGGAGGGGCTCTGGTATTGGAGATTCTAGAGTTACTGAAAGAATAGTTTCACAGCTATTAACAGAAATGGATGGTATAGAAGAACTCCATGACGTGGTAGTGATAGCAGCTACCAATAGACCCGATTTACTAGATCCTGCTTTATTAAGACCTGGAAGATTTGATAGAGTTTTGGAAGTTCCAATGCCCGATTTAGCCGCTAGAGAGGAAATCTTTAGGATTCACATGAAAAAACACGCCAAAGCAATAGATGGTAATATTGAAGAATTAGCAAAAGAATTTGCAAAAATTACTGAAGGCTTCTCCGGAGCTGATATAGAAGCCGTTTGTCGAGAAGCCGCTATGAAAGGTCTTCGAGAATTCGTTGAGAAAATAGGCGATCCCAAGAAACTAAATGAAGCACTAAAAGAGAATCCTAAATTCATAAGAAAAGAACACTTCCTTAGAGCAATCGAAGAAATGAGAAAAAGAAAAAGATTATTCGAAGAAGAGGCCAAAAAGCCTGAAGTTCCAATCACAGAATACGTATAAATCTTACACCGAATTATTCACACGCATTATATTACTACTTTTAATGTGATTCCTTTCCCTCTCCTTTCCAAATACCCTCATATAATTTTTCACTCCTCGCGCTTATAAAGATTATTTGCGCTATTCTAGCTCCTTTTTTTAGTTTTATGCCATGGGGATTCATTACGTGGAGTAATCCGATTCCTCGACCTTCATAGCCAGAATCCCAAACCGCTGTGTAAATAGTAGCACCCATCCTTAATAAGGATGACCTCGGAAGAACTAGCCCTATCGCGTTCGGAGGTATTTTTATCCATTCTCCATAACGTACTAAGTATACTCCAGACGTCAATAACCATTCGATTCCTTCTAATTTTTCATACCTAGGCATCTCTCTCTGTTCTTCATAGAGCTTTCCTTCGGATCCAAATGCATAGATCTCCGACACTGTTAGGTCTACTCCATTAGGTTGAACTCTAATTTGTTTAGATGCTACACCTGCAGATATCCATTTAGCCACTTCTTCACCACTCCAAATCATTTTCACTCCCCTTTTAACAAAAAGTATTCCCGAACTCTCAGTATTCAGTTTTCTAGAATTGATAGAGGATGAATTTGGAATTTTAATATACGGAGCCGAGATTTCAAGGGACATATGGTGATTAATCATACTATTCTCAATAAAGTCCGAATACAGCCTAATTCTCTTCACTCATAGGAAAGATCTTTGACAATAATCAAAATGTCACGCAATATTTTTGAGAAAAATCACTCTACTATAAAGCATCTTTGAATAAATTATAATCCGTTAATGAAGTCTAGGCCTTATGATTAACTATGATGTAAGCTTGATAGGGGATCTATCATGGCGAAACCAAAAATAAAGCCTAAGATTATCGAAGCGCTGAAAGAAGGACCTAAGAGTCTAGACGAGATCGTAAACTATGTAGGTGCGGAAGCAAGAATTGTTAAAGGAGTATTAACAAAAATGGTCAAGAAAGGAGAGATCGCGGAAGAAGGGGGCAAGTACAAGCTTGTTTCCTGAATAGAAGGCTATCATCAATAGCTTATTACTTAACCCTCAAAAGCTTTTTTATCTTTCTATTTTTCCTACTCTACGCCTTCCCCTCTTGGTGGTTTTTCCCCTAATTCCTTAAAAAAATTCTTGAGAATCTGACAGCCCTTCTCTATTTCTTCTTTAGAAAGAAGATCTACATATGGGCAAACTTCATCATCTGGCACACACTCGGAGAAAAAACCCATCACGATAGGATATGCTTGACAGCCCAATGGTCTATTATCATAGATCTCGCATAACCCCTCATCTGTAAGAAATACACACCTATTATTTACATTCTTCAATCTCCAATATTCTCCGTCATAATATATGCTCTTCTCAATGTTTACGCCAATAATTAAAAGCCTAATCAGATCTCCCATCGTAAGAATCATCTCAGTATCTAAACAGCACTTGTAACACTTATTTTCAAGACAGTGCTTTCCATCAAGAATACCCATAAAGTCGTCCTCAGGCTAATTAATTTCAAAAAGCAAATATTTGAAGAGACCCGGATTTTTTGGGACAATATCTACTGAAAAAGGTTTAAGAATTATTGAAAGTTTATTCCGGGCTTTAGGGGGATCGCGTATTTTGCCCTCGCAATTCCTCTTTCTAAAGCGTCTTCTTCTCTTAAAATCTCTAAGGGTATTCCGAGAGTTTTTTCAAGAAAGCCTTTTGCTTCATTAAATAACGCAAGCTCTTCTTCTTGTTCTGGCACGAACGATGGAATAAGCTCCTGATTTTTCATGATTCTCTGCACGAATTCCATGGCATTTTTCATTGGAATTTTTTGCAATTGTTCGTTCTCCTTAATTCTCTTAGCAACTTCTCGCAAGTTTAGTCCTAAATTATTCTTCTTCATCTCCAATAGTATCCTAAGTATCTCCCGTTTCCATTCAGCAGCGATGATAATTATGCTTTTCTCAGGTTGCTTCTTCATGGTCTTTAGGATTTCTTTCGCATCATCTATTAACCCAATTACTGCGTTTTCCAAGACCTCCGCCCGTTCATCTATTTCACTTTCAACTACTTTTGGCCAGTTAGCAATCGATACGAAATAGTCCTTACCCATACGACTCCAGATTTCCTCTGCTAGATGTGGGATGACAGGAGACAATATGATTATCCAGGGCTCAAGGATGTATCGTACTCCTCCTAAGCCTCTTTTCTCTCCCACCCGTCTAATGTAATACATAACATCTTTCAGCATTTCGAAGAAAGCTGTTACGATGTAATCCCTTATTCTCATTCTTTCGAGGTATTCTTCAGCTTTTTTTACTCTCTTGTAAAAGCGCGTTAGTAACCACCTATCAACTATCTTCGCACCAAAGTCATCGGGTATTTCGGCTTTTGCTGCCTCTATGGCTAGTTCAGCGAATCTTAGTAGCCTATTTTTAACGCTCTCTACTTCTTTTCCTTTCCAATCCAGTATAGTATCAAGATCCGCTGCAAATGCTATATATAATCTAAATAAGTCAGCACTATATTGCTTGGCAATATCTCTAAGAAGGATTACATTACCTTTACTCTTGGCCATTTTTTTGCCTTCTCTTATGACTAATTCATTTAATGTGATTGCCCTTGGCCAATACCGCGGTTCGAAAATCGCTATGTGATGCATGATGAAGAACATTAGATGATTAGATATGTGTGGAATACCAGTATGTCTCTGATCTACTGGATACCAATACTCAAACTCTTTTCGCATAGTTTCTAGCAATTCCTTTTTGATCCCCGTTTTTTTAGCTAATTCTTCAGGATCTCCTTTTCCCAGAAAGACATAATCGAAAAATTCTGGCACTAATTGATCAGCTGAAATATTGTATCGCCGTAGATAATGTACTATAGTATAGAAAGCCATGTAAATAGTTGAGTCGGAAAGGCTCTCTATAATCCATTCTGGGTCAAAAGGTAGGCGCGTACCGAGCCCTCTTCGTCTTGCGCATGGCCTTTCATGTAACCAATCAACAGTATCAAAAAACATCTTTTTGTACTTCTCTGGGTATATCCACATTTTCTTAAGCCATTTCTTTGTTTGCTCTTTCCACCATTCTTGAGAGTAGTCAATAAACCACTGATCACGTATCCTAGCTATTATGATTTTTCCGCCAGCTCTGCATCTAGCTTTTCTAGAAGTTTCATAGAATAACAATGCTTTATGATTCTCCAGTAACCAGTTTTTGACCTTCTCCTTTGCCTCACTGACTTTTAAGCCAGCAAATTCTCCCGTTTTATCATTTAGCACGCCATTATAATACTGCTCCTTGTAGACTATTTTTGTTGCTTCCTCCAAACGTTCATCTAATTGAGATTCGATACCCATTCTCTTAACGACTACCTCAGCATGATGGCCATCAATTCCTGGTACATCTATTATCTTTATTGGTTCTATTTTACGCAAAACTTCGGGACTAATACCGTATTTTTTAAGTTTCTCGGGGTTCCTCCTCAAATCCATTAAAGCTATGTAGTCATAAGGAGCATCAGAGGGCTCAGAATATACAAATCCCGTAGCCACGTCTGTGTCTACGAACTCCGCTGGAAGAATTATTAATTCTTTACCAAGAGGATCAATAACCTTCTCACCAACAAATTCTTCTCCACCTATTTCCTCGAGAACCTCCACTTTATCATATTGATGCTCAAACTTCACTAATGCGTCTTTGGAGATGTATAGGATTTCACTATTGTATTTTACCTTTACATATTTTCCAGAAGGATTTACCCACATGTTTGTAGCTCCGAAAATAGTCTCAGGTCTTAGCGTTGATGCTAAAATATATCCGTCCTTATACTTGAACTTAATGGCTACGAATTCTACAATGTCCACCGGGTTCACATCAGCATCCGCGATATCATCCTCTCCCTCAGGTTGTTTATGAAGAAGACAATAAGTGACATAGTGAGAACCTTGTTTGAGTAAGTTTTTCTCTTTCAGCTTAAAGTACTGCCACTCAACGAACTTATTATATATCGGCTCTCCTGTGTGAAACTTTCGTCTCCAGTCAATGCTATATCCAAGCGCCTTAAAATCTATGTGAATGCGCTCCGCAAAGAATGTAGCTACATTGATGGGATCTGTAAAGGATTTTAATATTTCCTCGACTTTTTGCGGATCATTCACGTATAAAGACACATAGTGTCTGTACATTCTTATGGCTTCGGGATTCCCTCTTTGGATTCTATCAGAAATTGCTGCAATAGGAGTCCCGGTTATGTGAAAAGCCATTGGAAATAAAACATTATATCCTTTTAGTCTCTTGTAACGAGCAACTATATCCCCGATTGTATAGGTTCTACCATGACCTATGTGAAGAGGCCCGCTAGTATAGGGGTAAGGTACTGTAATGAAGAAGTTCGGTTTTGAAGGATCAGGATCAGCCTCAAAAACTTTCTCTTTTTCCCATTTTTCTTGCCATTTACGTTCAATTTGTCGTAGTTCGTCTAAGTCCATTAGATCACCAATTACGGCTATTCGAATAAAAATAAGTGCTTAGTATAAAGAATTATGGGGAAGCACTTAATAGTTTTTAATTTTTCTTTGCTCTACCAAAAAATCTTAGAGATATTAAGGACTATATCGCTTTGATAACTCCACTCAATATTCTAGCTGAATGCTCCTTTCGTTCTTGTAGGGTTTCGTCCTATGGTAGTTAATCATAATGCAAGAGTCATAATCCGAAAAGCGCATCCAAATGACTTACGCCAGATAGAAGCCCTCGCTAAAAAAGTATTTAGAGACAGTCCAGATGCTTATTGGGCCGTAGTAGGAGCAAAAAGGGCTCAAAGAACATTCGTTGCGGAGATAAATAATCGTATAATAGGCGTTATTGAGGTCGAAGTAATTAATTTATCAACAGGTAAACACGGCCACATAGGATATATTTTTGTAGATCCAGATTTTCAAAGAAGAGGCATAGGAACAAAACTCCTTATAACTGCTGAAAAATTCTTTCTAGAGAAAAAAGCAAGCAGTGCTTGGGCTCTCACAACTCCAGAAAATATAGCAGCTCAAAGATTATTCGAAAAAAATGGTTACGAGAAGATTTCACTTGCTTATTTGTATAAAGTATTACCCGAGAACGACGTCCAAAAACTGCTTAGACGAATGGTTTACTGGGAGGGCGATATAATCTACCATAAAAAACTTTATTAAGTGTCGCCAACACAGCCTTGTCATAGCTGTTCTTTGTTATGAATATAGAATATATTCTCTAAATCTTCATGCAGAGGAGATAGAAATCAATTGAACTGAAATCTATTTCGTTATTAGGTAAGTCCTTGCAATGTGATTCTAGAGAATCTAAGGATTTAAGAAAAAAGCAATGTACGTTACTTTATTTTTCTTAGTCACGATAATCTTTTTAATAATCACATTGTCAATATGCTAAACGATCTAAACTACCTATGATTTGGTTACTAGTTGCATCAGAAGGGTTCAAAATGAGTATTAAAAAACGACTAGAACTAGTGTTAAGAAACGTAGCAAAACCAATAGATGAATTCGTTATCACACTAGAAGATCTAGAACAATTACTATCTTCTAAGCCTAATCCAACAGCATACATAGGCTATGAACCAAGCGGTCCTATCCATGTTGGATATTTACCCGCTCTTGAAAAGATACTGGATCTACAAAAAGCTGGATTCCATGTTACCATACTATTAGCAGACCTTCATGCATTTCTTAATAGAAAGGGCCCATTAGAACTTATCAAGGAAGTATCGGAGACGTATTGGCCAGAAATCTTTGCTGCTTTGGGTGTAGATCATGCAAAGTATGTCTTAGGGAGCTCTTACCAGTTAGAAAAGGATTACGTATTAGATTTAATGATTCTTAGCGAGAGAGTCCGCGTAAAGGAAGCTTGGAAGGCTATGACTCTAATTGCTAGAGAGGCTGAAGACCCCACTGTTAGTCAATATGTTTATCCTTTGATGCAAGCACTTGATATTTTGTATCTAGAGGCTGATCTAGCTTTTGGAGGTACCGATCAAAGAAAGGTTCATGTCCTCGCTAGAGAACAGTTTTCTTCCTCAGAACTAAAGCTTAATCATGAGAAGTGGGTACCAGTGGCTATACACTTACCTATAATCCTTGGATTAACGGGCGAGAAAATGTCTAGTAGTAAACCAGAAACCCACATAGCTGTTCATGATAGACCAGAGACAATTCGCAAAAAAATGCGAAATGCGCTGTGTCAGCCAGATATTACTGATCCAGAACAAAACCCGATATTCTCATATCTACATTACATAATCTTCCCATACGTTGATAAATTTATAGTACGTAGACCAGAAAAATACGGAGGAGACGTTACTTATAAGACTTTGGAGGAGTTGGAAAGGGATTATTTGGAAGGAAGACTTCATCCCCTTGATTTGAAAATGGCGATTGCAGAATACTTCATAAAACGCTTAGAGTCTGCAAGGAAGAAACTCGAAGCCGATCCTGATATATTGCGACCAGTCTACAATTTGCAGAAGTGGCAATGGGAACACGGTCTAATTAGTCGTACTGCTTGGGAAAAGCTCTCAACAGAATATTCCTATTATGGGTTAAGGTGATGAAACATGGGGAAACTGATTCTTTATGGTGATTTAGCACAACGAGTTGGTAAAAAGGAAGTAGAGATATCCACACGAGGAAAAAAGGTCATAGATATATTGCGTGAATTCGCACGTAAATACAATGTGCAAGATCTTCTTTTTAAGAATGACAAGCTACGACCTCTTTATCTAATACTCATAGATGGTCGCGATTACTATAGTCTTGGACTACTCAATACAATCCTAGATGATGAGAAAGAAATTCGTATAATTCCCACATTTCATGGAGGCACTCGTTTTAAGCAAATCTAGAAAAACTGCTTAAGTTATACCTTTAGAGTATTATTGTGGTAATTTAGGAATAGTTTATGGTGGCACTGAATGCATGAAATCTCAGAATTAATAAATATGCTAACTGAGAGCGAGAGAAAACTCCTTGCTTTTTTGCGAGAGAATAACTTAAGTCAGGCTTATGAGGACTCTATTGCAGAGGCATTAAAAACGGATATTGCAGAAATTTCTCGCGCAGCATTATGGTTAGAAAATAAAGGAATACTGAAACGAGTAAAGGAAGAAATAGAAATAATAACTATAAGTGACAAAGGCAAAAAATATTTGACTAAGCCTTTGCCAGAGCAACAACTTCTCGGCTTCTTAAAGAAAAGGAGGAGCGTAAAATTTGATGAAGCACTCCAGGAGCTTTCCATGGATTTAAAAGAACTAAATGCTGCTGTGGGTAAACTTATACGAGCAGGTCTGCTACGCTTATTAAAAAAGGACTCTGAGAGGTACCTCCAGATAACCGAAAAAGGTTTAACTATTGAAGAGTTACCAACATCAACACTATTCAGAGAGATTGCTAAGAAAGGTACAGTGTTTTTTAGCGAAATAGATTCGAAAAATAGAGCATTAAAAGAACTTCTTTACAGAGGTATAGTAACAAAGAAAAAATTAAGTCGCATCAAACTACAATTAACAGACCTCGGAAGGGAGATAATAAAGCACGAGATCCCTCCAATTGAGATTATAGATACATTATCACCCGAGATTATTGTAAGTAAGGAATGGATGCGGAAAAAAATTAGATGGTATGATGTTTCATCCAAAGTTCCTAGAATATGGGGTGGGCGAAAACATCCTCTTAGAGAAATAATGGAGATGATTAGAGAAATTTTCCTAGAAATGGGATTCATGGAAATGCGAGGCCCGTGGGTAGAACTAGCGTTTTGGAACATGGATAGCATGTGGATTCCACAAGATCATCCAGCTCGAGAAATGCAGGCGACATTCTATTTAGAGGTTCCGAAAAGAGGATTTGTAAGAGATGAAGCATTACTAGCTATTGTTAAAGAGGTTCAAGAGACTGGTGGTGATACGGGTTCTACAGGATGGCAACAGCCATGGCGTATAGATGAGGCCCTAAAAACACTACTAAGAACCCATACCACCGCAGTAACTTTTAGAGTTCTAGGTTTTTTGCTTCGCCGCAAAATAATAGAACCTCCCGTAAAGTTCTTCTGCATAGATAGAGTCTTCCGCAACGAAACAATAGATTGGAAACACTTGGCAGAGTTCCATCAAGTGGAGGGGTTCGTCGCAGCCAAAAATTTAACGCTTAAAAGCTTAATGGGATACATTAAAGAATTTTATCGCAAGATGGGCATAGAAAAAATACGATTTAAGCCAACTTACAATCCTTACACAGAGCCCAGTATGGAGATCTTTGCACTACATCCTAAGGTTAAAAAGTGGATAGAAGTGGGCAATAGTGGCTTATTTAGACCAGAAAGTTTACGTCCTTACAATATTGATGTGCCTATAATAGCATGGGGCTTGGCCGTGGAGCGTTTAGCAGCAATAATTTATGACATAGAAGACATCCGCAAATTAGTTGGTCCTATGTGTGATATAGATTGGATCAGATGGCATAGGACTCCTATCGGTAAACTATTCTAAAGAAAGGTGAGAAAACTGCCAGTTCTTGATACTCAATTATCTCGTTTAAATAAACTTCTCGGAAAAACTTTGACTCTCTCAGATCTCGAAGAAATATTATTCAAATTCGGTATGGAATTAGAAAGCTACGAGAAACTAGCTAATGAAGATTATGCATTGAAGATAGAGATAACGCCCGACCGACCAGACATGCTATCAACATTCGGTCTCGCTCGAGCCCTTAGAAAATACATGGGTTTAGATCCCGGATTTGACGAATATAAACTTCACGAAAACGAAAATTACAAAATAATTGTTGATAAAAGTGTACTACCGATAAGACCGTACATAGCATCCGTAGTTGTAAAAAATATTCAATTAGACGAAGATACTATACGAGATCTAATCTATACACAGGAAAAATTGCATGAAACGTTTTGCAGAGGACGAAAGAAAGCGTCTATAGGGTTCTATCCTTTACGCCGTGTTGTCTGGCCTCTCCACTATTTTGCAGAAAAACCCGAGAAGATAAGATTTAGACCCTTGGGATTTAATGTAGAGATGAATGGTTATGAAATTCTTCAGAAGCATCCTACTGGTCAAAAATACGCTCACATACTTATAAAGCATGAAAAATACCCGCTCTTTACTGACGATATGGGTAACGTGCTTTCACTCCCACCTATAATAAACTCTGAAGATTATGGAAAAGTAACTCCTCAAGATAAGGATGTACTTGTCGAAGTAACCGGAACTCATAAACCCACAGTAAAATTAGTAGTAAATATTCTTGCATCTATAATGCACGATCTAGGGGGGACTTTATACTCCGTTAAAATAATTTATCCAGACTTCTCAGAGAAAAGTCCTTACTTCGAGGCTAGAGAAATCGAAATAAAAACAAGATATGTTCAAGAGGTTCTTGGGATTGCTTTATCAACTCAGGATATTTCCGAACTTCTTGCTAGAATGGGCTTTGGAGCAAAGATTATAGATAAAGAGACTATTTTAGTCCGTGTACCTCCTTATAGAGCAGATATCTGGCACCCTATAGATATTGTTGATGATATAGCCAGAGCATATGGATTTGATAATATGTCTCCAGACTTAACACCCGTCTTTACAACAGGTTCTGTTTTAGAAAAGAGCAAAGTTATTGACTATATACGTGAGATATTTGTGGGACTAGGATTCCTAGAAGCTTTCACATTCGCTCTCACTAGCGATGAAGATCAATTCGATAAAATGCTCCTCGAGAAAGAAAAAGATATAGTTCGGATAGCGGGGGCTAAAGAAAAGAGAATAAACATGGTACGTAAATGGCTTTTGCCAGAACTCCTCAAAGCGCTAGCACATAATAAAGATAAGAAATACCCGATAAAACTCTTTGAAGTTTCAGATGTTGTGATACTCAGCCCAGAGGCAGATACTGGTGCTATCAATAAAACTCATTTAGCTTTCTTAGTGGCTCATAAAGATGCAAACTTCACCGAGGCACGGCAATATTTAGAATATACGCTTCAAACATTAGGTTTTCAAGAAACATCATTTGTTAGAACTAATCATCCCTCGTTCATAGAGGGTCGCGTAGCAAGGGTAATCATTAACGGAAAAGAACTAGGAGTCATAGGCGAGCTTCATCCTCAAGTGATTCTTAACTGGGGCTTATCAATTCCTATAGCTGCTGCAGAAATAAGTATTAGTGATCTATTTGACTGGGAGTATAAACCAGTAGACGTTCCTTCTTAGGAAATAATTGAAGATACTTGTTATTCTACATCAAAGGCTTGGTAAAAGCACTAGCATATTCTTTAATATATCTAGTTTTCGAGACAATACTTATCTCGTAATGCATTACTTTTTATTTCATTCTCACCAAAGAAAGCTTCCAGATAAGATATTAATCTTGACATTTATTTACTATTTTTTACTTTGGTGGAGTATATGCCCATGTTATTCGAAACCCTATGCGAGTACTATGATAGATTAGAGAAGCTCTCAGGAAAAATTGAGATGACTAAAGTTCTCGTTGATTTATTTATTAAAGCGGATCCGGATGAAATAGATAAAATTGTTTACTTAACGACTGGTGAGCTCTGGCCAGAGTATCTTGGTCAACCAGAGTTAGGCGTTGCTGAGAGATTGCTATTGCGAGCTATTTCTAAAGCAACGGGTGTTCCATTAGAAAGACTAGAGAAAATGCTGAAAACTTTAGGAGATATAGGCAAAGTAGCGGAAAGAGCTGTTAGCATGAAGAGAACTCAGGCATTACTTGTTACACCCTTAACAGTTAATGAAGTCTATGAGAAATTAGTAAAAATAGCTCATGCGACGGGTGAGGGGAGTCAAGACTTAAAATTACGAATTCTAGTCGGGCTATTAGTCTCTGCAAAACCTTTAGAGGCAAGATACTTAGCACGGATAATCGAGGGGCAGCTTCGATTAGGAGTAGGAGAAATGCTAATTCTAGATGCATTAGCAGAAGCGTTTCTTAGAGTAAAAAATGGTCGAGAAATTATCGAAAGAGCATATAATAAAGTCCCGGATCTTGGATATATTGCAAAAATTGCTGCAAAAGAAGGAATAGAGGGACTCACTAAGTTAAAAATAGAACCTGGAAGACCAATCCGACCTATGCTTGCTGAAAGATTAAGTGATCCAGCGGAAATCCTGAGAAAATTGGGTGGAGAAGCCGCGGCTGAATGGAAATATGATGGAGAACGATGTCAAATACATAAAAAAGGTGATAAGGTATGGCTTTTCTCCCGCCGGCTTGAAGATATAACTAGTCAATATCCCGATGTTGTAGAATATACTAAAAAGTATGTTAAAGCTGATGAATGTATTATAGAGGGAGAGATCGTCGCAATAGACCCAGAAACTGGAGAAATGAGACCATTCCAAGAATTAATGCGAAGAAAAAGGAAATACGACATCCATAAAATAATGGAAGAAATACCTGTAAAGGTATTCCTTTTTGACCTCATTTATCTAAACGGAGAGGAATTCTTGGACAAACCTTATTTGGAGAGACGGAAAAAGCTTGAAGAAATACTTGTACCAAACGATAAAATGCTACTTTCACATATGAAAATAGTAAAATCACTGGAAGAATTAGAGCGTTTCTTCTTAGAAGCTATCGAAGCTGGATGCGAAGGTCTCGTGGTAAAGTCTCTAAGAGATGACTCCATTTATCAGGCTGGTGCACGAGGTTGGTTATGGATTAAGTATAAGCGGGATTATAAATCAGAGATGGCTGACACTGTTGACTTAGTAGTAGTTGGAGCTTTCGCGGGAAAAGGACGAAGAGCTGGATCTTACGGCGCACTATTAGCAGCTGCTTATAATCCAGAAAAAGACGTTTTCGAAACTGTTTGTAAAGTTGGTTCTGGATTTACTGATACCGAACTTGATAATTTACCTGTCCTTTTACAGCCGTATATAAGAGACAGAAAACCAGCAAATGTTGAAAGTGTAATGGAACCAGATTACTGGGTAGAACCAGCATTAGTAATGGAAGTCATAGGCGCTGAACTTACCCTTTCACCAGTCCATACTGCTGCGAAGGATTTAGTCAAAAATAAGCTTGGTAAAGACGCTGGAATCGCCATTAGATTCCCTAGATTCTTACGTTGGCGCCCAGATAAGGGCCCAAAAGAAGCAACAACGGCAAAAGAACTATTCGAAATGTATCTTGCTCAGTTAAAGAAAGTTGAGAAGTAGAAAGATAGGTATCAGGAGAGGGGCACGTCTTCATGAGTCTCCGGTAGGTGGGGTTATCATCATGTCTGGCAACCTTTAGTCTTAGTAAATATTTTTAAGATTTTTTTCCTAACTTCCGAAGAACTTTCTAATCCATTAAAGCTGAATTTGGGTAGCCGAATGATTTTTAAGCTTAAACCTTGTTGTTCAGCCCACTTTTTTATATCTTTTTCCGAGAATTTCTGATCATATCCAAGAACTACTATATCTGGCTTTAACTCTTGGAGAATATCGTAGAAACTATCCTTATCTAATTCTCTTCCCAAAATAGCCTTATCAACTGGCTTTAAATTTTGAACAATCTCCAATCTTTCTTTCTCGTTAAATACTGGATCTCTTCCTTTAAGTTTCCTTACGGTGCTATCGCGAGCAACAATAACAATTAATTCTGTATTTTCTGCGACCTTCTTAGCTGCCCATAGAAATTTTAAATGCCCAAGATGAATGATGTCAAAAGTACCTCCTACGACTACACGCACTTTCCTACTCATATAACACACATCTTTAAGCATATCTTATCAAATATAAAGAGATCTTCGAGGATTATTTTTCATCCAAGTATTATTACTCTCAGAAGTCCGAGATGGTTTTTTATTTCCTTATAGCATCCCCGTATTTTGATAGAAAATGTGATAAAAAGTTTAGAACTGATAAATTTCACCCGGGCTTAGAATAACGACTTTTACTTCTGGGCACCTCTTCTCTACCTCTTTTTTGAATTCTTCAGGATCACCTGAAATTACATCAAATGTTTTGTAATGCATAGGGATAGCTACTTTTGGTTTCAATAATTCTACAGCTTTTGCCGCTTCGAGAGGACCCATTGTAAAGTGTCCTCCAATCGGTAAAAGTGCGATGTCTGGCTTGTAGAGTTCGCTAATTAATTGCATATCTAGAAAAACTCCGGTATCTCCAGCGTGATATATTGTTGCCTCATTACCTTTTATAACTACTCCTACTGGTGTACCAGTCGAGCTTGAATGATAAGCTGGTACAAGAAATGCTGTTAATCCCTCAAGTTTAATGGGTCCACCAATATTAGCTCCAATAGCCTTTTTTACTCCTTCTTGTTGTGCTTTTGCGGATAATTCGAAGATTCCAACAAATGTGGCATCGAATCTCTTAGCAATTTCAAAAGCTTCTCCAAGATGGTCTCCGTGATCGTGTGTGACAAATACGTAGTCAGCTTTTTTTACATCGTTAAGAGTTATTGGGGATTTTGGATTCGTTATCCAAGGATCAATATATATCACTTTATTATCAAGAAGAATTTCAAAACTCGCGTGCCCTAACCATTTTACATAACCCATAAAATATCCCTCCAAAATCTTCTATCATGCTAAATGCATAAGTTATTCAAAAATATTGTACAAATTTCAACTCTACGTATAATGCTAATAGGGTTAGTGGTGTGCTAGTGGATAAAAATAACATATTATGTATCATTTATCGAAGTGAAAAATTTTTTCTAAATGCTAGTTATAGGACTAAAAGTATGTACATTAGCAATATGCTGAGCGGTATTGTTATGAACTTTGATATCATGTAAACTTTCGAGTAACCATAACCACTAATTACGCCTGTAATAAATGTTGTTCCCAGAAGTACTATTCGTGCTGATGAGAATGAATGATAAACTTGAGTTGGATTGAAAGTTATTAGGAATGAACTATGTAATTGTGTAATGTAAAAGATGTTGCTTATAGACATACCAATGATTATTGGCCATAGAGAGTACCCTAATATAGCGAAGCTTAAACTAAAGTTTGTTTCTGCACCAAAAAGGTTTAGGAAGAAGTTAAGAAATAAGATATAGAACACAGCCCATGCGAAGCATATTACAAAACTTAGCAACAATACTGTGAGTAAGTGAATAATACGCATTAGCGCTGTTTGAGTTGCAGGTACTATAGGCAGCAAATAATTAAGAGTTATCTCGAAACGTAATGTTAGTAGTAAGGATAATAGAATTAAAAGGAGAAATCCGCCCTGAAGATCAGGAGCTAGTAATATTTCGGAGAATAAACTAAAAGGATTTAAAAGGGCCTTCTTTAACCTGTTAATAATGTCTCGAAGAGTTACTTCTCTAGTTGCTCGGAACCTAATTATTAACCTGAGATCGTAGCCGCAGTAGGGACATATTGGGTAGCCGATAGGAACTACCGATTTACAGTTAGGACATTTTATATGTAGTTTATCTTCCATAATCATCAACTTCGTTAAGAATCGACCTCTTGAAGAAGTATTTTCTTTATTATATCCTTGTCAGCGTGTTTTCGTAAAAATTCTTTTTCAATTTGTTTGTTCCTGAGATTGCTGGGATATAACCAAGGAACTCCTTTAATGATTGGGAACCATCTAGAGCATTTTTCGCATACAAGAATACCCTCTAGAACGATTTCTTGTTTCGAGTTTGATACTATTTTTTCTTGCGTTTCAAAGGTATATAGTTTTAAATGTCCTTTACAATCAGGACAGGCTAGAATATTAACAAGATCTTTGCGCATTTAATTCTCCTTAGTGGTACTTTCTTCTTCCAGTTCTAATAACTCTTTAAGTAAATCCTTGAAATAGGAATCTTCAACATGTATTACGTCTGGTAATGCATTTTTATCATATTCCAACCCAAGAGTCTTTTTTAATTCCTCTCTCTCACTATATACCCGGGCTATTATATGGTAGCAATACCTCCTTCTAATCAGAGATTCCTGTCTTGCTTTTAAAAGTACGTGAAATAAATAATCGGGACAAGAGCATAGGAACATATATTCCTGATCGGTTTCTTTCTGGTATGAAGTTACTATATATTCAAAACTCCTGCCAACAACTAACCATAATATTTTTCTAGACGGAAAGAAAATGTATTTTTTTACGCTTTTTCTTCGGGCAGCTTGCACTCCTTCGGCATATATTTCAGGGAATAGTTTCTCGTACGTTTCAAGAATTCCTGAGAGAAAGTTAAGGCGTTTTTTCATTTTTGTTTCTGTTAACATATTTTATCTCACTGCTGTAATAATTGCTGTCTTCGGCGTCTTTTTTCTAGAACTTGCTTAAGTTGGCTCATAAGCTCTTGTCGTGCACTCATTTTACTAGCAAAGCGGGGGGTAGCTGATTGTTGAGGAGAGGGCTGAGCAGAGGGCCCTGCTGATGTTAATTGTAGGGATTGTTCTGAAGCAGTTTGTTGAGTGACGGGGTACTGTGGAACAGTTTGTTGAGTTGGTGCTGGTGGACTTTGACTAGATTGCTGAGGAGCTACGGTAGTAGCCGATTGTTCTGGTGCAACACTTGCTTTAGTAGGAGAAGAAGCTGGTTGAGTAATTGGTTGGATCTGGAGAGAAGCCGAAGTTTGGCGTGATAAACGCTGTTCTATTTCGTTTGCTTTGTTTTCTAGCATATCTAGAGACTCATGAATGTCCTGTAATATTATTATTAGTTGATTAACAACTTCTTTTAGGAAAGTATCAATGTCTGAGATCTCGCTCTTTATTTTCTGGTATTCTTTCGTAACCTCTTCAAGCCTTTGTCGCATGTTTTCCCAAATCTCCGCGGTTTCTGAAGGAGCTTCTGGAGAATCTTTGCTCAAAAAGACACACCTCCAATACTACTATCAACAATAGAATTTCTTATAAAAAATGATATGGATTGCAGACGCTCTCGAAAATATATAGAACGTCAACAGTTAAGAGATTTCTAAGGCAATTATTATTTACATTGTCGGTAATTCGGGAATGATGATACCTGGCAAGTGAGATCTTAATGATCGATCACAGTTAATCTGACCCTTTCCTCAACATTTCAATTTCTTTCTCTAATTCTTCTGGAGAAAAACTAAAGTATCCTGGAAACTTGAAACTGATGTGTATAATATCATCTCCCCAACCTAGTTTTATATTTCCTAGGTACGCTACTTGCTTATCTAAGCGGATATATAGTGTTTTTGTTGAGCTATCAAAACGCTCACTAATCCAATTAGGATATAGAAAACCTTCAATTTTACTCATGATCCACCTAAAAATAGCCTCTGCCTCTTTCTTATTTCTTATAAACGCTTCTAACCTAATGATTGGATTTCCATAATGCCCCGAAATCACTTCACGTGACAATTTTATTTTCAGATTCGGTGGAAGAACATTTCTAATAGCCTTGATAACTTTTTCCTCATCTTCTGTTGCGTGTACATGCACGGCTATTCTAACCGATATCGGCTTAATTTTTCCTCTATTCACCAAAGTCACCTAAAAATAAAAAATAAGGTAAGGTTCCATATGATCATAAAGTAAATAGAAGACTCACCGTTTTACGTTCTTATATTTATGCCATTAAATTGGGATGATGAGCCCGCGAGGATCCAACTTTAAGGATGACGAGAGCACGGCGCTTCTGACCTTACTTTAGAACATATTCTCGTAACCACTTAAGGTAATCCCCATACGCTTGAGCATCTAAAACAATTAGCTCAGGCACAGTATATGGATGGTTTTCCTTAAGCCAATTCAGAATTTCATTTTGCTTCTCAGAAGCTGTCTTTATTTCCAAGATATACTCGCGCTCACGCTCAATTTTTCCTTGCCAATAATACGTTGAAAAAGCTTCAATCACACTAATACATGCAGCAAGTTTGTTACTTACAAGTTCCAGCGCTATTTTATCCGCTTTCTCCTTAGAGTTAACGGTTGTGAAAATAATGATGATCTTACCTTTCTCCATTTCAAACGCCCTGATTTAATGCTTATGCGTTCAAAAGTTAATGTCTTACAACTCAACTTGTTCTAATTCGCTAAAAAGCTATATATTATATGCTCTTGTCATAATTCTTCCTATATGCGAGGTTGAGTGAGGATTTATGGAGGAATAAGATTGAAACTAAAAGAAGTTGTGCCAATGAATCGTCAAAAGTTACAACAAGTGTTAGAAGAATTATCGGGACTAAAGTATGATTTCGTAGTAGATGCTCATTGCCACATAGAATCAGATCTATTCACCCAGGAAGAAAGAGAGAGAATATTGGACATAGCTATTAAAAAATATCGTGTACGAATGTTCACTACACCTATAACAATGCAGGAAAGAGTTCTAGCCCTTAAACTCTCAGAAAAGTATTCTAGCTCTTTATTCATTGTTACTGGATCGCACCCACTTTCTGAGGAACCATTAGATGACGTGATAGAGTTTATAAGAAAACACAAGAAGATCATCGTGGGGATAGGAGAAGTCGGTCTAGATTTCACGCCCCCAAACAATACATCAGAGATAAAAGAAAGACAAATCCGAAAATTTGAGACTTTTATACAGCTTGCGAAAGAGATGAACAAACCTCTTGTCGTTCATTCACGTAGTGCTGGAAAGTATGCCTTGGATATACTTATAAAAAATGGTGCTGAAAAGGTTCTTATGCACGCATTCTCTGGTAAAGCAAAGTATGCTAAGAAAGGAATTGAGGCTGGTTTTTATTTTAGCATACCGCCTAATGCTGCTTTTAGTCCTCAAAAAAGGAGTCTCATTAACGTATTACCGATAGAGAATATTTTGTTAGAAACGGACTCCCCCTATATGCGACTATTCAATAACGTAATTACGTATCCTTGGCACGTCTTGATTTCTGCAACGATCATTGCTGTAGCAAAAGAAATGGAAGTAGAGGAAGTGATACGTGTAACTACCCAAAACGCTCAGCGCTTATTCTCTGTCTACTTCTAATGTTTCATTTTGTTACTTCGTTGATAGTATCTAAAAGCATTTTTTTGAATTCTTTATGAATTTCTGTGAGTTTGTCTTTCTTTCTACTCTCCGTCATCATCCTAATAACGGGCTCTGTGTTGCTAGGTCGTATGAGAATGGATGCGCCTTCTAGATACACTTTAACACCATCTATGGTGCTTACGTCAGAAAACTTGCTCAGTATTTTCTCTTTTAGTTTTTCAATTACGCTCCATTTGATAACATCGTCGACTGGGATATTTTCACGAAGAACATAGTACGTACCTATCTCATCGTAAAGTTTGCCTAATGGTTTATTCTCCTTAGTTATTATTGAAGCTATAGTATATGAAGTAAGCATAGCATCATCATAATAAAAACCGTAGAGAGGTAGGAAGAAATGATAGCTTCCCTCTACTCCTATTTTTGCATTATGCTCCTTCGCTGCCCGTGCCACAAACACGTCTCCCACTCTGGTCTCTATAGCTTTAATTCCCATTTCCTCAAGCTTTTCTCTTAGTAATGATGAACATTCTGCGTTATAAACGACTGTATCCCCTGGTTTAAGAAGATTTCTAGCTAATAAAACGCCTATTACCTCCGCTGGAACTACTCTCCCCCTCTCATCAAGTATCACTGCTCTATCTGCATCACCATCAAATGCTATGCCAATATCCCCCCTCACAGCCTCAATTACTTTTCTCAAATTTTTCAAATCACTATGAACAGGATCAGGTGATCCAGAAGGAAATGTTCCATCAACCTGCCCATTTAGGACAATTATTTCATGATACTTACTAAACATTCTTGGAATAACTATTCCTCCGATACCGTTCATTGTATCTAGTACCACTCTTAGACTATCATTTGGTTGAAGGGGTGTATTCCATACGAAGTCTAAATAATTATTGATTACCTCTTCTCTATCCCCTGTGATAATTGTTCCTACTTCATCCCACTCTGCCCATTTAATTTCGTTTCTGAAAAATCGATCCCTAATTTCCTTATTCTCCTCCGCAAAACCAGTACCATCGTTTTTTCTGAAGCGAATCCCATTCCACTCTGGAGGGTTATGAGAAGCTGTTACGTAGGCTCCTCCATCGGCTTCTTCGCTTTTCCAAACAGCAAAGTAAAATGTCGAGATCGGTAAAGAATCAAACATAACTACGTCAATACCCGCAGACACAATACCAGCTGCTGCTGCATGGATAAACAGTTTTGTTGATGTTCTCCCATCCCCGGATATAAAGGCTTTTTTTCCACCCCACTCCTTTATGATATTAGCAAATATTGCTGCGGCTCTTGCGATAATATCTGGAGAAAGCGTCTTGCCGAAAATACCTCTAATATCATAAGCTCTAAAAATTGTTTTTAGGTAGTCTTGATACATCATTATTTTTCACCAATGGTTGATATAGAATGGCAGAAATTTGGATTTTACGTTTAGGGCATAGAAGAAATAGGGATAAAAGAATATCTACTCATGTAGGATTAGTCGCAAGAGCTTTCGGAGCTAATGGCATTATCTTCTCAGGAGACTATGATGAAAACGTTCTTGAGAGCATAAAACGTGTTGTAGAAATTTGGGGAGGCCCCTTTGAAGCCATATATGAAAAAGATTGGAAACGCTTAATAATCGCAAAAAAGGAGGAAGGATTCATAGTTATTCACTTAACAATGTATGGGGAGAATCTACCTGATATTATTGACGAGATTAGAAGACTATTTTACAAGATGAATAAATCACTGTTAATAATTGTGGGTGCCGAAAAAGTTCCAGGGATTGTCTACGAGTTAGCGGATTATAATATAGCGATTTCTAATCAACCTCATAGTGAAGTAGCTGCATTAGCTGTATTCTTAGACTGGTTATTCGAGGGAAAGGAGCTTAAGAGGACTTTTAAGGATGCAAAATTAAAAATCATACCTTGCAAAAAGGGAAAGAAAGTTTTAAAAGCTTCAACTAATCCTTCGTAGATAATTAGCTCCTTTTCCCTATGGGTACTAATACTAAATTAAAACAAGGAGGTGACTTATCTTCAAGCTTTGGTTAGTCACATCTGCTTTACCCTATGCGAACGGCGAGCTCCATATTGGTCATATTCGTTCTACGTATCTCCCTGCAGATATATTTACGCGCTTTCTTAAGATGAGAGGTTTTGATGCTTATCACGTATGCGGCACCGATGAGCATGGAACGCCCATACTAGCGCGAGCTATAGAGGAGAAGAAGACTCCCAAAGAAATCGTTGATTACTATTATCAAATAATCAAACGTTCATTAGAGAAAACCCATATACATTTTGATATATTCTCCAGGACAACGAAACCTCATCACTACAAGATGACACAGAAGTTTTATGAAAGGGCAAAAAAAGCGGGCTACATCTACATGAAAGAGATACCTATTTTATATTGCGAAGTAGATAGGATAGCATTGCCAGATAGATTAGTAAAGGGAAATTGCCCATACTGTGGTGCCCCTAACCAATACGGGGATCATTGCGAAGTATGTGGTAGAACATATTCTGCTTTTCAATTAAAGAACCCTCGATGTTCGATATGCAATAATCAGCCAGTAATCAAGTATAGCAAGCATGCATTCTTTGCACTAAGTGAGTTCTCAGAAAGACTGGAAAAATGGGTAAAAGAAGAAGTTAAATTGACACGAGGAGTCAGAGAACACGTCCTTCATTGGATTAGAGAAAAATTACAGGACTGGGATATAACACGTGATATTAGTTGGGGAGTCCCTGTTCCAGATATACCTAATCAAGTATTTTACGTATGGTGGGATGCGCCAATCGGCTACGTATCGTTTACAAAAGAACTATTCGGTGAAATAGGTAAAGATTGGGAACGTATCTGGATTGATGGAGAGGGACGGATCGTTCATTTTATCGGCAAAGATATAATCTATCATCATGTGCTCTTTTGGCCAGCAATGCTTATGGCAAACGAATTTGCTCTACCCAATGAGATAAGAGTACGCGGTTTTGCTACTTTAGAAGGCCAGAAAATGAGTAAGAGTCGGGGCATATACATCGGATTAGAGGAGTTCATGGATTATTGGCCCGCAGAGTACTTACGATTTTACTGGGCCTTGACTACTCCTGAAAGTCTTGACGATGGTGATTTTAGTCTCCGCGAGTATCAGGAAAAAATAAACAAAACATTGATTGGAGAAGTCGGTAATTTTGTTCATCGAGTATTGACATTAATAAAACGGGGAAATATACAAAGTGGATCTGTTGATAAAGGGCTACAGAATAAGGTTTTAAACCTCGTTAAAGACTATGAAACAAAAATGCTAGATAATAAATTCGACGCCGCTATAGAAGTAATGCTTGAAATTGCACGAATAGGAAACAGGACACTTAGCATTACTGAACCTTGGAAAAACTTATCGAGCGAAACTTCCAGAAAGGTACTCGTAACACTATTTAACTTTACTAGACTCCTCTCCGTACTCCTTACTCCAATACTACCAGAATCCAGCAAGAAAATGCGTAAGATGCTTGGAATAGTCGAAGATGCGAAAACAGCTTATGAATTCATTTTAAATACTCTCGATACTGATGCTACAATAAGTATTATAAGAAAGTTTTTAACCCAGACCAAGAAGATAGAACCTCTCTTTAAGAAAATAGCAAAAGAAGATATAGAGAAAATCCGTCTAAAGCTCGGAACCTCCACATAATCTTCAAAACATAATTATTCAATAAAACTTGAGGGAGAAGAAAATGCGAATCAATTATTTACTCAAATGGTTAGATTCTCCAGTACCCGGGCGTAGAAGAAAGGCCTTAGAGCAACTCACAAAACATGCTATAAGAACACCATCTCAAATAGACCAAATATATCCACGAATAAAGCAATTAATAAAAGATTCAGATTGGAGCGTACGGAGCACATTGTTAAAATCATTGACAGAGCTAGCTTTGGTAAAGCAAGAGATATTACCAGAGACTCTTGAGGTTATCAAAGAATCCATTAACGATGAATTTCCGAACGTAAGGAGCACAGCCATCTTTTGTCTGGCCAAATTAATTGCTAAGTACAAAGACCTCGCCCAGGATACACACACTATTGACACAGCACTAGAACGTTTAAGAGACGAAAATAATAATGTAAAAGAAGCAGCTTTAAGGTTATTATTAGAATTATCACGGATAAACTCGGATATTCTTCAGAAAAAATTCAATGAGGTATATGGTTTAGCAAATCACGAGATTGCTAGTATTAGAAAACGTGTATTAGAAGTATTTAACGAGAATTTCGAAAATATTCCAGAAGACCAGTTAGCAAATGTCATCTCGCTTTATTACGAAAAACTAAAGGATCCTGATTACTTTGTCCGCGAATATGCACTAAAGGGCTTTTGCCGATTGGTAGAACTCGATAAGGTAAAAATTGATGAGACTCTAATAAGAGAAGTTAGGAAGAGGCTCAGAGATCTCTACATTCCAGTTAAGAGAGCAACCATTGAGCTAATTAGAAAGATCTTAGACAAGAACATCTTTTACGCAGATAACTTTCTTGACATCATTTCTAATGAGATTTTATTAAAAGAGAAGAGCCTAAACTTTAAGCTTGAGGTCTTAAGGTTATTGTACGACTATATCGATAAAATACCCCAAGGGATCATTCATAAGCATAACATTCCGCGATCTCTAGATAAACTAGAGAAAGCTACTGTAGAAAAATCAGCAAAACGAGAAGAAATTAAAAAACTTGCTCGTGTAATTCTTGAACAGAAACTCGGATATACTGTTGAAATACGAAGAAAGAAATTCGGAGAACCAGATCAAAAAGAGAAATAAAACTACTATTCATTATACTCCTCCGAAGAATTTATCTAGCGTTACTCTCTCTTCCTCCTTCTTTTTGGCTCTTGTTTTCTCTTTCGTTTTCTTCTCCTTTTCTTCCTCTTCTCGTTCACTAACTTTTTCCTCTTTTACCTGTGCACTCGGTATTGGTACGATGGATTCTACTCTCGGACCTATCTTGCTTAATGCGTCCTCATATGCTTTCAGAACTTCTTTCTCAATACTGCTTCTCTCTTTTTTTCTTCCAAAAACATATCTCATGAAAATACTAATTGTTTCCTTAGGAATCTGTAATCTAGCGAATAACCGGCCTATAATATCCGGTCTTTGTTGAGCAAGGTATGCTAAGAAGCGAAGCTCTCTTCTCGCTCTCTTCCTCGAAATATGCGTATACTTTGCGTATCTTTCTAGCAATGGTCTTAGTCCTAGTTTTTTAGTGCTGATTTCTTCCGTTTCCTCGGATTCCTCTTCTGCTTCTTCTTCTATCTCACCCTCCATTAGTTTCTTCATTTTATAAAGTTCTTCAACAATTGTGGGCTTATTTACCCTAATTTTCCTGAGCTCCCACACATTTTTCGCTTGCTTACCATATTTAGCCATAGCCGTTGCTAAGACGTTCATGGCATCTCTATAAGCGATTTTCCAATTCATTGTTCTAGCGCCGATTTTATAAAGATAGTCTGCTAGAGCTAATTCATTGTAGAAATTAAAGAGCCCTTTAGAACGATCTATAAATGCGTAAGCATTTTCCCAGACCCATAAGATTAATTCCCATGGATCCACGTCCGTAGCTGCGCTTAGATATCTCTGTACTCGCGAGATAGTCTCATCTAAAGTTCTCCCTTTAAAGCCAAAGGCGTATCTTATAGCATCCTGCAAGCTAAGCATTTCTTCATGAAAGATATCTGGTAAGACACCCGTATGATAATAAACTTCTAATGCTTCCACGATTGTTCTAAAGTCGGGTGCGTATTTAGCTAAGAAATTGATTATTTGCTCTGGCACCTCCATCTTCATTCTAGCCATTATGCGTTTGATCAGAGCTTTTGCTTGATATTCCTGAGGCCTATCAAAGAATACTGTTAAACACTTTGTCATGAGTGCTCTAACTTTCCTGTCATGAATAACATTAGCTGTTAGTATCAGAGGTAATCGAATATCATCAAGCAATCTCATGAGAGCCGAAAAACCACCACGATCATCTCTACTAGATAATCCATCCACTTCATCTAACAGTATAATTCTAGGTGGTTTTGTTGGATCGCCTCCAATAATGAAACCTGCGCTTTTAAGGGCCTCTTTCACGATTTCTCGTACAATACTACCACTTCGTTTATCACTAGCATTAAATTCAACTACCATAACTCCCTCTTGCCAAGCTAAAGCATAAGCTGTTGATGTTTTTCCAGTACCAGGAGGACCTACTAAGAGTAGCGGTTTATAAGGTGGAAGAGGTGGTATAGCGGGAGGTGTAATGCTCTCCTTCACTTGTGAGAGAAATTTTCCCCATACTTTATCTAGCCACTTCTTTATCTCTCTAAAAGCTGTTGGTTTAAGAGTTGTTGTTAATTCCTTCCCTTCTTCCTTAAATAAGGTAGTATGGCTTGTTGGTATTTCACCTCTACTAGGTACCCCTGCCCATTTCTCGAATTCTTGTTGAAATAGTGATTTCCATTTTTGTAAATATTTACTTGCCCATTCCTTTCCCTGCTGTGTTTTAAGAAATTCAATCCATTTGGTCCTCTCTTCAGAATTCCAGATTCTAAAGATGTTCCAGAGAATTATCCATGCCCGCCACCAGTTTAATATCTGTGTTCTTTGTCTATTTGTTATTATAACTTCGTAAAGAGATCTCGGTCTAAAAAGCTCTGTCCATGGAATCCTTCTCTGTAACTGATGAGCCAAAGTTATCACCAAATATTTCTAGGCATTCTCAACTTAACTAATTTATTAAGACCTTTCTGGCGTTTTAATATTATTCACAAACGTATAAAAAGGAGAGAGAGAGAGACAAAGTCTAGATTCTCGGAGTCCTGGTCTATGTTCTGTACGACTAGCGCCACTTTCTAATGTGTCTTTCTTTTATATTTCGCACCTAAGTCAGCTATATAGGCTAGCAGAGCCGTTAATTGCAGGTAATCTGTGGCCCCCTGAGAAATTCTGAAGTCTAGGTCGCTGAGAAATCTTAAGAGACTAATTTTATCTTCGGATTCTATGGGAATTACACCCCTATTAATTGCTCTGAAGAATTCTGCTAGTAGATCCTCTCCGGAGACTCCCTCTTCCACAAGTGCATTGATTAGTTGTTTTCTAGCCTCTTCGAATTTTCCTTCAAATGCTAGTTTTATCATCTCTTCTACCTTCTCAGGATAAACTAATCCCGCTGTTCTATATACTACTTCTCTAGTCACAGGCACACCTAGATAGGCTACGCTTTGGAGAAGATTTATGGCCTTTCTTAAATCACCTTCGCTTATCTCCATAATAGCCTCTAGACCATCATCCCTTAAGTCAACGTTTTCTTGCTCAGCTATAAACCGTAATCGTTTAATTATCGCTTCTTTTGGTAATCTCTTGAATTTGAATACAGCTGTTCTTGATTGAATAGGTTCGATTATTCTCGATGGATAATTGCATATAAGGATAAACCTTGTTATGTCAGCATAGTTCTCCATTGTCCTTCTGAGAGCATGTTGAGCCTCTCTTGTCATCATATCAGCTTCGTCTAGTATCAGAATCTTATATGGAATTTCCCCTGTTATTCTAGATCTAGCAAAGTCCTTTAATTTTGTTCGTACCATCTCTATACCACGTTCATCTGACGCATTCAGTTCAAGAACAAAGTTCCGCCAATTTTCGCCATACAAGTCGTGAGCTAGAGCTAAAGCAGCTGTTGTTTTTCCCGTACCCGGAGGGCCTGCAAAGAGCATATTAGGGATATTTTTTGATTCAACAAATTTTTTCAGCGCTTGGACAACCTCTTCTTGATCCACAATCTCATCTAATGTTTTTGGTCTGTACTTCTCAACCCATAAAACCTCTTCCAATTCCATTTTGCTCATAGAACCCACCATACCCTATCACTATGAGATTGAAAAATTATATCGAAATAAGAAAATTATTTTATAACCCAAAAATTTTCTTATGAGATCCTTTCGATGATATAGTTACCGAGAAATAATTAGATGAAATTAGATTGATAATTCTTGAATAGTATCACTAGTTAAATAACCAACTAGCTGTTCATATTTCGCTATTACATGATACTTAGGGATAGTTTCTTGGCCATCAACTGCTTGAAATAAAGGGAGTTCGATTGTTCAATGAGCAGTTAACAGTAGACCTTTACGAAATAAAGTTCCCAGGCAAGATAGTTGGTAAGGAAGTTATAGATCAGGAAGCAAAACGATTGGGTATAGTCAAAAATATTCGGTTGAAAACCCCTCCATTACGACTATTTCTTGTAGTAAGAAATAAAGATATTGATGTAGAGATTCCATTTGAACACGTAGACAAGATTGGAAAAAACATTATAAAACTGCGTAAAGTGATGGATGTTGAGGAACTCTCCGTTGAAGAAGCAATAAAAATACTTGAAAATGTTAAGACAGAGATAATTACTGACGTTCATCTTTTAATAAATGGCAGAAAAGATATATAAAATAATAGTTAGAAATCATAGGAATATCTGGAATTCTATCTCTGAACCATCCGTAAGTTTCAACTTCTTTCTTAAATTAATCGGTGCGACGATTTCTATCACATTCTCTGGATGCACGCTTTTCTGAGGTCTTATCACTACAATAGGGATTTCCCCTATTTTGCCAGTAGCATATCTTATTGTTCCATATTCCATAGGAGTATATGTATGAGGAAGAATCTCGCTCGTTTTTTTACCGTCAATTATAACATTAAGTGTACCAGGAAATGGATGCGCTTTTAGCACCTTCTTGAAAAAATTCAAATATTGGGGTCTTGTAACATAGTATGCGCCTTTTCCAACGCCACTAGTCACACGACCTCGAATTTTAAGAGTCTTCATAATATCATCCCATAAGATCTCTGATACGGCTATATCTTACAGTCGTATTACGTTAATATAATTTCTAAAAACTCTAGACTGGGGTCAAGAATTAATACTTATCTCGTGGATGGCGGAACGATTATTAATTTTCCGGAGCAATACTTAATATTCTTGATGACTAAACCTAGTTAATCCTCATATGATTATTGTTGCTAAAAATGGCCAACAATACTTCTTAAAAAACGTTTTTATAAAAATTGCATAGTGAAGTATTATGCAAATAGTTAGATTCTGGATTAAAGTTCGTGATATTGCAGATATCGCTAGATTATTGTATATGCTCTCGAGCTCTTCAAAAAAATATCCTTATGTATTCTTAGAACAGTGTTCCAAAGAAATTTCAAGAATTGTTACTCTCGTAGCTTATCCAAAATTAATGCACCCTAGTCTCCTTTTGATATTTCTATACACTGATATCAAAAGACATTATGAGTTAGAGAAGCGAGGCTATTTAAGGTATCTAGCGGCTCCTAGAGAAATGCTTAGCGTGAGGAAAAATATTGATGCCCTCGGATATTATATTCCAATAATTAAATCGAAGAGATCATTAAGGCTGTTTATCATGGATTTTTCCGATAAGAAAACCGTGGTAAATCCTAAGAAAACGTCTCAAATAAATATTGAAGTGTTAAAATTGCCTTTCATAGAACATATGAGGTTGCTAATTGAAAAATTTGAATACGATAGAGTTGTCTATAAACTAGAGCAAGCTAACGAGACTTTTTTATTTAGTTTTGTGGAAAAAACATCTCCAAGCGGCTCTCCTGTGCAAATATTAGTGAGTAATACAAATAAAGAATTAAAGACTCCATTTATCACCTTAAACCAGTATGGGGAAATAATAACATGCCGTGGGGAAGAGCATAGCAAGTTTACATATATTGCCTTAATAAATGTCGTAAAGATTCCAGAAGAATTAAGAACATTACTCATGTCTTACTCTACTAGTTTCTAAATGAATTTCCCTTTAATGAATCTTAGTGTTGTAAACGTTTCTGACAAAGAGTCTGAAAAAATGACAATTAATACTCTGAGATCTCTACGGATCTTGTTAAGGAACAATCTTGTGTCAATGAATTGCTCCCAAATACCACCTAAAGCAGGCACTACTCCCTCCTGATCCCATATACTTACTGTTGGCCCAAAATATCTTTGCTCATATTTTGCTTTCTCATTTTTAATAAACGCTCTAACTTGATTAACGACGAAGACTGTGCTTCCTTTTTTTACTAAACTTCGTAAAATCTCTCCAACGATGCATATTGCCTTGTGAAGTTCATAAATGCTTTCTTCGCCCGTATCCATTAATTCAGCAAGAGCGTTTGGAAAAGAATCAATCACTATTATATTTTCTTCGCTAGACAAACTCTTTGTAAGATTTGTAATTTTATGAAGAAAATCCGATAAATCAATAGGCCTGTAAACATAGATCCTTTTCAGAATGTTTTCAATTTTTTCTGAAGTCATTAATTCTTGCAACAATGTCAGTTCAAATACTTTATCCACATCAAAATACCAAGCGAGAACTTTTTCATTCCTATAGAGATAATTTAGTATTATCTGTTGTATAAGTCTGGTTTTTCCCACGCCAGCAGGCCCACATATTTCAATAATTTCATTAAAGGGGATGCCCCCTATGGAATCGATACTCGGAATTCCTATCTTTACTTTTCTCGTAATTTGTTTGCACAGATTTTTCTCGAAAATCCATTTAACCATAAAAGCGTGCCTCTCTTAGTTTTGGTTTTAGTCTAATTTATATACGCATTGAAGCATGTTATACCTTAATCAGCGATTATAATAGTCAGCTCATGTATGAATTTACCCCTATTATTTAAGGCATCACTTTGAGGTGTAAAAAATTTGACCAAGAATAATGAATTTCAGCGCGAAAAATATCTCCGGGTTGTAAAAATTAGACCTCTTTTCCCCATTCCATTAAGTCCTCTTCCTCCAACTGCTTCCCTTATGAATCCTGCTCTCCTTTCATCTTTAACAAGACCAGTACTTGAACTAAAATTAGAGGATGGTAGTACTTTCAGAATGGGGGGTATTCCTTCTCATATAGCATTGGAGATTTGGGAATTATTAGAGACTAGAAAAGCGGGTATGGAAAATGTTGAGCGCGTAGATCCACGGCTCACATTATCCCAAGTAGTTGTTGAAATAGCGGAAGTTCAGAGAGTAAGAATATCCGATATTTTGCCTCAATACAACGTTTATGTAGCAGAAGTCGATATTCTCCCCGAAGGATTCGGCCGTCCAATAACTCTACAGATGGTGCCTTCTCACGCGATTCTCATTGGTTTACGGGCCAAAGCCGATATTTATGTTGCTAAAGATTTGGTCGAAGATCAGCAGGAGGAAATGCAAACCGAGAGATCACGCGACGAAAGTTTCTACGATATTTAAGATCCAAAAACGCTGAAACTTTAGAGAAAATAAAATCCTCATTTGTTTTTCACTCAAAAAGTATTTTTCCACTAAAAGCTCATAGAATTAAACCTATTGATTGGATATTAATCGTCAATACTCGTATCATTATAAAAAACTGCACAAACGAGGTTGATAAACCAGAAATCTGCATACTTAGTATACTGTAATATAGAGGCTCCGTGACCATAACCCCTAAAAGAAGTCCCTCCATAGTGGGCATCAGCACTACTATTAAATTAAGTAGTTCAAGAATGCCCAGAAATATTCTAAGCTCTTTCTCTGGAATTGTTCTGATAAGCAATAAAATATCAACATGCCAGGAAATCTGAATAAGAACCAACATCGACGTACAAAAAACTCTCGCCATTTTTTCTCCCAACCAAAAATAATGTCGCTGACACTAAATATTAACGGTACAATAGCGTATTTTATTCCGCAAAATATAGGGCAAAACCTCTAGTCAATTTTAATGAAAACGTGACCAGAGAAGAATTAATATTGCGTTTAAGCCATATGATTACTTCGTAGTAAAAAAATTCTTCATTCCTAAAAAATAATTTATTTACTGGGGGACAATCTTGGCGCTACCTAGAGGAGTAGAAATACGCCAGTATTTAATTAAACAACTTGACGAGATAATCAAAAGCGGTGCAAAAAATGTTCTTGTTACAAACCCTGATGGATTTGTCTTTCTCTCTCATGGAGATATCGACCCCGTGGATTTAAGCATTGCAGCATCCTTAGCTTCCGCTTTTCAGAACACTATACGGTATCTAAACAGTGATTTTTACTACAAGTTAGGCTTACTTTTAAAGAAAGCAATTAAAATTAACGAGGTAAGTCTTTTCCAATACATACTATCCTATGGAGACAAAACATACGTAAGCATATTTATTGAAGGATACTCTATAATATCCGTAGTACCCGACCCAACCAAGATCCAGGAAATTTCGGATCTATTATTAAAGACTATCATACAAGTAATGAATGTATTTAGAGAGCTAAGAAAAAGAATCACTATCGAAAGTCCCGAAATTCCGGTAGGGATCACTAGTATTCCAACAACAACTCTTGAAGAAGTCCCGGTCGAAGAGCAAATCAATGAAAGCTTATTTATTGACCCAAAGATAGGATACCAGCACATACGTCAAGTAACCCTTACAGCACTAAAAGTGCTAGAAGAAAAAGGTGATTGGTTATCTGCTCTTAAAGCATTCCAAGTAATTAGTCTATATATTAAAACACTATTGAAAAAGAACCCACAGTATACAGAAAATAATGTTATTATGACTATTAATCGGTGGGTTGAGAAAACTGTTCAGAGAATCCAAACCCTTTTAAGAACTTATGGAAACTCTTCGATCGACGATAAGCGTAAACAAATTCTAAAGCAAGGCTTAAACCAGCTTCTTAATTATCTCCGTAGAGAGATTTACAAATAATGCAAAATACAAGCAAAAATGTAGTGTTAAGAGAAAATTAGGTGAAGAAAATTGCCAGAAGAAGGAACTGAAGATAACCTAGTACATACAAGGCTATTAGTTCCAAAAGAGAGAATTGGGATAATAATTGGAAAGAAAGGAGAAACTAAAAAAAGAATTGAGAAAGAGCTAGGTGTTAAGTTAAAAATTGATAGCAAAACTGGCGAAGTAATGATTTATGCCCCACAAGAAAAAGCAGATGTACTTCTAAAGGCTAGTGCGATAATAAAGGCTATAGCTAGAGGATTCTCTCCTGAAAATGCCTTATTACTAAAAAATGACGATTATACTTTGTCATTAATCGATTTAACACAATATGCACCCACAAAGAAAGCTCTAATCCGTATTAGAGGAAGAATAATTGGAGAGAAGGGTAAAGCAAGATTATTAATCGAAGAGTTAACAGGTACTAAGATATCAGTGTATGGAAAGACAGTAGGTATAATTGGTCCTTGGGACAAAGTTAGTCTAGCAGAAGAAGCTATAAGAAAACTTGCTGAGGGCGCTCGCCACTCCACAGTTTTCGATTGGCTTTATGAACAAAAACGTATCGAGAAAATGATGGCGCTAGATGAAAAACTTAGAAAACCTTATGAAGAAGAAAAATATGTGTAAAACTTTCTTTAGGTAATATTCTCAGTCTAACCTTAATTCTCTATCTTATAATTATGACGGAACAAGTAGCTAAAACCGCTACAGCAGCAGCTACGCTTCCTATCGGAGTTTCCTCATCTCCTGCCAATCCTTTTGCTCCTATTATTATTGCGTCGAAAAGCCCTTCTTCTGCTTCTTTTAAGATTTCTCTTGCAATAGAAGACTGTGGAAAACGCACTTTACGTACTTTGTAATCTACCCTTATTCCTTGATTCTCTGTTTTATCCTTTACTTTCTCGAAGATTTTCTGTAATTCCTCTTCAGAAAAACCTTCGGGGACAACACTAAGGACGGTTATACTAGAACCGTACCTTTTTGCAAAATCAATTGCCAAATCTAGTGCTTTAAGTGAGGATCCACTACCATCTACTGGAACTAATATCTTTCTAAACCATAGAGCTACAAAATAACTTTTCTCTGGCACATATTTTACTCCATTAGACATCTAAAACCACCTTCTTAATATTCCTAGACTCTCATCTGTCTTTGAGATACTGTTTAGAGGATTTAGTTCTATTTCCATCATAGCTCTAACAGCATCAATATTTTCAGGTACAACAATAGCTTCTTGATGAACACCATACATCAACCATACTTCATTCCCATCCGTTGTAATTGAGTCTTCCCATACTACTACTTCGTAGATATCATATCTAGGCCTTAAGATATCTCTCGCCCATTCTATGATATCAGCTGTACTATTAAAACCATAATTTTGTTGGATTAATAGAATCCTAGGTGTATGATTTAAAGAATTAACGATATCTTCTCTCTCTACCTTCTTTTCTAACTCTATATTGAGAATGTGCATATGCATTCTTGTTGTAGGTACCACAACTGCTCCCGTAACTATGTCTACATCAGGAATTACTGTTTTTACATCTAGAGCATGATGACTTGGGAATGCTGCTGGATTTGGTACAATAGCTTCAATAGGACCCTTTTTGTATTCATGCGGGTCGGCTCCTCTTCTCACAATTATTCCTCGTACTTTCTTTATTGGTGATACTTCTCTTATGGCACAAATAATTCTACATAAGGCTGTAGTATTGCATGACACTACACGCACATAATTTTTCCCGATAGCTTGACTATAATTGCAGAGAGCAGAAAACGATACTTCAGCAATATCTGCTTTTTCTCCACCCTGAAAGATTGCCTTCTTATTATGTTTCTCGTAGAGGGGTTTATACTTCTCACCAATTCCCGCTGGTGTCGCATCTATTATTATGTCCACTTCGCTGATCATATCTTCTACAGTACCTGCTACTCTAATACCAGCCTCTTCAAATTTTTTGGCATAGTCCTCCGAGGGAACATAAAGAGAAATTCTCTGTTTAATTGCTTGAACAGCAATATAATCCGGCTTTGTCTTTGATACACCTATCAACTTCATATCACTTTGTTTCGTTACAGCGTACGCTATACGTTTACCTATCGTTCCATAGCCATTCACAGCAACTTTAACTACCATCAGTACTCACCTCCTCCATAAAAACTTTTTAGCGGATTCCGCTAAAGCATAAATAGCAGGAAGGCGCTCTCCAGCTAAAAATAGAAGAAGTGCGCCCCCAGCCAGACTTATATGACCAACTTTCTTTCTTAAGTTCTCATCTAATTCATTCGCCACCGCTATGAAGTGGCCTCCTCCAAATATTGTAAAAGCATCCGTTTTTAATGCCGCTTCCGCAAGTTTAATCGTTCCAATTTTAAATAATTCATGTTCCATCACACCAGCCGGCCCCCTCAAAACAATCACTTTCGCATCTTTCATTAGCTCTGAGTATATCTTGATAGTCTCACTGCCAATATCCATTATAACCCCGTTAACCTTTGTAACGGGCATTTCAACCCTTTTACCATTCCTGTTAACTGCGACATCATAGGGTGTTTCTATCGGTGCTCCCATCATTAATACTCTTCTAGCCCGGGGTATCAGACTGATTAACCCCTTCTCCGTCAAGACTCTAATATTCTCCTTACCGATATTGATACCCTTTGCCAAGAGGAAAACTTCCGCCAACAGACCTGTGATTAAAATACGATCAGCAGCACGATTTCTCACAAGAGTTTCTATGATCTTCAAGGAATCTTCAACCTTTGCTCCCCCAAGTACGAAAACCTTGGGTCTTTCTTCCTTACTTACTATTCTCAATAACGCTTTTATCTCCGCCTCAAATACTCTTCCTGCTACTGATGGTAAAACCATCGGGAAACCAACCAATGACGGCTGACTTCTATGAGCTGCTGAGAAAGCATCAAGTACAAAAGCATCAAATAACGGTGCTAATTTTCTAACTAGGAACGTCTTTGCTTGTTTCTCTGGAGCAGCCTCTATTATCTCCTCAGAAATTATTCGCGTATTCTCCAAAACGAGAACTTCACCATTTTTAAGATTCCTTATTTCGTTCCTAGCCGAAGGCCCAATTATATCATCAATAAATTTAACATCCATTTCAATAATTTCAGAAAGCCTTTTAGCATGAAGCTCTAAGCTAACGAATTCTTTTTCGCCTGGTCGTCCTTGATGAGAAATTACTACAACTGCAGAATTTTTATTAACCAACTCCTCTATTGTTTTAGCATGTGCTTTAATTCTTGTATCATCAATTATTTCTCCTTTTTCAGGGTCTACAGGCACATTAAAATCTACTCTTACGAGTACTTTTTTACTTTCTAGATCGAGATCATCCATGAAGGGGATCTTAGGTAATTCTAGTGCCATAAAATCTCCCCTAGAAGGGCTTGTAATATTATTCCCTCCTAGAAAATCTGCTAAAAAACAGGATGAAGGGAGTAAGACAGTAGATCTAAAATCGATAAGAAAACATGAAATAAAAATTTACTATAAAGGTAAACTCTTAATGATTCTTCATGATCACGTTTTTCGTTTTCAATATCCTGACACAATATCGCTAGTATGTACGTGGAGATCTTTTACTCAAGGCGTCGCTTTATAACTCCACACTTAAGACATATATATCTATCTCCGATAATGTAAGGGGTAAGCCAAATTTCTCTCTAAAATCATTGCTCATAAGTACTTTTGGTTTTTCGTTGTTCAGAACTCTTTTTAGGAAAGTATGCCATAACTGTTTATCAAGAAGTTCTCTTTCTACGAAGTGCCCTCTCTCAATTTCCACAGCCACCGTATTTTTCAGAAATGTCAAGCCAGTAATTTCTAATCGTGCCCCATATATGGCAAAAGTGCTAAAGTTTTCATCAATTTCATATAATCTCAATTCCCTATACGATGCTCTTGGACCAAAGAAATTTAACCATAAAATTACTCTAGTCTCTCGCAGAATTCTCTCATCATTCTTTAGAAAACCATTAACTAGCGTTTCTATTAGTTGTGCAGATTTTTTCCTTTTATTCTCTTCACTCATAACAATTCGCCTTAAATCCCTTCTTTTCCAATAGATAACCAAATACGTATAAAAATGCTGAGACCGGAACTTGGGGGATACTCTCCTCCACAAAATTCGTGCGTGACAAAATCATAGGGGATACGTGCTCCGTATCATATAATGTACGTAATTTAGATATGTCCTTGTATCTAACTCTAGTCCGATATTTCACCTCTACACCTACACTTCTACCTTGTAGTAGCTCTATTAGAAAATCGATTTCTCCCGAGGATACTCTCATAAATTTTAGACTTCTGGAGAACATTCTATACAGATGTTCGAAAACAACATTTTCAACAAGATAACCTACTCTATCGCCCTTTACCCATTTTAAAATCGTTCTCTTCAGATTTCGACTTCTGCTTTGCAGAAATACAGCTAAGCTGAAAAATATCGGGTCTCTAAAATATATCTTATACTCATCATCATAGCCCAGTAATCCAACTATGTATACGTCTGCGAGATCGTTGATGCATTGAATAAAGTTCTCTCGGATAATTTTTGCTTTCGATGCTCTAGACTCTAAGGTATATGGAATAGTTATGAGTTGAAGAATAGACACAAAAACCTCTTTTAAGTACTCCTTACAATTGTTTCTTACAGTCTTGTAAATCGAACGGTAAAGTCGTACAAGAGAATCCTCGCTAAAGAATCCATATTTTAGAACTTCCTCTACAAATGGAAATAGACCCCCACTAAGCAGGTATATTTCAAAAATGGATTGAAAATCCGTTAAATCCTCTGTAAATTCATCTAAAGATCCAGAATGCCCTCCTAATAATTTATGTAATTGTTCTCTTTCCTCGCCTCTTACCAATTTTTTCTTTCCATGTAGCATTTCGAAAAATTCCATAAAGTTCAGCGGTAGTAACTCCACTCTCAAAAATCCTTGAAATAGATCTATAGACCTGCTATGGCAAGAAGCGATAACAAGCATTTCTGGTTGAGTATTTTCAATTAACTTTTCTAACCGTACTAGTTTCTGCTGATTAATAGTATTTAGATCATCAATTAAGAGGCAAATCTTTTTCCTAATTCTTAGAAATTTGATTACTGCTAATAGATCTCTAATTCCAATAGTTTCTATATCATGCCCATGCAAATATATCGGTACTAAATCATTCTCAGTAATCAATTTCTTTGTTAAAAGCTTTAATAGAGTAGTTTTTCCAACTAGAGGAGGTCCTGTCACAATAGTATATTTGCTCAAAAAAATTGTTTTAAGTAGGCTTTCGTATCTTCTTTTAAATTTGCTATTTAAATATGTTCTAATATAAGTATCTCTTAAAATTCTCTTTGGATTCTTTATCCATGGGTTCCGCTTTAATAGTAATCTTCTAACTTCGGCCATGTTCTTCATTATTTATCACTGAGAGTCTATTCCCATTCTCTTCAAGATCTCTTTTACTCTATCCGTAATTGGTATTGTTGCACGTTCGAATAATTCTTTAGGCTCTTTTTTAGTCGCGTCAATGATTATCTTTGCTCTAGGCGTACCACTCTGATCAAGAGTTGATCCTTTGGCTCTAGGTATTATAATAATGTCTCTTTTTGGGTGTGCTCTTGTAATTACTGCCCAATAAACCTCATTGCAATCGCGTATATTGATATCATCGTCCACTATTATAACTTTTTTTAAGCTAGGATGTGCAGTTATTGCTGCTAATCCTACGTTTATGGGTTCATCTTCATGCCTTTTCCTAATAGATATAACGCATTCTAACCAACCACATCCCCAATTTACTAAGGCTACATCCTTAACAACACCAACCATCTTCGTTATCCGTAGAATGTGAATTTCCCTAGGCAAACCCATCAATGTTCTATGCTCAAAACCCGCAGGTAAAATTGCATGCAAAATCGGTTTCTCTTTTACAAGAATCTTCTTAATTCTAAAAACTGGCTGTTGTCTTACAGCATCGTAAGTCCCACTAATATCAACAAAGGGCCCCTCCGAAGCCCGCTTATTAGCTAGAAATTCGCCCTCTAATACTATCTCTGCTAACGGGTATTCTGTATCTACACTAGAACCTGCTACTAATTCGAGTGGCGTTCTATAGATTCCTGATGCAATTTCAAGCTCGTCAACATCTATAGGAACAGAAATAGCAGCGGCTAATGCAGTAGCTGGATCAACCCCAATTATGACAGCGGCTTCTAAATTCTCATTTTTCTCCTCAGCTTTTCTGAGATATGTCCATAGATCTCTCTCAACAACTCTAACCACAACCTCTCTATTACTAATAGGCGTCATTCTATGATAAGACGCGTTTCTGATCCCTGTTTCCGGATCCTTAGCTATTACAATTCCAGCAGTAATGTAAGGTCCCTTATCTTTGAGATAAAACCTAGGGATCGGAACCCTTGATAAATCTATATTACCCTCTGTTTGAAAAACTCTTAGAAAATCTTCTGCATCTCCGATTACTTTCGGTTTAATTGGATGTTCAATACCGTTTATTACACAGTTGAGTAATTCCTTTTCCGGAATTTTTAGCGCCGTAGATAATCGCATTCTATCTCCATAAATTCCAGTAGCTATTTTGAATTCCTTGCTTTCCTCAATTTTTTCAAATAGGATAGCATACTTATTTTCAAGCTTCTTTGTTAAAGCGGCAATCTCATATTTTATGGATACGTTCTCATCGATTCTTATTAGCAATCCTTTATCTTCTAGCCTTTCTAGTACTTGTCTAAAATTTATCAAAGACTTCACCACATTAATGCTCATTTACTTTAGAATTCATAGGAATTATTTCCAGTTGCAGTAATCTAAAACTCTAGAGTTTAATTTTCACTCATATATTTCAGCGCTACGGCAGGTTCATCATTGCTCTTTGCTCAGAGGTGGTACACATCATCATGTCATTAAATCACGCTAGACAAGAATAGAGAACCTTTTCCTTCCCTTAACCCAAAAGGCATGTTTATTATTTAAGTAATAGCATGATGCTTTTAGCGGTTTTTATCAGCCTACGGCAAGCTCTTCATCACGAGATCCGGAGGTGGTGCACTCATCATATCACATAGCAATCATCATAGCATCGTCCTATTTTATAAAAGGTTCTCCCTAGAGCACTAATATCCTTATATTAGAGATCTTCTTCCGCCGATATATTGATTAGTGCATGATAGCACAATCATATAATGAGCTACACTGTAATGATGTGTTCAGTTGTAAGTGCTTATATGCATAGCAGTGGCTAATAAGTGATTGCTCTATGAAGAAATTCTTCCTACAAATATTTTTTAGAGAACAAGGATCTCGTGGCACGCTGCTCTACAAAGTGTTTTCTTATGATAGAGATTTACTAGCAGAGGGTCTTTATCCAGTAGGGTTAGATAATATTAGTTATAATTACACTCCTAATTATCTAGAGTGGATTCACATCGTTAAGACCCCTTTTATTAATCCCGCAGGTGGGTGCGGAGCTACTAGCTATAATAAATGTAAAAGATGCCCACTAGGATCACAAGAGGATCTAACAGTATGTGGTAGAGCACTTGTATATCTGCGTCCCTTTCCACATAAACGCGGAAAATTCCTGATTAAAGTAGGTGTGGGAGCAGACCTATTAAGACCTAGTTCCCAATCTTCTCCTTTCGCTATAATCTCCACCGATATAACCAGAAGAAAAGCCCTTTTTCTGGAAGAGTCTTTATCCAATATTTTTAATTTCGTAGTAAGGAATCCACGTGGAAGATTATTATGGTCTGATATTATTGCGAGAGGATTATGGAATGGATTTGAGGAAGCTTCTTATCTCCTAGAGATATTACCGCAGATGTATGATAAAGTAAGAAATAACTACCCAGCAATTTACGCTTTATTAACCGATCCAGTAATATTTATGCCCACTAAACATTTCTCCAGTCCTTTACCGACATGGATAGAGAAATTACCCATTAGAGATATAAGGAAATACGTTATTCGAGAACCAAATGCGATATACGGGGAAGTCGTAGCAAATCGGGGAGGATTACTAGTTATTGAGCATGAGGATGGTTTTTGGATATTCGAACCTAATGAACGGAGAATTTATGCCTTAGAGAAAATAGTTGGTCTTCAGGGAGAATCTACGATTTCCCACTTTGTTAAAAGAAAGATGATACTAAAGGAATAGGTGAGAGTATGGTCTTATTTTATGTGAGAAGGGAATTTCTTGATGCCTTGATTAAGGGAGAGAAAAAGGCAGAATTGCGCGTGGGAGAAAGCTGGATAAAAGTTGCTGAAAAAATTAGAACTGGAAGATTAAAACCTATAGCTATATTTAAGTGGAGAAATAGAGTTGTGGTAAGAGAGATTTACGATATCAAAGTTTACCCAAGTATTAGAAAAGCTCTAGCTAACGGCCGTTGGAGATTACTCGGCTTAAAAGCTAAAACATACCCAGAAGCCATCGATGAAGTTAGAAAATTGTATCACAAGGGTGCTAAAGGACATGCTGTCATGTTTTTTCTCCGAAAACCTAAGAGTTTCTCTAGAGAAGACGCTTTAGCCCTAGTGAAGCAAGTTGATGAAAATGCAGAATTAGAGAATTGAAGTTAGTGATCTTTTATGCCATTCTCATTTCATATCCGAGTGGTGCACGTTCAGCATCCGCGAAACGCGTCAGTGCAGGTTAGTCTCTTCATCTAGCACCCAAATTTTTGCTTAGAAAAAAGTCACTTAGTTTTTAAAAATTCTTCTCAATTTCTTGAGGAAACTTAATCCCATTGGATACACTACATGATAGGAGATACGGAGTAGTTCGTCTGAGACACGCTTTTATATGAAAGTCATACCATATGATAATAGTTAACTAATTTCTTAATAAAGATATTAGTAAGGATTAAGCTCACCTAAGCAATGTGTTTTACTAATAGCTATAGTAGGCAACTCATCGATCTAGTAGGCTTGACTCTTAGTTTTTAGCTAATATTATCGCTTAGAAAAACTCCGCTGGGGGATGTATTATGAGCACTATTGATCTATTATCACGAATAAAACCTGTTACTCCTGGTCAGCAGAAATTAATAAATGCCTTGCTGGATAGAGAAAAAGAAATAGTAGGCGTTTTTGGACCAACGGGAACGGGAAAATCATTGCTTACCGTTGCTTATGCATTAACTAAGGTTTCAAAGGGGGAATTTGAGAAATTCGTACTATGTAGGCCAATGGTTGATGTAGTTACTAAAAAGGAACTAAGCACTGCAGAAATTGGTGAGCAATTTATACTATTGGCAAAACAGTACTTGCATGATATTCTCTCTGGATACATTGACTTAAGAGCTATTGATGAACTAATTAACAGTGGAAAATTAGTTATCGCTGATCCCCACTTTTTACGAGGTAGAACCTTTGATAACGCGGTAATATTCCTTGACGACTCACAAAATATGCCACCAGAAAGCGCTGGGGAATTGTTAATGAGAATGGGTACTAATAGCAAATTTGTAGTAGCGGGTGATCCCGTTCTCCAGAAGGATCTACCTCTTGAACGCGATGGAGCTACTATTATGCGAGAGGCATTATTAGGTGAGAAAGATGCTACTGTTATTGATCTTGGACTTAAAGATATTGTTAGACCGGGAGCAAGAAGAGGAGCAAGAATTCTTCTAGAAATAAGGATGCGTAAAAGAGTACTATCGGAAAAAGAAAAGGAGATTCTTGAGGTAATATATTCTCACGCTCCCGATGCTGATGTTTTGACTGTTGTGGATATACGCGACTTAAAAGAGAAATACGGTATTCCTGCGGAGCTGCCAGATGTTTTAGCTATTAGTAAAGCAGGTATGGTTGGTAGATTGATAGGAAAGGGTGGTGAAAAAATATCCCGAATTGAAGAAGAAGTAGGTCTTCACATTAGAGCAGTAGAGGTCGGATTAGACTTTAGGCCATTACTCCTAGCGATTCATCCATTGAGACCTAAAGTTGAAAGAGGAATCGAGGATATAGATTTAGCGGGTCCAAGCTTACTGATCCGTATTCAAGAAAGAATTGCTGGACCGTATTTCGGTCCTAAAGGTGTTCATATTAGATTCGTGAATGATGTTTTCCAGCGGATATTAGGTATTGGTGTACGAACAGAAGTAGTTAGCAGATAATGAAATAAATACTAAAGATTTCACATTATCTACTGCTAAACAATGTTTTTTAACAGTTTTTAGAAATTGAGATATATTGATACGAACTCCATCCTCATTCCCCTTACTAATACGTGATGGATGGAGGGGGTATTATGGGCAAATTATCTAATCTAAAACGCCAAAGAAAACGCAGGAAAAAGAAAAAGCGTAAAAAACTTAAAAGAAAACTAAAACGGCGTAAAAGATAAGTCGTTAAAAAATTTTATTTCCTTCCTCCTTCCTTTAAATAGACCTCAATTGCTGCCCTAACCCCCGACTCCTTTACTGGAAAATCAAATTCTTTAAGAACGAGTTCAGCTATTCCCAGAACGGTTAGAACCTCTCTTTCTGCTATTAAGTTCATATGAGAAACCCTGAATATCTTACCTTTCAGATGTGCTTGGCCACCAGCAACGAGAATTCCATGTTCTCTCATTCTAGATCTAAATTCCTTATCTGATATTCCGGGCGGATACTTTACTGCTGTTAGGGTATTACTCTCAAAACCTTTTTCTGGAAATAGTTCTAAACCTAAAGCCTCAAATCCCGCTCGTGTCATTTTTGCCATTAGTCTGTGTCTCTTTATCCTATTTTCAAGTCCTTCTTCGTGGATTATTCTTAATGATTCGTAAAGAGCATAAAAGAGCGATACTGCGCCTGTAAATGGTAAATCTCCTTGTTTTTTCCATGTATCCCAATAACGCTTCAAATCTAGGTAGTACGCTAACCTGCCATTATTCTTCTCTAACTCGTCTATAAGTTCTTCCCGAATAGCAACGAAGGCAAGACCAGGAGGTATACCAATGCATTTCTGAGAACCAGCAACTACGACATCTAATCCCCATTCATCCATCTTAACATAATCGCCGCCTACAGAGGTTATTCCGTCAACAATTAATAACGCTCCATAATCTTTTACGACCTTAGCGATCTCTGGAGCTGGTTGCAAAACGCCCGTAGAAGTCTCGTTATGAGTCATTGTTACTACTTTAGCGTCTGGGTTACTCTTAAGCGCTTTTTCTACAATATCCGGTTTGATAGCACGTCCCCACTCGACGTTAACTTCAATAACCTTCGCTCCCGCTGTTTTTGCTATTTCGGCAAATCTTTTACTAAATTTGCCTGCAATCAATGATACTACTTTATCTCCTGGTTTAACAAAGGATCTAATAGCCGCATCCATTCCCGCTGTGCCACTACCCGTTAGCATAAATACTGGACCTTTTGTTCCGAAAAGAGGCTTCAACATTTTTTCAATCTCTTCTAGCAATGATCTAAACTCGGATGTTCGGTGACCATAAATTGGTTTTGCCAAAGCTCTTAAAACTCTAGGATGTACGGGCACAGGTCCAGGAATCATCAAAAGAGTATTTTCTTCATCATAAATGCGAAACTCGCTCAAATTAATCGCCTGCAAATCATTTTTTAGATTCTTAATCATTATTTTTCAATAACTGTATCTTGCTTAATGATAGAATACTATATACAGCACCTAAGTGACTTCTTCCTTTATCTCTGCCTTTAATGCTTCGCATAATCTATCACCAGCTTTTACGAGATTCAATAACACATGTTCGGACTCTGCTCCGAGAATTGAAAATCTCATCTGTAACTTGACTATTTGTTGCATAATTTGTCGGGAAGTTTCTTTCATCTTTCGAAGCGATTCACTCCTCAACATTAAAAGGGGTTTTACATCCTTCTTTCTGATTTTTTCAGTTGTGTGCATGATTAGTGATGCATTAGCAATAGGATTATTATGAGGTAATAAGCCCAGACAGAGACATATACCATTTAAACATCTCGTAAAACCTTCAAGTATTTCAGGAAGGTCATCCATGGAAAGAGTTCGTTTCGAAAGAGCTTGTTTAAAGATTTCCCGAGCAATGAGTAATTCCTCGCGAGCTATTATGAGAAGATCTTTTTTCTTAATGTTTTTATTCATTAAGACTTTTCCTAGCCTGTTTCCAAAGAATTCTTTAATAAATATATTCATTAGATTATCAACAATGTTTTTTTCTATCTTAACTTCGTGTTTAATAAACCAATATTTACATAAATACTTAGCGAGATCAGTTATCGTTGAGTATAAATCATTGGTTAGTGAAGATATTACTGACCTCGGAACAGTAAGACCTAGTTCTAACACCTTCCTAAAATACCTATTCAGCAGTAATTGTCCAAGCACTTCTCTCGACAATAATGCGTATTTCCCACTACCAACTTCTATCAATACTTTATCCTTAGGATTAATTAACAATTCAAACCGTTCCGCTATATCGCCCTTGGGGTAATAAATATTAAGATACAAAGGAACTTGAGCTACTACCTCTGTTTTTGATAATATTGTTTCCGATTTCAAGTCCTCAATGATATAATCAGTGATCTTAGCGGCCACGTCAAGAGATGCACCCGACGTTAAAATTGATAAGAATATTTTTTCCGGCAAGAATCTCTCGAGTTTACCTTTTCGATCCACGATAATTCTATCGCTTATAGATCTAATTCTCTTCAAAAAGTCTTGGAAAGGTCCTTTGCTGTTAAGGAAACGTATACTCTCTAATTCTCCCATTATTTCAAAAATGATTCTAGAAAGTTTTAGCCCTTTGTCCGTCAGAGCAATTTTTCTTTCCCTAATTTTCAAAAATCCTAATTGCTCTAATTTTCTTAGAGATTCAATGCCTTTTTGCGACGGAATATCAAAGAACCGCATTAGAAGATTTAGTATTCCTTCTAAATCTCTTCTCAGATTACTAATTAGTAGTACTTTAATGGGCGTATCTTCTTTTAGAATAGCACATAAATCTTTCACGGAATTGACTAGCATCTTGCACTTAGAAAACAATCTCTCAGTTTCCTTTTTCGAGGCATCATAACCAACGAGTTCTGCTATCAGATTTTTTGCCCTTCCAGATAATAATACCGAGTCATGTCTCTCTCTAAGCAAATTAAGCAGTTTTATTAATTTTTTTACATAGCGATTAATTATCTTGATTATAAAGATTTCATTCAATGGTTTACTTTTAACAGCATCTTCATACGATAACTTACTAAAAAGAATTTTCGTAACTTTCATATTTTTTCTTTTAAACCACTCTTTAACAATAGAATCGACTTTCTTGATGGTCTCTTCAAAATTGTCTCCTACCGGCATAACTATAATGTATAGGAGAAGATCAGTGTCAATGTAATGCTTGAACTTACCTCCAGTAACGTTTCTTAGAAAATCTTCCAATTCGTTGATATTTGCCATCGCATCTTCTTTTATGTCCTCTAATGAATACACAATGACATAATTATCTTCCTGCATTTTCCTTTCATCCCTTAAGATCGGATTCTAAAGCTGCATAATTTTATGAAAATACTATGAGGTATTCATCTTCGTAAAATCTATCTATGTACACTTTTCCGCGTACTTTCAGAATTCTTCGCTGAGAAAGCATCTTACTGAGAATATTGTTTAATTTTTCAACATTTTGAGAACCTCTGAGCAGATCCATTGGGAAATTGACAAACAACGGTCTAATAGGCATGATATGCCTAGTTGTCTTTGGCGGGAAAATTCTACGTCTCACAGCATTACAAACAACATCATCCTTAGTTACTTGAGGAGTAATTATAACGCACGTTTCTCTTTGTTTCACCGCCTGCTTAATTTCTTTTAAAATCTCATCAGATCTATAAGAAATCGCAACTCCTAACTCTCTATTAAGAAAAATTTCTAAATCCTTTATCAGTTTATAAAAGAGAAAGACGTCGTTTTTATCAGAGTAAGCTCCTAATACTTCGTTTTCCCTCCCAATATATAGTCCAAAAGCCGCTTTATGTTTCCTTAAATCTTGTTCTAACATCTCAATAGAGACTTTCTCTAGTGAAATTTCTGAGACTTGCTTTTTCTCAAGGAAATTAATGATTTTGATTAGTTCTCTTTCTCTAAGTTTCCCCTCTATAACTCTGTGCCACCTTCCTATTTTAATTGCTGAATGATTATAGTCTACTAGACATGCCACAATGTAATTATATCCTAAAAGTCTAAGCGCTTGATATCGATGCATACCATCTAGTATTACATTGGAATTCTTATCTACAATAATAGGATGCTTGAAAACATTAGACTCTGTTAAGGAAATTATCAATTTATCAAGAAACTCTTGCACAATTTCCTCATGAATATAGAGCGCTCTTAGAGGCACAACTGCTAGCGCGGCTTCAAAAGGGTTTGCATCATCGCCTAAATGTACGGTTTTGAACATGCTAGAGACCTATTACTACTATTTAGTAGGCAGAAGGATTTTTGGGGAAAATGCTGAGTAATGACAATCCTAAAAAGATTTTATGGAAAAAACTAAGTTACTAATATGCATGATATTATATCACGAAAGATACATCCTCCATTAATTATTGGTACAGTTTTGAAGCTATTCCCTATGTTAAAAATATGATTCCACTTATGTAATTTGCTAATTTTTGTGCAAACAAAATATAGGTTAGCGCCAGAAAGCCAAATAACAGTAATGCAAAGCCAAATGCAAGATAGAGCCCCTGATACTCTACGTCAGTGAAGTGTTCTACCGAGCTTCTAATAATGAATGCTCCCAGAACACTCATCAAAGTCAGAGCTATCACTATTATTCCTTCACTTAGCGTTTGTCGATTTAAATCTGGGATTATTAACTTGGGTACGCGTGGACCAATGATCGCTGGAGGGAGGTTAACAGCTATGTATATTATTCCACTAGCTAACACTGCACACGTTATAGCTAAAATTAGGAAAAGGATCCTACGGTTTCCTTCCTCTGCGAGATCGATCTCAGGCAATTCTAATTTATACTTTGGTCTATAGAAACCGGGTAACCAGGGAATCTTTATTTTCCGTTTCACCTTAACCAAGTTACCCACCTTTTTATTGTTCTCTTAATAAGTCTATTACGGTTTTAATAACTACTTCCGCAGCTCTTTCTTGCGCCTCTTTTGTCTGCGCACCTATGTGAGGTGTTAAAATAACGTTTGAGAAACCAAGTAGCTTCCTGACGAAAGGATTTTCTGGTTTAAGATTTGTATCAGCAGCTAGTCCTCTTATTTTGCCGGATTCAAGACCCCAAATTATTGCTTCAGGATCAAACAATTCCATTCTTGCCGTATTTATTAGCAATACTCCATCTTTCATTTTTCTTACTTCATCCCAACTTATCATATGCTTAGTCTCTGGTAGTAAAGGAACATGAATAGATATTATGTCAGAGCTCTCTAGAAGGTTTTCCATTGACACAAAATTAACATTAGCCCCTACCATTTTAGTCATTCTTTTAGCATTCTCTAGAAATTTATCATATCCAATAACATTCATTCCTAAGGCATTAGCTATTCTAGCAACCCTACTACCTATGTTTCCCACTCCTATGATACCAAGAGTTTTGCCATGTAACTCTGTTCCCGTACAGAAATTTTTTGCCCAAAAACCTCGTCTTAGAGCTTCGTCTCCGAAAATAATTTTCCTAGCTAACGCGATCATTAGTCCTATTGTTAGCTCGGCCACGGAGTCTGCTGTGGCTGCTCCCGCGTTAATAACCTTTATTCCCCGCGCTTTAGCAGTTTCAACATCTATGTTGTCTAATCCAACACCAACTCTTGCAATAACTCTTAGTTTTGCCCCCCTCTCTATTACATCCTTAGTAACCTTTGTTCGCCCTCTTACAAGAACCGCGTCGTATTTATCAATTATTTTCATTAACTCTTCATGAGATATATCGGGGCGGTAATCATACATAATTCCAGCTTCCTCTAATAGCTTCAGACCTTTCTCTGATATGGGATCTGTGATAAGGATCTTTATCATACAATTCACCAAGTTATACAAATAGTTCGGATACATCTTCCCGCGCTTTTTCTTCGACCTTGGGATACATTGATTCAATTTTTATTGATAATTTCTCATACATGACTAAAAAATCTTGTCCACCATGACTCGCTAACACTTTTCTTGTTTTTTCCGTTAATCTTGGTGCTGTGAAGAAGAGAAGCCTGTGGATATAATAAAAGAATATGTTCCGTAACCACTCGTTTTTACCCCAACCATTCTTCTCCAGATATTCGCATGTTTCAACAAAGTCTTTCATTAAGTGATTTAATAATTTAATAATGTCTCTCAGCCGTTCTTCATTAATTTTCGAAATATCCTCTATTTCTAGTATTGGTAAAATAGTTTCAAGAATAAATGGTACAGGCTCGCCCATTAGTAGGCGAATTCCAATAAGTGCTAAAGGATCCCTTCTCGCATGCTCGAAAAGTATCCTAAAAACTTCAGGTTTTCTAATAATGCTAGTTCTCAACATCACCTTTGCCTCGAAGTTCCAGTTAGCTATTTCTTCTAAAGCGTCTTGTGAGATAAGCATAGTTGATCTAGGAGATAACCTATCATGAATAGATAGTGGCGGCGGGGTCAACGGAATAGCTAATAATATTATATCCGGTGAAACTTTTAGAGAAATCATGCTAGTCGTCCCAAAAATTTTCAGAGCATTCTTTAAGTAAAGATTCCCCACTCCCCTCAGAACTTCCAGCACACCTTTTATGTCATTCTTTTCAATTAGTGCATAAATTCTCGCTACTTCCTGTAGAAGAACTTCTCCGAGATCAACGCTTTCTTCAACAATATCTATTTTATTTAGCCCTTTTTTAAGCATCTCGACAATTTTTTCTATATCTTCGCCCTTTGATTCATCATTTTTCAAGATAACAACCCTAGATAACGCTTCAAAAAGAGTGGGCAGCATCAAAAGAACTAATTTCTTATTCATTCGGTCATAATTATCTATTCCCATAAGAATATTGCCCAGCGTATCACTTAGTGTCTTTCCTTTCTCCAATAGAGGCCGTATTCTCTCTGCCAACTCTTTTCTATTCTTCTTATCCATGTAGCTTAGAGTTTTCTCGAGAGCCTTTGCATGAATAGACAACGCTAAGTCAAATAATTCTTTCATGTTGATTTTTTCTAGTAATTCGTAAAGTTCCTTATCATCTACTGCTCTTAGTAAAATGTTAAAAGCTTCTTCTTCAAACTCCCCTCTTTCTATAAGTTGTTGAAGTATTTTTGGCCCGCCTCCTTTCCACACTACATATAGTGTAATCAGAAGAAAATAGATCGATAACCATTCAATAGTGATTGCTTTTGCATAAATAGGTAATTCTAGGGCGAAGAGACTTTTAACGATCTCTTTGGTTTCAGCAAGCCATGCTGCCACTAGATCTTTTGGGACGGTTATTTTTTCCTTCTCGCTCTTTAGTAACGGCTTAAACCTTGCGACAACGAGTTTTAATACTTTTTCCTTAACGTTCTGGAGCTCCTGGAATTTATCAATACTTAGATTGATTATCTCATTGACATTATTGTCCAAGAATTCTGTTAGTAGCTTTAAGTCCTGAATAGTAGTTATTGTTGGGTAGAGCAAGTACTTGAGAGAGATTATAATTTCATTATCTATTTTCAAGCAGAATTCACCTCTCACTCTTAAAAGAAAAAATACTAACACTAATGCATATAAGTTACTCGTCTTCGGGAGATATTTGCTACTCTTCGTTATTTCTCTAGCCCCTACAGCGATAAATACATAGTTCATATCTTTGTTTTATTCTTAATCGAACTATTGCGTGCAGATAACACAAAGATATATGATACTTGTTGTGCCAGGTTTTAAAATAGGGGTTGAGTAAAATGCCAGAAATAAATAAGGATGAAATATTCCAGTTACTCAAAATGATATGTGAAACGCCTTCTCCTTCTGGTTATGAAGATTCTGTCAGGGAGATTCTAGTCAAAGAAACAGAGAGATATGCTGACGAAGTATGGATTGACGCCATGGGAAACCTAATTGCTAAGAAGGCGGGAGAGGGAGAAGGTAAAATAATGATATCAGCGCATATGGATGAGATAGGCCTCATGATTAATAGTATCGATAAGAATGGCTTCCTAAGATTTGTGCCCGTTGGAGGTTGGAGCGAGAGAATACTCCCGGCCCAGAGAGTACTGATAAAAACGCTTGAGGGTAAGATCATTAGAGGAGTCATAGGCGTCAGACCGCCTCATATAGAAAAACCTGAAGAACGCCAAAAGGTTATACCAATGAACTCATTATTTATAGATATTGGAGTTTCATCGGAAGAAGAAGCAAAGAAACTTGGGGTAACTGTTGGTTCTATTGCAGTATTAGAACGCACTGTTGAAAAACTGGGAAATCCAGATATAGTTACGGGTAGGGCCTTTGACGATAAGATTGGCGTCGTGACTGCTGTTGAGACTCTTAAGGTGCTAGGAAATACAAAAGCAGATGTTTATTTCGTATTCACAGTTCAAGAAGAAGTGGGACTAAAAGGGGCTAGAACAGCAGCTTTTGGAATCCATCCGGATGTTGGTATAGCAATAGATGTAACAACAGCAACCGATGTTCCAGGAACTCCAGAACATGCTCAGGTTGTAAAATTAGGAAAAGGTCCTGCCATAAAGATTATGGATGGACGCTCAGGCAGTGGGCTTATAGCACATCCAGCAGTTCGTGATTTATTGATAAAAGTCGCAAAGGAGGAGAACATACCCTATCAGCTAGAGATCCTCCCGGGCGGTACCACTGATGCTTCAGCTATTCAGATAACAAGAGAAGGTATTCCAGCAGGTGCTGTTTCGATACCGACACGGTACATACATTCGCCAGTTGAAATTGTGCATTTAGAAGACGTTGTTAATGCCGTTAAACTCCTCGCGAAAACGATAAGTAGGATAAATCGCGAGTGGATCAATACTGTTCTTAAGCGAAAAATAAAATAAATAGCCCTGTTCTTTCCTCAATTTTCTTCCATAACTAATTTTTCTCCAAAGCGAGTTGTAATTTCTCACCCGCAGAATATTAGGTAGCAACTATTCGTCACTATAAACATTTCTTCTATGATCAGTTGTTAATGCTAGTGTTGAATAAATCTAAAATTCTACAACCGGGGGAAAAAATGCCACTAAGATGGATAGGAAAACACCTAATGATTAAAAGCAAGTTCACTAAGGATATCCTGACAGGCAAGAAAAAAGCGACAATTAGGCTAGGACGAGTAAAGGTTCGTTCTAACGAGTTTCTAATTCACTCTGGAGGAAGAATAATTGCGCGCGCCAGACTTAAAGACGTCAAATACAAAAAAGTTAGTGAATTATCCGACGAAGACGCAAAACTAGATGGTCTAAGTTCGAGGGAAGAACTAATCGATGAATTAAGAAACTACTATGGGGATTTAAAAGATGATGATATTGTAACGATCATAGAGTTTGAAATTATGGAAGTCCTTAACGAACCAGAAGAAAAATACATTGCTGGAATTCCACCATATAAAATCGCCCAATTGGCTTTACAACACTTAAAATTATCCGATAAAGAAGAACTCATACTGCGAACACTTGCATCAACAAGAAGCATCAGAAAGACCGCTAAAAAAATGTTTGGAAAACTCTCCATGCGATGGAAGGTACGGAGCGTGGTAAGAAAAGCAGCAAGACAGTTATTAGAGGCAGGTATTATAGGTGAAGAACAAGAAAAAGGCTCTTAAAATTCTCTGAGAAAAGACCTGGCCATGAAAACTTGTTTTTGACGCTTATATTGCATATTGGAAGACCTATTCATACATGTAAAACGAGCCTAGTTTTTGATATAGGGATTCTATAACTATAAGATCATTAAAGAGTGGTGATTATTATGGAAAAGCCAATTATTGCATTACTAACCGATTTTGGATACTCAGATGGGTACGTTGGGGCAATGAAAGGCGTCATTCTATCCATTAACCCAGAAGCTATAATAGTTGACTTAGCTCATAACCTTCCTAAATTCAACATAAGATACGCTGCATTTGTCTTATATTCGACTTTTGATTATTTTCCGCTAAACACTATTTTTGTAGGTGTGATAGACCCAGGTGTAGGCACCGCTAGAGAACCAATTATTATGAGAACCAAAAGATATTTCTTTGTCGGTCCTAACAATGGACTTTTTAGTTTAGTTCTTGAGAAAGAAGAGTTGATTGAAGTAAGAAAAATTGAGAATCCAAAATACATGTTACCAAAAGTATCCACAACATTTCACGGCCGGGATATTTTTGCACCAGCTGCTGCTTATCTATCTAAAGGAGTTCCAGTAGAGAGTTTTGGATCTCTTCTCCCTTCTGACGCATTTATAAGGATTCCCTATAAGGTGGCAACTATTGATGAGCAAAATCATACATACATTGGAGAAATTTTAGCAATAGACAGTTTCGGTAATGTAATAACTAATATCCCTGGAGACGCTTTTCTTAGAAATGAAAAGTATTCCTCCAAATTCATTATCGAGATTCGTGGACATAAGCATGTTACAAGATTCGTTAAGACTTATGGTGAGGGCTCGAAAGGAGAGCTAATACTACTGATTGGGAGCCATGATTTTGTAGAGATAGCAATCAATCAAGGCTCAGCTAAAGATAGAATTCGGGCAAACGAAGGTAATGAAATAATTATCACGCGGATAGAATAGCTTACTCTTTAGCTCTTATTCTTCTTTTTCGAGATCTTTTATACTTGCGCCTCTCGATAATTTAATGAGTATATCTCTCATTTTGATAGCATCTTGTTCTAATACAGGGGACTCCGATATTATCACAACTTTACTAGATTCTAACTCAAGCAGAATCTGTGCAAGAGGAATGAATTTTGGTCCCATACCTTCTCCAAATGCTCTGTGGCATCTCTCTCCTTTATCCGTAAATTCGACTTTTGTAAAATGTATATGTAATCGCCTTAATGCTTTAGCTCCAAGCTCTGTTTCGATTTTTTCAAAGATTTTCTCATAGTCTCTTCTAGTATTAAGTGTTCCCCCCTCCCTAGCATGTATGTGAGCAAAGTCTAGAACTGGAATTGCCTTCTTTACTTCTTTCACAATTTCGATAATTTCATCCAGACTTCCCACTTGAGATTTTTTCCCCATAGTTTCGGGTCCAATAAGAGGCCTTAATCGTTTTTTCCGCGCAGCTCTCTCTACGTCTTTTAGAGCCTCAATTACAAGATCTAGAGCCTCCTTAGGCTTTCTTTTACCATAGTAACCAGGGTGTAATACAACAACCTCCGCATCCATCCAATGTGCTACCTCTAGAGCCCTCAATAGCCTCTCTTTAGATGCTTCAATTACATTTTCCTTCTCTGAACTAAAGTTTATTGCGTATGGGGCATGGAGCGATAATACGATATCGTTCTTCTTTGCTTCCTCTTTTAACATGCTAGCTTTTTCTTTTGTAATATTTATTTGCCGAACCTGTTGCACCTCCAGAGCGTTTAGTCCCATTTCTCTTAGTGCCTCTGGTACTTTTGTTAGATCTCCAGTAAAGCCTATGGGCTTCCCCGCAGGTCCAAATCGTATTCGCCATAGAAGATTCGAAATTCTCATTTTTAACGCCTTTAAATTGTTCTGAAAACCAAAGCATTATCTATAATTTCGATCTTAGCGTTTAACTATATGTACATGATTATTTTTGAAGGGACTATATTCTAGATTGACGCAGCTACGATTCTATTTATAATTATATTCATTTTTAATGACAAAACTTATGTATTCATATGTATTCATACAGTGGTACTATGAGAGGAGGCACTTGTAAAATGCAAAATGCTGATTTAGACAATGTAAAAAACGTGCTTATTGCTTCATCATTAACAATTTTATCAGTTCTACTATTGTTAGTGGGAGTTAACATAATTTACAACTTTCAATTTTCCCCAAATATTCTGAGAAATACATTCGCACTTAGTATATTACGATTAGGCCTGGGTGTCTTACTGATAAGTTTAGTAGTTTTAGCGTTAGGTTTAATAACAGGTGCGTTGGAAAATTATCAACTTGCCTTAAAGATTGGAACAATTTTTATTACCCTAGTAGGGATAGGCAATTTCCTCACTTGGCTATCAGAGAATCTGTCTTCCATTTCATCACCGTCACTACAGTTGTTACCGATAGCTAGTTGCATAGCTATTGTTGCGGCAGGGATTTATGGTCTAAAACATTCGGGGACAGTTTCAGAATCCAAACTGAAGCCAACAATTGCGGTGCTCTCTCTTATTTTTGTAGCAATGCTTATTGAAGCCTCTTATAGATATCTACAATCAGCCCCTCCAATAAATGACTTTGTTAGTATAATCTACTATTTCAGTACCAAATTATTCGAGACTAGTATAACAAATATTCTCTACATTCCCTTTGGTGGATTTCTAGCATTTTTTAGCCTAATTTTCGGTTTGCTAGGTTTTATAGTTGCTCAGCGAAAAAGCGGTTTGAGCCACAGTATAGTAGCAAAAGTATTTCTAGCGTTCTCTTCCATACTCGTGATTACTGGCGCACTTCTTTCAACGGTTATTAACGTTCCAGAATTAATAAGCAAAGTGCTCGTGGATATTATTGGGGTGGTGAATTACGATTCAAATTTGATGAAAATATTTTTATCAATAATCCTTGCCACGGATTTCTTATTGTTAATAGTTTCTATAAGCTGGACGTTCCTAATCCACTATAAAGTAACTCCGCTAGTAAGGGAAGCACCTACGCTGGAAGAAACCATTGAAGAGACGGCTATTTCGGAGGAAATATCAGAAGAAAAAGAAGAGGAAATATCGCTTGAGAATCTAGAAGACTTCGAACTGAAGATTTAATATACATTCGAAATCAATAAGTAGTCATGAGGCTAGGAAAGTTGGGTGGTACGTTGATATTTATCGAGACAGAAAAGGATCATTATTCAAAATTTTTCTTGATAAAAGGGAATAAAAAAGAAATAAACAAATTATTAAAGGCAGTGAAAGCGATTTTCAAAGAGCCCTCTACAGAAAAGTTTCTTACTCAGATAAACAATCTCTTTGAAGAACTAAAAAATAAATGCATAAAAGATGTAGAGAAATTCCCCTTTATATCCGCGAATCCTATAGGAGAAGCAAAAGCTATTGTACTCAACTACAATAGACTTCCCGAGAATTTATACGCTATAACAATTTCTAAACGCGTATGGCAAAATCCTAAAGATCCTAGTGAGAAACAAATATCTATTGAAACCCAAGTAATAGATCATAGGGGTATTCTTACGTCTTTTCAGCGTGTATTAATTATGAAAGGTAATGTCTTATTTGATGCAAAATTTTAGCTCCTATCTTTTTTCTTCAAAGATTTCTTCTAAGAATTTATATACCCCGTCCCAAGCTTCCTCTAAATTTTTCCCAACAATTATTGCATCTAGATTTTTATATCTTGATTTCTTTATTGGGTCGGGTTCTTCATCGATACCAGCAAAAGCTGTAAGAACTCCAGGAAATAGTCTTTTGAAAATCTTAGCCGCTTCTTCAGCATCATCAATAGTTGATCTTTTAGCATTACCATCAACGAAGAAAATTACAAAAGGTTTTTCTCGAGGCGATGCTCGCTTATAGATCACTACCCCTACACGCTCTAACGCTCTTTTAAGAACGTTTCTTTTAATTCCGGAAGTATCTAATAATCCTCCTTCAATCCAGGATCTTAGTATTTTTCCCCTATCCACTTTATACGCTCCTAGGAGCTTCACATCTTGTTGAAGGAACTCTTCTTTGAATCCATACATTATCTCTTTCTCTAAATCATTCCTAATCGATTCCTTAGGCTTCTTCTTCAAATCTAACACCCACGTATTAGGGAATATTCTTCCTCAATAACACTTTTCCTTTACATAAGACATTGATAACTTTTATTTTTTCTGGGATCCCTGTGATCCTTATCTCAAACTTTTTAACCGCTATACACTGAACACAAATCTCCCCGGAATACTCTAATTTTATTTTGATATCAAGGCAATCGTTTATTACTTCATAGCTAACTAAAACCTTATAGCATGGATTAGGTAAGTTGATTATCCCTTGTAAGATTGTTTCTCTTCTATTAATTGATACAGCGTCGATTTTTTCCTCCACGACATTTCCACAAAATGTTTTCTCCTCAATGACGTTTATTTTCATGACTCAGTAAACCTCCTCACGAAACTTAGCGCTTTTGGAACGTTTTCTATTACATCAGTTGCAAGCAATTCATAACCTTTTTCTTTGTACGCAAAATCACCAGCAAGTCCAGTAATAAAAGTTCCAGCAACCGCTGATCTAAACAAATCCTCAGAGATAGCACAAAACGCGGCTATAACTCCCGCCAGCACATCACCCGTCCCACCAACAGTCATTCCTGGATTACCCGTTAGGTTATACTTGATCCTCTCCCCATCAGACACTATATCTATTCTCCCCTTTAATACGATTACCGACTTTACCTCCCTAGCTTTCCTCTTGACAATTTCTCCTCGCTCTTTCAGTTCTGTAGGAACTTCTTCATTAAATAATAGGTAAAATTCTCTAGCATGCGGAGTAAGAATCTTCTTTCCACCTTCCGGTAAACCTTTTCTAGCCGCGCTTTTAAGCGCATCTGCATCAATTATTAACGGTTTCTCCATGTCACAAAAAATCCTTATCAATTCTCCTGCCGCGTCCAAACTTTCTTCAGTTAGTCCTATTCCCGGCCCTATAAGTATTACATCAAATTTTTCAATAAATCCTGGATCCGCGAGCTCCTTTATGTGATCATGACTAAGGTACTTGCCAGGCAGGCTTTTCACTATTAAATTTGGTGAAAAACTTCTTATTATGTTTCCGACAGCTTCTGGTGCAGCTATTACTACTAGGTCAGCTCCAGCTCTGAGAGATGCTAATCCAGCTAAAGCAGGAGCTCCCGAAAAATCTTTACTTCCTCCAATTATCAAAATTCTTCCAAAATCTCCTTTATGACTCCACTCATCTCTCCTAACAAGTTTTCTTATGGCCAGTACATCTCCGGGCCCGGCGAATTCTTCTGCTTCCGGGGGTATTCCTATCTTTTTGACTACGACCTCTCCTCCAACTCCCTTTTCAAGTCCCTTTTTAGAGCTATGAAAAGTTATTGTAATATCTGAATGAACAATGGGACCAACAGCTTTACCAATATAGCAATCTAAACCGCTTGGAACATCAATAGAGATTACCAGAATATTCTTTCTTTCCTTGATCTCATTTATTAGAAAGATCGCTTTCCTAGGTAGTCCTCTTACTTGTCCTCTCAAACCCACACCTAATATAGCGTCAACTATTATTTCAGCGTTTTCCAGATATTCCTTAATGTTCAATAACTCTTCGGAATCTCTTACTTCGATAAGTTTAACTGAGAGAGCTAGATTCTTGACAATTTCTGCATTCTCCCTAGCGGCTGAGCTCTTAATCCATTCTATTCGTCCAAGGAGGATCACTGTAACATCATACCCGTAACCAGCAAGATGTCTAGCGGCTACGAAACCGTCGCCTCCGTTGTTTCCGAGTCCAGCTACGATCACTATTCGTTTTTTTGATGGAAATTTATTCCATATGAAGTCTGCTACTGCTTTTCCAGCATTTTCCATTAATAGTCTAGTGTCAATGCCTAAGAACTTGGAGTTAATATCTAGTGCGTATACGTCTTCCGGTCTTAATAACTTCATTGCAGTAACCTTAGCTAACTTTTTATATTACTCCCAGTACTGAGCTTATTTTAGTTTAGGGATGATGATGCGAACAGCCGGCGAAGCACATAAATGAGCGGAATGATTTTCACTGACCTCTGCGTATGAACACTATAAATATATCAGAAGATTCTATGTAGAATTTGAACACCACCTCTTTTCTCTTAAGAAACCCGACAAGGTGAGGAGATTTGTCTAGCAAAGCAAGAAGAAAAGTAATCATAATGGGTGCTGCTGGCAGAGACTTCCATAACTTCAACGTATTTTTTAGAAATAATCCTGACTATGAAGTTGTAGCCTTTACAGCTGCTCAAATACCTGGGATAACGGGACGTAAATATCCTCCCGAGCTGGCAGGCCCACTGTATCCAGAGGGAATTCCTATTTATCCAGAGGAGGAACTACCAGAGCTTATAAAAAAGTATAATGTAGATCTCGTAGTTTTCTCGTATAGTGATGTCTCTCATCAGTATATTATGGAGAGAGCAGCTATTGCTCAAGCTAATGGCGCGAGTTTTATGTTATTAGGTCCAAAGGATACAATGTTAGAAGCAGAGGTTCCTGTTATTGCTGTTGGAGCCATAAGAACGGGTTGTGGAAAATCTACAGTAAGTAGGAAAATTGCACGGATTCTTAAAGAAAAAGGCCTAAAGGTAGTGGCTGTCAGGCATCCAATGCCTTATGGAGATCTAAGAGAACAAATCATACAACGATTCGCAACATTTGAGGATCTAGATCGCTACAACGTCACTTTCGAAGAGAGAGAAGAGTATGAGCATTATATAGAAAACGGTTTCGTTGTCTATGCTGGTGTTGATTATGAGAAAATCCTTCAGGAGGCACAGAAGGAAGCAGATATTATACTCTGGGACGGAGGTAACAATGACTTTCCTTTCTATCGTCCAGACCTATTCATAGTGGTGGCTGATGCTTTGAGACCTGGCCATGAATTAACTTACTGGCCGGGATCTGTTAATATTAGAATGGCTGACGTCGTAATAATAAATAAAGTGGTTGAAGCAGATTTAAAGGCTGTTAAGCAAGTTGAAGAGAACGTCAGAAAGGTGAACCCCGAAGCAAGAATCATCCTAGGGGCATCCGCGCTTTTCGTGGAAAAACCAGAATTAGTTAGCGGCAAACGAGTTATTGTTGTAGAGGATGGCCCTACCGTATTGCATGGTGAAATGCCGTATGGCGCTGGATATGTAGCTGCTCTTAGATATGGTGCTAAAGAAATCATTGATCCTAGAAAATATGTTAAACCAGGAACTGATCTTGCCAAGGCCTACAAAGAGTATCCCCATATGGGTCCCGTATTGCCTACTCTCGGATATACGGAGAAGGAGAAAAAGGAATTAGAAGAAGTAATTAATGCTATAGATGCTGATACTGTCGTAAGCGGTACTCCCATAGATCTGTCTAGAGTATTAAAAGTGAATAAGCCAATTGTAAGAGTTCGTTACGAATTAGTAGAAGTAGGCAGACCTACACTAGGACAAATAATTGATGAATTCCTAGAAAAGCATGGTCTTAGATAAGCAACAGAATCTCTATTTTATGCTACCTTTGTAACTCTTTTTCTAACATTCTTTTTCTTCATTACGTGTAACGATACTTTCTAGAGTTTCGTTCCAGTGAGAGATAGCTAATTTTTATTTACCAAAACATTGGAATATCAAAAGAAATTAGAATTAGAAAATGATACCTATCTTTATTCTCTTGCCCTCTATTATCTGCGTTTCGTTACTTGGTTCCCCATAAACGATCTCCTTAACCTTATGCATTCCTCTAAGATCAATTTCGAAGCCTTTCAGTTCTTCTGGCAGGTAAAGCTTTTTAACTGGATGTTTAAGCGACAATCCTTTGTCTTTCTTTGCTTTCCATATTAGAGAATTGACTTCTGTTATTAATTTTGTATAATTTAGAAGTTCCTTATCATATCTAGAAGGTTCTGGAAATTCCTCTAGATGTATTGTTTTGCCGTATAATTTTCGGTAAATATAGTCTGTGATGAAAGGTGTTACTGGTGCGAGCAATTTAAGAATTATCTTAAGCACTTGATGCAATGTCCACCAAGCTCCTTTTTGCTTTCTTTCATCAACTAAGTTACCGCTTGCACGGGATTTCACAAGCTCAATATAGTGATCCGCGAACAGTTCCCAAGCAAAAGTCTTCACAAAGTTTGCTCCAAAGAAATCGAGCCTTTCATAGTGCTCTTTAACGATTTCTATTGTTTTGTTTGCCTCAGCGAGTATCCATCTATCTGTTAGTAGCAAATCGGTTTCTTCGTAATTCGGTTCTGGGAACATAGATACAAATCGAGCAATACTGTATAGTTTTTGTATGAATTTAGCCATGCCTTCAACTTTTCTTTCTGAAAAACGGATATCACTTCCAAGCATAGCTTCGCAAGCACCGAACAAGCGTAAAGCATCCGCGCCATATTTCTCAATTAGTGGTTTTGGATAAATAATGTTACCCGCCGATTTAGACATCTTCCTGCCCTGCTCATCCATGACGAGGCCAGATATCCAGACATATTTAAATGCTGGTTTACCCGTTAATTGGTAAACTCTTAGAAGCGTATAATATAGCCATGTTCTAACAATCTCTTTTCCTTGAGGTCTTAGACTCACTGGAAATGCTTTTTTAAATAAATTCTCATCACGCATGTAGCCAGAGACATATAAGGCTGAAATACTACTATCAAACCACGTATCAAAAGTTCGTTTTTCTCCTCTAAATTTCTCAGAACTGCATTTAGGACACTTATTAATCGGTGGCTTATCCTTCCAAGGAATATAATATTTACCAGGTTCAGGAACGATAATGTATCCACAGTTTTCACAATACCATAGTGGTATTTCAGTGCCGTAGTAACGCCTTCTAGAAATCGGCCAGTCGGTGGCTATTGACGATAGCCAATTATCTAGAATACTCTTATTCTCTGGAGGGAAAAATTTAATTTCCTCTGAAATCTTTTTGAGACCGTCAACGAAATCTAATTGCTTTAAGTACCATTCCTTCATCACAATGAACTCTATCGCCGTTTTACAGCGCCAACAGATAGGAACTTTGTGTTTGATAATTTCTTCCTTAATCACTAGTCCTAAGGCTTTAAGATCATTAATTATTTGTTCTCTCGCCTTTTTTACGGGTAATCCCTTATACTTACCAGCAAGCTCGGATAATGTGCCCTCCTCAGTAATCACTTTGATTGGTTCTAAACCAAGCTCCCTAAATAACCGGACATCAGTGTAGTCTCCAAAAGAACATAACATCATTGCTCCAGTACCGAATTCTGGTTTTGCTTCATGATGAGGGATAATAGGCACTTCCTTTTTGTATATGGGAACTATGGCATGCTTACCATGTAAATGCTTATAGCGGTCGTCCTCTGGATGAACAAGAATAGCAGCACATCCTGCTAATAGTTCTGGCCTAGTCGTTGCTATTATTAATTCCTCATCCGTTTCCTTCACTTTAAACTTTATATAAACTAATAGTGTTTCTTCTTCCCGGTACTCTACTTCGGCATCTGCTAGAGTAGTTCTACAACGAGGACACCAATTATTAGCTCTCTCATCTTCATATATTAGACCTCTCTTAAACAGTTCAATAAATGTTGCTTGTGTAATCGCACGGTATTCTGGCGAATCTGTCCGATACACTTCTTTCGGATCCAAAGAATTCATACTAAAACCTAGTCTCTTAGAAATTTCCAGAATCTCTTTTTCGTACTTATCTAGGAGCTTACGGCATAAATTAAGGAATTCCTCTCTTGGAGTCTCATACATGCGAATATTGTAGAGTTTCTCCACCTGAACTTCAACAGGTAACCCATTTCTGTCAATTCCCATAGGAAACAATACTTCAAAACCTTTCATTCTCATGTACCGTGCAATCATATCTATTTGACTATAATGAACAGCAAAGCCCACATGCGGCGTTCCTGATGCGTATGGTGGAGGCGTATCTATAGAGAAAATGGGTTTTTTGGTCTCTTTGTTAAACCGGTAAATACCTTCTTCTTCCCATTTAGCGATGAGCTCTTCTTCTTTCTCGACGTCCCATCTTTTTTCGCGCAGCTTCGGCTCGAAACGCGACAATAAGCATCACCAGTTATCTAGGGAATGAGAACTTTTCTACATTTTTTAGCATGGTAATCATTACAGAATCTACACTTTAAGACCTCTCTTATAATATATTTTTTTCGCGTAAAACTAATCAAAAATTTCCACATACTTTCTTAAAAAGTGAATAAAGCTAATTTTTCTCCCGTGAATCACTCAAGATAAGATTATAATCACCATTAAGCAGACTGTATGTAGTATGATATATTTACTTAAGGGATGGCGCGGTTTATGATTCATGCAGTATTTATTTTGGATGCTTCAGGCACACCTATATATGTCTGGAAATCCGAAACAGCTCCACCTCAAATCTTTAAAGGAAAAGATGAAAACTTGATAGCCAGTTTTGTATCAGCTCTATTAAATTTTGGTCAGGAAACTTTTGTGGCTCCTCAGAGAATTGACTTCATGACTTTTGCACTGTCATTTTTCACTTTCAAAATTGGGGAGCGCGTGTTCTGGGTTGCAGCTATTTCAGATGTAACTGATCACCAACGGGCAACAAACATCGTCCTTAAAGATTTGGCTAAGAAGCTAAGTAATTTGATCATAGAGGCTCAACTTGAAGAGGGATTAATCGTAGTCAGCGAAGAAATTAGCAAGAAAATTGAAAATGTTATCCAAGATACTATTAAATCTCACACTAGATTATTTCCTCAACTACGATCAACAATACCGTTTTCTACAATATTTAGCCTAGTACTTGGAACCCCTACAGTTCTTGCCTCTTATTATCTACTTATGTTCTTCTTTACCGCATTGCCCTCAGAAGCCTTAAATCCTTACTTATCTGCTTTCGCACTAGTCGTAAGTTTCGGAATAATAACGGGAATTATTTGCGGATCTCTTGCAGCAAATAATATCGCTGGATTTATCAGTAGCTACATTGCTTCTCTTGTAGTCTCCGCACTAACCTATCCAGAGTTAAACCTCATCGTCATAATCGTATTAGCGTTGACAATTTCACTGTTAAGTGGATTAATAGGATTCGTAACTGGATATTGGCGTGATGCATCTACCCTTACGTTACAAAGAACCTCAAGAAAACCGATACTTGGCAAGACAACTATTGAATTTGAGGAAGAAGCTTTTAAGGAACTCGAAGAACTATGAAGAAACAATAAAAATTTAATACCCAACTAAGCCACACATAAACACATACTAGTTTTAAGTCGTTTCCGAGGGAAAAGTAATGTCTGAACAAAGTTCAGAAAAAGTTCAACAAAGAATACGAAGATTCGCTAGACGGAGACAAAGAAGAACCGTACCAAGAGTACGTCGAATGAAGATCCATCTAAAAGTCGCGGGAATAGATTATAGAATCTTGGAAGAATACACGCAAAGCCTAGCTGCGATTCTGAGAAATAGAGGGGCTAAAGTCTCTGGTCCAATAAAGTTGCCCACAAAGAAGCTTTACTTGTCTGTTCGTAAGTCTCCATGTGGAGAAGGAACGCCAACTTACGATTTCTTCGAATTATCAATCCACAAAAGATTGATTGTTGCTGAACTAACATCCCGAGATCTTACGTATATCCTAACAGTTCCCGTTCCCAAAAATACTTGGACTGAAATAAGGTTACAGCCAAAGTAAACGACAAGGTATAAATACGCACCTTTAGCAAGACATAGCTTTTATTTCCCTTCTCTTTACTACCTACTCATTTGTTGCCAAAAAATCTTATTTTCTGTTAAGTTTAGTGTTGATTATTAGAATGAGAGATGAGACAAAGTAATCAGTAGAATCTACGGGTTATTTTTATGCCTATTGAAATTCTCTTTTTATGCATTAAAGATTCCGCGGTTTGTGATTATTTCCTAGAAATACTTAAAGAAGTTCTGAAAGAAATTGAGAGAAAGGAAGTAAAAATATCGTTCATCGATATTCTAGAGGATTACAAATTAGTTAAAAAATATCAGATAATCGCGATACCAACGATAATTATTAAGAAAGATGGAAAAGTTATAAAATTGATATCTCCGGATACGAAAACTTTGAAAGAAGTTATGACCTCTTAAACCGTCCAGCTATTCCATACCCAATATATATGAGGATGATTCCTGACATAATACCCATTACCAATAGAACAGCGGGGGGAATTTCAAGACTAGGCAATACTTGGAACTCATGACTCTTTATTGCATATACCTCAAAATACCTACCTGGAAAGTAATAGGCCTCAAAGTATGCTGTTATGTTATATCTACCTGGGGGGAAGTTCTTCAATGATATTTTTACAGACAAGGTGTAGCTTGCGTTCCCTTCTAGCGCATACCCATAAAGTTCCCTTATAATTACTGTGAATTTTGTTTGCCTTTCACCACCCGCTTCAAATCGGAAGATTGTCAAATTAAATTTATCGAGTCTGAGCGTCGCTCCTTGTTTGTCGTTTCTCACTACAACGATTACATGTAGTTCCTCGTTTTGTCTATATATATCCTTAAGCTTATTTGAAAAGGTCGCTACATCCTGTTCTTCTTGCGCTATTACATTACTTGGCATGGTTACTAACGCTAATACTTGGAGAACAATGAACATCGCAACTACGAACTTCTTGCTTTTAATGCTAAGCGACATTTTTTCCACCAGATACTAGATCTTTTTCTTTTTGAGACTTGAGAAATTATAAATATATATAAATCTCCTAATGCTTTGGTAAATCTGATTAATTACTGAAACTAATTTTTAATCACATAATTTAATTGGTGGTTATTTTGGAACAACGAGAATTAGAACGAATAGTTATTCGATCATATTCAAAGATTATTGTCTTACTTCCTTCAGCGATAATAGCTGCTATTCTAGGGTTATTGCAACTTTATCTTGGCTCCACAATAGATCGATTTCTAGGCTTAATATTTATGGTAATTCTCTTCTTTAATATTCTCGTAGCAGCTTTTGAATTCACTGAAGCAAAAACATTCGGTTTTTTCGCCTTACTGATTATTGCTGCCTTATCTTACCTTATAATGGTTCAATATAATGTAATACCTGCGCTACCAGCGTCTGCTCTATTAGCTTCATTAGATATAACTCTCTCTACACAAGCATACTTCGCTTACAGCTTAATAATAAGCATTATTGTTTTTCTTGCATGGCTTTCTAAACGCTGGGATTACTGGATAATAGAGCCTAATCAGGTTACTAGACGAACGGGCATATTCGGAAAAAGAGAAAGATTTCCAACTCATGGTATGCAATACGGGATCGAGATAAGAGATATTTTTGAATACCTACTATTTGGTAGCGGCACTTTAACGCTCTACTTCCCTAGTGAAAAAAGAATATATGTGCTTCCATTAGTACCAAAAATTAAACATGTTGAAAGAGCTATTAGCATGCTTCTTGGAATAATCGAAGTCGAAGAGGAGGAGGTATAACAAATGCAAGCGGGTATTACGACTGGATATTATTTGGAATTAATCCTTTACGTGATAGGCATTATTCTAATAATAGCATTACTTGCCTTTCATTATCTAACATATGAACCGACAATTGTTAGGGAGGAAAAGCGCAGAAGAAGACGCCAACGCAGAAAAAAGTAACCTTCAAATTATTTTTTAGCCTTATACTCCTTAAAATCTAGAATCATTCCAGAACTCTTTTTAAAACATCCTTAAGCACCACTTTTGATAATTTTTTTCCTCACAAACTCTAGCATCTTAGTTGTTGAGATTCCTCTATGAGAGATCGCATTTTTCTCATCAATAGACATTTCTGCGAAGGTCTTTGAGAAACCATTTGGAATGAATATAGGGTCAAAACCAAATCCATGTTCGCCTCTTGGTTCTTCCGAAATTTTACCATATACAATTCCTGTGAAGATTTTTGTTTCCCCATTTAAACAAATACCGATCGCAGACTTGAAGTATGCTCTTCTATCCTCTACGTTCTCTAATAATTTTAAAATTCCAGAAAGTCCTATTGTTTTGAATACATAATTTGAAAAAGGCCCCGGAAATCCATTTAGAGCATTAATAAACAAACCAGCGTCTTCAATAAAGAAATTATCTAATCCCCGACTTCTGATGTAATCAACAGCGAATTTGACAATCTCCTCAAGGCTTACTGCTTGGATTTCCAACTTTATACCCGGTTTTTTAAACATTTCTATCTTAATTGGCACTTTCATTTTCTCTGCAATTCTGACTATTTCTGAGAATTTATGACGATTACCTGTTATGAAATATAGTTTATGTATGCTCATTCTCTATCACTTTTCTTAGCAAGTAATTTGGTGAAATTAGTATGGATATTGTAGAACGTGCAATAAATCTTTTCTTTTTAGGAAAGGTAAGACAGGCTGAAAACATATTGGAAGATATTTTTAATTCAAGAAAAAATGATCCAAGAATTTGGTTTCTTAAAGCACTTATCGAAAAATCTAAGGGAAATCTCCTTCCAGCGTTGAATTCTATAGAGAAGGCATTAGAGCTAAAGCGTGATTACGTAGAAGCTTGGACACTTAAAGCCTCCATTGCGAGAGAAGCGAATAATTTCGGAGAGGCCCTAAGAGCTATTGACGAAGCTTTAACCATCATATACAAACAGGACGACTATGAAGACTATGAATTATTGATAGAGAAAGCAAAAATCTTATATCTCATGGGCAATATAAGAGCAGCACAAAGAATATTAATAAAAGTATTGGAGATCAATCCAGAAGACATGGATCTTCAAGATCTGCTAGAGAAAATTAGAACAGCTAAGAAATCACTTAACAAGGAGAAATAATTCTACTACAAAAAGTCGTTAAAGTTAAATTCCCCATGAATAAGATTTAAGGTGCTAATTAAGACCTGATACTGATTAATTATCAGAAGAGGCTCAAAATTAATAATATGGAGCGGAGCAGAATGACATTAAAAACAAAATCGACAAATGTCCTGCTTCATGCCTTAATAAGGACTCTAAGAAAAGTAGCACGAGAAAATAATGCAAAAATATGGAGAGCCGTCGCTGACATCCTAGAGAGACCTAGGAGAAAGAGGGTCATTGTGAATCTCTCAAAAATAAATAGACTAACTAAGAGTGGAGAAGTTATCATTGTGCCTGGGAAAGTCTTGGGTGGGGGAGAACTAGATCATCCATTAAAAGTAGCAGCTCTAGGTTTTTCCGAAAGTGCTAGAAAGAAAATAATTAATGCTGGTGGACAAACTCTAACAATAGAAGATCTTATAAAAGAGAATCCAAAGGGTTCAAACGTAAGAATTATTATTTAAAAACTTTCCGTGATAAAGAAACATGAAGTTATCAGGTGATGCCGATGTCTCAAACTACTGAGAAAGAAAAAAGTGGCAAAAAACCAGATTTCGTCTTAATAGATGCGACTAATATGATCCTAGGGCGCCTAGGAGCTAGAGTAGCTAAAATGCTACTTGAAGGGAAGCGAGTAATAATTGTAAATGCAGAGAAAGCAGTGATCTCTGGAGACCCGCAGTTTATTATAGAAAAATACAAAGATATCTGGGAAATTCATTCTAGAACAAACCCAAGGAGAGGTCCATTCCACTACTCTCGTCCAGATCTATTTGTAAAGAGAACAATCAGAGGAATGTTGCCATGGAAGAAAACTAGGGGTCGCGAGGCTTATCGACGACTACGCGTTTACTTAGGGGTTCCTCCAGAGTATAGAAAATTACAACCCCTAAGATTTGAAGAATTAGACGCCACCAAGAGACTAAAATGCAAATGGATTTATGTGGGAGATTTGCTTAAACATTTTGGATGGAAAGGAATTGTTAGGTACTAGAAATCTTTAACTTTTGCAATTATTTCTTAGCCCTAAATATTGGAGTGAGAAGAACAACCTTATTTCCTCTCATATATGTTATTCCCGCTTCTGAAGTAACTTTAAGAAACTCTATAATTTTATCTCTAGGAGTTCTTAGCATACGTGCTAATTCATCAATATCCATCTCACCGGCTTGCTCTATTAGCGGCAACGCATGAAATCTCGGTTCAAATTTTATAATGAGATTAAATAACTTTCCCAACCTGTCGCTTAAATTCGTAAGCCTTATTCTACACTCTCGTAATTCTTTTAGAACTCTTTCTTTGTCCTTATCTCCACTCATAACTCTCGTTACCGTCTTTTGGCCCATGCGACTATATGAGACTCTCTTTAACTCTTCCCTTATAATTTCTCGCAGTTTTGCCTCTATTATATGACTACGTTTTCTAAGAGCTGATTCAACAACCTCTTTTATCGTATTAATCATTACGTAAAGAAGCCTCCTAGAAATAGTAGTTAGTAATGTGGATTCAACGCTCTGTAATAAAACACTTTCTTTCGACATTAATTCCGAACGAACATCTTCAGCTATTTGACGAGCATAAATCTGTAAGGCTGTCTCGAGATGCTTTGTAAGAATGCTTTCAATAATTGTTTCATCGTCACTACTCATAGCGACCATCCTCTAACGCGTCCTCAGCCTTTATTAAGTTCTTATACATAGGCTCTTAAACATTGTTTTCATAGGTTTAATAGTCAACAATAACTGATAAAAAGAGAATCATCACTGAAGTTAATAAAAAATGTTAATATCTAGAAATTCTATAGCTATCCATAGTTCCTCTTGAAATGATGTATTATTATCAGAGAAATTTAAGAGAAGCTGCCAAGGAACCTTTGTAATGATGATAAAGCCCCGCCTTACTGATTTTTCACATGATGATGTGCACCACCACTGACTTAATAAGGGGATGTCTAAAAATGTATGAAAGAAAAGAAAAGCTTATGCGATTACTTTCCCGAGTTGAAGAGATCTTTGAAAGTGAGCCTCGGGTAATAGATATCTACTCTGATAAAGTAATTTTCATAGGCGATCTTCATGGAGATTGGGATGCAGCAGAGAAAATAATTAAATATATGATGAATCGTAAAGGCATTTTCGTTTTCCTAGGTGATTATGTAGATAGAGGATACTACTCTCTAGAAATACTAGAACACCTCATCCAATTAAAACTGGAGAAACCAAATAATGTTTTTCTTTTACGGGGCAACCATGAAACTATGCTTGTTAATGAATACTACGGCTTCAGAAGCGAAGTGCTAAGGAAATTTGGAAAAGACGGTGAGGAAATTTACATTAAGTGTAATGAAGTCTTCGCCAAAATGCCTCTTGCCGTGTTGGTTAATGATGGTGAAATACTAGCATTACATGGTGGAATACCTATTGAAGTACCGAGTCTCAATCAAATAAATTCGCTTCCTAAGAATGATCTCTATGGAGAACGTGATCCGCTTCTTTTTCAAATCTTATGGAACGATCCTGATGACTCTATCGAAGATTTTGCACCAAGCCCTAGAGGGCCGGGGTGCTACTTATTTGGAAGAAAAGTTTTTGAAGAATTTACTAGGAAGAACCACATTGAGAGGATAATAAGGGCTCATACCTTTCTCCAAGAGGGATATAGATACTTTTTTGATAATAAGTTGCTGAGCATATTTTCGGTACTTAGCTATATCACCGGACCTGTTAGAGGCAAAATCGCAGAGTATGTTTCTGGTAAGATAAAAATAACTAATGTATCTGATTTACCCTATTAGGAGGTGATTTCTGTGGTTAAAAGAACAACAAGTTATCTCGTATGCATGAGCTGTCGAAGAGTCTATCCTAAAAGCGAATTAGAAAGAGAAAGAAAAGAAAAACGCCGAGAGACGTACGTCTGCCCCTATTGTGGTTCAATGAAATTTTCCCAAAATTTTGATAATATAGTGCTTATAATGAACCCAGAGAAGTCTCTTGTAGCTAAAAAATTAAAACTTATCCATTCAGGTGTTTTTGCATTTTCAATCGAATAATCTTAAGGAGAATTCTATGGACCTTATCAATACTCCCGCCTAGATTATATGATAAATTCTAGTAATCCTCCTTTACCCATTTTTCGTGCTAGAATATCTGTAGGAGAAGGTTTGAGCTCAAAAGCTTTTGCTATCTCTTCTTTTCGCTTTATTACTTCTTCCACACGTGCTAATTTGGGTGAGAATCTTTTGATATCATTAAGGCTAATAGGCACTGAAACTAATCCAGTACGGTAATGCATGGAGAATGGTGCTCTTACATCACCCTCGGGCTTTAAAGAAGACCAATCCAATAGAATTCTTCGACGTCTTAATTCTTTCTTAGCGACGGTTGTAGTAGTAATTGGTATTTCGAATATATCTCCATAATCGCTTCTTAGTTCGTCGTAGCGACCTTTTAATTTTTCTTCCACGAGATCTCTAATTATCTCAACAGCTCTTCTATAGTCTTCAAATGATCCTAAGGGTTTTTCGGGTTTCAACCATATCTGAAAACCTCGGGAGCCACTAAATTTCACGCATGGATGCATTCCAAGATCTTCTTGGATAACTACGCATGTTTCCCAAGTTATCTCCTTTATTAGTTGGAACCCTACTTCTCCAGCTTCCTTTATACTATCTCCAGCATCGATATCTATGATTAACCAATCTGGATAATCATTTCCAAGTCTGTGTACATAGGGAATGAAGTCTATTGCATGAGCATTAACATACTTGAGAAGTTCGTCACGGCTATTTATGAAGTTATATTTTCTTGGCTTTAACTTAGCATATCTTGAGAAGATCGGTTTAATGCTTCTTATCGGGTCATTATCATCCGAAAAAACCTTAACTACAGTAACTGGTCTATCCCTAAGGAATGGGAGAATTAGATCCGCAATTCTCGGATAATAATATCGCGCTAAGAAAACGAGTCGATAGCTAAGATTCATTTTGGGATCATAAGCAAGTTTCCAAGCCTCTTGTCTTCCATCTTCCGTAATTCTATACTTATCACCAACGCGCTCGATAAACCCTTGATCCATAAGTTCTCTTAAGGCTTTAAGAATCTCTTCTTTTGATGCTCCACAATCTCTATTAACCTTCTCATATATATGAGAGAAGTCAACTAATTTATCTTGCGGTTTGATGGCTAAGAGTAGAAGAACTCTATCAATAACTCTTTTATCTTGCCCCGTTACAGACAATATATTCACCATAACCCAAAAAGAACCTTTAATTACTTTATCTTATCATTAAGGCCTCTTTAAGAAATAACAATGTATTGAAATTCTATTTTAAAATGTTAAAAATGTTAGATTAAAGAACTATGCTAAGCTTATATCCGCAATCTGGACAAATAGGCTCTTTAACTAAAACTTCTACTGCCCAAGGCGATAATAGACTGTATCCTCGTTTAATAATAATTCTCCCACATTTGGGGCAGTAAGTATTTTCCCAAGGATGATTAGGAATATTGCCAACGTATACGTATTCTAAACCCTCTTCTACTCCAATTCTTCTAGCCTTCTCAATAGTCTCTATGGGTGTAGTAGGCGGTAAGTTATACTCTAACGCTCGATATTCCGCAAAGTATCTCGTAACGTGCCAAGGTGTATCGGATCCCAATTCATCACATATTCTCCTAGCAATCATGCGCAAGCAATCTTCGCTATCATTAACCGAGGGGATAATTAATGTTGTTATTTCTACGTGAACTCCTTTTTCCTTAAATATTCGGGCATTCCGAAACACGATTTCTACATCCGCTCCCGTCCATTTTCCTATTTTTTTACCACAGCCTTTTATGTCTATGTTAATAGCATCAAGTCCCGATTTAACAAGAAGATCAAGAGCTTCTACTGTCATATAGCCGTTACTAACGTATGTGTTGAACATATTCTCTTTTTTGGCTAGAGGCATTACATCCAGGGAATATTCGAATAATGTTACTGAGGGTTCATTGAAAGAAAAACTTGTACCAGCAGCGCCATATCTTTTAGCTAGTTCAATTAAGCGCCGAGGAGAAATATAGTTGCATTTAGATACCCAGAATTTTGATATCTCCCAGTTTTGGCACCAGGGACATGTAAAGTTGCAGCCCCAAGAACCGACCGTAATGGCGTATTTATCTGGATAAAAGTTGAAGAAAGGTTTTTTAGCCATAGGATTATTACTAATCGCGCTTATATTCCCATACGTCAAAACGTATAATTCGCCTCCATGATTATAACGTGCACCACACATCCCCCTCATTCCTGGCGGAATCACACAACGACGTTCGCAGACAAGACAACGAACTTTTTTCCCACCTAGTTCTTCCCATAACATTGCAATTCTTGCACAAGGAGTTTCTAACAATTTTTCGCTTATCTTTCTTATCCTTTCCAAGCTATATTTTCCCATTAACATAAATTACTCACTCAGAATTTCTTTTAGATAAGTTATGACATTCTTCATTGAAACTTCTTTTCTCGTGTTCGATTCTCTATCATAAATAGTCACGACGTTTTTTTCAACCTCTTTACTTCCCAAGAATATTAAAACCGGCACCCCTTTCTTTAAAGCATATTCTCTTTGTTTTTGCTGGGATCTCCTCATTAAATCTATTTGCACCCTGAATCCGTTCTCACGAAGATAAGATACTAGATGCCAAGCGCGCTGGTATAAATCTCTGGATAATACAACGACGTATATTTGTGTATAAGTTTTCTTTTTTGTTTCAAAGACACCAGTTAATAGACCTGCATCGATTACGCGATCAATACCAATAGAAGTTCCTGTTGCGGGATAATCGTGGCCAGAGTATAGCTTTATTAGTTCATCATAACGCCCACCACCAGCCACGGATCCTATTCCAGCATCCTCTATAACGACCTCCCAAATTGGCCCCGTGTAGTAATCGAGCCCCCTTACAAGGCTAAAGTCAATCTTCACAAATGATTTTTTAGATCCTAATAGATCGAGTATTTCCATTATATGAGTCATTTTTTCCCGAATCTTACTGTAATCAATACTTTTCATTACTTGGAGTCTCTCGATTACTTCATCTAATCCTCCTTGTACATCAATAATTTCAAGAATTCTCTCTATTTCTTTTTTGGATAATCCTGCTTTAGTTAACTCCTCTTTTACGCCTTCCAATCCTATCTTATCAAGCTTATCTATGATACGATAAATTCTAATACACTCCTGCTGGGAAAAGTTTAATTCCCGCTCAAAAAGATCAGAAAGTACTCTTCTATCATTTAGTTTTAAACAAAAATTTCTGAACCCTAATTTATGGAAAATTTCAATAGTAAGATCAATAACTTCCGCGTCCGCCTCAGGAAAGGGAGAACCTACGATATCCGCATCCGCCTGCCAGATCTCTCTATAACGACCACGCTGGGGTCTATCGTGTCGCCATACACGTCCTATATGATATCTCTTAAATGGTAGGGGATAGGAATGCATCGAGAAAAATCTAGCTAATGGTACTGTTAAGTCATACCTTAATGCATACCATTGCTCTGACCAAGGATCCTTAAATTTATAGACAAGCATCCTCTCGGCTTCTTCTCCATACTTACCCTTAAGCGTATCCCAATACTCTAGCGCTGGGGTTTCTATTGGATCAAAACCATATTTTTGAAAATTATCTTCAATAATCTCAACAACTTTCTTTCTTAATATCATTATCTCCGGAGGGAAATCTCTGAAACCGCTAGGGATCTGGTATGGCATTAAGCTGCACCAGTTGGCAAGGATTTCTCCTTTTCAATTATTTTCTCATTACCAATTCCTACAGTATTTCCTATACCCGCTATTATTACCTTTCCTTCTTTAGGAACCTCCTCTCTTATTAGCTTTTTCACTACTTCAACTGCACGATCAGCAGCTTCAGCTATTTCCCTATTCATCGGAGTAACAGCCTCTATGTATGATTCCTTAATAACTACCGCATATAGGGGTATCTTGTACTTCGCACATACTGTTTCGATTTTGTATTTTTCTGGCCCTGGGTCCCCAATCGCCGCTCCAACACCTACTGCTATATCTCCCGTTTTTTCACTTTCTAATCTAAGCGCAGCATCAATTGTGATAACTGCTTGAACGTCTCCTTTAAGCTCTTCGATTACCTTCTTGATTACCTCTCCTGGTTTTCCTACTTCGCTTCCAGGGCCATGGGCTTTTAATGAGAGTATGTATCGGTCCTCAAATTCAGAGACGCTATAGATTACATCGTTGGTTTCATCTACTGTGACCTCCTCGCCGAAAAACCTTTGAGCAACCATTGGACCTACTCCGTCACCTATTGGTATTCCTGCCCTGAAGGCTTTTAGAGCGTCATAGTACGAAATTATCATCTCCCTAAAATATGGTATCAGCATCTTAAGCTGCATTAAGTAAATATATGATTTCGTGTTGACGCCTACTCGGTATATATGCTCGGATAGTTTGTATATTGAGTGAATAGCAGACGCCGCCTCTAACGCGCTCTCTAAGTTTTTCTTAATGTATAAGGGGGCATCTGGGATTATTCTGTTAGCGATTCCTCTTAACCGTTTTTTCCGGACATCAAGAAGATGCTCTAGTCGTTGAAGTACCCCTGAGGGATCTAAAGTTACAGGACTTATTACAAAAGAATCTAGAACTTCTTTCGTCCAGTCGAGCAGTTTATTGAATTCCGGATCTTTTTTCAGTTGTTCGGCTTTTTCTCTTGCTGTGATTCCTGGTACTTTCTCAATTAAATCTCTGCGTGCTGAGAGTATTATTGAAACGATATACCATCTCCCTAGTCCGTCATATACTCGAACTTCATTTAGAAAAGATCTTACGGAGTATATCAGCATGTATGCTTGGATCTCGCTTAGAAATAGTAGGAATATAAAGAAGATTATCCAGGACAACCACTCAGTTCCCGTTTGAGCTTGTTGAATAAGCATAAACATGAGTTATTACCTCATACAAATCTTAGTTGACTTTATAAGAAAACTCCAGAGTCTATGAAAAATATATGTGTTTATCCATTACAGTTTATGGAAATCATTAACTACACAACCTAAGAAGCACTAAGTAGAATGAATTTCTTTGGTGAACATAGAGAATTTAAAGAATAGTGGAGATAATTATGGGCAAGCAATCAAGACTTGATATGTTCTTTCGACAAGACTCTTCGGGCAAAAAAACTACTGAGATAATGGATAAAAACACCACTATTTCATCGCTAAGCGATATGATAAAGGAATTTAAGTCTAAAATAAAATTACCAGAAATAAGGGATACTATTAGTAAAAGATATTCTATAGGAGAGATAACCTCTAAAGCCAAGAAAATTCTTGTTGTTACTGAGAAACCAAAAGTTGCTCAGGCTATAGCGAAGGCTCTAGGATCTGGTAAAGCACGTAGTATAAAATCGCGTTCAAGATCCCTCATTGTGTATGACGTAAATTGGAATAATAAGAAAATAACAATCATACCTCTCCGGGGACATATCATAGAGTACGCACCCATAGACAGATTCTCTGGTAAATGGGAGGAAAGCGATCCTAGACAGATTATTAATCCTTCATCATTACGAGAGATTGTTACGGAAAAATTAATTGCTGAGGTTTTAAGTGCTGAGAGCCGAAACGCCGATCTTTTACTGTTAGCTACTGATGCTGATGAAGAAGGTGCTAATATTGGATTAGAGGCCTACGAAATTGTGAGAAAACAAAGAAAGGATATTCCAGTGTATCAGATGTGGTTCATTTCTCTCCAACCCACTGAGTTGAGAACTGCTTTTAATAAACCTATAGAGCCTAAGTGGAATTGGGCGTATGCCGTTAAAGCTCGTAGAATTATAGATGCCATGATAGGCTTTTCCGCAACAAGAGAACTCACGGTAGCTTTTAGAGAAGTTACCAAATCATTGCGAATTAAGGCTCTTTCTATAGGACGAGTGCAGACACCGACTTTATATCTTCTCTTCTTGCGTGAAAGAGAGATAAAAAATTTTAAACCAAAGCCATACTGGGTGCTTAGAGCACAGTTCCAGATAAACGGCTCCAGAGCCGAAGGGCAGCACATTGATTCGCCTTTTTGGGACGAAGAAAGAGCAAAAAACGTTTTTTCTAGAATAAGAGACGCACGTAGAGCGGTCGTTAAAGAAGTACATGTGTCTAAAGAATCGAAGCTTCCACCAACTCCTTTAGATACAACAAAAGCCTTAGCGATGATAAACAATATCTTAGGTATTCCTTCGTCGAGAGCTATGAAAATTCTAGAAGATCTTTATTTAAACGGCCTAATCACGTATCCTAGAACAGATACAGATAAATATCCGGAAACCTACAATCACATTCCCAACCTCAGAGCTTTGCAAAAAATCCCTACTTTCTCATCTATTGTAAGAGATATCTTCTCGAAAGGCGCAAAACTACGTAGAAATGGAACTAGGCTAGTTGGTGATCACCTTCCCATAACACCAATAGATGCTGCAACACCGGGAGATAAAAGATTGCCTACTCAGCAACATGCAATGGTATATGATTTAATTGTTAGGAGATATCTCTCTCTATTCTTGGAGCCTGCAGAAATAATCCGCTTTAAAGCGCTCATTGCCATTAATAGTGAGCTTTTCGAGTTTTCTGGGACTAGAATCTTAAAGAGTGGCTTCTATATTGTGTATCCCTACGATAAACCGAAGGAGTCTATCTATGCAGAGATTTTTGAGGGACAGGAAATCCTTGTTGAAAAGGTTTTTCCACCCGAGAAAAGGTATACCCAACCTCCTCCTCGCTTGAAGGAAAGCGATTTAATAAAGATCATGGAAACGCTTGGACTTGGTACAAAAAGCACAAGACCCGATCATATAGAGACGTTAATATCGAGACGATATGTAGAGAGAAAAGGAAAAACTCTGAGAATAACGAGTATTGGATGGATCTTAGCTGAATTTCTAGAACAAATATGGCCCGATTTCGTTAAACCATTCTTTAGCGCTTACGTACATGCGTGGATGAGAAAAGTAATGAATGGAGAAATCCACTGGCAGGAAATGGTTCGGGATGTCCAAGAAAAGTTCCTTAGTTTGTTCGACGAGTTAAGAAAAAACATTACTAATCTCAAAGGAAAACTTCTAAAAGTCTCGAAAGAATATGCTCAAAAGAATGAAATAATGAAGTGTCCTAGATGTAACAGCTCGGTTATCGCTATACCTAGTAAGAAAGCAAAGGTAAACATCCTAAAGTGCACACACTGCGACTTCTCAACTATAGTGCCGAAAGCTACTAAATACGTCGCTCAAGAAATTAAGTGCTCAATTTGTCATACTAATGTATTATTACTTAAGAGAAGAGGAAAAGCCGATATATATCTATGCCCTATTTGTTGGCGTACAAAAGGAATTTGTAGTAAATGTGATCATCTAGAATACTGTGATATGAAAAAAATTCTTGAAAAAGAACGAGAAAAAACTATTGTTGGGAAATGCGACTGTGGCGGAAAACTAATTTATCTAGTAAATTGGCGCGTGGTAAAGTGTGATAATTGTAATCAACAATACCACTTACCTAAGAGAGGATCTATTAAATTGCTGAAAAAGACATGCCCCATTTGTCAAAAGTATAGATTACTAAGAATAAAAACAGCGAAGAGCACAACATATTACTGTATAAAGTGCGGTATTGTGAAATGAGATTATGAATTTCTAACACTCGTTAGATTAGAGAAAAAATAGTGCTCCGAACTTAAAGGACTCATCATTAATATAATCAGAGATCACCTCCTTCTTCATCGCACATCTACTTCGACATAATAAGTATAGATTAATTTCTTTGTTGAATTTAATCCCGTATCACCTATCACTACGCTTAATCATCAATAATATAATATCAAACTTTAATAACGGGAAATAATTGGTGAATTTAATTACACTCACATTGCGATTAGTAGGTTCTTAGCTTAATGGTAAACGGATCTAAAGAGAGAAGACTTATGCACGATCTAATAGAATATGCTGAACTAGTAAGAGCTCGAATAAATCTGTTAGAGAAGAGAATAAGGGAAATACAATCAAACTTGGAGCAAATAGAAAGCGATTTCGAGGAAAGATCGGGTGTTGAGGAATTAGAGGAATTTTTCTCCAGACTTAATGATTCACAGGAAAGACTAGAAAAAATAAAAAGACTTATTGGTAGAGTCGATGAGTATATTCAGGAACTAGAAATAATTAAGGGACGTTCTGAAGTATATGATGAACTTCTTGAGAATACAAGCACATTACTAAAAATCGTAGAAAAAGATCTGGATAATATAGAAATAGAAACTGATGAGCTAATTGAAGATATAGAATCTTTAAGAGAAGAATTGGAAGAGAGTGATTAAATGAAAGCTCTAATTCTTGCGGGTGGATTTGGTAAGCGACTAAGACCGTATACAGAAAACATCCCCAAGCCATTAGTTCGTGTTAAAGGAAAACCTATTCTTGTTCATCAGATTGAATGGCTAAAAAAATTTGGCATAAGAGATATCGTTTTAGCAGTAGGTTATTTAAAAGAAAAGGTAATTGAGGAAATTGGTAGCGGAAAAAACTTTGGTGTAAGAGTAGCTTATGTAGTAGAGGAAGAACCACTTGGTACAGCAGGAGCGATAAAAAACGCCGAAAATGTATTGCATAATGAGAAATTCTTTTTCGTATTGAACGGAGACATTATCACTGATATCGATCTCAATGTAATCATAGACAAAATCCTGAATAGCGGACACAATGTTCTTGGGGTACTTGCTTTAGTTCCTCTTCCAAGCCCCTACGGAATTATCGAAATTGATGATGAAGGAAGAATATTGCAATTTAGAGAAAAACCAGTACTAAGGAATTATTGGATCAACGCTGGTGTCTATTGCTTTAGGCCAGAGATATTTGAGTATTTACCAGAGAAGGGAGATATCGAAAGAACAGCGTTTCCAAAGTTGGCAGAAGAAGGTAAACTATTAGCCGTACCTTTTGAGAATGTCTTCTGGAAAGCCATTGATACGCATAAAGATATAGAAGAGGCAGAAAAACTTTTAGAAAGAAAAAGCTGATGACTTAGGACTTTTCACTTATTGTTTTATTCTTTGTTTTCGCACCATCCTTGTTTTTCTTAAATTATCTTCGCGAATTAATTGTTGCAGACCATTAAGTAGCTCATGTAACATCTCTATATCCTTAAAATTCTTTACAAGCCCCTTCTTAAGCAATTCTTTACCGCATTCTCTAACTAGCATATTTGAGTCCAAAGGTTCATTATTCTTTTTTACTTCATCGAGTAATATCGCATAATAAGCCAAGGCAGCAAGAGTCCTAGTATTGTATTGTGATAGTATTTTAGCAAGCTTCCAAAGCTTGATTCTCTTTTCAGAACTAAGCATATGCGAAATAAGTAGTCTTCCTCTCTCTGTCAACACCAATTCTCCATTACTTTTTTCTGAGAGTTCCCCCAAAGACAACAATGCATTTACAGCATTGTTTACGCTTGCCGCTTCCACCCCATCATTATATATCTCCAGTACTTCTAGTTTTTTTCCGAGATTACTTTCTCCTAAACAGTATTTCAGAATGATCAACATGGCAGCTAATGCCCTTCTAGTTAATACAGAGCCCGTCCCTAAAGTTGCGTGCACAGAGACTATAATCTCAGCTATGATATTTGCTTTAGTTTTCATTTAAAAGCCCCATCTATTATTTTCCAGAAATCGATAAGTTATTTGTTTAAAAAAGAATGTGATAGAGAGCTACAGATCAGCGTATTATCCTACTTGAAATTGATCACTGACTTTAGCATTAATCATCTTTATTTATTCATTTAGAAGCTCGCGATCAAATTTATAAGTGATTATGACCTTGACCTAAAGAAACAAGAATCTAGGTTTAAGTAGCATTGATAGAATATGAAGAAGTTTATAACATCCGTTTGCTCAGAATAAGCACAAAACACAGAAGCAAGTATAAAAACTAGAAATGCCGGGGTCGCCTAGTCCGGACCAGGGCGCCGGTTAAAGATAGGCGAAACTTGAGATCCGGTGGCGATTACGCCTCGCGGGTTCAAATCCCGCCCCCGGCACCATTACTTATTAACCCTTCGATGATGCGTACGGCCCCATCTGAGTTTCATGATGTAAGCTGGCATTACTGAGCTTCTACGTGTACTCAACAGAGACTGTTTCCTTTCTTTTTTCACTTATGATCTCCTCTTTTTCAACTATGAGCTTATTATCCACATCAATCATTGAACTCAGAATTAGTAAAAACCAAGCCTTATCTCTAAGAGAAAATACATGTAAGCGATGCGAGAGAACTAGATAATAAATCTCAACTCCTTGTCTCCTATCTTTCTGTTCCTCTCCTTTGTAAGGCCTATGAAGAACCTCCACATCTACTCCCAGAACCCCAGTAATATTGCCTACTATCTTAGGAATAGACTCCTGAGAATCTATTGGAATTCGTCGCGATATGTTTATTACCAACGCCCTTTCCTTGTCATTGGGATGGGGTTGAATAGTTATAAGAATTGGTGGAAAATGGAGATATCGCGGGGGTAAAATAATGAAACGACTTGTTTCTTGTCTAATAACGTAACGTTTATAATTCTCCTTAAAGATGTCTCTGAGAATTTTTTCCAACTCATCACCAACTTCTGTTATATATGGAAACTCCTCAAGACTAACACTCCTAAATTTATCATCTTTCTGGGGCTGCTTCGACCTCATCTAGCATGCCTCAATAAACCAATCTTGCTCCAAAATATGTATATAGTGTTAAAATTTCTTGTATAGGAAAAAACTGTTAAGAACTTATGTAAGGTGATTCTTATGTCCCATGAAAAAAGAGGCCATCCATTAACTGAGGCAGAAACTAAAGCACTTCTCGAAAAATACGGAATCCCCTTCCCTAAAAGAGCTATAGCTAAGAGTAAGGAAGAGGCAGTTGAGAAAGCTAAGGAAATAGGTTTCCCAATTGTAATGAAAATCTTAAGCCCAGACATTATCCATAAAACAGATGTTGGGGGAGTTATATTAGACATAAAGAATGAAAATGAGGTCGCAACAGCATGGGACAACATGATGAACAATGTTAAGAAAAAAGCTCCATCAGCGAGAATCGAAGGTGTGTTATTAGAGGAAATGATTAAAGGCGGTTACGAAGTAATTATTGGAGGCCTGCGTGATCCCGTATTCGGTCCTGTTGTAATGTTTGGTGGCTTGGGGGGAATTTATGTCGAACTTTTTGAAGATGTATCATTTAGACTTGCTCCAATAGACGAGAGAGAAGCTGAAGAAATGATGAAAGAAACTAAAGGTTATCAAATCCTAGCTGGTTATAGAGGAATGGAAAAAGGAGATTTAGAGGGACTCAAAAAACTTTTAGTAAAGGTTTCGCAAATAATGGCAGAACATTCAGAGATACTTGAGCTTGACTTGAACCCAGTGCGCGTCTTTCCAAATCGAGTCGTGGTTCTAGACGCTAAATGTATCGTCAGTCGGTGAAGATATTGAAAAATGCTTACTTATTTCCATTCTTTTTAATATTATTCGCATGGTTATTCTTAGTCTTGATTATTCCAATTATAGCTAAATTCTCTCTTACAATTATAATGCCTCATAGACTCCTAACAAATATTGCTAGAGTTCTAATCCCATTAATCACGTTCTTACTTTTCCTATACCTATGGTATAAGTTGGCTGAAATATATATAAACAGACTCTCAACACCTCAGTAAAAGAGGAAATTTTTACCTTATAGGTAAACTAGTCTGTAATAGTGTAATTATTTTTAAGAAGAAATCTAACTCATAGCAAAATCGATTATCATTCATGAACTTTGTTGCAATGATGAAAAACCCCTTCTCTGATCATTGATGAGGGTTCCGAGTACTGAGCTTTTAATTAACCATATTCTATAAATCTCAAATTAATTAGGGTTAAGAAATTGGGTCTTTTGGAGGAGATAGATGAAAACCGATCTGTTCCTGATATATTTTGAGACCTCTATTATTCGGGCGTGGCCTCTAGATCAGAAAGGACTCCCCTTTTTAAGTCTTCTTGGAAAACCTCTGATAGTACATGTTCTTAATAATTATAGAGAAGCGCTAAACATAGGTGACATTTACTTACTCCATAATAAGCGATTAGATAGCAAAATAACTGAGGTTCTCTCACAGCATAGGATAAATACTCAACAAATAAGCCTTAAAGAACTTAAAAGCGAAAGAGATATCCTAGCTAATCTATTAGAAGTAATCGCACCAGAATCCACATCCGATACTATAACCATTGCATGGGCACATGATATAGTTGGTAGCTGGTTAGTAAAGGATTTCGCAGAGATAAATAAGGGGCACAGTTTTTTCCTATGTTCTAATAGAGGCAATCTAGGTCCCTTAGGTGGTATATGGGTACTAGATAGATCCACGATAGTAAATCTTCAAAAAAAGATTACAACAGTAGAAAAGGATCCTTGGAAGTCTATAGTTCCATCGATTAAAGTTAATGGATATTCGATTCCCGTTTATCCATGGGAGTTTTTTCTAATATTTCATAAATTCTTGGAAAAAACAGTAAGCAACAAATATATTCATCCAGCGGCGAAAGTAAGCAAGTGGGCTTCAATAGAAGGCCCCGTATATATTGATGAAGAAGCAACAGTGCTTTCTTTCGCAAGTATTAAAGGACCAGCATATATTGGAAAAAATGTAGTAATCGGCGACCATACTCTGATAAGAAATAGTATTATTGAAGAAAACTGCGTAATAGGATGTCACATGGAAGTAGCTAGAAGCATTATACAACCAAAAACAGAAACTCATTCCGGCTTTCTAGGTGATTCCATTCTAGACGAAAAAACTCATTTAGGAGCAGGTTTTATCTCAGCAAATTTACGGCTAGACAGAAAAAATGTGCGCGTAAAAATAGGTAACAGAAAAATAGATTCTGGCCTGAAAAAACTAGGGGTGATAACGGGTTTTCAAGCAAATTTCGGTGTTTCTGTGTCAACTATGCCTGGTATCCTCGTAGGAAAACGTGCAATAATAGGTCCTGGAACCATTCTTTTTGAAAATGTACCTGATGACACTATAGTATACAGCAAATGCGCTACCATTATCAGAAAGAAGGAATCTAAGGTTTAAATTTTGCAGAGAGAAATACTCCTCTAGTTTCCTTCTTCCAGTAATAACGATGCATGATTTTTAAAGTTTAAGAATAAGCTCGGCTGCCTTTTTCACATCCTCTTTCATAATTGTTCTCCTTTTAGCATGTTGTGCCAATTCAACAGCTACCTTTGCGATTTTTACAACTATATCTTCAACAATTTCTCTCATAGTTTCTACGGCCTCTTTACTTACTCTCTCAGCTCCTGCTTTATATATTAGCCTTCGAATACCCGCTAAAGACAAGTCCGCCATGATGTTTCCCTCTCCAAATTATCTTGCTTTATATCATTTCATTTAGAAACGCATATTTTTGTATTTCTATGCTTCGCAAAAGAAATAGCTTCATGAATAATTCTGCTTAAGAAAGACTTTGTTAATTTCTTCTCATTGGTTATCTTTTTAGCAATCGCTTCTAAAATCTTGAATAAGGCATCTATATCAGCATTAGCGGTAGCCTCTAATACAACATAGTTTATACCGATTCGTCCATCGATTTTTGATTTAAACTCCTTTAGTAGCACCCTAGTGTTATCTCTCAGAATTATCTCTTTAGCATATTTTCCAGCAATAGCTAATTCGACAGTAAACGCACTATTGCTTAATAGTTCAGTCACTAATCTGCTTCTACGATTGTAATAATATTTAATAATCGGTCCAATGGCATCATCAAATTCTATAATAACTATTCCTCGTCCTCCTAAAGCTTTAAGAGATCTTCTCACAGAATCACTAAGTCTAAGTCGTTCTGGCTTCATTATCTTTTCTAACATTCTAGTTTACCCCACTCAAAATAAGGGAAAAATCACTTTTCTACCCCCTAAGATCTATCAATTTACTAAAAATATCAGATATTATCATGAAAATACTTCTACGTAACTTCAACAACATTTTTCTACAGTTTTCCGATGCATCATTAATTTCCAGAGAAAATCAAAAAAGAAGAAGTTGGAAGGTATTGGCGCCGGGGGGCGGACTCGAACCGCCGACCTCCCGGTTTCTGCCAATTTGTAGCTTACTTATTTAGTTGTGCATGATAACAGCCGGACGCTCTACCAGCTGAGCTACCCCGGCAACCTTTTTCTATTACATAATACCCTCTACTAATTGGCAGAGGTTATAAATTTAACTTTCTTTTACTCGATCTTCTCGCTTTATTTCTATTTCCTAGGTACGGATTTTTCCTATATTTAGTTTTATTTTAATCAACGGGAGAATAAGTATGTGAGAGTTTGTGAGGTTCTATTTCTTGGCGACGAACTTTGATGATCTTGTAGCTCCTTTTCCTGGAGCTGAGTGTTGTACTGGTTTATTCGTCGGAGCGAATTCTCCCAAATAGTGGAATATCATTGGAGGCGTTATTCTAATGGTTACAAATTCTTTTCCATTGTGTATTGCTATTTTTCTTCCAATCATTTCTGGTAAAATAATCATATCTCTGACATGAGTTCTGATTACTTTATTTGGATACTTTCTTAATTTTTCGAGCAATTTCCTTTGTTCGGGAGTTAAACCCCTCTTTAAGCTCCTTCTAATACGAGCTGGTGCTATCTCAGCTAGTTTTTCTAAGGGCATTTCTAATAATTCCTCTAACGTGTATCCACGATAAGTAAACCTTTTCCAGGAACTTGGTAATTTGCTAATATCAAGGCTCATTGTTCATCCCAACCTTCAATAATACCTATGACTATTAAGCTTTTTCTATTCGCCAGCGTTTATTTTAAAAGTATTCCCTTCTGATTCTTCCAAATTGAATGTTTATTCGGTGCTCCTCATGTCTGAGGAATTACGAGTAAGAAAAATAAAGAATGGTACTGTAATAGATCATATACCTAGCGGACGTTCTTTAGCAGTTTTACGAATTCTCGGAATAAAGGGTGATGAAGGACTAGTAGTTGCTATTGTAATGAATGTGGAGTCCCGTAAATTGGGAAGAAAAGATATTGTAAAGATAGAGGATCGTGAATTAAGCCAAGAAGAAGTAAATAAAATAGCTCTTATTGCTCCAACCGCTACGATAAATATTATTAGAAATTACGAGGTTGTTAAAAAGTATAGAGTTTCTCTCCCTAACGAGATAGTTAATTTAGTAAGATGTGTGAACCCTACGTGTATTACTAATAAGCCTAACGAACCAATAAAGCCTCTTTTCACAGTTGTTTCTCGGAACCCAGTAAAACTTCAGTGCACTTATTGTGGCACATATATCAACTATAATGATATACTGCTACAATTAGCAGGCAGAAAATAAAGTGTGACTTTAATAGAGGTACTGTTCAGTCTCCTCAACAACTATCCTATAAGATACCTCCTCACCCGCGGGTGTTAACTGTTTTAAAATCTCATAGGCTTTTTCTCCGAATTTTTTCCCATAACGCTTAATTAGTTCTTCTTTAGGAATTACTCTCCTCTTGATTTCTATTACATCACCTGGTTTTGCTCTAAGGATTCTTACTGCTGGATCCGTCACTAGTATCTTAGGTAATAGATCTGGGTTACCACCAGCATACCTCTCAATTATTTCCTTAGCTTCTTCTGGAGACAACACTCGATGCTCTGGAACTAACCAGTGGTCAAAGATATAAACTAATGGGGCGCCTCTGTGTATAAATTCGACCTTGTTTTCTTTACCTATCTCCTCTGCTTGCGTAGTTACCTTATCCAAGGTGGCTATCATGATCTCATTGCATTCAAGTTCTCTTGCATCATTGATGACTCTCCTTACCAATTGAACGGATACTTGTCTATCTGTAACGTATACATAAGCTCTAGACTCTCCTTTCTTGAAAATTGCGACTTTTGCTCGCTCTTTCTCTTGAAGCTCTAGTAATTTATAACCTCTTCCTTTCTCCCAGATTTTCTTGACATTTTCCCAAAGTACGTCTATGCTCATGCCACATCCCATATCTCACTATTCACAATATTGTTATCAAAAAGTGATAGGAGTTATAAATAGATTTTGCGTGCGTAGATTATTCGATGAGTATCAGGGTGAGAAGAATGTCCAAAAGATTACTCGGGCTCTTGTTCATATCACTATTACTACTATCGCTTAACACCACCTTATCTATAACCAGGATAAACAGTCAGAGCCAGGAACCCATAATTTTCGTCTATTACTCAAGGGAAAACGAGCTCTCTAAGGGAGATCTAACCCTCTTCTTCCAGAAAATTAATAGTAGTGGCTTCGAATTAAAGGAAACTACTAGCCTAGAAGATTATGGGACTCTAGAGGGAGCTGATGTCATATTAATCCTAGGCTCAAAAAATCTCAACTTTATCAAGAAGGATATATTGCTTAGATTCCTCGTTGAAGGTGGCTCGTTAATTATCGCTTTGCCAACGGAGAGTATTTCTCTCTACAACGACTTAGTACTGGAGTACTTTTCATACAAAATAGGAGGAACTATTAAGGATAACACCTCATACTACGAGAAAATCTCAACAGTTATTGTTGATAACTCAACTATCTTATCGAATCACCCGCTCACCAAGAATTTATCAAAAATTATAGTTCCTGAAGGATTAGGACTTGTATATGAGAACAGTACGAATGTATTCCCATTACCTTACCACGCATACACCATAATCTGGGGATCGAACACTACATACATAGATAAGAATAATAATGATAAGAAAGACCCAGAAGAACCGTCTGGTAATAATGTTACATGTTGCCTTGTCATAGAGCTATATTCTGGTGGTAAGATTGTCATCTTACCTTCTGTAAAGATGCTCTCTGATGAGCATTTATCAAATCCACGTTTCGGAAATAAATTCCTTGCTTACCGAATAATTGATTGGTTAGGAGGCCGGTACGCGACCATCTATATAAAAGATCTAAAAGTTAGCACCACTTATATTGATCTAGACAATCCAAATTCTAGAGTAAATGTGAGCTTTGAAGTCGTGGACGAGAAAAACAGACCAGTAGAAAATCTCACTGCACTAGTATGCTTGGTAAGACTTGGTCACGTTCTCAAAAACTTCACAGCCATTCGAATTAACGAGACAAATTACTATGTGGAGATATCATTTGAAAACCTAACAATTAGTAGAGGCATTATCTACTTAATGGTGTTGGTGTACAAGCAATTCTATGGATACTATTGGTCAGAAGCTGTAAGACTTTACTTGTATAAGAGCCCACTTCCCGTAACAGGTGCTGATCAAATATTACTCGTATTGGGATTTATAATACCTGTAATACTAGGGATAGTCCTACTTGTTGCAACATACCCAGAATATCGAAGAAATAGAGGACGATTAAAGAAAGCATACAAAAAAATCTCTAAGTCTTAGCCTTCTTTTCCTCTTCTTCTCTAATCTTCTTTATGATCTCGGATATTTTGACCTCTTTTTTCCTCTCTTCTCGCTTTTTGGCAACCTCTCTCTCCTTCCTAGATGCTATAGGAATAATAGCTAATGCTGGTAACGGAAGAATGAGAAATACCACATATACAGGTCTTACTGGTAGAGTTCTCTCAACCCTCCATTTATCAATATCAAGCACCCATTGAAACAGGTTTATGAAGAATTTTGCTACATCTCCTACTTCTATCCAAGGTATACCGAGAGGAGAGGTAATATTTGTAAAAACTTGTCCAAATCCGAGCCCAATTATTTTACCGTCATTTATCTTCTTAACGACAAGAATTGGGAACCCTTCTTGCTCCCACCTAATTTCATTATCTATATCTATGCTGCAAGCTGTTGGTAGTGTTCTTATCTTCATTAAATCTTCGGATTCCTCTATAATTTCTAGCGACGCTGTCTCTAGATATATTGGTGCAGATACGTTCTCTAAGAGCTTTTCTTTCAATTCCTCGTCGTCAAAGATTGTAGAATTTTGTAAAATTAGAAGACTACCATTCCCGTTTACATAATCGTATATTATGTCGCTTTTCTCGTTCTTAGCATAAAAACGAAAGCCCACTGTGATATTATAAGTTTCTATATCTGAAAGAAGATCATTGATTAAAACCACACTTACGTTGTCCCTAAATGTTTCATCTATGGGAACACCAAGGAAGATGACGTTCCCACCTAATGAGACATAACTCGCTATTGCTCTAGCTTCTTCAGAGGCATACCTTACATATCCACTATTCGGTGGGATCATAAGAATATCGACACCAGAGAGAAATGTCGCGTTGATTTGCCCTCTTAAAACTGTTACTTTAAGAGGAAGCGATAAAGAGTTATTGAGCTCCTCAAACGCTATCATAAGTTCCTTGTAACCGAATAAAGGTGCGTGGTGCTCATCGATAGCAATCACTACAGCTTCTTTGATAAATATAGCTTCTTCCGCATGCAATTGTACGACGTTAGAAAAAGCAGTTGTTACGAGAGGAGACATTATCAATAAAAAAATGAGGAAGACTCTTGAATTGCTCGACATGATACTCGCTCTCTCCCCATATTTTAGCATCTTTTATTCGTAATACTTCTTCAAGATTTTTGCATAAATTTCTGCTTTTCCTCCAGTGGGTTCTGCCAGAACCTTACCACACACCAAACATTTAACAATCGTGGATGCATGCGAGAAGATTATCTGCTTATTCGAACAGTCGGGGCACTGTACTAACAGGAAATAGGACTTTGGTTTTGGAAACAATTTTCTTAATTTGTCATCCCGCGTCATTCAAATCACCCATTGGTATCAGCTAAAGGAATTCTCTTCATTTATCTAATCGGAGGATCACCTCTTCATCATCTTAACTTTCATGTGGGTCTGCTCTCGTAATAAAAATTTATCTCGTTACTTCTGAGAAAACTCGCAGGATGCATGGTTTTTTCCTAGATTCTAACATCAATCTATATTCACAACTTATTTTTATAATGTTTTTAAGGACTTGATTAAAAATCAAGCCCGAGGACTTGGGGATGTGAATCTATATGAAAGTAGCTGTTATTGGAGATGAGATATTAGTTCATGCGCTAGAGCTAATCGGAGCGGAGGGCTTTATCATAGAAAGCGACAATCAAGTCCCAGAACTGCTCAGAAAGCTTGCGAGTAAAAATGAGTATGGGATAATAATTTTGCCCGAGAGATTCGTGTCTATGACCCGACCTTTAAGAGAAGAACTAATTCGTCGATCAGAAATCACGCCTATTTTTATCTTCGTTCCCGATTTGACGGAGATAAAGGGCGAGAGAGCAAAAGAACTTCAACGAATGATCTCACTAGCCATAGGAACCGAATATGAATTGTGAGGAGTACTACGGGAAGGGAAAGAAATATTTTGAGGGGAGTTATATGTCACTAGATGTGTTGTTAGAAGCGGAACTTCTCTCGCGGAAAAAACTAGAAGAAGCAAAAGAAAAAGCTAAGGAAATATTAAAAGAAGCTCAGAAAAAAGCTCAAGAGATAACTCGACGAGAAACGCTAGAAAAGCGTTTAGAGGAACACCTAGAGAAAAAACGCATTGAATTAGAGGAAGAAGCTCGAAGGATAAGAGAAGATTTTGATAAGCGCGTCAAGAAAATTTACGAAATTCCCGACGAAATATTAGATGAAATAGCCGAAAAAATCTTGAAGGAGGTTATTGGGTTTGAGTGATCCCGTACAAGCAATGCTCCAAGAAATCGAAAGGAAAACTGAGGAACAGATCCAAAAAATTCTACAAGAAGCAAAAATGAAAGCAGAAGCGATTATCAAAAAAGCCCAAGAAGAATTTGAAAGAGAGTTCCAACATGAGTTACATTCTAGAATATTATTATTGACTCGACAAATCATAGGACGAGCTGAATATGAGGGACGAGTCGAATTACTAAAAGCAAAAGATGAGATAGTTCGGAAAATTTATAGAAAGGTTTCCGAAAAGCTGCAGAGAATCATTGATGGAAAGGAGCCAGGAATAGACTATAAGGAGATCCTTTATAGACTCCTAAAAAAAGCAGTGTCGAACATCCCCGACGACGAGATAATTATTATTACTAATAGTAGGGATAAAGGATTGTTAAGTAAACACCTAAGGGAAATTGAGACACGGCTACAAAGTGAGTTAGCGAGGAATATCAAACTTCTTCTGGATGAAAAAGAAATAAACTGCATGGGCGGTGTTATCGCTAGAAACAAGGATAATACGTACATTTATCTGAACACGCTCGATGGTAGACTAAAAACCGCGATAGAGAAATTAAGAACCAGACTAAATAAGGATCTATTCAAGAAATTTATTTGAAGGAGGATATTGGCTATGCAAAAAGGTCGCATTATTAGGATTAATGGCCCACTAGTAATCGCACAAGATGTTCCTAACGCAAAGATTGGAGATATTGTGTACTTGGGCGAGGAAAAACTTATCGGCGAAATCGTTAGAATATTCGGTAATAAGGTCGCATGTCAATGCTACGAAGACACAAGCGGATTGAAGCCAGGCGATCCCGCAATAAACACGGGAGAACCCCTATCTGCGGAGTTAGGTCCTGGGCTCATAGGTCAGATTTTTGATGGATTGGAATTCTCAGAGTTAGAGCTCTGGCGAGAGTACGGGCCTTTTATGCAGAGAGGAGCAAAAATAGAGAGACTGGATAAGAAGAAGAAATGGTCATTCATTCCAACAGTAAAACCAGGGGAGGAAGTCGTAGAAGGAGATATTCTGGGAACCATCCATGAGACTTCTGCTGTAATTCACCGAATATTAATGCCCGTCGGCATTAAAAAGGCTAAAGTACTGGAAATCTACGAAGGATCATTTACTGTAGTAGAACCAATAGCATTGATAGAAACTAGTAATGGAGAGAAAAGAGAACTCACAATGTTACAGAGATGGCCCGTCAGACTAAACCGACCCTACAAGGAAAGGCTTCCTTCTACCGAACCTCTAATAACAGGTCAAAGAGTTATCGATACTTTCTTCCCAGTTGCGAAAGGAGGAACAGCCGCGATACCAGGCGGTTTTGGCACGGGGAAAACAGTTACATTACAGCAATTGGCGAAATGGAGCGATGCTGATATAGTAATCTACATAGGGTGTGGGGAAAGAGGAAATGAGATGGCTGATGTCATAACACATTTCCCAGAGATAAAGGATCCTAGAACTGGCAAGAGATTGATTGAGCGATCAATATTCATTGCTAACGTAAGTAATCTTCCCGTATATGCACGTGAAGCTAGTATTTACTTGGGAGTCACCATCGGAGAGTACTTCCGAGATCAGGGATATAGCGTTGCTTTAATGGCAGATTCCACATCACGTTGGGCCGAGGCTCTTCGAGATATTTCAGGAAGACTTGAGGAAATCCCAGCTGAGCGAGGTTTCCCGGCCTACTTGGCTGAGAGAATAGCTGAGTTCTACGAGAGAGCTGGAAGAGTTATTACCTTAGGTAAAGACAACCGTATTGGAGCGTTAACTATAATGGGCGCTGTTTCTCCACCAGGAGGAGACTTTAGCGAGCCTGTTACTTCGATAACTCTGCGATTCGTAGGAACATTATGGGCGCTTGATAAAGAGTTAGCCTTCAGAAGACACTTCCCCGCTATTAATTGGCTACTGAGCTTCTCTAGGTACTTGGATCAACTCGCTGGTTATTGGACGAGAGTAGATCACGATTTCCCACGATTTAGAGAGGAAGCCTTGTCGCTTCTCCAAGAAGCTGCTAAGATCGAGGAAATCGCTAGAATTGTTGGTGAAAAAGCACTGCCAGAGTCCCAAAAATTGATCCTATTGATAGCTGAGATTCTTCGGGAAGGATACTTGATACAGAACGCTTTCCACCCCGTAGACACTTACTGCCCACCAGAAAAGCAGGCAAAAATGTTGCGGATAATCATGGAGTTCTATGCACTAGCTAAGAAACTTGTCGAAAACAACGTACCGGTAGATCGCATCCGAGAACTTTCGGGTATTATCCGGAATCTCAAGATGATGAAAGAAATGGAACGCTTAGAGGACGTTGAAGCTACAGGTAATCAAGCAAAAGAGGCCTTAGTAAAACTGGCCGAGGAATACGGTATTTCCCTTGAAGAGACCTAATCAATTTTTAAGGAGGAAGCTTAATGAGCTTGGAGAAATTTGATAAAACTGGTTTAATTTATCGAACTACACGAGAAATTAGAGGTCCACTTCTGGTTGTTGAAGGTGTAAAAGGCGCAAAATATAACGAGTTGGTAGAGGTTATCCTACCAGACGGCCGAGAAATGTTAGGTACTGTTCTAGACTCGCAGGAAAACCTGGCAGTAGTGCAAGTCTTTGGAAGAACCGAGGGGCTTGAGCTTGGGGCATATGTCCGCTTTACAGGAGAGGTAATCAAAATTCCCCTCTCCGATGATGTGATTGGGAGAATTTTTAGTGGTAGCTTTAAACCATTAGATCATCTACCACCCCCTGTCGGAGAAGAAGAAAGAGAAATATTCTTCTCCGTCATAAATCCAGCAGCAAGGGAACCTCCTAGCGAGTTTATTCAGACGGGTGTCTCAGCAATAGATGGAATGAACTCTCTTGTCAGAGGTCAGAAATTACCGCTATTCTCCGAATCTGGACTGCCTCATAACGTCCTTGCCGCTCAGATAGCGAGACAAGCTACAATTCCTGGCAGAGAAGAGGATTTTGCCATCGTCTTCTGCGCGATGGGTATTAAGCACGAGGAATATGCCTACTTTAAAGAAGAATTCGAAAGAACGGGTGCTTTGAATAGATCTGTCATGATCCTTAACTTGGCCGACGACCCTGTTATAGAAAGGATCATCGCACCAAGAATAGCTCTAACAATAGCTGAGTATCTTGCCTTTGAACTCGATATGCATATTCTCGTAATCTTAACAGATATGACAAACTATGCTGAAGCACTTAGACAAATATCTATAGCTCGAGAAGAAGTTCCCGCTAGAAAAGGGTATCCAGGATATCTCTATACGGATCTAGCAACAATCTACGAAAGAGCCGGAAAAATCAAAGGAAAGAAAGGCTCCGTGACTTTAATGCCTATCCTAACAATGCCTGGCGGAGACATGACTCACCCAGTTCCAGACTTGACTGGTTACATTACAGAGGGTCAGATTATATTGGATAGAGAACTCCATGCGCGTGGCATATACCCACCCATAAACGTGCTACCTTCCTTATCGCGGTTAATGAAGGATGGTATTGGTGCAGGAAAAACTCGTGAGGATCATCCAAGCGTAGCTAATCAGTTGTACGCAGCATATGCTGAGGGAGAGAAAGCTAGGGGATTGGCTAGAATAGTTGGAGAGATTGGTTTAAGCGAGAGAGAACGCAGATATCTACGATTCGCTGACGAGTTCGAACGCAGATTTGTGAATCAGGGAGTATATGAGAATAGGTCAATCGAGGAGACATTAGAAATTGCTTGGGAGTTATTGACAATACTTCCCGAAGATGAACTAACAAGAATAAGTGATAAGATCATTAAGAAATACCATCCCAAGTACAGAAAAATTTCTACGGAGGTCGAATAGTAGTTGTCTATAGGTCTCAGGATTAGACCAACAAGGGGATTCCTATTAGAGCTAAAGAGAAGAATCCAAATAACTGAGGAAGGTTATAGGATATTATCTCACAAACGAGATGAATTAATATCCAAATTACGTGAACTACTAGAGCTACTTAGAGCTGTGAGAAAAGAAGTCTTAGAGAACTTCCAGAGATCGCTCAGGGAGTTTGTAGAAGTATATTCCTTGATAGGCTCTGATAAAATTATTTCATACGCTACAGCCTCTAGAGGTCTCCTTCGTGTACGCATCCTCCCAATAAGTGTAATGGGTGTTATTGCACCAACCGTGAAAGCTATAGAAACCATCGAAATAGCTGATAAGTACCCTCCCATATTAAGACAATTCGTTTATTCCCTCTGGGAAATCACTCAAGACCTTATAAAACTCGGGGAACTAGAAGCACGTGTAGAGGGACTTGCCCTAGATCTAGAGAGAACTAATAGAACCGTTAATGCTCTAGAAAAAATCATCATTCCCCAGCTTAAAAGCATTGCAAAATATATCCAAGATCTAATTGAGGAAGAGGATTTAGAAGAATTCACGCGAATAAAACTAGTACGGGATATAATTATTAAACGCCGAGGGGGATAACCATGTACCCAATAATAAGAGCTCATGGTCTGTATACTAGATTAATACCAATTCAATTTTACTATGATCTCATCCTCTCACCAAATGTCAAGATATTCGCTGAACTACTCTCGCGTACAGATTACTCCGATGTCTTACGGCAAATTAATATGGAGCAGCCCAATCCTATACTGCTAAGAGAGTTAAAAAAGGCTCTGAGAGAGAAATTTCGGGCACGCATGGAGTTCCTCGTTAAGATCTCCTTAGGAAGAGGATTTGAAAACCTTATAATTAACTATCTAAGGAAGTACGAGTTACTTGACATACTAAAGCTCGCAAGCGCTATACTATCGTCTACAGAACCGCCGATTCATCAACTTTTTGCTCTAAAGTTCTTTGACATCGATTTTCAGGATATTATTGAAAAAGTAAAGAGTTTTGAGGAGTTAGTGAGTTACTTATTGACTCACGAAATATACTCTCAGACACTTAGCAAAATCGCATCAGAGATTATTTCGAAGAAGAGTCTCTTCTTACTAGAAGCTGCACTTAAAAAAGCTTACTACGAGACCTTAATAAATACAATAAGAGAAACTCGATACCCTCGATTAGAGCAATTAGAAAAGATAACTAGACTAGAGATAGATATTGAAAATTGTTTCCTCGCAACTGCTCCTTATTTATATGGATATTCTCCCAAACTTTTAGAGCTCTTAGTAATTGAATACCCAATGGCGCTTTCGTTAGGTTCTATATACCAAGCATTAAGATCATCATCAAGAATAGATATTCTCCGAAATCTGCAACCATATACTAAGATTGTTGAGAAAATACTGGATAATAAAGAGGATGAAGCACACAAAGATGCGCTTAGAATTATCAAAAAATATATGCTGAAATTACGAATACCGGGGGTTACCGTTGGTTATATCTTCTATTATATTAGAAGATGCGAGTGGGAGATGATGGATTTAGAAACAATATTGCACGGAATTTTCTATCGTGAGCCTCCAGAGAGAATAAAGGCTAATTTAGTAGCTTTTCTTTAATTCTTCATATCAACAGTTATAACCTTAATCGATATAATGAAATGATGCTATATTTAGTTTGTAATTTGTGATAAGTTTCCAAGCTACATATTTACTTAGTTTCTTTCTAAGTTTCTTTCTAATTATATCCAGTCTCCCGTTTCTAGTTTTTCTGGTAGATATTTCTCCGTAAGATACCTAAAGCCTTTACTAGCTAGGGCCTGAATCTCCGCTTTTTCTTTTTTCCTTAGCATCTCTTCTATTTCCTCTTTATATTTTGGTCTTCTTTGGATAAATTCCTCTTGTAACAATTGTTTACCTCTCTCAATATCCTTTTTCGTCATGGGTATCCTAACAGTTTTTGGTATACCATATCGATCCAGATCACTTGGTCTAACACCAAGCCACTTGATATCTGGGATAGTGATAAAGGGTGTCTCGTAACTCATTCGCTTCGATCCAACAGCATAAACTAGCATTATGTGTACCCCGAAGGGATCCGAGTCAACTAATGCAAAAACGGGTAGCTTGAGTTCTCTCACGAGTAGCTTCAGAAACATTCTAGTCCCAATGTCAGGTTGGCCTTTCCCAGTAACAATTATACAGGGGTATTTCTCATAAAAACGATCCTCAGCAAGTCTCAGGAATGCAGCGTCTTTCTCTACCACAAGAATGAACTCTGCATCACTCTCAATATCAAATATTCTGTCTACAAGAGGCGATATTGCCCATCCACCTGTACCTAACTTAGTACAATCTATCTCATGCACATCGTTTCCTACTCTTTCCTTGAACCTAAGCCTACCTATTACGGCACCTTTCGCGGCCGCTACGACGTGTAAGGAGTTCCTTTCGACTCCTAACATTGCTGCAACATCTTCCAGTGCTTCATCACTTTCTCTCTGCGTTTGAAATAGTACGACATCATTATAGAAAACTTCTCTCTTTGTTGCGTGAATATCAGCTTCTAATAATTCATGCACAATACTTAGGATTCTAGCTGTGATGGTTGCTTCTCTCACAGATTTTGCCGAGAGAAAACTTCTTTTACGGAATCTCCTTCTTAAGAAAACCATATCAGTTGCCGGATCATAAATCACATTATCGGAAGATCTGTCAGGGATCAAGAAAAAGGGTTCTTCCCCGTTCAATACTTTCTCAGTAAATTCTTTGATAACTTCATGCAGTTTCTTATGCACTTCCTGCGGAGGCAAAGCTTTAACTTCGATCACATCTCGCGGCAATTTTATCTTCTTGCCATGCGTTTTAGCGATTTGCGCTCGTAATTTACGCACCTTCTCTAATACCTTATCAACGTGCCCTTTACCGCTCCTAGGCATAATCCCGCCCCTACAAGAATTCTTCATTCAGATTAACCAATCATTCGCCATAAGATTACAGTCAGTCTTAACACATATATTCCAACACTACGTAAGTTCATTACATTTAAATCTACATCCTTTAATAGGAGAGTTAAGGCTAAACGTAGGGTAATCTTTTATGCCAGTAACTCCCGTCAAAAAACTAACGATTATAACGTTTCAAGAATACGAAGACACTATTCTAACAGCGCTCGGTAGAAAGGGCATTGTTGAGCTAAAGCCTCTTAGTGAAGAAGAATTTGGCGTTTTTAGAAAAGCTACCGTTGAAGAACTTAGAGATATAGAAAATCTCTTGTTTAAATTAGAGGGACTCCGCGAGAAACTAGATGTTCCTAAAGTTAAACCTCAACTACGCAAGGATATATCAAAGGATGATCTAAGAATAGCTGGAGAAAAACTAACAATTTATGAAAAAGAAATAGAGCAAATACAACACCAGATAGCTAAGACAAAAGAGGATATATTGTACTATAATCAATTACTTGCTTTAGTAGGCTATTTAGAAAAATCGGGCATCCCTCTAGCAAGGATACGTCAACCCGAAGAAGGCAGAATTATAATAGGGCTTTTGGGGAATGATGTTCTCCAAAGAGTATTGTCTTTCCTTGAGAAGTTTTCGCGAGTAAATTACAAAGTTTTTAAACTCGACGAAAACAGAAGTTTTCTCTTTCTTGAGGTGCGTAGTGTATTAGAAGATTATATTAAAGCGATCGTCGATTACCTAAAATTATTCGAGTTTAATCCTGTAGAAATCCCTGAAGAACTCCCTCCAGATACGGCGGAGGCTAAGAAACGGCTAGAAGATAAAATTAACAACCTAAATAATCGCTTAGCGGAACTTACCGACAAATTAAGTAAAGTAAGACAGGAATTCCTAGAAGAAGCCCCCTTCTTGAATGCAGTGATACGCTCGGCATATGCCGTGGCCAAAGCAAAGCTCAATATGCTCAGAAGTGCTACTATGAGCGTCCTCCAAGGCTGGATTCCCGAAGACATGTTACATGAAACACAAACTGTCATTAATGAACTAAAATCTAAGATAGGCAATAAGCTACTAGTTTTCTACGAAGATCCCTTACCTCACGAAGAAGTACCGACAGTTATGCGTGTACCGTCGTTGTTTAAACCATATGAGTCAATGATACGTCAGTACGGTGTGCCAGATCCTCATGAGACAGATCCTACAATAATTTCAGGTATTTTATGGACTATAATGTTTGGTTTCATGTTCCCCGATTTTGGCCAAGGCCTAGTAATTATGCTCTTGGGAGTACTATTTACTTATGTACTGAAGCGAAATGAGCTTATGGGACTACCCGTGAAAAAACTAGGCAAAATAATGATCGGAGCAGGGTTATCAGCGGCTTTCTTTGGATTATTAGTAGGGGATTTCTTCTTAACGGAACATGTCATTCATCCATTATGGCCGGGTCTGGCTCCTGGTTGGGTAGAGAAGTCGTCTAACGTCGTATGGTTGCTAAAAATCGCTATCTACTTCGGTATTCTGCAAATAACATTAGCATTGCTCATCGCGATCTACAACAGTATTAGGGAGGGACATTATCTAGAAGCATTACTAGGAGAAAAAGGTCTCGCTGGATTAATCACCTTCTGGTCATTCGTATTGATGGCCTTTGCATTCCTAGGAATAACCGTGATTCCTGAAATAAGAACTCCTTGGGGAACTACTATTCCACGAATAGCGTTTCCAGAGCTAAAATTAGAAGTATTCAACATCTTCGACCCATACATGCCGGTCTACAAGATCCCCACAATCACATTCCTTGTCGGCATCATACTCATGCTCATAAAGCCAATTATGGAAAAAGAAGGCGTCGCGATGGCTTTCGGAGGCCTTCTCGAGACTGTAATCGCATTCATGTCCAATATGCTCTCATACACACGATTAGCAGGATTTAATATAGCCCACGTAGCCCTAGCAGTTGTCATCGCGAGACTTCTAGAGGTCAATCCACTACTGGGCATAGGAATGGGATTGATCTTCCTGAATATTTTCGCTTTGACCCTAGAGTTCCTAGTAGTAATGATACAGGCTCTAAGGCTCGTATTCTATGAGTTCATGACGAAGTTCTACAGAGGCACTGGAAGATTGTTCAAGCCTTTCAGAATTCTCTAAACATATTTTTATTCGACTTTCCCCCATACCGTTAGAACTCTATATTTATATTTCAAATAGGTTTTCCAATACCAAAATTCACCAGAGATGTCGATTAAGTATTAGTTAGTGTGGTGAAATATAACATGCGCTCTAGTAGATTTCTTCAGTACCTCTTCCTAGGCCTTCTTCTCGCTCTTTCGGTATATTCAATAGGGAGTGTTCAGGCACAGGAACACGTTACAACGGGTGAAGAGGGCTTAAAATTCCTCGGCATGGCATTATCAACAGGTTTAGCGGCTATAGCTGCTGGATATGCCGTGGCTAGAACAGGAGAGGCGGCGATCGCCGCTATAACAGAAAAACCCGAGCTTTTTGGTAGAACCATTCTTTATGTAGGTTTAGCAGAAGGTATTGCCATATACGGTATCCTGATCTCGTTCCTGATATGGATCACATAAAAACCACACCAGCCAGCCCGAGAGTTCTTATCATCACTCGCTAAATCCTCCTACTAATTTATTTTGCTCCCCACTATGTTTTCATTCTAATAATTTTTGGAGATACCCGTTATGGTTCCTAACGAAACTAAAACAATAAAAGAAAGCACCGCCGTTAAGAAATATCTGTTCATGTACTTTATCTTATTAGTCACAGTTCAGCTAGTAGGTGCCCTTGCAATCGTCTTTTATGTACGGTACATACCTAGTCGGCTCGTTAAGTTTCTAGCTGGAGTGTTGATAGCTACATTCATAGGGTTTATTTGGCCGATCATATTAGCCATAATCATTCAGAAAATGTTAGCAAGCGGGAAAGCGGAAAAGGGATGAGAGATCCTTTCACGTCATAGATCAATAAAACTTTTAAATTGTCGAATAGAATAAACTACAAATGATCCCAGATGGGGCCGTGGTCTAGTGGCAGGACGCCCGGCTTACGACCGGGAGGTCGGCGGTTCGATTCCGCCCGGCCCCACCAGAATTTCCTTCTCATTACTCCGAAGAATAATTTAAAAAATCCTAGTGATACTCTATACACTAAAAATAATATTATGAATAGAAGTCAAACTGCGCCGGTGGTCTAGCGGTAGGATGCCGGCCTCCCAAGCCGGTGGCGCGGGTTCAAATCCCGCCCGGCGCACCAATTGCTTTTTTACTATGTGTTTCAGGATGTTATTCCCCGAATATCCTCTTTCACGAGACATTCTTCTTCTGAGAAATCGAGCATTATACATTCGGTCTCTCAAGGCTGTGGTCGTAGCTGATCTTCATATTGGCATAGAATACGCGATGGCCTTGAAAGGATTGTTTATTCCAGCAATCCAGTTTAAAGAATTATCCAACACGTTGAGAATGCTGATTGAGGAATTAAGCCCTCGAAAACTCATTATAGTGGGTGATCTTAAGCACGAATTTGCGCAAAAAACATTACAGGAGCATTCGGAGACAATAAAACTACTTGAAATGATAAAGGACGTTGGCATACATTTTATCCTTGTGAGAGGTAATCATGATAATTTTATCAAGGGTGTGTTAGAGAGATTCGATGTTGATTTTAGAGAACCGTACTATGTGGATGGACAATATCTTTTCATTCATGGGCATAAAGATCTACCCCCCGAACTTCTTGATAAGCACAACGTTAAATGGGTAATAATGGGCCATGAACACCCAGCAATAATGTTCCGAGACGAAGTTGGTGGAAAAGAAAAAATTCCAGCATTCTTGGTGGGCCCGTTTCCAGATAATAAAGACGTCCGCTTATTAGTTTTACCAGCGCTTTCTCCTCTCGCTACCGGCGTTGAGGTTAATGCGTCTCTTCCTGATGATTTTCTATCCCCAATACTTCAAAGAGCTGATATAGATAACTTCACAGCCTTCGGTATTCTTTCTTCAGGAATACTAAAACTCCCAAAAATTAGGGAGATTAGAATATTTTAGCTCGCTTTCTCTTCCTTGCTCTTCTTGAGTCTCTCATACATTGCTAGAATCCATGCTTCCCTATCTTTCATCGTTAATATGTCGGCTTCTGCTGAGAGGATCAGATTATGCGCAAATGGTGACGCTAGAGTTAGGTCTCTCTTCTTCGCTTGCAAAACCCTGATTTTTCCTTCTCTAATCCATTTTAACACTTGCTCGGCATGTTCTACGTCCATGTAATCTTCCAAGATTTCCCTGAAAGTTTCTTTTATCACTGGAAAATCTTCGCCTAGATACTTGAGAAGCGTCTGTGCTTTGATTTTCCTTTTCTCCACGGAGATTACTTTTCCTTTATAGGCTCTAAGAATCATAAAACTTCTGACTGCACAGTGCCTGAACCTGTTAACAAAGAGCTCTGTTCCCTTAATAGCTTCCTTTAAAACACTTCTCAAATCTGCTTGGAGCAACTCATCAATTATTTTCCTAGGCTCTAGTCGTATGCCTCTAGGTAACACGAGAGCGAAACCATCATCCGTGATTCCTATACCGACGTTGCTTCTTACAAGTTTTGACGCGATGTACGCACAAGCTCGAGAAAGCGCGTCGTTCACTCTTCTACCGTATGGTGCATGAAAGATTATGGTGTACCTTCCCAGGTCATCAATGAATTCCTCTAGAACAATCTTTCTATGCGATGGAATAATTCCAAGAAACTCCAGTTGATCCTTAAAATACCTCACTATGTTCTCGGCACAATAACGTCCTAGCTTAAAGTTCTCTCTTAACCATTTCTTAGCCGCTTCACGACCTTCTTCTTTAAGGACTTTTTCAAGTATCTCTCTAAATTCTCCCACGCCTAGTGAGAGATCCCAGCTTCTCGGTAACATCTCACCTATCCAAGAGGGTACTGTTGGTTTCTCCTCTTTAGCCTCGGATACAAAAACGTTATTTCCTCTTATCTTGATTACTTTATATTTACGGCCGCCTAATACGAAGACGTCTCCGGGAACTAATCGTTCAACGAATGGTTCCGATAGCCGCCCAATAAATTTCCTTCTCTTCTCCTTCGTAACTAATATAACGTCATAATCAGCTTCTTCTGGAATCGTACCTAAGTTGAGAAAATATATCATTCTGGATCCTTTCTTCCGGCCAAAAACACCCTCCTCTTCATCGTACCATAGTTTGCGATAAACCTGCCTGTACTCTAGATCCACATGATATCCTGCTAAATATTTTAGAACAGCTATGAAGTCTGCCCAGTCTAGTGAGTGAAAGTTATAGGATCTCTTAATCAGCTTATAAGCCTCATCCACGCTCCATTTCTTTTCAAGGCTCATCCCAACGAGGTGTTGTGCGAGTACGTCGAGAGGGTTCTTAGGTATCCGCACTCTATCGATTTTTCCCTCATAGGCATACTTTACTAGGACAGTACACTCTACGAGATCATCTTCGTCCATCGCTATGAATCGTCCTCTCGAAACCTTATGAAGTGCGTGGCCGGCCCGGCCTATTCTCTGGAGCCCTTTGGCTACGCTTTTAGGGGATCCTATTTGAACAACAAGATCGATATACCCTATGTCTATGCCCAGTTCTAGGCTTGTGCTAGTTACAACGGCTTTAAGCTCGCCCCTCTTTAGTTTTTCTTCCACCTCTAATCTAATATCCCTCCCTAATGAGCTATGATGCGTTCCTAGAAGCCTCGTGAAGCTCTCACCCAGGATTTCCGCTAGCTTATGGGCTACGTTTTCTGCTCCCGATCTAGTGTTCGTAAAAATGAGTGTAGTACGATATCTTCGGATATAGTTTTTAAGAATCTCGTACATTTTTCTGCTCGCAGCCTCTCTATTTCGCAAATCCTTAACGGGACAGATAACCCTAAGGTCTAGCTGTTTAATTGCTGGTACCTTTATTATATCGCATTGACGCGGCTTGCCATCATCTCTAAAGCCCACTAACCATTTGGCGATCTCTTTCACAGGTGCTTGTGTTGCACTTAAGCCTATACGCGTAAATTCCTCATCGACCCAGTATTGCAACCTCTCCAGACTCAACGATAGGTGTGCTCCTCTCTTATTACTGCTTAATTCATGCACCTCGTCTACGATTACCCATCTAACATTCGATAGGTGCTTTCGGAACTTAGGCGCGTTTAAAACTATCGCGAGAGACTCGGGCGTCGTTATCAGGATATGGGGTGGTTTCTTGAGCATTTTGTTTCTCTGCGACTGTGGCGTATCACCCGTTCGCACAAATGCCCTAATGTCTGGTAATTCTACCCCCAACTCATCCGCAACCATCTTTATTCCCGCTAAGGGGACTTGCAGGTTCCGTCTTATATCATTAGAGAGGGCTCTTAGAGGAGAAACGTATACGCAGTATACTTTATCCTCTAATTCTCCTTTTTCACCAAGTTTGAACAGATCATTAATTATCGCCAAAAACGCTGCCAAGGTTTTTCCAGAACCCGTTGGGGAGAAAACTAATACGTTTCTTCTATTCTTTATACGAGGAATAGCATATCGTTGGGGAAGAGTAAATGTTTTAAACGTCTTGCGGAACCACTCCGCAACATATGGTTGGAGCATCGAGAAAATGTCTCTGTCTGCTGGAGGTTTTTCATTAACAGTTATTATTGTATCCTCTTCCCTATCCTTTTTCATCATTTTAAATCCCGAAACCCCTGTTAAGGTAATGTGATTATCAGGATAATAGCTTTCCAGATCAGTGAGCAATATGTGAGAATACTGTATTCAAAATGTGAAGACATCAACATACTATTAGATTATGGTGTAAAAGATGAAACACAACAAAAAAATTGCGAATGTAGCCATAATCACAACGGGTTGTGCTGTTAATCAAGCGTACTCTGAAATAATGAGGGGGCTCTTAAAAGCCGCTGGATACACTATCGTACAGGATGTTAATGAAGCCGATGTAATCATTTTGAATGCGTGTGCGATTAAAAAGCCTACTGAGGATAGGATGATTTCCCTTGCCAAAAAATTATCGATGAGCGGAAAGAAGCTAATAATAGCTGGTTGCTTAGCCGAAGTATCACATGATAGAATTCAGCGAACAATTCCTACAGCTAGTTTAGTAGGGCCCTATAACCTCTTCAAAATCCAGGACCTCATCCCCCAAGTGCTGGAAGGGAAGAGAGTAGTATTGATGGAGAAGGAAGACTTCACGCCCCTCGGTAAAACAAGAGAACTTTTCAATAAGTTCATTGCTGTCGTACCGATAGCCAGAGGCTGCTTAGGCCATTGCGCATATTGCGTGGATAAGAGGATATGGGGGGATCTAAAGTCCTATCCAAAAGAACAGATAGTTGAGGAAGTAAAAGCTCTTGTAGAAAAAGGCGTACGTGAGATTAGATTATCCGCTCAGGATACCGGGCCTTACGGCTGGGATCTAGGTTATACGCTAGTCGATTTGCTTAAGGAAATAATAGAGATTCCTGGAGATTTCCGCATAAGGATTGGGATGATGTCCCCTGACACTGCTATGAAGATAATAGATGATCTTTTAGAGATCATGAAAACAACATCGAAGATATACAAGTATCTCCATATTCCTGTTCAATCAGGATCAAATAGGATTCTGAGGAAAATGAATAGAAAGTATACTGTTGAGGAATTCATAGACCTTGTCGAGACCATACGGAGAAAATTAGGCCCCGACACAACAATAGCCACCGATATAATAACGGGTTTCCCAGGAGAAACAGAAGAAGATCACAGAGCCTCTATAGAACTACTCGAAACTACCAAACCAGATATTATCAATCTCTCCCGCTACGGAGATAGACCAGGTGTTCCCTCCTCAAAGCTTTATCCAAAAATTCATAGCAAAATACTGAAGAGAAGATCAAGGGAACTTGCTGAAGTTATACGAAGAATAAGCTACGAGCGGAACCAGCCCTATGTTAACAAGGCTTATGAAGCCTTACTTTTAGAAAAAGATGGCGCTAATCTTATCGGAAGGCTCTTTAACTATAAGCTAATCGTTGTTAAAGGAAAAGGTAACGAGGACTTACTCGGGAAATTCGTTAAGGTACGGATCAATGACGCCACCTGGAAAACTCTTTATGGAGAAGTACTATAATTTGTACCAACTAAATACTAGGTACTTTATCTCACCATTAGCGAGTATAGTAGCTATAACGAATTTCTTCCTAACACTAGTTGCTAATCGGCCGGCCCTTATGATATCTATTCCTAACAACTGCGTATCTTTAGAATACACTGTTACGAGGAAGGGCGCGTGATCAATCCCTGGCCCATATTTATAGACTGAGAAATCACTCCCGAACTTCAAACCAGGTCTCACTATAAAGCCTTTATCCCTGAGATCTTTATACACATGGTACTTAGCATCAAAAGCACTATAGTTCCTTCTCCCTATCTCCCTAACCGCCTCGGCCTCGAGTTCCTTACCCTCACTATCCACTACTTTAACGACCCCTGCCTCCAGTAGGTACAATACTTCATACAGGGAGAGTTCATAGGGCACATTATACTTCACACCAATTTTTGGTTTAGGGATTCCTAGTGGTTTCCCAAAAAACCCGCAATAATACAGCTTATAGCCCTTTTCAGGATCCCATATGATGGCTCTATCCCCGAAGAGTTGTACTACGATGCCCTCTCCCTTGAGATCTTCTAACCTTCTCTGCCACGGATTCTCCTCAAAGAACCTTTTGAGATTTTCTAAGGACTTCGATGATAAATCCTTCAAGTGAATCACCTAAGCATCAGAAAGACCTTACTGAAAACTTAAAAAGATAGTCCAAATTGTATAAAGAATGAATCACATGCGGGGGTGCCCGAGAGGTCAAAGGGGCCAGTTTCCTAAGGTCATACTGAGGCTCTGGTGGCGCAGGCCTTCGCGGGTTCGAATCCCGCCCCCCGCACCAATCTATACCTCTGAACATTTAATAACATATTCTTCTTCTCCTTAGCATCATTCCTCGAACCATATTATGAGAGGATAACATTGCGTATACTTGAGATCGATAAAAAACAAGGCCTCATCAAGATTCTAGTGGAGAACACCGATGATCTGTATGTCTTGTTCTCTTTCATAAGACCCGGCGACATAGCGGTGGCGAGAACCTCAAGACGCATAAAGATTCGAGAAGGCGTATCTGTGCGAAAACCAATGGTTCTAAAAATAGAGATCCAAGACGTGGGGTTTCACGAGTTTGCAGAAATGTTGCGATTAAAGGGAAGAATTCTTGAGGGGCCTGAACGTTTCGTCTCCATAGGATCTTACCACACAATTAATGTAAAAGCGGGCGATTCTATCACAATAATAAGGCCGGAAGGCCTCAGTGATATTGATCTACAACCCCTCAGAGAAGCCGAGGAATTGACCAAGTTTAGCCCTATATTATTGATAGCTATTGAAGAAGAAGAAGCCACAATCGGAGTCTTAACTTCTTACGGATTAAAAGTATTAACCAGCGTCCGAGGAGTTTTCGCTGATAAATCCGATAAAGAGTATGAATCCCGCTTACGCAAATTCTTCTCCGATGTCTTAAGCGTTGTTTCAGAAGCTATAAACCAGTATGAGCCACAAGCAATAATTATTGGCGGCCCTGGATTCACAAAAGAACACTTCGCAGATTTTGTTAAGGAAAGACTCAACAGGAAGATCCCCATTCTGATTGACTCCGTCACTAGTGGTACTGAGGCCGGCCTCTACGAATTAATTAGACGAGGCACACCTCAGAAAGTTTTGGCTGAGCAGCGAGTAGCTGAGGAGACAGCGAAAATAGAAGAATTACTCATGCATATTGGGAAAAACGATAGATTAGCGGTCTATGGATACGAAGAAGTCAAAGAAGCATTAGAGATGGGGGCCGTAGAGACCTTGATGATATCAATGTCTCTTATAAACACCACTGATTTGAATCTTAGAAAGAGGATCTTGGAACTCGTGAAATTGGCCAAAGCTACGAGGAGTAGGATATTATTCGTAAGTACGATGCATCCTGCAGGGAAGCAATTTGCGCGACTAGGTGGAATCGCGGCCATACTAAGGTACCCTATAAAAACATTAAATCATTATTAGTATCATAAGTAAGGACTAGACAAGGAAGGAGGAGAATTCATGCCGAGGCCTCTTCTACAAATAGCTCTGGATCTCATAGACTTGAAAAAAGCTCTCGAGTTAGCCCGAGTTTTGGTCGAAAATAATGTCGATATCGTGGAGGCCGGCACCCCCCTTCTATATGCTCACGGCGTTCGTAACGTAATACCAAAGCTGCGGCAAATTGTTGGTGATCGATCCCTCATATCCGCTGATTTGAAGATTTCTGATGCTGGTGCTTTGTCTAGTAAAATAGCGTTCGAGCATGAGGCCGATATAGTATCGGTGATAGGGGTGGCCTCTGAAAAAACGATCTTGGATGCTCTAGATACTGCTAAAGAATACGGAGGCCAAGTAATGGTTGATTTGATCTGCTCTAAGAACCTAGTTGATGATGCTTTAAAGGCACTAAAACTTGGCGCGGATTATGTACTGGTCCATGTGGGCCTAGATCAGCAATCCTCAGGAGTAAAAGTTGTAGATAGACTAGAGAGGATAGGGGGAATAATACCTCCGAAGAAACTCGCCGTAGCGGGAGGCATAACACCACAGAATGCTCATGTGGTACTAAAGTACAACCCAGCTATAATGATTGTAGGGGGAGCAGTCTATAGATCACCTAACCCAGCAGAAGTCCTTCGTAAACTAAAAGAGATTATTCAGTTAAGCGGTTCTGATCAATAACTGGCTCTACCTCTAACGGTTTTCTTAAACTATATTCTACGATACGCCCCTGCTTCCTCGAAATCAAGAAACCATCCTCTTCCAGCCTTCTCAGGTATGTCGAGCACGTAGATACTCTAATTTCCTCTCCAAAAAGCTCCTCATAAGCCTCTTTAGCCTCCAAGCTGTTAAACCATTGACCATACCTGAAAACCGTTGATATCGCTTGTTTGAGCCTCTCGTATATGGATATATTTGTCCTAGCTCTCGGCTTCTCACTACTCGACTCCACAGTGTTTGCACCCGATATTATGTTCGAGATAAATTTCTGCAAGATCTTAAGCTGCTTCTCACCAAAATCACTACTGATAGATACCTCGAGCTCCAAATCACCCTTCCGCAGTTTCAATTTAAGGCCACTGTTGTCTGCCACTGGAATCTCCCGAGAAACACTCATTATTTATCCCTAGTCTCGATGATTGATACTCACCATGGACTATATAAACAGGCGAAACACATTAGAAACACAGGATCTCTAACCAAGAACATAATTTGATAAGGAAATCACTCAATGGAAAAGATCTTCACTATGAAGATCCCATGCTCTCCTTGTTTCCAGTGGAAACCGAGTCTATGAATCGCTCGAATTACAGCTCTAATTAAACATTTTGATTTTTTCGAGTCAGAGACTCTAGTCTCATTTACTAAAGACTTTCTCTATACTTGATTCATGATACTAAACAATATTCCATAACTAGAATTAGCAACCTTATTATTCTCTGATAGTGTTCCCGTAGTTAGCTAATACTGCGTAATAAACATCGCCGAGAAGAGTTAGCTGGAGATCATTAGAGTGCAGGTGTGTAGACGCACTGTTAAAGGGTCTTTTCCAATAGAAATATGGGGGGATTGTTTCTTCACATTTCACAACATTGTGAATATTTTTTGAACCCCCTCATTTCCAGTGGAAACATCGAAACGAAGCATTCCTTGTTCACAACAAGGCAATTGATACAAAATAAAATTTTCTCACTGTGATCTTTGCAAAATGAAGCGATTTTTGGCCAATCGGCGCATTTTGAATTTTTCACACTTACACTCTGTGAACACCAAATTTCCACTGGAGAATACTTGATATGGTATGTCAAGAAGAACAGCTTATTATACGAGAACAAAGGTTGGTGCGGGGGGCGGGATTCGAACCCGCGAAGGCCTGCGCCACCGGATCTTGAGTTTGGCCCTGAGTCAATAAAGTCCGGCCCCTTTGGCCAGCTCGGGAACCCCCGCATGCTGATTCTATCATCGATAAATAGTGGTTCCATTTTTTTAAAACTATTCCTGCAATTGATTAGAGAAAACAAAAAGATTTTCTAACAGCTGCAAGTAAAAAGATATATCAACGGAACCGCAATATCCCCTGTTAAAGAAATTAGATTAGATAAGAATAAATAAGGATAAAGGGAATCCCTTTTCTAGAGGTGTGAAGTATGGTTAAGCTCACTCTACCTGATGGTAGAACTATAGAAGGTGAAGAAATAAAATTCGAGCCGATTAAGGAGGACTGGAATATTTATAGATTAGAGGATGGTAGAATACTGAAAGTGAAACTTGTCTTAGTCAAAGTATATAAAACGTCGGAGAGGGATCCAATTACAGGAGAACCCATATATGTGACAGTATCAACAAACGTCGTAACTACATCTTCCAAACAATGATTTAAGGGAGAGAGAATATGTCTTCTCTTTCAGTTAATTTAACGGTATACGAGATCGATTACCTTCGCCAGAAAATTAGTAAAACTAGTACAATGAATCTCAGTGATACAAGAATAAGATCTCATGAGGTCGTCCTCTCGACCAGAACTGAACTTAAAGAGCTCTTAAGGAACCTTAGGGCACGTGCCGCTATTTTTTCCGACGAAGAGATATTAGAGGAAATAAAGAAATGGAGAGAAGAGAAGAAGCACTAGGCATTGTCATGGACACTAATGTGCTCGTCTCAGCTGTTCTCTCAACTCATGGAAAATGTGCTCGAATTCTGGAGTATGTTATCGATGGTCTTATAATAAATTTCATCTCCGTAGAGATCTTATGTGAACTAAAATGCGTATTAAGCAGACCCAAATTTGCAAAAGTCTTGTCCCAAGAAGATATTAATAACTATGTACAACTCATAAGACAAGTCTCGAATATCGTCATTCCTCTTACTAGAATCTCTGTATGTAAAGATCCCGATGACAATAAATTTCTGGAGGTCGCATACGACTCTTGTGCTCAGATAATTGTAAGTGGAGACCCAGACCTACTTTCCTTGAGAAACGCGCATACAAGAGAGACAAAGATAATGAATAAGAGGATCAAAATACTAGGTCCTACAGAACTTCTAGCATATATTCACAAGAAGAAACCATGAAAACAACCAGCATATACGCTCCACCTTCACGAGAAAGAAATATCATGCTCAGTTTGAGATACTTTTAGATGCTAAAGAATTGTTCTCTAAGTTTTGATAGGTCTAGATCTTGTTTTTAGTCCTTCGAGAGCTCCTGTATTATCCATGATGCGTTAGGAATGTTGCATGAGAAAGCTACTATTTGTTTGGCTGATGGAGTGGGGTAAAACCTAGATATGATTCTTAGTATAAAATGTCTTTGAGGTTCAGATGTTGTTCTAGTAAGGGGTTGTCGGTTTGATAACGAGCCTAGAGATTCGGAATTTCAAGTCTATAAGACATATAAGAATAGATTGTAAAAGAATTAACGTTTTTATCGGCGAGCCTAATTCTGGGAAATCCAACATCTTAAAAGCCATAGGTTTTCTCTCGTACCTCGGCTTGGGCGGTGCCCCTGAAAAATACGTGAGAACTAGGGTTTTCAGGGAGCTATTCTACGATAAGGACATTGAGCAAGAACTTGTCATAAAAGCGAATTTTGCCGAAGTCTCCGCGAAGGTGGAAGATGCTAATATAATGTTCAGATATAGGATCGATGGCCCGAATCATCTGAACGGAGAGAGGGAAGACGGCCTGTGCGTCCAGATTTTTTCGTGGAATCTTTAGGTGTTGATCAGTTGAAGTTTTTCCGTTTTTATCGTTTCTTGGGCACAATAGGGACTAGGTCTGAGCCGACTGATTATCTTTACCCTCCCTCAGGTGATAATCTCTTGGGCGTATTGTATAGCAATCCCAATTTGAGGATGCTTATCGGTAGTTTGTTTGAGAAGTTCGGGTATAAGCTTATCATTAAGCCGGATGAGAAACGGATCGAGATTTTGAAGATTATGGATGGTGTTGGCATCTCTCTTCCTCCGTATCTTGTCTCTGAGACATTGTTGAGAATGGTGTTCAATTTTACCGTTATCGAATCTAATAAGGGAGCGGTAATAGCGCTTGAGGAACCGGAGAGCCATGCTTTCCCTTTTTATGTGAAAATGCTGGCGGAATCTATTGCCGACGATAAGGAAAATCAATATTTCATATCCACTCATAATCCCTACTTCCTCATACCTCTAGTTCAGAAAACCCCAATAAAGGATATTAACGTGGTTGTCACCAAATTCTCAAATTATGAAACAAAGGTTTACGTCGTATCTAAGGAGAAACTTTCAGAGCTCTTAGATCTTGATGTTGACGTCTTCTTTAACCTAGAGCGCCTAATAAGGTGAGGAGATGAAAGAGATAATCGTAGAATGTGAACCAGACAAAAAACTTATCGAAACTATAGTCGAAGTTGAGAAATTGAAAACAAGAGTTGATATCGATATAATTCATGCTGGAGATAAGCCGAGAGTGCTAAAACGTACTCTCAAAATTGCAGGGTCAGTAGGAGTTATTGATGAGGATCTATGGAGCGCTCAACCATCTGCTCTTAAGAAGTTCAAAGAGATGAGCGAGGATAACGATTTGATGATAAGGATATACAAGGGACCCAATGGTTCCACTCTCGTTGAATTAAGGCCTCGTCTTGAGGAATGGTTGTTGAGATTATGTAAGCTCTTTGGGATAAACCCTAATGAATATAGCTGTCCTCCAGATTTATTCAAGAAAATAGTTAATCAAAAACTAGATAACCTTGGGAAACTTTTAGACGAGTTGCATCGCAAATCTCAGCACCTTAAGAGGTTCCATCAACTTATGGTTGATCTCATTAGTCAAGTTTCTCCGTCAGAATAAAAGGGGGCACTTCTCAAAATAGTTGAGATGTTTTGGATTATTTAGGCAAATATTATCTCTTTCCGCAACCCGGTTCTAGCCAGTTAATGCCTTTCGCGACTTTGTGGTAAAGTGCCTTTATGGGTACTCTATCCATATTTATCTGTGACCACACAGGGGAGAGATGCCTCGATGAGAGTATACCAGCTCGGTAAGCTTATAGCTATGACGTTAAGAAAAAGCTACCAATCCATTATGAACCGAATTGAGAGCAAAGTGATAGTGTAAGTGTCTAAGTTTGTCTCTAGTTATGGGGTCATAAAATTCCCTGTAATGGGTTTGTCCCAGAGGGTGTTCATCTGCAGATTGAGGCCTGATGAGCTGTGTGCCCAAGCGGCGTCTCTCGCTGATAGGTGCCCATTGAAGGGGATGATATGCGGAATGAGAGTGAGTATTTCTCAACTAAATTAAATATAACTAAATTTTGGGAATACTTATTGGGAGTGAAAAACGTAGTGTAACATAGTAGGTGGTCTCTATGCCCATAGTGCATGTTTACATGTGGAGTGGTGTTTCAAAGGAAGCCAAGATCAAGATAATAAAGGGGATCACGAAGACTTTCGAAGAACTCGGAATACCAGCACACGCGGTTGAGGTAGTGATACACGAGATACCTAAGGAAAACTGGGGCGTAGGAGGAGAACAGGCAAGCGAGAAATTCAAGGAGACAAAACCTCCATAGTTTCAGGTAGCTTTCACTCCTGAATACGATGGTTGTGAGTCCTATGTTTCGACAAAATTAATCTCCACTTGTTCACAGTTCCGCGTACACCGCAATTAAAGGGCATAAAACTTTACATTTAATTTCCTCTTATATTTGGGAAAAGTCAAGTTTGGGTCTATCAGGTTGAGTGAAAAGAACTCGTTTACAATTATGAAACCTTTTGGAATTATGTGAACTATTAATGTTTAAGTGTTAAAGAATGAGGAGTCAAAGACAAACAGCATCGAGGAGAGCCACTCAACCGAAATCTTATTATTTTGCGATGCAGGCTTCTTGGGGTCTGACCAAGCATATGGGTGGGTTGAAAGCTACTAAAGAGCTGATTGAATTATGTCGCGTTAATAAAGACTCGTGGGTTCTGGAGGTTGGTTGCGGCGTCGGAATAACCGTTTGCTACATAGCAAAAGAGTATGGCTGCGAAGTGGTGGCGGTAGACATTTCCGAAGAGATGATTGAGAGGGCCAAAAAAGAGCTAAGAGAAATGGTGTTAAGGATAAAATCGAGTTTATAGTTGCGGATGCGCAAAACTGCCCTTCAAGGACAGCCTCTTCGACGCTGTTATCTGCGAGTTTCGTAATTGTCTTCATAGAGGATAAACAAGAAGCAATAAAGGAATTCAAACGAGTGGTAAAGCCTGGAGGCTACGTTGGGTTTAATGAAGTAACATGGATAGAAAACCCATTTTCAGAGCTAGTTGAGTATTTGTCCCGTGCCTTAGGCGAGGCGGAATTTCTGACCCCTGAAGGCTAGAAAAGCTTACTGAAAAAAGCCGGTTTCTCCAACATAATAGCCAGGATTTATAAAACTACGGCATGGGGTCAGTGGATTAGCGAAATTAGAGCAATAGACATCAGAGATGTCTTGGGTGCGTGGGCCAGATTCCTAACACTACTTTTCAAGAGCCGAGAAGTGAGAGAATATGCAAGGGAAATAAGTAGGCCGCCTAAAAGTGTTTTCAGGATTTTTGACTACTTTAGCTATGGGATATACGTTAGTAAATAAGACAGTGATCCTTCATCCAGCGTGGGCACATTTTATACACCTTAGCTTGCGATTATAACCTTCGAGAAAAATCAAGGTTGCGTGGATAGTATCTGACACATATGGACTTGTTTAGATTCGAGATTGAAAGTCGGCCAGAAAATAGAGCAATAATAGTTGACAAAAAGTCAAAATTAATAGAGCAATAATAAACAACAAACAATCAAGTACTTACTATTGGGTAAGGATCTATGCGAGTTGTTGTGAAAATAGGTGGCTCTGTTCTCTGGCCCGAGAGAACTTTGGATAAGGATCGATTTATCTCGTGGGCTAAAGTCATTTGTTCTCTGGCTCAGAAAGTGGACAAATTACTTGTTGTTACTGGCGGAGGCTATATCGCGAGGGAATATATAAGGGTTTTGAGAGAGGCTGGTGGCTCCTCGTTTGAAGGGGATCTGCTGGGGATTCACGTATCTAGGGTAAACGCGTTTTTGCTCCTGAGTATTTGTAAGAACTTGTGTAAGATAAATGCATATCCTGAGGTAATATTATCTGTCAATGATGTTCTCCGATTGATTGATTTTTATCAAGTGTTTTTCTCGGGCGGGTTCTTTCCGGGCCAATCAACAGCTGGTGTGGCTGCGGAGATAGCTGAGGCTGCGAGAGCAGATATTATCCTATTAGCTACTAACGTTGATGGTATCTATACGAGTGATCCTTTCAAGGATCCGAACGCGAAGAAGATCCCTATAATAAGTACTCAGGAATTGCTAGAGATAATTAAGAATTACGAAGCAGAGGCCGGGACGTATAGATTAATAGATCTAAACGCGCTTAAGATTATTCAGAGAGCGAGGATCCCTGTTGTAGTATTTAATGGGAATAAACCGCAGGAAGCTGTTCAGATTATAGATCTTGTTAAGAGGAACGACTTAAAGGCTGTGACTAAGTATGGGTCATTGATTACTCCTTAGAGGTCTCTCCTATTTTTTCTAGTTTCTTAACAAGCTCTAGTAATGCCTTAACAATTGGGCTATCAGTGTTTAGTTTGAATATTTTTGCTTTCTCGCTGGATCCTACGAATCTTATTATTCCCAGTTCCCCTAATTTCTCGACTCTTGAAGATACGGCGCTGGGTGACGCGTTGATTAGCTTAGCCATCTTACTAACAGTGAAGTACTCGTTGGGGTTCTTTAGTAATTCCTCAATAATTCGTACTTGTGTAGGGGTTCTGAAAATTTGATATAGCGATATAACCAATGTTCATCACCGTGGATATGGTATAGGTTAAAGAGGTGTTCATTTTTTGCAAATTAAAAACTACGAGTTACGGCTCGATAATATTGTATTCAGGAATTGCGAATTTGAGGATATCCCGCAAGTTATGTTTGTGAATAGGGCGACGCTTCCAGAGAATTATTCGAGATACACGTTTTTATCAATATGGAGATTGTATAGAGATATGTTTTTCGTTGCTATAGATTCTAAAGAGGATAGGGTTGTTGGTTATATAATGAATAAGCTTGATGATGGTCCTTCTTTTTTCGATAAATCAAGAATAGTTACTAAGGGTCATGTATTTTCGATAGGTGTGCTTAAAGAGTATAGACGTAGAGGCATCGCCACTTGCCTAATGGCTCTGGCTTTCAAAGCAATGGGTAAGAGAAACGTTCATGAGGTATTTTTAGAGGTTCGTGTAAGTAACGTGCCGGCCATAAGACTGTATGAGAAACTCGGTATGAAAATTGTTGCTCGAATAAGTAAATATTATGCTGATGGAGAAGATGCTTATGTAATGGCTGTATTGTTTAAAGACGTTAAAACTTTCGCTGAAGAGCTAGTAGATTATCTAATCAAAAACAAAAAGGTGATCCTCGATGGCGAGTAAAGAGCCAAAGAGAATAGCTATCATAGATACGGAACGCTGTAGACCAGATAAAACAAATTACACCTGTATGCGTGTTTGTCCCCCTCAGAGAGCGGGAACCAAGGTATTCGAGATAGATGAGGAAACAAAGTTTCCGAGAATAAATGAAGATCTATGTATTGGCTGTGGAATATGTGCTAAATATTGCGTCTTTAAGGCAATAATTATTGTGAACCTGCCGTATCCCGTTGAAAAAGAAATCATTCACAGGTATGGCCCCAACATGTTCGCATTATATAGACTGCCTATCCCTATCAGGGGGAATGTTACGGGATTGATAGGCCAGAACGCTATCGGAAAATCCACTAGTCTCAAAATTTTAGCAGGATTATTGAAGCCTAATCTGGGCAATTACGAGAATCCACCTGATTGGGACGAGATTATAGAACGTTTCAAGGGATCTCTTCTCCAGCAATACTTCTCCAAGCTCGCTAATAAGGAATTACGAGTTGTTTACAAGCCTCAATACGTTGACATGATTCCCAAAATAATCAAGGGAACTGTGAGGAACGTATTAAAGGAGCGCGATGAAAGAGGAATAAGCGACGTTCTAATCGATGAACTAAGGCTAAGAAGCGTTCTTGATCGACCAATAAGCAAGCTTAGCGGGGGAGAACTTCAGAAACTGGCCATAGCAGTCGCCATGGAAAAAGACGCTGACGTCTACCTATTTGATGAGCCTTCATCATATCTAGATGTGCTTGAAAGGATGCGGGTGGCGAAGGCTATAAGAGAGTTAGCGGAGAAGAACCAGAAATATGTTCTAGTTGCTGAACATGATTTAGCAATTCTCGACTACATAAGCGACTATGTTTGTATATACTACGGAGAACCAAATGCTTATGGGATAGTATCCAAGCCTCGAAGCGTAAGGGACGGCATCAATATCTTCTTGGAGGGGTACATTCCTGACGAGAATGTGAGATTCAGGGCTTCACCGATAAGATTCACGGTATGGGCTCCAGTTGATGAATCTGTCAAGAAAGAAGTACTGCTAACCTATCCAAAACTCAGGAAATCCTTTAACGGTTTCGTACTAGAAGTGAATCCAGGAGAACTAAGAAAAGGTGAAGTGATAGGTATTCTAGGGCCTAATGGGATCGGGAAAACAACGTTTGTAAAACTGATTGCAGGTATTTTGCGACCAGATGAAGGATATGATTGGGAATTGCCTTCGCAATTGGAGATATCCTATAAGCCGCAATACTTAAGCGAATTCGTGGGGGATGATGAGTGGTTAACCGTGCGGGAAAAAATCGAGAAGGCGAGAAAAGGGGTTATCGAAGATAAATGGTTCCGAACATACGTAATCCACCCCCTAAGGTTAGAGAGGATCCTTGACATGGAGCTAGGGGATTTAAGTGGAGGCGAGCTGCAAAAAGTGGCGATAGCCCATGCTCTAGCTAAGAAAGCGGATCTCTACCTCCTAGACGAGCCTAGCGCCTACATATCAGCCGAGGATAGGTTCTGGGTAGCTAAAACAATCAAGAATTTGGCGGAATCCAGTAATGCCACAATCATTGTCGTGGAACATGATCTCCTCGTTGTAGATTACGTAGCCAGTAGATTAATCGTCTTCGAGGGCGAACCTGGAAAACACGGAATTGCTACAGGCCCATATAGCATGCTAGACGGAATGAACAAGTTCCTAAAAATGTTGGGGATAACCTTCAGAAGAGATAGAACCACGAAAAGGCCTCGAATTAACAAACCAGGCAGTAAGCTTGATCTGCAACAAAAATCTCTTGGGCAGTACTACTATGTCGGCTAACGAATCATTATTGAAATTTTCGCAAATGCTTATTCATTCACTTACTTTATTGAGCACTATTTAGTTTCTGCTAAATCGATGCCTAAAACGTCCCATACAGTTGGGGCATCATCAATATAGAATTCCTGAATATCCTTGATTATAGTGACTATTCTTCCTGTTGCATTGTGCACGGAACCAGGCACTCGTAATAATCTCACGTGATCCATGGTGACTTTCTTATCTATCCTGGGGATACTTTTACGTACTTCCTTCCATAGTTTCTGGATATCTCGTTTTCTCAAATTAGTAAGTAAGATATTGTTTCTCATAGCATACATCTTAAGTAAGCGCATTTGGTATCTATAAGCTAATGGCTCATCAGGAGAATCTGGACTTACATAGACAGCTACAGCTTCGCGGGCTTCTTCAGAGAGTTCCTTTGCTTCTTTATCTAGTACCCACGCATGAACACCGCGTCTCCCTGAGTATACCCACACGATTTTTGAGAAGCCAAAATCTTCTCTGAGAGTCTCATCGATTATTAATGCAGCATCTACAACGAATTTCCAACAAACAGGACAAACATGATCCTTTCCTTTTCCACAAGTTCTCAAATCATCATAATCTGTTAAATCTATATCAAAGACAAGTTCTCTTCCCAACCATCTTAATTGAGTTATTGAGGTTTCAGGAGTAGGTGGAGGGTCGAAGAGAGCTCCAACATAAGCTGCTAAAACGCCTCTCTCGCTCATAAATTTTTTTAATTCGAAAGGAGTTTTGAACGAGAGATTCCTGATAAAACGTTCTTGCTCTTCTTCCGAAATTACTAAAAAGCCAAACTCTCTGTGGTCAAAATTCTCTACACTTACTACTTTTAATAGGGGTGCGACTGAAAACTTTCGTCTATAATACTCAGAAAGGATCTCTGGTGTTAATTTTGTGGGCAATTCTTCTAGACCCCATATACAATCTTTCGTGTACGCGGTCTCAACTTAATAGCCGTTGGCCAGCCACATCGAGGACACATTATCAGGTTTATTTCACTGAAAAGCTCCATGGAGATTTCAAATACATGTCCACACCTTAGGCACATGTATTTAGAGCGGGCGCTTAGTGGTATTCCATCAGTTTCCTTTACCATTAGCTATTTCCTCCTTGTTTAATGCATAATACCCTACTATCTAAAGAAGATAATAAGAAGAAGTTATTAATTCTTTCCTCCGCGTACCTTTTTGTTTTAGTTGGTGCCCCGGGCGGGATTTGAACCCGCGTCGCCGGCTTGAAAGGCCGGCATGCTTGACCGGGCTACACCACCGGGGCAATCGACCTAGAGCTGTATTCGCTATATATGTTTCATCGACATCTATTTAGTGATTAAGTGTAGATTCCCGAACGGGTTTAAAAATCTTACTTTCCGATAAGCAAGCTTGCCAAATGAGGAGCATGAGTAATACTAAACAACGGGTTGGCCATTAAGGAGGAGGTGGTGGGGCCGGCGGGATTCGAACCCGCGACCACCGGCGCCCAAGGCCGGCATCCTTCCTGGCTAGACTACGGCCCCTAACCGTTTTCTCTATGTTGTAGCTAATCAAGTTTTTTAAAGTATTCGGTTAAGCTAGAGGTTAGGAAGCTTATGAGGATTATTTTTATGATAACTTTTTAGCTTTCTTCATTACAAATTTAGATGATTTGGAATTAATAACGTTTTTAAAGAGACGGGTGGCGGTGGTAACTGTGAATAAAGAATTGGAGAGGAAAGAAAGAATTGGTGTGCACGAGATCATTCGTGTTCTGGGAGAGGAAGAGCTAAGATACCTAGATAGCATGAAGACAAGACGCCAGATAATAGGTGGTATTCTAATGGCGGCAGGATTAGTGAGCTGGGGGATAATGCTCTACATGGCTATTCAGAACCCAGCCCAGAATTATGTCTGGCTCTTGGCTGGCTTGATCATCAGTCCCTTGTTGATGAGAGAAGGATCGGTAGCTATTAATGAGGCTAGGAGTATTTCCATTCCTGGAGGGGGGAGGTATCAGGTATTTTCAAAAATTGGTTGCATGAAATGCGAATATACTGAAATTAGACCTTGGCGGGAAGGAGAATATGTGGGGTTGCAGTTAGCTGAAAAATGCCCAAAATGTGACGGAGTAATGGTTGTTAAAGCGATATTTGGCGAGCCTGAGAAGAAAATTAAACCAATAGGGCTTCCTATACTACAGTCACTTGGAGGGCAGACAAAAGTTGGTTTTTGGGATCTCTTGAAGTATTACCTCCTCGATATATTTACACCTTTCAGATTAGCTTTTAGAATGGTGACGAAAAAATTGAGAAATAAGGAGAAAGGTGGCAGAATTTGAGTTCGGGAAGAAAAGTTGAGATAGTAGGCAAGGATCCAGCAATTAATGAGATCATTAATGAAACACTTGATGTAATTAGGGAAAAGAAAGTTGTATGTATTTTTGAGAGATTGTGTCCGAACTGTGGATGGAAAGTACCTAGCTTCCGTCTAGAGTCTGATCTTGCTTGTTTAGTTTGTATTCCAGAAAATATTGCTAAGAAATACTACTCAACTGAAACTGAAAATCCGCAACTAAAACTTGGTTCTCTTTTAGAAGAAAGAAAAGCTCTTAGAAAATTTAGACGTGCATATCGCATTGAAAAAGAGCTACAGGACTATATCGACTTCTTCAAAAAACTTGTGGGAGCTCCTCCATGGAGTGCCCAGAGAGTGTGGGCTCGAAGAATTTTAACTGGTGAAAGTTTCGCAATAATAGCACCTACGGGTGTAGGAAAGACAGTTTTTGGCTTAGTTACTGCTTTATACTTAGCACACAAGAAAGGCTTAAGAACTTACATAATTCTCCCGACGAAGACATTATTGAGGCAGGTTCTTGATAAAATAAGACTTTGGGAGGAGAAACTAAACACTAGATATGTGATTGCTTATCACTCTGAAATGAGTGCTAAAGAGAAGAAAGAATTCACTGAAAGATTTCAATCTGGAGACTTTAAGATATTGATAACAACCTCTCAATTCCTGATACGGAATCTTCAAGACATAATCCAAGCTTTCAGTAGAGCTGGTGAGAATAGATATTCTGGACGCTTTGTTGATTTCATGTTCGTTGATGATGTGGATAGTTTTCTGCGAAATGTTAAAAATCTAGATAGGGCTATGGTGCTCCTAGGATATACTTTTAGCAGGAAAATGCGAGCGATAATAGAAAAGATTAAGAGGTATGGAACGGGGTCTGATGAGCAATCCTCTCAACTAACGGAGGACGAATGGTCTGAAATATTAAGGACGAGGGAAAGAGCTGGTATATTAGTTGTTTCCTCAGCCACGGGGCGAGTAAGAGGGGTCTTAATTAGGCGTCTCTTCTCGATAATTTTTGGTTTTTCTATAGGCTCTTCTAAAGAAGGAATTAGGAATGTTCTCGATACTTATGATGATCAGATACTAAAGGAGGGTGTGGTTACAAGAGATAAATTGATTAAACGAGCGGTTGAGTTGATAGAAAAACTAGGTAGTGGCGGCTTAGTTTTCGTGGCTCGTGGTGCGGACAGTGACGAAATAATAAGTGAACTCGTTAAGGAACTATCTGGTAAAGGGATACGGGCCTTAGGAGTAACAGCGGAGGAAGGATCAGAGGTAGCAGAAGCGATAGAAAAATTCGCAAAAAGAGAAGTTGATATCTTGGTCGGCAAGGCATCTCCTTACGGTTTACTCGTCAGGGGATTAGATCTACCTGAAATAGTCAGATACGCCATTTTTATTAAAGTTCCCCACTTTAGCGTGAAACTAGAGCCTCGGCCGAACCCTGTTTACTTATCCTTTGTAATGCGAAAAATGGTTAGTGCATTCGAGGATAAGAGTAGGATACTAGAAGATATTAGGAATCTAGCATCGCAGCTTGTTTGGTTATCTGCTACGGAAATTAGGTCGTTAGAGGATGAAATCAGTAATTTGATGGAGAAAAAGAGGATAAACGAGATTATCTCAGAATATGAGTCAAAGAACTTTGATGAGCTTTCCCCGAAGGATAAAGCAATATACTATACGGTGAAGCTCTATAAAATACTCATAGATTTTCTACGAGAAGGCAATGTGGAAAGGAAGTTAGCTGAAGCAGAAGTTCCTTTTGAAGTACATGAAGAAGGGGGCTCTCGGGTTATTAGCTTGCTAACCGCTGATATAAAGACATATATTCAAGCTTCTGGTAGAACTTCAAGACTATTTGCGGGAGGAATCACCAAGGGTCTCTCTATTATACTACCGTCTAATAGACACTTGCTAAACGAGCTTGATCGCAAACTTTCATGGACGGTCGAAACAACACTTTCACCGCTTTCCGATATAAACCTAGAAGAAGTTATGAAAGAAATCGATAACGATAGAGAACGTGTTAGAATAGCTAGACTGGGTAAAATGCCTGCTAAGGAGCATTTGCAGACATGTTTGTTTATTGTAGAATCTCCAACGAAAGCACGTACAATAGCAAGCTTCTTTGGAAGACCAACTCGGAGAGTTTTCCCGGGATTAGTAGCTTATGAGATCATTATAGGGAAATACCTGGCAACGATAGTAGCTACTATCGGTCATGTAACGGATTTAATAACGCATAGATTTATTCCAGAGTTCACTGCAGTACGAAAGAATGGACGAATAGAGCCCGTTATTAAGGCTTATACGATACGGGAATTAGCTTGGCCTTATGGAATAACGGTTCTCAACATAGACTCTGACATGCGATTTATACCTATCTTTGGGCCCAAGGTTACGTGTGGGCAATGTGGATATGTATTCGTTCCTTATCTCACAGTCAATGATAAATTAGATGAGAATATTCAGAAGCGCAAGTGTGAAAAAATAAAGAGGTATATGCATAATCTCTCCCTAGAGGAGCAGTTATGGAGAATGTATATTGATAAGAAACGAACTGAGTTACCCCTTAAGTGTCCAAGGTGCGGCGAAACAGAGAATTTATATGATAAGACTATAACAATTGAAGCTCTCAGACGACTAGCACTTGAAAGCGAAGTAGTTCTATTAGGTACTGATCCAGACATAGAGGGTGAAAAAATAGCATGGGATGTCGCTATTCTCCTTAAACCGTATGCTAAGAAAATCATGAGAGTAGAGTTCCACGAGGTAACGAGGAGTGCCATAGAAAGAGCATTAGCAGAGCCACGTGATATTAACTTTGAACTGGTAATGGGTCAGTTATTGAGGAGAATTGAGGATCGATGGATAGGATTTTATCTCTCAGAGGAGCTTAAAGAAATTCTAAATGAGCGGAATTTGTCAGCGGGTCGAGTGCAATCACCAGTCCTCTCATGGATAGTCCAACGCTATAATTTATGGAAAGAAAAGGAGAAGTGGACAATAATAAGTCTCGGAAAAGACGCTGAAGTTCGAATCAAAGGAGAAGTAAAAATACGAAGCATTGAGATTAAGGATGTTAAGACAGAGGAAAGGAAACTAATACCCCCACCACCACTGATCACGGATACCATGCTTACTTATGCGTCTATTCTCTACGGCATGAGTGCTGATCGTACTATGCGACTAGCTCAAACTCTGTTCGAAGTGGGTTTGGTGACATATATACGAACAGATTCTACTAGGGTGTCTGATGTTGGTTTAGGCGTGGCAAAGAGGCTGATAAGTGAGAACTTTGGTGCGGAGGAATTCGTGCCGAGGAGGTGGAGCAGAGGTGAGGAAGGAGCTCATGAATGTATAAGGCCAACAAGGCCACTCATGTTAGATGATTTGAGAGAAGCATTAGAGAGAGGAGAGATCGTTCTCCAAGAAGAATTACCAGCAGATGCTTACCAGTTGTATGATATGATAGTTCGAATATTCATGGCATCGCAAATGAGGGAAGGTATGGGATTATTCGCTACTGTTAAAGTTAAGATAGAATACGAAGATGAGAAAGGTGAATTAAAGAGCGTGGAAGAAGAGGTCTCAGGTCTAGTTGAGATTAAGGAGAAAGGATTTCTTAAAGCATTAACACCCAGAATGGCCAAGTTATTCACACCAAGAAGGATTCCATACTTCAAAGAGGGGGTTAGGTTATCTCTAGACGAAGTAAAAATAGAGATAAAGGAAATTCCCAAAGCTTGGCCACTTAGGGAGGGAGAGATTGTACGTCTTATGCGTGAAAGAGGAATTGGAAGACCATCTACTTACGCCACTATAATCGAGAAACTATTCGAAAGAAGATACGTTAAAAGAATTCAAGGGGGCTTTGTAGTCCCAAGAGAACGGGGAATTATAGTTAATAAAATAGTTTATGCAATTCATCCAGAAATGGTTTCAGAGGAAAGAACAAGAATAATCTTCGATTTAATTGACAAAGTAGCAAGTGGAAAGGAGGACTTTCTCGAGTTATTAAAGGAGATATATAGTGAGATCCTTAAAGCTAAGGAAGAGGCAAAACAAAAAGTCCTACCACCCGAGATAATAGCAGAGATTGAAAAATACCGAAGAAATGTTGAGAGACGTATGAATCAATATCAATGAAAAATCTTTTTTAGTGACTAGCGAAGAATCAAAAGGAAGCTCAGCGCTCCAGAACATCTTCATCTCTCCGATTAATATTTTTTCTCATCATCGCTTAACTAAGCTTAAAGTTGTTTTTGGAATATTATCGTTTTCTACTGAAGGAATCTAGAAAGATCAACTACACCTTTCGCTTTTGATTCTATCTCGCTAAAAGACATTCCAAGAGCGTCCAAAAGCTGTTCAAATACACTTCTTGTGTACTCGATGTACTTTGCCCAATCAATATCACTTTTTCGTGGTCGTAGTTCTATGGGGGTCACACTATCCTTTGTTTTTACATAAGCGATAATCTCTCCAGGGAGAACCTCTCTTTTTAGCTTTCTGGCAGCCTGTACATGTTGAGGAGTGGTTTTGGTATATTCGCTCAGGGATTTAGTTAATTGGACGCGGAAGGCTAAATCTTCTAGTGAGTATTCTCCTCGTCTTATTTTGTGAATGATATCGATGATTATTTCCTCAATCTTCTTCTTTGCAGCTTCTAGTTCATCAGGGTTAGTAACAGCACTTAATACGTCTAGAACTCTTCTAAACTCCTTTTTTAAGAATTCAGGAGTATTTCTTTTCTTTGCCATTAGTCCCTTTATATCCACGGATCCATCCTGTAAGACACCAAAATAGTTCTTTTTACGGGCAGATAATGCAAGATATCGGTAAATCTTGTCTACCTCCAAGTCTACATTAAGGACTTTTTCCCCATATTCTATCAGCGCTTGTACCTTGTCTGCGGGTGGATTATGAATAAAGATGCTATCTGTGTCTCCATATAATACATCTAGACCTATTTCCTGAGCCTTCTTAACTACAGCTTTTATTTTTTGTCTACCTATCGCTGTTATTGTTTCAGCTACTGATAATGCGTACAGCGGAAAATGCTCGGCTCCGAAGACTCCGTAACTAGCATTAATTAGAACTTTCAAGGCTCCTTGAATGATATTGTAGAATAATTTCTGATCTCCTTGGGCTTTTTTGGCCATTTTCTTGAAATAGCGTACCCTCAAGTCTCGGATAAATCCTACTAGTTCAGAAGCTAGCCCCCTTCTTTTAGTACAGATCCAGTGAGGTAGCTCTTCTACACGATTTTTCATGCATTCTTCGTGTGGACAATCAACGGTTTCATAGCTTATATTGTGAACTTTAATGATCGTGGGATATATGCTAGCGAAGTCTAATACCCATACGTTAAACCACACACCTGGTTTAGGTTCTAATACTATAGCTCCTCTATACTTCTTCCCAGATATTATGGGAGGCGGTCTTGGGCCAAGCCTAGAGATTCTATTTTCCTTATTCTCAAGTTGTTGTCTATTAGGAATTAGGTAGTTTCTGTCTCTATGTTCGGCGTAGAACCAATTCTCAATCCAAGCAGAAACGCCTCTTCTAGAGAGTTCCCTAATAGGGTATCGTGTTATTCTGGAAAGCATTATCATTAATTTTAGCGGTAGTTGCTTCTGGAAATCAAAAAGCTGTGCTGTGAGATAGGAATCCCACCAACAATATCTAGCGAGATCATATAAACTTAATTTTTCAACTTCTTCGTACTCTGGGAATATTTTGCCTACTCCTAGTAATGCTTGTGAAACATCCTCTAAGCTGACTGTTTCGTATCTATTTGCGAATGCGTATGTTTTTATTGCAGCATTTCCATAGAATTTGTAAAGATCGATGTGAACACCAATGTGCATGTGTGCTTCTTTAATTTCTCCTTTGCTCACGATTTTGAACGGGATAACTTCTCTCGGGATGCCAAGGTGTTCGCAGCGTTTAAAGATGTATCTTAGGTCAAATGTATCACCGTTGAACGTTACTACTATTGGGGCCTCCCAGATTTTTTCAAATAGGTCTAATAGCATTAGTTTTTCATCGTCATATATTCTAACTATGATTTCTTTACCATTGACATTCAGTTTTCCTAGAGTGTAATATTTCTCCTTACCGATGATCTCTATACCTTCTAGGTTTTGATTTCTAGCTCCTCGATACTTTCTTAGAACAAAAACTTCTCTTGTTTCTAATCTATTGGGGCCTTCATAAGATATCTGAGTTAGACCTATTGCGATTATTGGATCATAAGGTCTACTCATTTGTGGTATTCGGCCTCCTCCTGCTACCTCTATATCAACCGAAACAAAGTCTATATTTGGTATTTCTGCGGAGAATATTGGTAGGTATTTCTGGGCTAACTTTTGTAGTGCTTTATCTTCTTGGAATATGCTCAGCAACTCATTTTCAATGGGTGAAGAACGTCTCTTAAGTACGGGTTTTTTATCAACTATATCATATATCATAGAGGGCCAGAGTTTTGCATCATATATGTAGTTTAAATGATATTGGATCCAAGCTTCCCAGCAACGGTCCTCGCCTAGGATGTTTCTGACACCGTCTTTTCCACCTATGGCTAGTGGGTCAGAAACGATTACTTTAAGCAATTTTATGTTTTTATCCTCGATGGGGTCATATTTTTCAACTTCTTCAATACCTTCTAATGTTCCCCGCATTTTTTTGGCTGCTTGTAAGATTTCCTCGCGGGATGCGGAGGTTAGACAATATGGTTTGTGGCCCATTCGATCATAAAGAAAAAGGATTTTCTTATTTTTAGGGTCATAAAATTTCATTAAGGCCTTATTATGGTCAGCATCATACTCAACAGATAATAGGAGAACATCATTAGCATTACTTACTTCCCTATCTTTTTTAGCGACATTTAACAAGGCTCTTATTTTTTCGTCTGCTATTTTTAAGACACTAGGTCGCTCTTCCTTTTCTTTAGGTAATTCTTCTTCCTTCTTAATTTGTTGTTGCATTAAAAATGTATCAAGCGTTGTTTTCTTGACCATAACAATAGCCCCAGAAACCTTCTTATTTTTCATTTTGGGAAAATCAAGATATAGTATTTTGAGGGTATAGCAATTTATCTCTATCTATGTTTTATAGGAATTCTCTTTATGCTTCCACATAACAAACAAGTAATAGTGATATGGGGTTCACGTCTTTGTCTAAGTCTTATTCGCATAGTTTTGCCAGGGATTAGGAAGTTTTTGCATTTCTTGCAATAAAAGTACTTAAAACGTTTTGGAATTTTTACACCTACGGACTTTGCTAAGCGACGTGCATGGAATCCTAGTGATAAACTTCTTTCTAACCGGCATTTGTATCCTTCCAAAAAAGCATACTGAAGCATAGTAGTGATATTCTCAAGTGCTAATCTTGTTCTTAGGCGTATGCGGCTTTTTCTGCTGCGTTTAGTATTCAATGTGCGACCCTCATAATATCCAACAATATATATGATCAATAGTAATTAGGCATGAGTTCTGGTGAATTAGTAGCTAAGTAACTCGTTAAAAATGACTACTAATCGATAGCTTAGGTCTTTAGTATGATAGTTACTTGTTCTAGATGCAATTTATCATTTGAAGTACGTACAATTAAAGACTTACAGAATGGTTGCCCACGATGCGGAGCTAAAATATATGGTTTTAAGGATGAAGAATTAAAGCCTCTTGTGAGTGTGAAAATGATTAAGAGGGGCGTTTTTAGTATTGATTTTGGAGAACCAAGTAACAGAATAGCAGTAATTCAAGCTAAAAATAGCTACGCAATTATTTACTTGGAAAGTATCAATAAAATGAAAATGAAGAAAAAAAGAGAGTAAGATAATTATCTAGAGAGAAATAAAGCTATTAGCTTAGTTTTCAGAATTGTAATATTTAAAAATCTCCGATAACATTAAGTAAGGAATGGATTTCAATTACGCGACTTAAACTGGGGGCGTGGCCTAGCCAGGTTATGGCGGCCGGCTCCAGAACACTCTTCTTTAGGCGAAGAAACCGGTGTGTCCGGGGTTCAAATCCCCGCGCCCCCACCACCCTAAACTCTCTATTCTTCATTCGTCGAAAAATCATCACTTTATCGATATTCTTTAATTAGTTTAGCAGTCTTTCACGTATATGTGGCCTCCCTCACAGTACCCGTCTAATCAGACCCGTAATGGGGCTGAGATGAGGACGGGGCTCCGAGGGAGGCCACAATTATTGTTTGCTACGGTGATAGTAATGGAGGAGAAGGCATTACAATATCCGTTCCACGAGTACTACAAACGTTTAACTGGGAAAGATCATCCAGAGGTAGATGAACTTGTTATAGGTAGGGTAACAAGGATAGAGGGTCATGGTATCTATGTTTATCTTGACGAGTACGATGTAGAGGCGTATATTCCATTAAAGGAGATATCTACTAAGTTCATCAAGCATCCTAGAGAAGTTGTAAAGTTGAATCAGCGAATAGTAGCAAAGATATATTCTGTGAGGAGAGGTGGTCTCATCATAAACGCCTCTCTTAAGAGAGTCTTGCCAGCTGAGCGCCAACGAAAATTACAGGAATGGCGTAAGATGAGAAGAGCTCTCATCTTAATGCTTCAGATGGCTAATGAGTTAGGTGTGACTCCGGAAGAGGTCATAGAGAAAGTGGGCGCGAAACTTATGGAGTATTATGATACACCTTATGACGGTTTTGAAGCAGCAGTACGATGGGGTGAAGAGGTTCTAAAAGAGGTAGGAGTGCCCGAGGATTGGATCCCGACGATTTATGGGATTATAAAGGAGAACATAAAATTAAGAGAAGTTGTTCTCAAGCGACATATTCTAATTTCGAGTCTCGCTCCAGATGCTGTGGAGAGAATAAAAAGAGCTTTTCTTGAAGCCAAAAAAATAGATCCAGACAATATACAAGTGGAATACATCTCCTCTCCAAGATATCTTGTTAAAGTAAAAGGATATGATTGGAAGGAAGCGCAGCGACTATTCAGGAAATTTATGGAAAAAGTAAGGGCTATAATACTAGAAAATAATAAATGGTTAACGACAGTCGAAGTGGAAGAAGAGGAAGAGAAGAAGCCTAGGAAGCGAAGAGGATAAAGTTGGCGATTTAACATGGGTAAACGGATCTACAGATGCCTAAAGTGTGGCCGATACACGTTAAGGACGGATACCTGTCCAGTATGTGGAGGGTTCGTAGCTATAGCTCATCCTCCTAGGTTTAGTCTAGTAGATAAATACGGAAAATATAGACGATTACTCAAGAAAGCCCTAGGGCTGATTCCTACAAAAAATGATGAGGGGCATCAAGATGCTGTTTGACTATCTTCGTAAAAAGCGATGGATTATGGTTTCTGGTAAAGGCGGGACTGGGAAAACAACAACAGCAGCGGCTATAGGTATTAAACTGGCAGAGGAAGGTTACAAAACAATAATTATTAGTCTAGATCCAGCGCATTCTCTTAGTGATTCACTGATGATAAAAATTGGTCCTGAAATTAGGAAAATAGAGGGATTCGATAGTAATCTGTACGCGCTAGAGTTTAATCCTACGGTTTTGTTCATGGAAGAGAAAGAGAAACTAGAGGCTATTCTTCAGACACCAGATCTTGGAGAAATGCAGATTCCGCCAGAAATTTTGGAGTTAGTGATAGGAGGAGAGCTATTACCCATAGAGTTCGCAGAGGGTATTGGTTTTATTAAATTGTTCGAAATAATGAAAGATTCCGATTATGATAAGATTATTTTTGATACAGCACCTACGGGGCATACACTTAAACTTTTGGAGCTTCCTGATTATTTAGATACATTCTTGGGAAAAATGATAAAGGTTCAGCTTAGATTATCTAGCCTTTTCCATACTATCAAAATGTTTCTTGGACTAACTAAGGAACCGGATACAGCAAAACAAGCGCTAGAGCTTCTTGAAATGCTTAAAAATATAGTGAGAGATTTGAAAGCAACAATAAGGAACAGAGAGAAAAGCGAGTTCATTGTAGTTACTATTCCAACAATGATGAGTATTTACGAAAGTCTTCGTCTTGTTGGAGAGTTAGATGCTTATGAAATACCGAATGAGTTCATTATTGTAAATATGGTTAGAATATATAGTGGTGAATGTAATTTTTCAACTTCTCTGGCTAGAATGCATCGAAAGAGTCTAGAAGAAATTTCTCGTGAATTCTCGGATAAGAAAATATTAGTTGTGCCTTTTTTCGCTAGAGAGATAAGAGGAATAGAACAGCTTAAAAAAGTAGCGAATTACTTAGAATGGTTCACTATTGAGGAAGCTTTTAAGGCGTACGAGAAAGGGGTGAGTATAGATTGAGTAAAAATGAGAATTTATTGGAGAAAATATTTGAAATAGCTACTCGACGTGGCTTCTTTATACCAACAGCGGAGATCTATGGTGGTCTAGCGGGGGCTTTTGACTACGGACCTATAGGCACTTTGATGAAGCGTAAAATAGAAAGACTTTGGCGAGAGATTTTCATCGTTGATGAAGATAATGTATGGGAAATTGATGGGAACGTTATTCTTCCGGAGAGAGTACTTATTGCGAGTGGACATGTGGATAATTTCGTAGAACCAGTAACGCAGTGTAAGAAGTGTAGTACGGTTTACAGGGCTGATAAACTCGTCGAAGAATTGTTAAATATTTCTGGGGAGGGTCGATCGCCGGAAGAACTTCAGAGAATTCTAGCAGAAAACAATATTAAGTGTCCAGCTTGTGGAGGAGAATTAGGCGAAGTGAGAGTATTTAATGTAATGTTTTCTTTGTTTATAGGCCCAACAGGTAGGGTTAAGGGGTATCTTCGTCCCGAAACGGCACAAAACATCTTCATTAACTTCAACAGAATATGGCTAGCGGTACGAGCGAAGTTACCATTTGCTATAGCTCAGATAGGGAAATCATTTAGGAATGAGATCTCCCCTCGGCAATTTCTTTATAGGTTGCGAGAATTCACACAGATGGAGATTGAGCAATTCGGTACGCCAGAGATATTTGAGAAGCATCCAAGATTTCATGAGGTTGCAGATATAGAAATAAATTTTGTACCCGCTAAAGGCGAGAATGCTGGTAAAACTATTAGGCTTAAAATCGGTGAGGGCGTAAAGAAAGGAATCTTTCCTAACGAGTATTTCGCCTACTATATTGGTAAAACATACTTATTTTTCAGAAGGATTGGAATTCCGGACGAAGATATAAGATTTAGGGAGATTCCCGATAATGAGCGACCGTTTTATTCTAGGATGAATGTCGATGTGGAGATCAAATTAAGCATAGGATGGAAAGAGGTTGAAGGGACAGCGTATCGTACAGATTATGATTTAACTAGACATTCTCAGATGTCTGGTACTAAACTTGCCATTCAACACAATGGAAAAATGGTTATTCCTGAAGTTGTTGAAGCATCTTTTGGTATAGAACGAACGATACTCGCTATTCTAGAAAAATGTTACAGACCTGAAAACTATGATCGTCCCTGGGCATGGTTCGCATTCCCTCCTCACATCGCTCCTGTTTCCGTAGCAATATATCCCTTGCTTGAGAGAGAGGAAATGGTTAAAAAAGCTAAGGAGCTTTACCGAATGATGCGTAAGCGAGGTTTTGATGTTATTTTTGATGCTAAAGGATCTATCGGTAAACGTTATGCTAGAGCTGATGAGATAGGAGTACCTTTCTGTGTTACAATTGATCATGAGACATTAGAGAATGGTACTGTGACTATTAGGGATAGGGATACTAAGGAGCAAGTTAGAGTTCCGTTGGAGGAGTTAATGGATGTTTTGGATAGACTTATATCGTCTCAGACAACATTTGAAGAGTTGAAGAAGAAATACATGGTGGTGAAAAAATGATGGGTGTTGAGAAAGACTCTCCTAAGGTCTTGGGAATGAGTTATGAAGAGATGCTTGATAGGGCTCTAAAAAGTTTACCTAATGAGATAAAAACGCCGAGTGGAGTAGAGATTCCTAAGGCAGAGATTTTCCATGAAGCAGGGAGAACAATAATTACGAACTGGAGAGAAATTCTGACAAAGCTAAACAGAGAGGAAAGAATCGTTCTAAGGTACTTAGAGCATAGGTTAGGAACTGTGGGGTGGGTTATAAAGGGAAGAGCAGTTTTACAGGGGTTGTATAAGAGAAGCAGAATAAATAAATTATTGGAGCTATTTGCTAAGGAATACGTAATTTGTGATGTTTGTGGAAGACCACATACTGTGCTATATAAAGAGAAAGGTCAATTAATCAAGAAATGTGAGGCTTGTGGGGCTTGGAGAGTCGTTGAGAGAATCTAAACTTCTAGTGTTACCTTTTTTATAATCACTTGTTTCTTCAGAGTTGCGTCAAATCTTCTTTCGGAGTATTCATGAACTTCAGCCATAAGTCGATTCCTTAATTGTTGAGTTATTAAGCGTCCGATTCTGCGATCACTAACTCTGATATCTAGTCCTTTAGATACTTTTCTAACATCGATGAAAACGGATGGATCCGCGTGACTTAGAGCAATGTTAAGTACTTTATTTATCTCATTAATATAGTCTCTCATCTTGCTTCCAGAAAATCTGACATGAATAACATATTCAAAGTAACTACCCATTTTCTTCTTCATGCATAATGGGCAAATCGCTTTAGCAAAATTGACTGTGACTTGTGTCTCTTTTATCACCATATTATTCAATAATAGTTGAAAAGGGATAACAATTTCTCCTTCCTCGAAGGCCTCTCTTAGGAGTTCCCTAGAAATCTCTGCGAAATGGAAGTCATATTTCCTATCTTTGTAAGGTTTCATTTTTTTAAGAGAAGACCTAACAACGGTCTTTAGGTTTTCTTGGGTAGGTTTTATCCAGGAATTCCCAAATTTTATTCTCTGGCAGAGGTTACAAATAGTGACTGTTACCTTAGGTTCCTCTCTTATCCTTGTACCATGAATCTTTGCATAACAGTCCTCGCATAGACCATGAAGTTCTGTCCTATACTGAGTTTTTTTGCCACATAGTGGGCAACGATAACTCATTCTAGACACCGTGAGTGTAGTAAGAATATGTACATTTGTTAAAATACTTTTTGCTCATTAGGGATATTTTTAGAGGGCATTCGTGGTGGAGATACATTGAGTGGAGAATTAGCAGCGTTTATAGATGCTTACGAGCTCTTAGTGAGTATCGGGGAGATCCACAAAAATAGGATAATTAGGAATCAGAGAAAAGAATTAATGGAAGCGTTAGAGCTATTGAAGAGTACAAAAGAAAACAATCGAACAATACACATCGCGGGCATGGGGAGATCCAGAATAGCAGGAACTATAATTGGAGAGATGTTAAAGAACTTAGGCTATCGAGTATCAGTAATGGGCGAAACATTGGCGAAACCAGTAAAAAAAGATGATGTCGTGCTTGCAGTATCCGCGAGTGGATGGACAACAACAACGTGTATAATGGTAGAGGGGGCAATAAGATTAGGAGCAAGAATAATAGCATTAACAGCAACGCCGAAATCAAAACTCGACAGATTAGCAGACATTACACTATACCTCCCCGGGAGAGGAATTCCTGAAGACATGCCATACGAAGTAAGACAAATAATGGGAAGACACAAGACGCCCCTAACACCCATGGGAACAGTGCCTGAGACAACCTCTATTCTAATAGGTATAGGACTGGCACAAGCATTAACAAGCACAGACCCTGTGAAAGAATTTGATAAAGCAATAACAAAGACACTTGATAACGCGAGAAAAAGCCTTAAAGAGATACTAAAGACACGAGACAACCTAGTAAAAATAATTAACACATTATCCAGCGGTGTAAAGAAACAAGATCCACAAGTATTCCTGGTAGGCGCTGGAATATGCAAACTCGTCGGATTAATGACAGCCATAAGATTCCAACATTTAGCACTAAACGTACTTGGACTAGATGACTGGAAATTTAGGAAAAAAGAGGACATATTAATAGCAATATCGGGATCTGGAGAAAGCGTAATCCCACTGGTCTATGCCAAGGAAGCAAAAGAAACAGGAGTAAAAATATACGCAATAACAGCGAACAAAGAATCAAAACTGGCTCAAATGGCAGAAACAGCAATTATACTCCTCGACACAGCAGCGAGAGAAGAATACCTTAAACTAAAAATAAGAGACGAAAAACCAACATTCATACCAGCATTCGAATATACAGCACTAATAACACTAGAAAGTACAGTAGCCCAAATAGCGGAGAATCACGGAATACCGGAAGAAGAAATGCGATCTCTCCACGCAAATGTAGAGTAATGCATGTTCCCTTATAGAACACGTAGTCATCATGGAGAGTAAATGACCAATCATTATTTTTGCTAGTGGTACGAGTTTAAGGCTTAACTAGTTTTCTCAACAATCTCGAGGGTCAATACTTATCACTTCTTCTCCTCTGAGATCTTATTATGTATTCCTGTATTTATGTGAAAACTTACCATAAATTCTAATGGCAAAGTCAAATGACTATGGATACAAAACGCTTCATAGAGCTTTTTAAATTCTTCAACAGTCCCTATACAATTTCATGTTTTTTTTTTAAAAAAAAATCGAGAGAGAATGAACTATATTCGGAGTATCCGAACAATTTTTTCTTTTTATTACAATTTTCCTAAATAATTAATTGAGAACTTCATTTCAAAATCTTGGTTGAACAATCCTAGCGTAACTGTATTCGAGAATTACATAGAAATTACTGGCTATTATACAAGTCCAGACTCAGTCACAACCCGCATCATCATGAGAATTAACTACGACGGAATACCGCTGGCAGTAATCAGCGAAAACGTTAGAATAATCACTCTTAAGCAGTAAGCATTACAGAATTATCTACTCCCACCTATTTCTTTCTTTTTAAAAGACAACCATACCCAATCTCTAGAATCCACAATTATAACACTCCCCTTACACAAAAACATTTCACTGAAAAGAAAAACAGATAAAACCACTAACCACGTGGAATAGAACTACAACAAAACGGTAAACATTAATAAAACCCTCAACAATGAATAAACTTTAAAAGATCTCAGAATAGACAGAAAAATAATACTATTAGAAAACCACGCAGGGCCGTGGTGTAGTGGCCAAGCATGCCCGCCTTTGGAGCGGGCGACCGGGGTTCGAATCCCCGCGGCCCTACCACTAAACTTCCCTTAACACAGTAAAAAACAAGAAAATAGGGCCGTGGTGTAGTGGCCAAGCATGCCCGGCTCTGGACCGGGCGACCGGGGTTCGAATCCCCGCGGCCCTACCATCAAAAAACAACTCATTCTCTTCATTTCTCACAAAATCCTTACAGCTTCTTTTGAAACTGGAATTATGCATTGGAAGCATAGAGATCCTGCTTCTTTTGTATACAGAAATGGGATAGAAAAAACGCATCAATACTGCGAAAGAAATTACTTGCCTCAAAATCTTATGCGAAAAAACATAAATAAGGGTAAGGGAATACAACATAGAATCTAACAGAGACCAAAAAGTATGAAAAAAGTAATCAAGCATAAAACTTATAAATTCTGGGGAATATGGTAATAGAGATACGGAGCGACCCGCCCGTCAACGCCCAGACAGGGGCGAGCAGCCCCGGAATGAAGGGCGGAAATCCACGGGTCGCAACAAAGAAAACCATAACTTAGGGACATGGGGCACCCACCAGTCGGACAACCCCGCAGAAGGCAATCGGGCCTACTC
>CAZFGR010000002.1:0-107698 GCA_964518475.1 uncultured Nitrososphaerota archaeon
TACAATGTGATATAATCGTTACAGCACCTGATCTAGCTAAGATTCTTAGATCTCAGGGGGCCTTTGCAAAAGAAATAGTAGAGGTAACGAACTACCTCAATAAGCAAGAGTTAAAAGAAAAACTAAAAGAGGCCATTGAAAGGGTTCTATCTAGTTAAATCTTTGAGTATTCCAGCAATTTCTCCTTTTAGACTCTCTATTTCTTCTGTATTTAGAGATCTTAATGGTTTATTTACAATATTTTTTATCTGTAGCCCCCTAGTGCTTAGAGCTACTTTATACGAGGCTACGTATGGATATTTACCGAGAATTTCTTTCAATTTTAGTATTTTCTTGTAGATTTGATGTGCCTCAACAATTTTCTTTGATTGTAATAATTTGTACATTTGCACGAATAGTTCTGGAACTATATTTGAGAGAGCTGATACAACACCTCTACAACCTATTATTAGTCCAGGAAGAGATAAAGTGTCCGAACCCATGAAAACCATAAAATTCTCTATACTTAAGTATTTTAACGTATTTTTAAGATCACCACTACTATCTTTAATTCCTACTACATTGGACGATTTCCCAATAATTCTCCTTACTAATTCTGCTCCGATGTTTATCCCTGTTCTTGAGGGAATGTTATATATAAAGAATGGAATATCGTGTAGGGATGAAACTTGTATGTAGTAATCTACTAAGGCCTCTTTGTCATAAGGGTAGTATATTGGTGGAAAAGTCGCTACTGCATCGACGCCTAGATCTGCTGCATATGAGATTAGATCCATTACCTCCCTGATCCTAGCACTACCTGCGTGAAAAATTGTGAAGGCTTTAGTACCAGCGAATTCTAATGTTTTTTCAAGTAGTTTTTTTCTAGTATCCAAGTTGAGTATTATACCCTCACCCATCGTGCCACTTACAAAAAATCCATTTACTTCATGTTTTGTTTGGAAATGTATTAATTCCTCTAAAGCATCCACATCTAATTTATCTTGATCAGCTAGAGGTGTTACTATGGCTGTTATAACTCCCTTAAACTCAACCATGTTTCTCCCTCTTCTTTTCAATGAATTCTAATCCCTTTCTCAACAATTCAACAATTTCATTTATTATAACTTCCAGCATTTTTTCTCCTTTTTCTCTAGTTGCGACTGTCGGGTCCCCGATTACTCCGATATCTGTTAACTCATCCCACTTCTGAGGATAGAATTCAAATATTTTCTTATCGGGGTAGCACGCTTTTGCTTTTGCCATGTCTACTAGGTCTGGTTTAATGTATAACATTAGGGATGTTTCTATTTCTTCTGCGTGGAAATAGTTTTTGTGCCACTGCTTAGAATCGCAAAATTCTCTAATCTTGGATAACCCTGAGGATGCAAAGTAGAAGACGTTGAGATCATAATTATCTTTCAGATATCTAGCTGTCTTTTTAATTACGGTCGCGTTTCCTATGTGGAAGCTTATGAATGCAAAATTTTTTGCCCCATGCTTATGTAAACTAAGACATATATCAACCAAAAATCTAAAAAGAGAATCCTCGGAAACGGTTAAAGATCCCGGAAAATTAATTAGTGACCAGACCTGGCCATATTTTATCACTGGTAGTACGATGCCTCCTATTTTTTTAGCCACTTCTTCAGCAATTCGTTCGACTATGAAATTATCAGTACCTAGCGGTAGATGCGGTCCATGAGCTTCAATTGCTCCTAAGGGAATTATAACCACTTTGGCTTTTTCAAGGGCTTCCTTAGCTTCTACCCATGTCATCTCCTCAAGTCTTATTTTTTCCATATTCGTCACCAAGATAAGAACTGTTTAGGATTCTCAACAAATATTCGATCTATCATCTCCTGAGAAAATCCTTCCTCTTTTAATCTTTGAACATACTTGGTTGGTATATAGTCCAGCCCAGGGCCTCCGCCGTAGGATTTATAGTAAGAACGTCTAGCAGTATCACCAGAAATCATTATTTGATCGAGAAAACCTGCATTAATTAGCTTCTTAATCATATTTATTCTGGCCTCCTCTGGTCCATATTTTATTTTTCCGGTACAGTCATAGACTATGTATGCACCCTTCTCAAGTATTTTTCTTTGATACCAGAAATCTAAGTTATGATCCATATGATAGAACGCTACCTTTCCTAAATCGACTCCCTCTTCTAGTAGTATAACTATTTGTTCATGCGCCATTGTTCCAAGTGTCGTATGGGAGACTATTGGAATTCCTAATTCAACATGTACTTTAGCGGCAGCTCGCATAGTTTTTTCCTCTACTTTCATTATGTAGTTGTAGCTTGTTCCTATTTTAAGCAACCCTGCTCTAGCATTAGTTCCATCCATGCCTTTTAATATATCCCCTTTGAGTAACTCTATAATAGAATCCATGCTAGCTTCATATACCCAAGGTTCATAGTAACTACCTAAGTTAAAACCCGTGACAGCGATAATATTTACTTCGGGGACTTTTTTCCCTATCTCAATTAGAGCCTTAGCGCTTCTTCCGTAATCGATTGTTGTTGCATCAACAATTGTTTTTCCACCAGCTTTGAGGAAAAGTTTTAGTTCATTTGCGTTTTTTTCAATATCATCAAGTAAAAGATCAGGATCTTCCTTTATCTTCCATAGAGGTGGATGCGTGTATAAATGTTCATGAACCAAAGTGAATCCTATTTCATTGGGTGATATGTCGCGGAAAATAGTTCTGATTTTCGCCATTTTTATCACCAGTAACTATTAAAATGTTCTATAATCCACAATTCTTGCGCCAGGAAATACAATATTAGTCGTGCGACTATGAGGCATAAATCTTTTTCCCAAATATCTTTCGTATTATCATTCTTAAAAAATAATAAATACACTTTCTTAGAAATAGTTACCATAAACACTTTTTCAAATATGCGTTCTCATTAAACAAATAAGAACTTGTTCCTTATTTTTCCTATTCTCTCAATGAATATTTCAACGACATCTCCATGCTTGAGTAACTTGGGCTTGGGTCGCCAGAAATAACCCACACCAGCGGGGGTTCCAGTAGCTATTATATCGCCTGGCTCAAAAGTCATGCCTTTGCTAAGGATATGAATAATATCTGGAATCTTAAATATCATTTTCAAAGTAGAAGAATCCTGACGAACCTCATCATTAACCTTAGTAATTATTCTTAATTCATGAGGATTCTGAATCTCGTCAGATGTCACTATCCATGGACCTATGGGTGCGAATTTATCAAGACTCTTTCCTCTCGTCCATTGACCGTCTCTACGCTGAATATCGCGGGCCGTTACGTCATTAAACACTAAGTATCCAAAGACATAATTCATAGCCTCTTCTTTCGGAATTCTTTTTCCTTTGGTCCCAATGACAATAGCTAGCTCTCCCTCGTAATCCACTTGCTTTGTATAATCAGAAGGCACTTCAATATCCTCGAATGGATCAGCTATAGATGTTCTAGGCTTCATAAAAATAACTGGTTCTTGAGGAATAGTGCCACCGATTTCTTCTACATGATCAAAGTAGTTGCATCCGAGACAAACTATTTTTGGTGGATTTTTTAGTGGAGCTAATAATTGTACATGACTTATCTCTATCCCCTTTTCCATAGATCTCTCTAATAAAGTATACTGATCCCTTATTTGGGGAAGATGATTCTCTTTAATGAACTCCTCGATAGTTTCTGGAAGCTCAATTCCTAATAATCTTGATACTAGATCAGCCTCCAACACTCTATTCTGGATAACAAAGCCATAAGACTCAATACCATCATATAAAAAACGAGCAATCTTCAAAAGAAATCCCTCCAAAAATTATTAATAGTGTAGAAAGAGGAAGCCTATAAGTGCTTAATTCTATACTTATACTTCTCTATATACTTCTTATTATACTCGTCTCCACCCGGTACGTTCGCACTCAACCAAACTGGAGGCTCGATTCCTTCCTCCACAAGCATTTTGGCGGCTTCAACCATTATAGAATGGAGAATCGCTGAGTTAATAATTGTAGAAACGGGTGCAACCTTGGTTTTTATTCCTTCAACTTCTAGTAAAGCATCTCCTGGGGGAACATGATTATCTATAACTACATCCGCAACTTCGTATAGTCTCTTACCGGAGGGATGTCTTGAGGGGAACTTGCTCGAGAATTCTATGGAAGTAACCGCAACAACTTTTGATCCCCTTTCTCTAGCCCCCATAGCCATTTCAATTGGCAAAGAATTCCGACCAGAATTAGAAACTATGATTAATACGTCACCATTTCCGATGTCGTAATAATCTAGAAGAATCTTTGCATAGCCCTGTAATCTCTCAACCCCAGTACTCTTCATCGCACCTCCATAAACTGAAGATCCTATATCGAGGATAGCGTTTATAGGTACGAGACCACCGGCTCTGTAGAATACCTCTATTGCCAAGACTTGGGAGTGGCCTGTGCCATAGACGTGAACCAATTTATCATTTTTGAGAGCTTCTTTAACAAGTTCGGCTGCTTTGAGAATATTCTCTTTCTCAGCTTCCCTAACTTTATTTAATAATGAGATAACCCCATCAAAATACTTGTCAATTAACAAATTAATCACCATAACATTTTTACATGAAAGATATCGTTACTCTATCTCTTTTAAAGCTTTTACTAATATATTGTAGATCTCGTCGGGTGTTTTGGCATCTCTAATTATTTACGATATTTATAAGGAAAGAAGAATGCTTCGAGATCTTCGAAATAATCGAACCGAGTATACTGCGTTAATAGCTGAGGCTTTAAGAGAAGCACGCATACCTGATAAAGCAGGTCTTAGTAAAGAAGATGCGGAAAAACTTGTGTCCTCGCTAAAGCAGCTCCCCCAAATCGATATTGTTAAAAAGACGATAACTGCATTAAACATTTATGCCAGCTACTTAGAGGAGCATCCAGAGGTTCTTAAAGACACAAAAACCGTGCGGGAAAAGATAATAATTCCCATTATGAGAAATTTCTTATACATATTCGCAATCGCTGACAGCGAACTTTATGACTTAGTTGAGAAAACTCAGGAATACTATGTAAAGAGAGGGTTTAAGCAAAAAGTCTTTATTCCAAAATTATTAGAGGCTGTAATTGATAAAGCCCTAAGTAGGCACCATTCAAGCCCCAATCTTGAGCCTTAACAAGTCATTATTTTTCCATAAGGAGGTTAGGAGTATGAATGATGAAAAAATTGCTGAGGCGAGAGTAAAAGTACTTAACAAAGTCGGTTTACATGCTCGTCCAGCTGTAGAGTTTGTTAAGACTGCTAAGAAATTCAAATCAAAAATTACTGTCTGTAAGGATGGGGAATGCGGTGATGCAAAAACCTTGTTACAAGTACTAGCTCTCGATGTTCAATGTGGCGATGAGATCCTAATAAGAGCTGAGGGGGAGGACGCTAAGGAAGCTATTAATGCTCTAGTAACCCTAATAGAGAATAAGTTCGGTGAGGAGTAGAAGGTGAACTAAGTAATGACGAAAAGTATCTCTTTTATTGACGAGAAAAGAGAGGAAATACTTACAGTCCTTAAAGATCTCATAAAGGCCCGTACCGAGAATCCTCCGGGAGATACTAGTGAAGGAATAAAAGTAATAGGAAAAGTTCTTGAGAAGTATGGCATAGATTACAGAATTGTTGAACCATCTTCTGGAAAAATGAATCTAATTGCTGAGCTAGGCGATGGGGAACCTGTTCTTATCTTAAATGGTCACGTAGACGTTGTCCCAGCTGGTGATGGATGGAGTGTAGATCCATTCTCTGGTATTGTAGAAGGAGATAAAATATATGGTCGCGGAAGCTCTGATATGAAAAGTGGTGTAATAGCTCTTCTCTACGCTTTTCTGGCCCATAGAGATATCAGAAATGGAAAACTAGTTCTAACAATCGTCGCTGATGAAGAAACGGGAGGACGAGAAGGTACGAAATATCTCCTAGAGAATAAACTAGTTCACGGTGACGCATGCCTAATCGCAGAGCCCTCTGGAAGATTAGGGCCCCACGTCTACGACATAGTGGCGGGAGAAAAGGGCGCTCTATGGTTAAAAGTACGAACGAGCGGGAAAGCGGCCCACGGTAGTCTTCCTATGTTAGGGGATAACGCTATTAAGAAAATGGCTAAAATAGTCACAGAGCTTCCAATGCTGATACCTATCAAATCTGGAATTCCCGAGAACGCAAAAACCTTAATCGAACATGGTAAAGAGGCATTAAAAAGTGCTCATCCAGAAGCTCCCAAAGCTCTAGATCACTTGACAATTAATGTAGGAACAATAAAAGGTGGAAAGAAAACAAATATAGTGGCTGATGATTGCGAAATTACCCTCGATATTCGAGTCCCAATAAGTTTAAGCACCGATACAGCCCTCAGAGAAGTAGAGAAAATAATCAGGCAAAATCTTTGCAATGATGTTGATTTAGAGGTTATCGATAGGATCGAACCTTCTTATACTCCTGCTAATCATTCCTTCACCAAGATAGTTAGGGAAGTCGCTAAGAAGTACCTTGGGTATGAACCATTAACAATTTGCATGGCAGCTACGTCTGATGCGAGAATATTCAGGCACCATAATATACCAACAATAAACTTCGGTCCAGGTTATCTAGAGAAAGCTCATACTAAGGATGAATTCGTGTACCTCAATGATGTGTTCCTATTCGCTAAAATCTATGTTGAAATAATAGAGAGATTCCTAAAACATTAAGCAATAAGTTAGCGCAAAACCCCTTATTAAACGTTTTTTATCCTAGCTGATTCTAAAGATATCGATCTCAGATAAGGAGCCTGTATTACAATTCGATATTTCCCAAAAAGTTATTGCTGAGTGGGTTAAAGTCTTACATTTTTAAAAGTTCTCAGTTAATAGTACATTATCTTGAAAAATAAGAGAAATATAAACAATTAACTTTGAGGAGGATATGAATGAAGGTACAATGTGCTTATTGTGGAAAAGAACTTGATGAGAAAAATGCTATTAAGTTAAAAATTAGGGGAGAAGTGAAATTCTTCTGCAACGAAGATCATTTAGAGAGATATCTTGGAAAGAAGCTTGGGCCTTCGTGCTAGTCATCTATAACCTTTCTCTCTTCTTTAATTTTTGTTTCTGAGAAATATTCTCGGCCTAAATAGTTACGTAATTCTCGGGCTTACTCATTAGTTTCTTGTTCGTATTATTTCTGGCAGTTTGGGCAAAAGAATGTTCTTCTATTATTTGGTTCCTGTCTATAGTATCTTATTTTCTCTCCACAAACTGGGCAAGGTTTTCCCGATTTATTATAAACGAAGAGTATAGGTCCTATCCTCTCGCCACGAAGCCTTCTTTGGAGAAATTCCTCAGAGAGCTCCTTAGCTATACGTACTATATTCCTTATTTCTTCATATGATAGATCCTTCACTAGTCTCTCTGGATGAACTCTTGCTCGAAACAAGATCTCGTTTCTGAGGATGTTTCCTATTCCAGCAATCACTCCTTGATCCAGTAAAACATCTCCTATTTTCCGATTCTTGTGTTTCAGAATAAGCTTCACCGCTCTACTAAAGTTCCAGTCTTTTCTTAGAGGATCTTCTCCAAGACTATTCTTAAGCTCCTCTATGATCCTGTGTTTATAGTTTATCTCAATAATAGGCGCGTTGTAGACCACAACCTTCTTATCACTAAAATATAGTGCGAGCCTAACTAATCTCTCTGGCTTAGCCAGCGGCTCATTAATACCGTAGATATGTATTGTCCCATACAGCATTAGGTGTACCCTAATGGCAAAAGAATCGAAGAATAATAAAATGTTCTTTCCCCAAGCATCAGTAGCCTCTAATCTCTTCCCAGTAATATATTGAGGATCCACCAAGACCCTTTTACTCCTAACAAGGATATTCTCGAGAACCTTTGCACCGACTTCTTGATAGATTCTCAAAGCCTTATAGTGTGCACTAGGTCCTTCAGTCACAGCCCATTGCCTCTTTAAATAGTTCGATAATTTAGGAAAGGTAAGTTATTTTGTTAGAACATCTTTTTAATGCTTTATAAATCCTTGTTAGAACCACGGATTCTAGATCATTTGAAACAGAGATTTTATCAAACAAACGAAGAATCTTTGAAGTAAAACCCGACCTATTATTATTCCACCCAAATCATAATCCGGCTGGTTAGGTAATTGATTGAAGCTCCCTTGTTATTGTTTCCAGAATTCGCGATTTTATTTCTGCATACTTCATAGAGGCCTTTAATGCTTCTTGTCGAGCCTTATCTAATTCCTTCAACAACTCTATAATACTAGATAGATCTATCCTCTTCAAGAGATCTAATAATTTTTCCATCTTTTTTAACCATTCGCGAACCTCTTTTCTAATGATTCTCGCAATATCATCTTCTGGAATAACTTTTTCATAGAAACCGAGTGTGTGCAGCCGACTATTGAAATAGAAATACATTTTAGTAAGCGTGTCATAACCTAGAATTTCAAGCACACGACTAAATATCGGAACTCCTTCCCTAACACTCCTAGCCACGTCATGCGGTATCTTCATAGCTATTAACGCCGCTTTTCTAAAATTCTCGATAGCACTCCAGGCTTTTTCAGCTGCATCGTAAAAATCTCCTGTTTCTAAAAGCTCTAGTGCTTTTGAGTAATCATCCCATCCTCTTCTAATGAATTCATCGTATGACTCACTCACAGCTCTTCCCTACTTCTAGGATTTTTCTCTAGTTTCTCACATAGAAAAATGGCTTTTTTGCGTTATTAAATATTCTTCTAAAATAGCTCAACCTCTTTTTCTTACCTCTCAATATGATTATATTCTAAGACAGACATCAACGATTAAGGTGTAATAGTTGCTTTCCAGTTTGATTTGACTTATGATCTTATTATTTTGTTTAAGTTAGGAGAAAAGGAATCGCACTAATTAGGCATTATTTGATGAGCTATAGAAAACTGTAGTAGTGTTATAATTTCCTATAACTATTAATTATATGCTTTTATAAGAGAACGTTTAAAAAGACCCTATTCCCTAGTTTTATGATTGAAAATTCCACAAAGGTGTTTAATAAATGAAAATCAAGCCCCTACTAATCATCGGGTTATTCGCCCTAATGATAATTGCCTCAGCCCACACAAGTGGTGTGAAGGCACAGGAATATAACGTGATCAATGAAACTCGTGATCTCGGCTGGATAACGCTGGCTACGAGTAGTAATTATACTGAAGTAGAGATCGAAAACACTCTCCAAAACACTACACCTTTCATGAATATGAACTATAGTTCTACATATAGGTTCGGATTATACAATGAATGGAATATTACAACGTCCTGTGGTGCTAGCTTACCAGTAAACCTTACAGTTATTATGCCCAAAAACGCTACTCCAGGAGAAAATGTGACAATAACCATAAGTATCGAGAGCTTACTTGGATACGTCTTCTTCTCACTCGTAGGTTATCACTACTTAGAAACCGAGATAGAATTTGAGAATGAGATAGGATTCAAGGGTGAGAACGCTACTACAGAATACATTCGTAACGCCTTCTATTTCGCTCTAGAGCTTCTAAGCCAATATAACCAGTCCTGGCAACTTCCACTAGAGACTCCTATTGGATACTTTGAGCAGATTTTCAAGAATGTGTCAATGCACCTGGGTGACTTCTCGCTTGAACTAGAGATGGCTTACGAGCATGAAAGTAAGAATGAAACAGAGGTAAGTACTGAGCTTGAGGTATCTGTTAGTGCATACTTACTCTTCGATGTCACAATAATAGCGAATACCACTGTAATCGGTACCGTAAATATTACTGGTACTGCTATAGATTCACCACAGACTTACATATTAGAGTGGAACAGTGAAGGCGAGAAAACGATTGCTGTCCCAGTTAGTCCGAATGCTGGCCCCAACTCTACGATAGAACCATCAATTGGTCTAGAGTATGTTGTTCACCAATTCGAGATAATCTACAGCAACATTAGCTTAGCACTAGAGATAAATGAGTTAGAATTCGAGCAAGAAATCGAGCAAAAACTAGACGAGAATATGAAAAACACAACATTAGCGAAGAACTATTCTATGCTCTATGACAATCTAAAGACTATGTTAACAAGTATGCTAACTGAGCTAGTCATGGAGAACGCGTTTGGTTTCTGGAACGTGCCATACAATGTAACCGAGACAAAGCCCATTGAAAGAGAACATGAAAGAGAACATGAGGGAGAAATGGGATTACTTGGTAGCTCAAGCAGCAACACTATCGAGAGCAAGAGCCCCTACACCGAGGCCCTACTACTATTCACTACCACTACAATATCAGTGATTACCAAGCCTCAAGGCTTTACGCTAGAGAGGATTACCGAGTTCCTATTCACGACGACTGGATTATTCGTGATAGCTAGTGTGATCGCGTCACTAGTTATTATCGGGTACATAGCTACTAGAAAAAACACTGGTTAAAACTTTTTCTACTCCTTTTTTATTATTTTTCCCCTTTTCTCATTTTGAATAGAGATGACATTTCACTTAACTCCTAGAGACAAAAGAAATTGTGTTGAAGACATTGAATAACCTTGTCACTCGGTGTCTTGCTTGGATATTGACGAAAAGGCCTTCGAAAGAGTCTTTAAGGCTTTAAGTCATCCAAAGAGACGCGAGATTATCCGAATAATAGCTAAAAAAGGTGCTGTGAGCTATAAAGAATTGGCTAAACTAGAGCCCAAACCCGGAGTTCTGTATCATCACCTGAAACTATTGAAAGGATTGGTTTACCAAGACGAGAATAAACTCTATAGATTAACGAATAGCGGGTACAAAGCATTGGAATTAATGGAGACCTTCTTTATAGAGCCTAAAGAGAGTTTTCCTCATAATATCTTGACCCCGAGAGGTTTTTTGGAAAGACTTGAGGGACGTAACTATTATCTCTTATTTCTTCTACTATACGCGTTATCTTATATTGTGTGGTTCTTTGATCCACGTTATACCCTGATTTTTCTTCTCGTAGTTCCTTTTGAAGCATCAGTTCTTGTTTCTTCAATTATCCCAGTAATAAGCTGGTTAGCCTCTACTCTAGTACTCTCCATAATAACCAGACTCGTCTTTCAAAGATTTGTGAATATACCTGACCTCGCCCTTAAGACCCTCCCCACATATCTACTCCTAAATATTCTTGGCCTCTTAATGGGATCTATCACTAATAAACTAGCCTTAGAAATCCTTTACATCGTTTTCGAAGCCTACGCCTTACTCCTGATCATCTCAGCAGTCAGTGTAGTCGCTAGAATAAGCCTAAGAAAATCCGCCTTGGTCGTTATACCCCTTCACTACGCTAGTTTAATAATTTACTTATTCCTAATTATATGAAGGAAAATGAAGCAACCCCCTGTAACCATCTTTAAAGGAATGAGTAGAGATAGGTATTAAAAGAATAAAGCTTATCCAACAAATTTTCTAGCTCACTTAATTAGAGGCTAGTTTTTTCCTGAGTAAGAATTAGAATTTATAGAGGTGCCTCTTTTAAGATCTCGGTCTCTTCTTGGGAGAGACCCGTGATATTTCTGAAAAGTATCTCGACTAGATCATCATATGTCTTTACTATGTCAATGAGGTTTTTCAGAGTTCTTGATTCGCCGAGGGCTGATTTGAAGCCTTCTCCAAGGGAGTCTCTTAGGGATAGTAAGTTGAGCGATAGAATACTTAGGCCTTCAGCGCTTAGGGCTACTGTTAGGTTACTCATCTCTTTTAGAAGATTCAAGAATGGAATCCATTGGAGAAAAATCTCTAGCTCCAGAGGATCACTTATTCTTTTGCCCGCGAATGCTTTGGGTGAATTAAAAACGAATCTTATCTCAGCATTTATCGCTTCGGACGGTGCTGGGTAGCGACGAAGAACATATTTGCCAGCCACCAATGATTTATCTTTAATGTACGTGAAAAAGATTACCTTCGATGCATGAAACGCTAACAAATCAAAATCCACGATACAAGCCTTAGTCTCGGAGTATAGAGGATTATAGGGATTCAGAGAAGCGGAAATAACATACTTCTGTTCCTCTCCCAAATCCCTCCTTGTCGATGTTCTTATCAATTGTGAATCACTATAGATAATTAAATACCTTTTATAATTCATTATTACTAACACCTAAGAAGTGAAAATATAGTAACGATATAATCTAAAAAATAATAAGTTGCGTAGAATATTAAAAGGTATGTTCTCAAAAAATGGATAATCGGTAAGGAGGTAACATTTATTCAGGATAACTTTAACAAATCGATAACACTAGTAGAGAAGGCTGATTTTGTTGATACTTTACCCATTCTTACGCATTGTAGAAAACTTTAAGGAGAGCTTGAAGATTATACCAAGATGCTCTGATGCGAATTTGCGTTTTTCAGTTCAAGTACTGGTTTTGTATTGAGAATTATCGCATCTATTGTGAATATTAGAGTGGGTATTCTCATTTTATCACCTATTTGAGAAGAAATATAAAGCTGAGCCGAGCCGGCGAAAAAGGAGTTTTGTATTGTTTATAGAAGCTAAAGCATTATACTTTTTCATGAATGCTATCCGATAAAAAATCTTTTAAATAGAAAATATTTTGAGAGAAGTATTAACTCGTCGTGTTTACCCTTTTGCTGGGAATGTTAAAAGATACGGTACCGTTGAGGTATGTGTATGATCTGGCTTATCTTGGGTCTTGGGGCTAGTTTATCAGCAATATTCATCGCTTTTTTCCTAGCATTTTATGTCATTAAACAAGATCCAGGGACAGGAAGGATTTTAGAAATCGCGAACGCTATACAAGAGGGTGCTAGAGCTTTTCTCAAGGTTCAGAACCTCTACCTAGGACTGTTCGTCGTTGTTATGGCTGCTGTTTTAGCAGTGTTTATCCATCCTAACGTGGCTATAGCTTACGTTATCGGAGCCATTTGTTCTATGATTGCGGGAGTAATAGGAATGGAGACAGCGGTGAGAGCGAACGTAAGAACGACCAACTTGGCTAAGAAGAAGGGTCTCTTGAGTGCCTACAGAATCGCTTATTTCGGCGGTAGCGTCATGGGATTCATGGTAGTGGGGATCGCTTTAGCTGGAATAACAATGCTCTACGCTATCTATAATAGCTTTGAGGTATTACTAGGCTTTAGCTTTGGAGCAAGTGCTGTAGCCTTATTCACGAAGGCGGGTGGGGGTATCTATACGAAAACAGCTGATATCGCTGCTGATCTCGTAGGAAAGGTTGAGCTTGGATTACCGGAAGATGATCCCAGAAATCCAGCTGTTATAGCGGATAATGTGGGAGATAACGTAGGCGATGTGGCGGGAATGGCTTCTGATCTATACGATTCTTATGTAGCTAGTATTATCGCAGCAATGGTTATTGGTTTCGAGATGTACATCTTTGGAAAACTCACTGTTGAGTACATCTTTTTACCCATTGTAATAGCTGGAGCGGGCATATTAGCATCCATTATAGCTCTTGTGATAGCTAATCTGATAAGATCAAATAATCCAGGACTCATAATGAACTTAATAACTCTCATCGCTGTTGGTAGCTATATTGTGCTATTATACCTGATAATAAACTGGCTCGGAGTATCCATCGCCGCATTCTACGCAACTATCGCTGGTTTACTAGCTGGAGCAATAATGGGACTAGCAACTGATTACTACACATCAATAGATAGGGGTCCTGTTAGGAAAATAGCGGAGGCTTCGGTAACTGGGACAGCAATTAATATTCTTATGGGCTTTTCCTACGGAACACTCAGCATTATTCCCGGTATTATTGGTGTGTCAGCGGCCATGCTTGTCGCGTGGTATGTCTCCCTGTACTTTGGTCTTTACCCAATCTATGGAATTGCTATCGCGGCTATAGGAATGTTGGGAATTGTGGGAACTATCGTATCCGCAGATGCTTATGGACCAATAGCAGATAACGCAAAGGGTATTGCTGAACAAGCTGGTCTTGAGGAGGATGTCATAAGGATTCTTGATAGGCTAGACGCTGTTGGGAACACTACCAAGGCTATTACTAAGGGATTCGCCATTGGCGCAGCTGCCTTAACCGTACTCGCCTTATTCGCCGCTTATGCAGAACTTGTAGATATCAAAATACTTCTGGACTCACCAAATCCCGTAACAATAATTCCAATAAAGATACTCAATCTTGTTCATCCAAATATCGTGGCTGGATTATTGATAGGAGCAATGATGCCTCCCGTGATCGCTGCTTTACTAATACTAGCCGTAGCTAAGAATACTGAGGTGATGATTGAGGATATCAGAAAACAGGTTAAGGAGAGACCTGGAATTCTCGAAGGTACCGAAAAACCCGATTATGCCAGATGTGTTGGTATAGCGGAGAGAGGAGCGTTGAAAGAGCTTCTCCCCTCGGGAATATTGGCGATAATTGCTCCTATACTCACAGGAATTTTCCTAGGAGTCAGAGCATTAGCCGCTTTCTTAGCTGGAAGTATAATAACTGGATTCATTTATGCTCTCTTTATGGCTAACTCTGGAGGAGCTTGGGACAACGCGAAGAAGTTCATCGAGGAAGGTCACTTCGGCGGGAAAGGATCAGAAGCCCACAAAGCTGCTGTAACAGGAGATACCGTAGGAGACCCCTTCAAAGATACTGCTGGACCAACATTAAATACGATGATCACCGTGATGTCCTTAGTAGCCTCCACATTCGCACCGTTGATACTTCAATTAGCTCTCTTCCCATAATCTCCTTATCCCTATTCTCTAATAACTCCATTTTTTTACTCAAAAACAGAAAAAGAGAGGCAATATCCCTTCTCGTTTCTTTTTATATAATGAGAAGTTTGTCAGCGAAGCTCAGCTTCATCATTGATCAGAGGTGCTTGGGGCTCATCATCCGCTACTTCATTAGTTCTTTTACTATTTCTATTATCTCCTCTAGATTACTTATTATGTAGTCTGGTTTTAACTCTTTAGGCACTCCTAAACATTCGAAATTGATTTTGTACTCTCTATATACTGGTTCTGGTTTGCTTAATAGGACTCCGATCATACCGATTCTTTTCGCTCCATAGATATCTATTTCTAAAACATCACCGACAAAGATTGATTTTTGAGGCTCTGTATTTAGCCTCCTTATCATTTCCCAATAAATTATTGGATGTGGTTTCCTATACCCGATTTCACGGGATAAGACTACCGCATCAATGTATTTGATCAATGATTTCTTCTCTAGAAGTCTTCTTACAAGGAAAAGTGAAGTATTGGATAATACTCCAATTTTCAGACCCATTTCCTTAAGCGTCATGAGAACTTTTTTAGCCTCTGGTTTTAGGTTGTGTAGTTCGGCATCACTAACCTCTAGCATCGCTTGGTACGCTACCTCGTCGGGAATCTCTATGCCTAATCTCCTAAAACTCTCCTTGATTATTTCCTCAAAAGGAATTTCACGCTGGGAACACGTAGATTCTCTCAAACATTCTCCTATAACATCATTCAAGATTTTTGGGAATTCTGGAGGTGTTGAAATATTGTAGTTGAGGAGCTTCTTTGCAATAATATTAGAGATCATTTTAATGTCCCATTTCGGCCAAGCCAGTACTCCACCGAAGTCAAAAATTATCGAATCAATCACTTTAGCTCCCCTTAATATTAATCCTACGCAATTGAATAATGTTCATGCTTCCAGAAGGATAATAACCGGGATATTTGCGCTCTTCGCAGTTTTTCCGGTCTCTTAACCATTTTAGTAGCTTGATTTGGACAGTTCAGTACACAGGCACCACATCCATAGCATGATAAATAATCAATTTTCGCCTTACCATCGACAATTCGACGAGCCTCGAATTGGCAGACCTCTACACAGATTCCGCATCCCTGGCATTTATTCGGATCTACATAAGCCACGTAATCCCCTGGATCAAATACGTGCAAACCAACTATTCTCTGAGCGAGGATAGGAATGCAGGAATGTTTGCAACAATGACATATGACGAATGATGTAAATGATCCACCAGCTATGCAGAATGCATAAACCATTGAGACAAGACCACTCTTGTTCAACTGCTTCACAAGTTTCTTGGCTTCGGACTTAGTGATTAATTTATAGTCCTCTGGGAAGAAACTCTTGTAAATTATGGCTCCTGTCTTTATTGTCATATCTGTTTCTATTGGACAATCGCATGCCTTAGTAGCTACTCTACACCTACAACTACCTACGGAAATAGCTACGTTATCTGGTAACTCATCAATGTACTTCTCTACTTCCTTGTATGTCATTACTTTTCCATGCTGGCCAAGTCCTAACATTAATGCAGAGTTTAGAAGGATTACTGGGTATATCAGTAACCTCCCAATTCTATTCTTGTAGGGACCTTTAAGGATAAGGTAATTAAGTTTAAGATACGGTATTTCGAAGCGTGCATAGAGCATGAGAGCGATTTTTCGCAAAATGCTTTTTTCAGTAGGCTTAAAATGTAGCAACCCCAAACAAACACCCACACACAAGTTTAATACTCGCATCCGACCATTTATATTGAGTAGGTAGGACTTTACGGATTCGTAGTAGTCTTGTTGATAATTTCTATAAATGTTTTACTGCTTTATGCTATATTGTCTAGCTCTTATAAGTTGGTGATGCATGTGCCTATAGTATTTGCTGGTATTGCTCCTCATGGAGATGAGATTATTCCCGTTCTCCATAGAGTTATTGATGAGGAAAGTAAGAAACTAATGGATGCGATGATTAAGTTTGCAGAGGAACTTGTTAGAAGAGATCCCGAGACAATAATAATAGCTACACCCCACAACCTGAGAATAACGCATCACATAGGCGTGATTATGACTTCTTACGGCGAGGGAGAATTCAGGACTGAGTATGGATCAATCCATATTAGGGTTCCTTGTAACCAAGAACTTGCCAAAGAGATCTATGAGGAGGCAAATAGAGCAGGCCTCCCTGTTGTTGGGGTTAATTACGGAGTTGCTAGTGGAGACCTCTCCACAATATCTTTGGATTGGGGAGCACTGATTCCGTTATGGTTCATAAAGGAAGAATATGAGAGATGGAATCGAAAATTGCCACCCATAATAGTTGTGACGCCCTCACGGGAAGTTCCACGTGAAGAATTGGTTAGATTCGGAGAAGTAATCGTAGACGTTGTGGAGAGAAGAAATATTAGGGTAGCATTTATTGCTAGTGCGGATCATGCACATACTCATGATCCTCGAGGTCCTTATGGTTTTGATGAAAATGCAAGAATATTTGATACAAAACTAGTCTCGATAATCCAAGAGAATAAATTAGAGGAACTATTAAAGATTCCTCAAGAAATGATAGAACGGGCCAAGCCGGATAGCGTATGGCAACTCTTGATCCTCCATGGAGTATTGAAAAAGACCTCGTTAAGACTCCAAACTCTCACGTATGCTTGTCCAACCTATTTTGGAATGCTGGTAGCGTATTATCTCTAAAGAAAAGTGGAAAAGTGTTTTTTGCCAATTATCTCTTTATTATCCTAATTATTATCCTAATAATGTATAGTGGTACCGCGACTAGAAATCCTACTATGCAGATTTCGTAAATGGTTACTGATGGAAGCATATTGAGGAATGGATTAGTTAGAATTGGATATAGAGGCTTCATTTCGGGGTATAGAAACATATCAAGAATTACATGGCTATATGTGCCTATGAGGGAGGAGACTAAAATTTTTCTAAAACTCGTTGATTGCTCAAGCTTGAAAAGCTTTACTAGCCATAAGTAGTATCTCCTAAGTGGATAGAGAATTATCGATAAAAACACACCAGCTACTGTTGCTCCAAGGAAGGTGTGAAAGAGTCCATGGTAAGGTCCCTTATACGTGAATAAGAGATAGTATAGAGGCTCTAAATCGAGAATAACAGAGCCTAGGCAGAGAGCAAAAATGTCTAGGAATGGGAAAAATAATAGCCCTATAAGAAGTGCAGGGCCTAGATGAAATGGTGTGAATGGCATTTCTTAATCACCTCTATATTCCTTCTCTTAGGATTTTTCTCATTCTATCACCTATACTGGAATAAATTCTTGACAAGATCTCAAATTCTTTTGGATCATAAAATCTGCATCTTCCCTCTGTGAACTCCTTCGCAACCTCTACACAGAAAGCTGTTGCTCTCTCTAGCCCAATGATGTAGTTAGCGCTTGTTGCGCAACCAGCTACTGGAATTTGAGTAGTGGTAGCGACCCCCACTACTGGGGAGCTGGTCATTAGCCATGGGAGCATTATAGTGTTTATGTGGTAGACATCGACGTTAAAGGGTGTAATATCCTGCATCGTAATTGGAACAATTGCCGCGGGTCGACCCATTACTCTTTCGTATATGTTTATTAGATCATCACTAACTTTCAACACTATTCCATCCTTTACCGTTGGGGTAATTGCGAAACCGTCTACCTTAATCACCCTATTTGCTTTCGTGGCATCAATGGATAGGATAGCGTCCATAGCTGGATCTACTTCATGTTCTAGAATAGTTAACATATCCACTGGAGAACCTACAAAAGGAGCTGGTTCATGAGGAATGACCGGTGCTCTCGGACATATATGAGTGGTAACAATTACATCTCCCGATAAACTGTCTCCCCTCATCCGCATTTCCCACAACTTCAGGGCCGTTGCAAGAGCAATTATCGCCCCATCGGCATCCGAGACTAATCCCTTATACTTCGGTCTCGCCCCGATCCCACCTAACCTACCGATGACTCCTAGAGTAGGCGCTTTACCTCCAGAGAATTTTCCATTATCTCCAGGAATCATGATCTTTATGAAATCAGTAGTGCCCTTCCTACCCTCTAACGTCTTAAGCTCTATTTCGAACAATCCTTTAGACTCGAAGAATTTCTTAACCTTGGAACCGTTTATTCTAGAATCATCCAACAAGTCGATGATTTCAAGAACTTGTTTCAAACAAGACAAAGTAAAGCACCAATACTGACTCCATCTAGTAAATTATTCCATAATATAATATATAATTAATAATAAAAGGATACCTTCGAGTCCCAGAACGATGAAAGGCATTTTGATTAAATCCGCTTTAAAGCATCTTCTCTTTTCTGATTTATTCTTTAACTGGTTTGAGAATCTCACTTGTGTGGAGTCGTTGATCATGATTAATAGTTATTCCCAACATGCCCTCTTCTAATCCTTTAAGAAACTTTTTGATGTATCTCTTGTCAGCGCCTAGTCTCTTTAGTAAGTTTACTATATCTTTTTTCCTAATTATCTCGCGATTTGTTGCATATTTGATTATATGCTCTATTGTTGGCAAGTATCTTCCTTTTAGGTCGAGTCCGCTACATCTATAGGTATGTAGCTCAAAGAACCCTTCTTTACAAGTCCCGAAAGTCATTCCTAAGCGTCTGGCTTTTTCTGCACAATACTTTGCAAGTTTATACCGGTATTCCCTCGGTGGTATTAGGTAGCCAGCAGCGTCCAGTTCTCCGCTGAGAATATATAGTTTCAAAAACTCGTCTAGGCATCCAATTCTATCTAGTGCGTACACCATATTATCTAAAACCGTTTCTGAGAGTTTTAGTGTGCCATAGATTATGTGACTTGTACCAACTGTTGCTAGAGCTTCTAGTAATTCCTCCAATTCTTCCATATCATCATTGACATATGGTATTACAGGCTGTATTCTCCCGATAACTCTGATACCATTCTCCACTAGTTCCTCAATAGCTTCTAGTCTCTTCTCTGGTGGCGGAGTTTTCCCCTCGAATAATGCAGTAATCCTTCGGTTAAGTGATATAAAGGATACATGCACACATACTAACTTTTTCTCACGAAGTTCTTTTAATAAGTCGAGATCTCTAAGAACGAGGTCTGATTTAGTCACGATGAATACAGGGGCTTTGTGTTTAAGAAAGATTTTGAGGGTTTTTCTGGTTATCTCTAGATTCTTCTCGATTGGTTGGTACGGATCCGTTGCCGAGCCTAGATCAACTGGTTGGAGATTTCTAGCTCTTTTGAGTCGAGCTAACTCTTTATCGATTCTTTCTGGAGCATTTATCCTCGCCATTATTATGCGGTGGTATTCTGGATAAATAGCTCTAGCGAAACAGTAAGTGCACGCGAATTCGCATCCTAAATAGAGATTAGCTACTAATCTATGGGGACAGTAACGAAAAACTTCCCATGATCTATCTATGGGGTGAATAATTTTTCTGCTTTGAGTCGCTACAACAATAGTCTTTTCTTGATTATTCATGTTGGCTCCCTATTAATCTTGATCCAAATTTTTTCTGCTGTTAGCTGAAAAAAGATCTGTTTCGTGGAATTTCTGCCTAGATCTGCATGTTGTGATACTCTGTTGATTATCCTTTAAAACAGATCTAAAATTGTTTAAACCTGTTTAGGCAATTGATTTAAAAATGTTTAATAACCTCTCTACAAGTTGGGATATTAGGGTGATAACTATGAAAAAAGTTCTTAAGGGTTCTGGCGTCTACCCAGATATTGGCATTGGGGAAGCTATTGTTTTGAGAAAGTATGAGATAGATGACTTAGTTAATATGTTGCGGGGAACTAAGGTTTCTCTCGAAGATTTCGAGAGAGCATTGGAGGCTGCTAAGAATGAGATATCAGAACTCATGACTCGATTGGAGAAGGTTGCTGGCAAGGATGTTCTGGAGCTCATGGAGTTTCAATTAATGATTCTTGAAGAAGACTCATTCACTGGGAGAATACGCGAACTCATAAAAGAAGGTATTCATCCCGCGGATGCTATCAAGCAGGTAATGGAGGAGGTTAGTGAGATCTTCCGACGTTCAGAGAGCGTATATATGCGGCAGAGAGTTAGTGATATCCAAGATTTGTGTATTAGATTACTGAAGAAGCTAGCGGGTCTTGAGGAGACTGAAGTCAAGAAGAAAGGAATAATCATTGCTCCAGAACTTCATCCTAGCGAGGTTCTTTACTTAGCAGATAAAATGGTTGGACTCGTTACTCAATATGGTACTGCTCTTTCCCACTTTGCAATAATAGCAAGAAGTTTAAGAATTCCAACAGTGGTGAAGGTGAAAGATGCTTTAAGAGAAATAAGAGACGGTGATGTATTAGTTGTGAATGGGTTAAATGGTACAGTAATTATTAATCCTCCAGAGAAGGAACTGGAAGAGATCAAGAGAGCTAAAGAAGAATGGAGCAAGCTACTTCATGAAATAATTGAGAAGACAAAAGAACCTGCTATAATGAAGGATGGTGAGACAAGAGTATTTGTTGTAGCTAATATTGGTAAAGAAGACGAGGCTGAAACTGCGGCTCATTATGGGGCTGAGGGAATAGGCCTATTTAGAACAGAGTTTTACTTCCTTGGAAGAAATGAGCCACCAAGTGAGGATGAGCAGTTTCGAGCATATAAGTTTGTGGCTCAGCGATTATCTCCTCACCTAGTAATAATTAGGACTCTCGATATAGGCTCTGACAAGCCTATACCCTATATCCCGATGCATCATGAGCCGAATCCAGCGCTTGGTAAGAGAGCTATTAGACTGTATTGGAAAGAACTTTGCGAAATAATACGTGCGCAATTCAGAGCAATTCTACGGGCGGCGAACCACGGAAATGTCGGTATTATGTTACCGATGGTTGCTGATGTTACGGAAGTAATTAAGGCTAGGGAATTCCTCGAAGAGCTGATTAATGAGCTAAAGAAAGAAGGAGTAAGTTTCGGTAATGTGAAATATGGGATAATGGTCGAGATTCCCTCAGCAGCATTACTTGCTGAAAAGTTCGCGAATTATGTAGATTTCATGAGTATTGGTACTAATGATTTAACTCAATATACACTCGCGATAGATAGAGCTGGGCTTGAGTGTCCAGAATTCTTTGATCATCTCCATCCAGCTGTTTTAAAACTGATAAAAAACGTTGTCGAAGCAACCAAGAATACTAACGTCGAAGTAAGTGTTTGTGGAGAAAGCGCTTCTGATATTTACGCTGTCCCTGTATTAATAGGTTTGGGAGTAAGGAAATTAAGTGTAACACCCTCTATGATTCCCATAATAAAGCACGTCATAAGACAATTATCTCCCGAAGAAGTTGAGAAACTTGCCGAAGAGGCATTAAGAGCATCCACACCACAAGAAGTTAGAGCTATTGTAAAGGAATTCTACGATAAGAAAGGTTTGAGACTACCAATAATGTAGACGTTTTCGTGTCCTAAAAAATCTCTAACCTTCTATTTTATGTTGATTTTTGTTTTAGTGCTCTAGTACTCCCTTAGCACTGTTTCTCTCAGTAATGGATCTGGGATTCGATAGAGGTTATTGCTTTTCTCTATGAGGTCGCACTTTATTTCTGGTAAATAGCGAGTTATTTGATTGTTCGCCATTCTTCGACGTATTTTTATTTCCATATAGATCCTTTAGCTTCTTTCCATCTTTTGCTATGAATCTAATATCAAGTCATACCCCTGTAACTAAGTTACACCCTTATAACCTGATGTAAATCAAAAAGTATAAGAATTGCTAATAATGCCTAAAATAACGATATTTCGAATATTTCGCCAATAATAGTGGAAAAATTTCTAGACTAGTGAACTATGGAAAATTAAAAATAATTCAACCCTTAAGTATCTCTTTGAAAGGTCTTAACCAACTAAGAAGAGAATAAGGGAGGGGTTCAGTAGTATGTCTTCTCTCGAAAATATAATTCCGAAAGAGTTTTTGACGAACACTATTGATCGGTGGAGGCAGAAAAGAGCTGAATATGTGGAGTGTAGAGCAGAGCTTAGACGGATCCTTAGGATAGAGATCAGGGACAAGGAAATAAGACAATTTAACAGTGCTATTTCTAGTGGAGTAGCTGTTAGGGTTCTTCTAGATGGGAAAATTCATTTCTTTTCAATATCTGCGGGAGAAATTGGAAAAGCTGAATTAACTAAGGAAAAACCCCTCTCCAACAGATCATGGCTTCAAAAAGCGAAACTAAGAGAGAGGAGACCAATTCAGGATTCCGTAATTGTTGAGGAAAAACAAAAACTAGCCAATATTAGTCATGAGGAAAAGATAAAGTTTGTAAAAGAAATGCATGAAGAAGCCTTTGGAGACAAAGTCAAGACAGTCTCTACGATTTACTCTGAGGATATTGTTGAGAAATTGATAATTACGAGCGAGGGTACGGATGTACATATGCGAATTCCATACGTAATATTGCGACACGAAATAACAGCTGAAAGCAATGGGAGAATAAATGCTTCGAGAGGGGTCTGGGGTGGAATAGGAGGCTTTGAAATAATGAGTTATAATGACGTTCTAGAAATGACTCAAAGAACCAGAAAGAGTGCCTGCGACGGCGTAGTAGCAAGAAGATGTCCGTCTGGAAAATTTAGAGTGCTTCTGGACGGTGACCTCAACCACTTACTAGCCCATGAGGCTCTAGGACATGCTGCTGAGGCGGATAGTCTTCGAACAGGTAGCGTCCTTAAGGGGAAGCTTGGTAAAAAGATTGCTAGTTCTTTAATCAATATTGTTGATGATGGTAGGTTCGAGATCAATGGTGTGAAAGGTTTCGGCTGGATACCATATGATGACGAAGGCACTCCCACGCAGAGAACATTAATCATTCAGGAAGGCGTTCTAAAATCATATATGAGTGATAGAATCACAGCTGCTGAATACAATATTGAGTTGACGGGAAACTCTAGAGCACAGGACTGGACATTACCAAATATAGTCAGGATGAGAAATACGTTTATAGAGTCTAGCTCCCCAGATAAGGGATATAAGAATGAAGAATTACTAGAGGAGCTGAGGAATGGTTTGTTGTTGAGACGAGGAAGAGGCGGACAAGTAGACCCTACGAGAGGAGTTTTTACCTTTGGTGTTCAGGAAGCATACCTTGTTAGAAATGGAGAAGTTGTGGAAAGATTATCTAGTACGAGCATATCTGGGAATATCCTTGTCGTCCTAAAAAACATAGAAGCTATTGGTAGGGAGTTTGATCCTCCTCAAGAATCTGCTGGTTATTGTGGAAAGATAGGATTAGTTCCCGTCGGCGCATCCGGTCCATGGATCCTGGTTAAAAACCTTACAGTTGGGGGGTAAGGATCATGGAAGTTAATCTAGAAAGTATAGTAGATAATGCTCTCGAAACAGCTGCTAAGATCGGTGCTTATCAATCAGAAATATTCGGTGCTAGAGGAAAACTACTAGTCCTAATGGTTGAGAAGTCTATTCCCTCGGCCATGACGAACTATGTTGGAGGATTAGCTGTTCGAGTAGCAACAGAGAAGAATATTGGATTCGCATACACCACAAGCTTCTCTCCAGAAATGATTCAAGAGACTATAAAGTCAGCCCTAGAAAACGCCAAAGCTAAGGGAGAAGATAAATATTTTAAAGGGTTGCCCCCAGAAACCCCAACCACCGATATAACACCTACATACGATAAATCCACAGCAGAACTCTCACTAGACGATGTCATAGACTTTTACGAAGCAGTAAAGAATACTATAGAGGAGAAAAAGAAGAAAATTGCCTTAATAGGCGGAGGAGTAATCGCGGGAGAAGTAGAAGTTGTTCTTAAGAACTCTTTAGGAGCTGGTAAACAAGGAAAAGCGACCCTAGTCAGTACCTTTCTATACTCACTAGCGACTGATGAAATACCCCCAGCAATAATCGATACTTATGAAGCAAGAAACAGTATCAAAGAAATAGACCCTAATAAACTGGGAGAAAAACTCGCTGAAGAGACACTAAAAGCAAAAAGAGCCAAAGAAATAAACTACTCTGGAAAAGTCCCAGTAATCATCTTGCCAACAGCTCTCTCCTCGTTCCTCTGGGTCTTCTCGGAGGAAATTATTGCCCCAAATGTTGATAGAGGATCGACACCATTCAAAAGAGAGAAACTTGGTGAAAAAGTTGCTAGCGAAGAAGTGTCGATAATAGACAATCCGAGGGCTCAAGACTGTCCATGGAGAACTAGCAGAGACGATGAAGGAGTCCCAACTAAGGAGGTAGAGATAATAAGAGATGGCGTGTTAACTTCGCATTTAACAGATTACTACTATGCAACAAAGTGGGGAGTAGAACCTACTGGTTCTTGCAGAAGAGTAGGTAGATGGTCGTTTGGATGGGATCCCTTAGTTCCACCAGGAGTTTCCCCTTGGTGGATAGAGATTAAGAGCAAGAATCAGGATACTCTAGAAAACATAATCAGTGATATTAAAGAGGGTTTCGTCATAAAATCCGTAATGGGTATTCACCAATCCGATTTCACAAGTGGCAAATTCGCAGTACCAGCATTCGGTTGGTATATCAGAAATGGAGAAATAGCTCACCCAGTCCATAACTTGATGCTAAGCGGAACAATTCCAGAGCTCCTTAGAGGAATAAGAGCTATATCAAAGGAAACAGAAAGGACAGAGTATGGAGATCTACCCGCAGTACTTGTAGAGAACCTCGATGTTGTAGCGAGCAAGTCCCCACTCCTATATAGAATTGGGCTAAAACTTTTCAATATTCTATTGAGAATTGGAATAGTAAAACATCCTCTCTTTTCCTAAAATTTTTATGGAGGCTTGTACTTGCAGGTTGAAGATCCTTACATATGGATGGAAAATCTTCAAGATCCGCGAGTTCTCGAATTTGTGGAAAAGGAAAATAAGAAGCTGAGAGAATTCCTAGGAGATCTACCCGACAAACTTTATCCAAGGATATCCAGGTACTACATGACTGAGTACGTTGTGATGGTAAGGGTAAGTGATAAGGGATACTTCGGTTTGTTTAGGGAAGGAAATTCTTACAAAATTAAACTTATGACAAAGAAGGGAGAGTGGCGAGAACTTATTGATTCCCAATCCCTTGGAAAAGACTATATAATCCGGTATTTCTACACGAGTCCTGATGGAGAGATCCTTGCCTATACCTATTCCTATGGCGGTGCTGACGAAGGAGTTACAAAATTTGTTAAAGTAGATACCATGGAGACTATTGACGAAATAAAAGGCGTGATAGGAAGTATTGTCTGGCTCAATCACGAGAAATTTTACTACGTTAAAATGTTTAGGAAAGAGAAAACACCTGATGGCGTTCCACCCCCAGCAACGAGAGTGTTCTTGAGAGAGAACGGTATCGATGAAATGGTTTATGGTCAGGGTCTACCCCCAGCATACTTCATCGGATTAGCAAAGTCCAATTTTAGTGATCAAGCCCTAGTCACTATTTCTTATGGATGGACTGAGAGCTCGGTTCATAGAGGACCTCTAAGAGATCCTAGCAAATGGGAGAAGATCTATGAAGGGAAAGGATTCCCGGTTTATCCAATAGAATACGTCAATAACCAGTACCTTGTAATATCATTCGAAAAGAATATGGGCGTGCTCCTTAGCATCAGTGATAATCAGGAAAAGAAGATTCTCGTAGATGAGTGGGAGTTTCCGCTACAAAACGCTGTCGTTGTTAACGATAGGATACTGATACACTATCTAAGACACGCATCCTCAGTCATCAGGGCGTTTGATTTATCGGGGACGTTAATCGATACTGTAATCTCTGATGTCCCTGGAACAATATCATCACTTCACTCTAATGGTTCTGAAGCAGTTTTTAAGTTCGAGTCCTTCTGGATACCCTACCGTATCTATACCTATAGAGACAAAATCAAGTTAATAACCTCTAACGAGATCGAAAACGATTATACTGTCGAAGAAGACTTTACAGAATCCCGAGATGGCACCAAGATCCACCTATTCATTGTTAAGAGGAAAGGTACTGAGATACGAGATGTACTGATATTTGGTTATGGTGGGTTCAGAATAGCAATAACCCCAACATACGTCCCACATGTTCTTCCATTCATCGATGATGGGGGAATATACGCTGTAGCCAATATTCGAGGAGGTACAGAGTATGGTGAGGAGTGGCATAGACTCGGCATGAGAGAGAATAAGCAGAACGTATTTGACGATTTCATAGCAGCTATCGAGTACTTCAAGAATAAGGGATCACGAGTAATTGCTTCTGGAAGAAGTAATGGAGGTTTATTAGTAGGAGCCGTCTTAACGCAGAGACCAGAAATTTTAGATGGTGCATTAATAGGATACCCCGTACTCGACATGCTCAGGTTCCACAAATTATATATCGGAAAGGCATGGGTACCAGAATATGGAGACCCCGACAATCCAAGAGATGCCGAATTCCTGAGAAAATACTCACCCTACCACAACATATCCAAGGACAAGAAGTATCCACCCACCCTAGTATATACGGGACTACACGACGATAGAGTACACCCCGCCCATGCATTCAAGTTCGTAGCCAAATTGGAGGAAGTAGGAGCACCAGTGTATCTAAGAGTGGAAACAGCCAGCGGACACGCGGGAGCAACGCCAGAAATTAAGATAAAAGAATACTCAGACTTACTAGCCTTTGTCTATAAGGTTCTGGAAAAGAAAGTATGATCTCATACTTCTTTCACTCATTTTTATTACGGCAAGTCAGAAGCAGGCAATTACATATCTGTTGCGTTGATTTTTGGTGCCGTAAATCGTTGAGATATTATCTTGTCCGAGAGCTACCCTATAGTGAAGACTAATAATACCCCTCAAAGAGTTGTTTTCTTGATCAAATTAGTGTCAGGAGAATTCCGATAACTATCAATACTGTTCCAATGACTTGCCAAGACCCTACCTTCTCCTTCAATAAAATAACCGCTAGGAACAAGGATAGCATTGGTGAGGAGGTCGTTATAGCGGCTGCTGATCCCGCTCCTATTCTAGCCAGTCCTATATAAAAGAACCAATCTCCAATCCCGATTCCGAAGACACCACCGATCATGCCTATTAAAAGTGTTCTCTTATCTATACTAGCCTTCACCTCCTCTTGTCTCAGCCAGAAAATAGGTGATGTCATCACGAAGAGTATAATGAGCTTAATTATCGCTGTCGCTATAGGATCAGTCTCTATTAGCATTATCCTAAATAGTATTATTCCAAAGGAGAATGCAAGAGCTGCTCCTATACCCGCTAAGACGCCTATTGAGAAGCTATAACCAGTAGTTATGGCCACTTCCTGTTTCTTACTAGATAGAAGCCATACACCAGTAACAGCTATTATTGTCCCTAGAAGAAGGTTCATTCTAAGAGGTTCTGCAAGGATAATTGTCGCTAGAATAGCTACAAAGACTGGATACATGTACGCTAATGGGTAACCAATCGCAACACCTACATTTCTAATTGCGAGAAGATATAAAGTATCTCCCACAATATTCATAACAAAAGTCGCCAAAACAAGGTAGAGAAGAGTTTTCACAGTAGTGATAATAATTAGAGCCTCTGAAATCTTTCCATCAAGAAGAGCTATAGTAGTTAAAACTAGAAATGCTAGGGGTATTCTAATAATGTTGGCGATAAAAGGATTTGTGGCCCTAGACAATGCTTTTCGATAAAAAATGGATGCCAATGCCCAGCAGAATGCTCCGCAAAAAGTTATTAGAGCCCCGAAAACATCTATCAATGAGACCCCCGGAGTCTCAACAACTTTCTCGTAGTTATAAATTTTTATCCTCTCTTAGGCTGAGGAATTATAATTATAATTGATAATGATAATTATAATTGGTGAGTAAAAATGAATGTATCCACGATAACTATTTCCTCTAGAATAAAAAAGAGGTTGATGAAACTTAAGGGAAATAAGAGTTGGGACGAGTTCTTCGAGGAAATTATAGAACAGCTAGAGATCCAAAAGCTCGTGGAGGAAGCGAAGAAGTTTCAGGAGGAGTTTCAATTAAGCGATGATGAAGCAAAGAAAATGCTTAAGTTTTTGCGAAAAAGCAGACATGAATGGAGGTTTAGATATCCATGAGAAAAGAAGTTGTAATAGATACCTCCTACCTAATAATCTTACTGAAACAGAAGAGAATAGATGCTCTAGTCAGAAACTATATTCCATACCTTGTTGATATATCCCTGTACGAGTACCTAAGAGGAGAGTATTATATTGGCCGAGACATTAAGAAAGCTAAAGAATACCTAGAGAAGATATTTAACATTATCCACTTAGACAACAAAATAATTCTAAAAGCATGTGAAATATGGGGAGATCTAGCCAAGAAAGGAGAACTAATACCTGAACCAGATATCCTCATCGGAGCTGCATGCATAGTCAACGATCTCCCCTTATTAACCCTAGATTCAGACGACTTCAAGAGATTAGAGGAATATGGACTAAAATTAGAGGAACCCTCAACGATTTGAAAATAATCCTAACTTGAACAAGAAGGTCTTCCCCTAATCGAGACCTAAAAATCTTTCTCATAAGATTTGAACCATTCGAGAATATATTCCACAATAATATAGATTATTAATGTATCCATGTTGATTATTATAGGAGTATCTGATTGATCCCTCTTCCTCTCTTCGCGTCGGTTTCTCCAAAATCTCCCGCCTTCTTAAAGATTCAAAGACATTTTAACGTTTCCTCTAGTTGATTTAGTCTATTTCAAAACCTTATCTATTACCACACCAAGAATCTTAACAAGCTCCTTACCTCATTCTTCTTTTCGCAAAAACTTTTTATGTGGATCTTTCCTTTTCTTAAACAACATTCCTCTGGTGTTCCTATGGAGGATTTAGCTGAATTAGCTATTGAAACCGCTCTTAAAGCTGGCGCACATTATGCTGATTTTAGGTTTGTTGAGCAATTCTCCGAGAGAATAATCACACGAAACGCTAAGGTTCGCGACGTCATAATCAGTAGAAGTAAGGGATTCGGAATTCGTGTAATAGTAGATGGAGCTTGGGGATTCTCTAGCAGTAATAATATTACACCAGACGAAGTAAAGAGGATTGTCCTAGAAGCTATACAAATAGCTAGAGCTAGCGCTAAAGTAAAGAGAAAGGACGTAGAGCTCGCACCCGTTAAGCCTGTAAAGGATGCTTACAAGACTCCCGTTGTTAAAGATCCTTTCGAAGTACCTCTTGAAGAAAAACTTGAGTTGTTAACAGAGTGTGATAAGCGTATAATGGAAAATGGAGAGTTGATAAAGGTCGCTACTTCTTCTATGACTATTTTCAGGGAGAACAAATTCTTGGCAACGAGTGAAGGTGCTAGAATAAGGCAGGAAATAACCTGGTGCGGCGCAACCACTAGAGCAATAGCTGTGGGGCATGGAGATACCCAAGACAGATCATTCGATGGTAGAAACTATAGAACTGGAGGCTATGAAGTTATAGAAGCGGAGAATCTCTTAGAAAAAGCTAGTGAGATTGGAAAAGAGGCAATAATGCTCCTAACAGCCAAGAGTTGTCCATCAGGAGTTATGGATGTAATAATAGGAGGAAGTCAGCTAGCTCTTCAAATACATGAGTCCTGTGGGCATCCTTCTGAACTTGACCGGGTACTAGGTTCTGAAGCTAGTTACGCTGGTACCAGCTTTCTAACCCCTGACAAGCTTGGAAAATTTAGGTACGGAAGCGAAGTCGTTAACATTGTCGCTGATGCCACAGTTCCAGGAGGCTTAGGGACATTTGGATATGACGACGAAGGTGTCCCCGCTCAGAGGGTATATCTGGTTAAAGAGGGCATATTCGTAGGATACTTAACGGATAGAGAATATGCTGCTAAACTAGGGCTACCCTCGAGTACTGGTGCTGCTAGAGCTTCTGGATGGAATAGAATACCCCTTGTCAGAATGACTAATATTAATTTAGAACCGGGCGATTGGGATTTCGAAGAACTCATTCAAGATACTAAAAAGGGATTATTCGTTGAGACCAATAGGAGCTGGAGTATTGATGATAAGCGATTAAACTTCCAGTTTGGTACCCAGATAGCTTATATTATTGAGAATGGCGAGATGAAGAAGTTGGTAAAGAACGCTACCTATACTGGTATAACTCCTGAGTTCTGGAGATCATGTGACGCTGTCTGCAACGAGAAGTATTGGAGAATGTGGGGTACTCCAAACTGTGGAAAAGGAGAACCTTCGCAAGTTATGTATGTTGGTCACGGAACAGCCCCTGCTAGGTTCAGGAACATTAGAGTAGGTGTTGGGAAATGGTAGTGGATAGGGAAACTCTACTAGATTTTTGTGAAAAAGTGATTAACAAGGCATTAGAAATAGGAGCTACACAGGCCGAAGTCCGCGTCATAAACTTTAGGAGATACTTGACGAGGTTCGCTAACTCTTACATCCACCAAAACACCGGAGAAACAAACTCTTCCATAACCCTTAGATTCGTCCTAGGAAAAAGAATAGGCACAGTATCCATTAATGAACTATCCGAGGAAAACATCGATAAATTGGTAAAAACAGGACTTAAAGTCGCTAAAGTACAAGAAGAGAACCCAGAATTCGTAAGCTTGCCCGAGCCAGAACCCGTACCAGAGTTAAAAGAAATATTTGTAAAGAAAACCTCGGAGTGCTCCGCGGATACCAGAGCCGAACTTGTCAAGGAATTAATAACTACTGCTCATAACTTCTCACCTAAAGTCCATAGTGTAGCGGGAGCACTCTCCACTTCCCAAATAGAGATTACTGTCACTAATTCCTTAGGTATTCAAGCATATTCTAAAGCAACGCTAGCCTCCGTAAATACAAATATTATAGCCAGAGAAAACGGCGTAGAGGGATTCGGATACGCTGCTTTCTCCTCTCACAATATCGATGAGATAGATCCGACAAAAATTGGTCTCGAAGCTGCGGAGAGAGCTGTAAATAGTCTCGGGGCTAAGAAAATCGATCTTGGAGAGTACGAAGTGATTCTTAATCCATATGCTATAGCTACAGCAATGGTTTATGCTGGTATGAACGGTTTCAACGCAAGAGCTGTACAAGATGGCTTAAGCTTTATGCTTGATCTTAGAGGAAAGAAGGCATTCTTTGAAAACTTAACAATCTGGGATGATGGCTTAGATCTCAGAGGAATTGCCTTCCCATTCGATATGGAGGGAGTCCCTAAGAAAAAAGTTGTTTTAGTTGAGAAAGGTGTGCCAAAAAATGTTGTCTACGACTCCTATACTGCTCATAAAGAGAGTAAAAAATCTACTGGTCATGCCGCTTCCTATGGTCCTATGCCTACCCACGTGTTCATAGCTCCAGGAGATTCTAGTCTTGAGGAAATGATCAGTGAAACCAAAAAAGGCCTACTTGTCACAAGATTTCACTATGTAAGAACAGTTCATGCTAGAAAACTCGTGATAACTGGAATGACTAGAGATGGCACCTGGTTAATAGAAAATGGTGAAATAAAAACACCCGTTAAGAATCTCAGATTCACAGAAAGCCTCCTAAGAACATTCTCACACATCCAATTAATGAGCAAAGAAACCAGAAGAGTCGGCCTAGGCATCCTATACGGATTAGGGAGCGTAGTCACTCCGTATCTAAAGATTGAGAAATTCCAATTCACCGGAGTAACAGAATACTAAAAACCTCTTAAACACATTTTTTATAGGACGTAATGTGAATATTTCTCATAATAAAACACTTTTTTAATAATATCCAACAGGTAATAGAACGTCCCTCGCTTCTTAAAAATCATTTCTCGACATTACTAGTTGAAGTTCTAGTGGATTAATTAGGTTCTTTCACTAGATTTGATCAAAGATATTGAACGTTCCACGACTATTTTTTTCTAAGAATGCTTGCATATACGACTTTTACTAGATTAGAAAATTTTATAAACCAACATGATACGAACATTCGTTCGTTCATTTTTATTATAATGCTGAGAAACTAAGAAGGGATCCAGTTGAGGATTCAGCTAAAACAATACGAAGCGATCGGACAAAAAGAATTACAACTAGGACTGAAATATCTGAAACTCGATGGTATCTTTAGTCAATCGATGGGTACTCTCATAAGTAACACATTCCTAGTGGCCTTCCTGCTCATACTAGGAGCAGCCACTTTTCACGTTGGAATGCTGACAGTTTTAGCCTCCTTAGCTAGTCTTTCCCAGTTAGCATCTATTTACTTAATGAACGTTGCTAAGAGTAGGAAGATTGTTTGTGTAGTGAGTTCGTTTGTTGCAAGATTATTGATTCTTGTTATGGGTATCACTATCCTAGTTGGGGGATACATCAGTCTCTTAGGATTCTTCAGTTTCATGATCATGTTCTATACTTTCTCGAGTGTTTCCAATGGAGCGTTTGGTTACTGGATGCTAGAACTCGTCCCTATAGGAATTCGTGGGAAATACTTTGCTGAGCGCGCAAGAATAGCACTATTTATTAGCAGCATTATAGGTTTAGTAGTATCCATGTACATAAATATCGAGAAAGGAGTAAGTACCTATGGCATCCTATTTCTGGTTGCTGCTTTATTAGGACTAGTTAGCAACTTCTTCTTAACGAAGATTCCAGAATCAATATATAAACCTCAAGACCCTCCGTCATTAAGGATTTTCAAGGATCTATTTAAGCATAATGATTTGAGAAAACACCTAGCCTCGATGTATTTCATAGTATTCTCAATGTACGTGTCAATACCATTTTTCGTCTACTACATGATAACTAGACTCGAAATGAATATAGTACTTGTTTTTCTCATAACAATTAGTGGGAGTATAGCCTCGGCTTTGGTTCTTCCCAAGTGGGGCGTTTTAATCGACAAATACGGCATAAAATCTGCTCTAAGGTTCTCAGCCTATATTGTCTTTTTATCGTTTCTGATATGGCCCTTCACAACTCTCCCGGAGAAATACTTCCTTTCCATCCCCTTAGCATTTATAGCTTACTTATTAATGATTATTGCTCTAGGAGGATTTAATTTAACTATGGGACTAGTAGCTTATTATCTAGGCAATGATAAAAGATCATCCCATAGAATCGTACTCAACAATATCTTCACAGCGTTAGGATCTGTAACGGGATCGTTAATAGGATCCGTATTAACCATACCTACGAAATTCCTAGAATTGAGCCTAACATTCACAATCACGTTTAGAGGAAAATTAATGATATTTCTCCTAGACTTAAGAGGCCTAGACTTTCTCTTCGTCATATCAGCAATTCTTGGATTCTTCAGTCTCTCCGCTCTACGTAAATATAGGATAGAAATTAGCAGAGATGAGGAAAAGAGCTTCTTAGAGATGTACATAAGCTTGAAGAGATATTTCCGAAGTCTAATTGATCATCTCTCTTTAGTACCAGGAAAATATAGGATTGGACATCGAAAAAACAATCTGATAACACTTTTCTTCCCGCTTTATCGAATATTACCGGTTGAAAAAACGAGACAGAGAAAATAGTTTTACAGAGCTCTCAACTTTTAAACATAGATATAGATGGTAATTAAGCGGACGGGCTAAGTAAGTACCGAATTACTTGAGTATGTTCTAGCTTATTACTTATTAATGAATAGATCGGAGCCTCTGTTACGGATTATCTTGCCATGAATTGACTAAAGAAGCAGTGCTAAAATATTAGCCTTTATAGGTGTTTAGAAAGAATATATTGAAAGAGAATATTGGAGAAGTTTCAGGAAAACTATCCTCCCGAACATACCAAAGTTGTTTATTATCGGTAATTCTATGTGCTCCCGCAGTTAATGCTTTCCGTCTTTATCTTTCTTAATCGTTGAATAAATCCCCATTAGGAATATCCAATATGATAACATGTTCAGAATTAATCTTTATGATCAAAAATTTTAATACTCGATTAAGGAAATATGCGTTTTCGGGGGTTTTTATGATGCGTGATTTTACTGCTTGTGAGAAGTTTATTTTAAAGAAGATGAGTGAGACTAGGATTCCCGGTTTAAGCATAGCTGTGGTCGAAGGCGATGATGTAATCTATGCAAGAGGTTTTGGTTTTAAAGATCTAGCTTCTGGTACCCCTACTACGCCTAAAACACTCTATGGTATCGGATCCGTCACAAAGTCGTTCACAGCATTAGCTATTATGATGCTCGCTGAGGAAGGAAGGCTTGACGTAAATGATTCTATAGAGAAATATGTCCCACTAAAGATACGTCCATTTGGTCAAGAAATAAGGATTCACCACCTCTTAACACATACCTCTGGAATCCCAGCACTTGCCTACGCAGAAGCATTTATCAGCAACGTACTGGGCCTCGACCATTACTGGCTCCCAGTAGCTAGTCCGGATGACATAATAACTTTCATGAAGGATGCTGAGGAATGGGTTCATGCAAAGCCTGGAGAAAGATTCTTCTATCTCAACGAAGGCTACGTGTTATTGGGACAAATAATATCAAAGGTTAGTGGAGTTAAGTACGAAGCATTCGTGAAAGAAAGAATATTAAAACCACTCAAGATGCATCGAAGCTACTTCTCGAAAAAAGAAGTGGATGAAGACGGGGATTTCGCCACCCCATACATCATAAATAAGGAAGGCAAACACATTGTTTCGAGATTCCCCTTCGGCGTCACCTCGGATGGAGGATTAATAAGCAATGTCTTGGATCTAGCAAATTATATCAGAATGTACCTGAATAGGGGAGAATTCGATGGAGAGAAACTAGTGAGCAGAGAATCAATAGAGGCAATGGAACAGATCTATATCAAATTCCCATACGAATTATTCGGCGGAGAAGGATACGGGTACGGTTGGAGCATAGTACCTAATTTCCACGGATACAAACTCGTGAACCACTCAGGATCCGTGGGAGTACATACTGCTTACGTAGGTTACATCCCAGACAAAAAGATTGGCGTAGCAATACTGGCTAACGCAGCTGGTTACCCACTACAGAACATAGGAATGTACGTATTAACACACCTACTAGGCAAAGATCCCGAACAACTACCAATGATAAGAAACGACAACATTCTAGAAAAACTACAGGGACTGTACGAAACCTATAAAAGCACATACAAGGTGGAGATCAAGAAGAACGGAAGCTACTTACTAGCAATACACAAGAACAAATACCAAGAAACAATAGTCCCCCTCATTCCAGAAAAGCTAGATCAAGAAGAAGCAGTCTTTTACATTCTCTCAAACTGGAGAAAAATCCCAGTAGAATTCATAATAAGAAAAGACAGAATAGAACTAATCTACGAAAGATACAAATTCATCAAAAAGCAATAAAGAAAAACTCCCTACAAATCACATTTCTCTCTTCTTGATTTAGCCGTGCAAACTCTCTAGAGTTATTCTAGAGATACTCTGTATACTATGTATGTCAATTTTTATATACCTCTTTCATTTTATTTCTTTTTTAAAAATAACTGCAAAATATAACCATATACCTATTGATGTTGATGAAATAATTGCGATTATTAGCTTCCGATGCGAACATACCCCTATGAACCAATCATAGACTATCAGCATGGTGAACCTATTTGACCATGCTGAGATTGTGGAGATTTGCTATTAAGGATTTAAAGAGAAAAGCTAGTATAGCTATTATCATTCTCTTCTTGATACCTTCTTGGTCTATTCTTGCTAATGTTTCACAACTTTTCGTTGAGACACCAGATGAAAAATACATCTGGGAACTACAATGGCCCGCTGATATTGAAGCAGGTATGAAGAATGCGAGTGAAACTCCAATTCTCTTAAAAAAACTTAAGGAGATTGAGGGCATTAAATGGTATGTTTATCCAAGTGAGATAGATCTCTGGAATTGGTTATCTTATGAAGAACGCAACTATAGCCTATGTGTACATTGGTGCAATGTTGATGATCCTACTTTCCCTTCTCCCGAATTCTTAATTGAGGGGCGTTTCTTTAGGTCTAACTACGAGAGAACCGTGATAATTGAGAATATTGGGCTACAACTTCTCAAGGATCTAGGGCTTTACAAAGGACTGGGGGAGAATAGAACAATCATATGTTTGCGAGCATTTAACCTAATAGAAAACGTAACCGTAGTATTTAACCTAACGTTAATAGGAGTAATAGCTAATCCAGCAACGATAGGAGAAGAAGAACTCCATCTCCGACTCTCCAACACAATTAATATATTCCTTCCATTAGGTACTTACTTAGACTTTTTTAACAAGACCTTCCTCGGAGGTAGGTATTGGGCGGCAGACTTCAGACCCGGAAACATGGATTGGGAATGGTATTTCTTTCCGACAGCGTGGATTAAGGTCAAGAAGGGTTATGATGTGGAAGAGGTTGCGGAAAATATTCGCCGATCCATTCCGGGAGTAATCGTTAGGGCAAGAACTAAATCCGAAAAATCTAGAATTAAGTGGCTCCTATATAGGCTTGGCGTTGCGCTTATTATTAGTTATGCTCTGTTAGGATCCATTATTATTCTGGATATGTACATAAACCAGTCACAAATATCAATGCTCAAAGTTCTTGGTTGGCAACAATCTCATATGGTCAAATGGTTCATGCTTAAGTATCTGACAATAGGTATACTTGATACTTTCCTTGTCCTGATCTTCCCAGGTCTGACGATAGGTTTGTTACTTGGTTTCTCCTTTACTTGGTATTCACTATATATTTATCTCGTCCACTTACCATATTACCTGGCTTTCATGATTCTCGCATCTCTACTACTAGGGCTCCCAGCGATGATAATGGGTTACAGGATCAGCGCTGAGAGCGCGATCAGGAGCTGAAGAAAATGAGGTTAGTGATAAAATACGTTGTAAAGAGTATAATTAATAGGAAAAAGCTACTAATCTTCTCTCTAGTTGTACTGTTCATGTTCCTGTATCCCCTATACACTTACGAAAGAATATTCAACAATAATTACTTTATTGTTTACTCAAAGAAGGAGTTGATAAGTAATGAAGAGAGGTGTAAGTTAGAGAATATTCCTGGAGTTTATAGCGTGGTAGCTTTTCTCAGCAATTTTTCAGAGGTGGATAATAAGAGCGCCATTATTATTAAGACAGATAAGAGAGCGGCAACTTTTATTCTCCGGAAATATCTTGTTAGGGGGCGTCTTCCTAGAGATTATGGTGAGTTATTGGTTGTGGAGAATCACCAGTTGGATATGGGGAAGACCATTACTCTTAATGGTTCAGAGTATCTAATTGTTGGTGTAGTAGCAGAGGATTTAGCTGGAAGGGTTATTTTCGGGGGCTGGAATGTAGACATTATTTTGATCCAAGTGATCAGTTACTTGGAGTATTGTAATACGTTGATGATCTGGATAGATCCTTTTGCAAATACGACTCGTATAGGAAAAACTATTTACTCAACCATACAAACGGACATAACTGTGATCCCAATGACTGATTGGCGACGGAAAGAGTTAATCCTTGAAGTACTATTCATTACTATCCTCTCAACGGCATTACCGTATCTTTTCCTATACTCTTTAAGAAAAGAGTGTGCTGTCTTATTTATGTTTGGTTGGACATTTGCTCCAATTCTCGGAGTTGTTGTCCTCCGATATATCATTGTCTTTACTATTGGATACGTCTTGTCTCTTATCTCGCTGTATGGGATTATAGAGCTCTTGTTAAGGAACCACTTGTTTTTTACAGGTTTCTTGCTTGTTCCTTTCGTTGCTTTGTTAACGAATATTGTTGCTATTTGTTTCTTCCTAGGAATCTTCTCTAAGAAGTTTGTGGAGGGATTGGTGGAGTGACCGAGATAATAGCGAAAAACGTTTGTAAAATCTATGAGATGGGGGATAAAAAGATCTATGCTGTTAAGGATGTTTCCCTCAGGGTTAAGCAGGGAGAATTTGTAGCGATTTTTGGTCCATCAGGTAGTGGGAAAACTACTTTGCTGATGCTTTTAGCTGTTATAATAAAACCTACTAGTGGCGAGATTTTCTATGATAATTTAGATATTACTAAGTTATCTGAGAGCGAAGCTGCCAAGTGGAGATACGAGAATATCGGTTTTATTCCTCAGAAAATAAATCTTATAGAATTCCTAAATGTGCTAGATAACGTCTTAGCGCCTACTTATCCCTATGTTAAAGACTTCGAGAAGGCAAAAGAGAGGGCGCTTGAGCTTATTAATAGAGTTGGACTTGGTCATAGGATAAAGCATAAGCCAGCACAACTTAGCGTTGGTGAACAGCAGAGAGTAGCTATAGCTAGAGCTTTGATTAATAATCCAAAAGTAGTGCTCGCGGATGAGCCAACAGCTCATCTAGATACGGAGACTGGGAAGAGAATAGTTATGCTGATGAAGGAGTTGCGTGACGAGTACAACGTAACCTTTATAGTAAGTACTCATGACCCAGAAATAGCCAAAATAGCGGATAGAATAATAGAGATTAGGGATGGTAAAATTACTGGTCAAAAAGTACTTAGTGCAAAAAGCTAATTATTTTTAAATTTTTTATTTTCTCTAATTTACAATGGTTTATGAGAGTGCATGTGGTTTTCTATTATTCTCGCGATAACAAGTATTCTCTCAACGCCGTCATAGCCGCTGTAGATGCTGAAAAAGTTACGGAGAATATTCACATTATCAGGGATAAAACCGAGCTCATTAATGTTGTTTATAAGCTTTCTAGTAGGGGAGATTTAGTAGTCACGTGTTTAAGCTTCATGACTACGCAGCTTCCCGAGATAATTTCGCTGGTTTCTACTCTTAGAAAAATAGGTAGAGAGAACATCTTGTTAGTTGCTGGTGGGCCTCATGCAACGGGTGATCCCGCTGGTACTCTTCTTAAGCTAGGTTTTGATGTTGCTTTTGTGGGTGAGGCGGAGAAGAGTTTTCCAGAATTTATAAGACACATTACTAGTGGGGAAGATTATAGAGATGTTCCGGGGATTGTCTATAGGGAAAAGGATGAGTTATTCTTCACGGGTTCGCCCCCAAGAGTGGTCCTTGATCACTATCCTCCATTTCCATTCTGGAGAAACTTGCTGGGGCCCATAGAGATTACTCGTGGTTGTCCATGGCTCTGCACTTATTGCCAAGTACCATATTTCCACGGTGTCGTTCCGAGGCATAGGAGCATAGATAACATAATGTATTACGTGAAAGCTCTTCTAGAGAGCGGCGCTAGAGATGTAAGATTCATCACCCCCAACGCTTTTTCTTATGGTAGTAATGGTAGAGGACCAGTAATATCAAAACTTAATGAACTCGTAGAGAATCTCTACAAACTCGCAAAGCTTTATAGAGGAAGAATATATCTCGGAAGTTTCCCGAGCGAAGTCAGACCAGAATTTGTGACAGAGGAAACACTACGTACTATCAAGGATAAAGTAGCTAATAAGATCCTAATAATTGGTGCTCAGAGTGGAAGCGAGAAAGTGTTAAAACTGATTAGGAGAGGTCATGATATAAATTGTGTACTAAGAGCAGTAGAACTTTGCAGAAAATACGGTTTCATTCCTCATGTGGACTTCATTTTTGGCCTACCAGGTGAGGACAGGGGGGACTTAATGGATAGTTTAAGACTGGCGAAGAAATTGGTTGAAATGGGAGCTAGAATCCATGCTCACACATTTATGCCATTGCCAGGAACTCCTCTTGAAGATGCTCCACCTGGCAAAATACCAGAGTGGCTTAAGAAAGAGTTGTCAAGAATGACTGGTCGTGGAAAACTATATGGTAACTGGGTAAAGCAGGAAAAAATAGCATGGATGATTCATAATTACATTAAGAGAGGGATCATCCTTGGAAAAAAAGGCTGGAAGCTCCTAAGAAATGCTTAACTACTTCTTTTTATAAATTCGAGAAGGAATAGAATTTCCTGAACATGTTTATTAAGGCATGCTCACGAGATTTATTCTTTAGACTGCTATACTTGGTGTTTCATTTTGAGGTTTAGGAGGAAGAGGTATAGGTTATGGATTGCTAATCCATGGGTAGAACATCAGATTAAGAGAAAGATCTTTAGAGATGCGGAAAAGTATCTCCGGTATAAAGAAGGAGTTAGAGGAAAGCTTAAACCGATAGGAGCGAACTTTTATCTCGAAGTAGAAGAAGTCGGTGATGAAAGATTCGAAATGCCCTATGCAGAAGTTTGCTTCAAAGAATTGTACGATGATGTTGCAGTAGCCTTCTACATGGTTAAGGTGTACTTTCACTTAGATGGCGAGTTTGTCTATGTGTCAGAGGCGAAGAAAGGGAGCAAAGACATGTGCGATGCGTGTAAGGAGGGGCAAGAATAACAATGCTTACTAGAAATGATGAATTCATCTTGGAAATTTTGCTAGTCTTTTCATGGTGTATCCACACTTATTTGATCTAGTTTAGTCATAATTTTAAAAGCTTCCCTTAGTACTATTCTTGATTATAGTGCATCCTTAACTAGTATGTTAAGACATTAATTAGACGATGATGAGCCCCCTTGGGAGCTGAGGAGTGATGATCTCAGGCGGTGCTGAGAATTCTGGATCGGTGATTATGTTCTTCTGATTCTACTAATATCTATATATTCGCTTCGGATGCGATTGGCTCAGAAATTAGCGATAAAATCGGTTATGTCCAGTAGTACTGTATCATCACTTTCCAACTTGAGAACTTCCAGAAGTATACGCTACTCAAAGAGTTTTAAGTTCTGATTCTCTAGCAAACATGGTATCTTTACAGACTCGTTTATGAAAACCAGAAGGAGGAAGGAAGCTATAGAGATTAGAAAGTTTCCTCTGGCGTCGATCCAAGAGTATTAATCTTATCAATGAGTTGATTGGATTACTCGAACTCTATTGTTGCGGGTGGTTTATGAGTGATGTCGTAAACTACTCTATTTACCCCCTCAATCTCATTCGTGATCCTTCTAGCAACGTGCTCTAGAAAGTCCCATGGAAGCCTAGCAAACTCCGCTGTCATAGCGTCTTCGCTTTTAACAGCTCTAATAGCTACTATGTACTCATAGGATCTAGCATCTCCCTTCACTCCAACAGCCTTAGAATCGAGAACTACTGGAAATATCTGCCACAGATCATCATAGACTCCCCATTTCTTCGCCTCTTCCTCGACGATCTTATGTGCCTTTTTAGCAATCTCCAATTTCTCCTTTGTTACCTCTCCAAGAATCCTCACCAATAATCCTGGGCCGGGGAACGGGTGACGGCCCCAAACATCCTTAGGAATTCCAAGAATTCTCGCTATCTCTCTAACTTCGTCTTTATAGAAATCGGCTAGGGGCTCCAACTTTTTAAGGGCGGATATTCTCGGCATCACCACATTATGATGACTCTTAATCTTGTCCGTTGTTTTACCAGTTGCTCCGCTCTCAACCCTATCTGGATAAATAGTTCCCTGCGCTAAAAATTCAAACTTGCCAAACTTTTTCTCGAGCTCTTTAGCGGTTTCCTCAAGCGCTTCTGCATAGATACGGGAAAAAATCTTTCTTTTCTCCTCAGGATGCGCCACACCGATAAGATTTCTGAGAAATCTTTGCGAAGCGTCTACGTAGTGAACATTTTTAAATCCGAGACGTTTAAGCATGCTCAAAACCCACTCGGCTTCTCCTTCACGCATGAATCCCGTATTTATGAAGACTAGATGAAGATTATCCCCTATAGCCTTGTGAATAAGCTTAGCAGCCACGGTAGAATCGACACCACCACTAGCAGCTAATAAAACACGAGAATTACCCACTATGCGTCTTATCTCCTCTATCTTCCTCTCAACAATATCCTTCATTACCCAGTTTCTTCTGAAACCGCATATATCTAGGAAATTATCTAGAATCTTTAACCCAAACTCCGTATGCTTAACCTCAGGATGAAACTGAACCCCAAAGACTAGTTTGTCCAAGGATTCGTAAGCAGCTATGGGACAGTTCTCAGTTTTACCAATCACTTTAAAGCCTTTAGGCAGACCGGTGACAAGGTCTCCATGACTCATCCAGACCCTTACTCTCTTGGGCAAACCCCTAAGTAAAAGACTATCGCTTATAACCTCTAAGACTGCTGGACCATATTCCCTCTTCTCACTCTTCTCGACACGACCTCCGAATAAGTGAGCTAGCAATTGATGACCATAGCATATCCCTAGTATGGGAATACTGTGTTCAACTAAGTAATTCAAGATATCGCTATCTAACCTAGGAGCATTATCCTCGTGAATACTTCTAGGACCTCCTGATAGTATTATCCCTCGAATATCACCTTTCTCAAAGAGGGTTTCACTAATAGAATCCCAAGGAACTATCTCGGCTAAGACTTTAAGCTCCCTTACCCGTCTACAGATGAGATGAGTATACTGTGAACCAAAATCCACTATCAAAAGTTTTTCTAAAAGAACCATCTAAATCACTCCAAAACTCGGAGATTCCGTAACCCTAACCAGTTAACATACTCATTTACTAATTCTATGCAGTTGAAATACCACTAATAAATTTTTTTAACACAAAATTGTTAAAAGAAACAGATTGCTTAACAAATACGTGTTAAAAAATTATTTTATTGGGTATTATTTTTCATAAGTATGTTAAAAAGGAGTTGTTTTGGGTTTATCTCATGAAAGTTCTCGCGCATAAAGTGAGGAAGTTAGAGCTTATTTATGAGGGGAAAGCTAAGAGATTATATGCAACTGATGATCCCGAGAAAATTTTGATAGAGTTTAAGGATGATTTAACAGCTTTTAACGGCAAGAAACACGATATTTTACAATCTAAGGGAATACTTAATGCGGCAATTACTAGCAAACTTTTCCAACTCCTAGAGAAAAAAGGTATCAGAACACATTTTATAGAGCAGGTTGATCCTAGAACAATTCTCGCCGAGAAACTCGATATGATTCCTCTAGAAGTTGTTTGTAGAAATATTGCTTATGGTAGTATCGTTAAACGTGTCCCCCTATTCCAGCCAAAAGAAAAACTTAACACCCCCATCATCGAATTCTTCTTAAAAAATGATGCTTTAGGAGACCCCTTCCTTTCCGAAGAGCATATCCTCGCTCTCGGTATCTTGAAAGAGGAGGAATTAGCGGAGATAAAGAGAATAACAAGGAAGATAAATGATATTCTGAAAAGTTTTCTCAGTCAAGTAGGGATTATTTTAGTAGATTTTAAGGTTGAGTACGGGAAAAATTCTGAAAAAGAACTTGTTCTCGGTGACGAACTTACAGGAGACACCATGAGACTTTGGGATGCTAAAACAGGAGCGATTCTAGACAAGGATCTTTACCGCCAAGGAAAGCCACTCACGGAGGTTCTTCGAGCATATCAAGAATGTTATCGCAGGATAGTTCTAGGGGAGGTGTCCTAGATATGCCTATTTATAAAGTAGAGGTGCTGATCACGAATAAACCTCTGGCAAAGGATCCAGAGGGGGAAACAATACACAGAGACTTGTTATTGAGGTCGGGTTTTTCCTGTGTTAAGAAGGTTAGAGTAGGCAAGCTCTTGATGATGGATATCGAGGCCGGTAGTGAGGAAGAGGCTAAAGAAAAAGCTTTCAAGGCATGCAACGATCTCCGCATCTATAACCCAGTAGCCCACACGTATAGGATAGAGATAAGGGGCGTTGAACAATGAATTTACGCGTAGCAGTCCTAAAATTCCCTGGATCAAACTGCGACCTAGACGTTGTCCACGTGCTCAGAAATGTTATCGGTATTCACGCCGAGCTAGTTTGGCATAAAGAATTTACCTCCAATGATTGGGATGCCGTTATTCTACCTGGTGGGTTTTCTTATGGGGATTACTTAAGAGCAGGGATAATCGCTGCTCATAGTCCAGCAATGAAACATGTAAAGGAGATGGCTAAGGAAGGAAAACCCGTTTTAGGAATATGTAATGGTTTTCAGATACTGGTAGAAGCTGGACTGTTACCAGGTTCTCTTCTCCCTAACAATACGCTCACTTTCATATGTAAATGGGTCAATATCCGCACCGAAACAAATAGAACCGCCTTTACTCGAAAGATTAAGCCTGGGACAGTTCTCAAGATCCCGATAGCTCATAAGGAAGGAAGGTACTATATTGATGAGAAGGAGTTGCGAGAGCTTGAAGAGAATGACCAGATAGTATTCCGATACTGTGATGAGAACGGTAATCTCTCCGAGGATGCGAATCCGAACGGTTCTATAGGGAATATTGCGGGTGTAACAAACCTCGAAGGAAACGTCGTTGGTTTGATGCCTCATCCAGAAAGAGCTTCTGAGAAAATACTTAGTCCGTACGGAACAGAGGATGGGAAATTACTCTTTCTCTCAATGGTAGAGACCCTCAGGAGGGGTGCTTTATGATCCCAGAATATGTCAGCTTGACAGAGGAGGAAGTAAGGCTTATCAGGGAGAAACTTGGTAGGGAACCTAATCTCGTGGAATGGGGAATGTTTGATGTTATGTGGAGCGAGCATATCTCTTACAAATCCTCGAAACCTCTCATAAAACTATTACCGACAAAAGCTGATTACGTTATAGTAGGCCCTGGCCAAGACGCTGGCGTGATCGATATTGGTGATGGATACGCAATAGTTCTCAAGATAGAGTCTCATAACCACCCATCCGCTATTGATCCATATAACGGTGCAGCTACTGGGGTTGGTGGAATCATCAGGGATATACTGGCCATGGGTGGGAAACCAATAGCTCTTCTAGACTCTCTCAGGTTCGGTCCTCCAACAGATCCTCACTGTGTATGGCTTCTGAAAAATGTTGTTCGTGGGATAGCTGATTATGGAAACTGTATAGGTGTACCCACGGTAGCGGGAGAAGTAGAGTTTGATGAGAGTTTTAGAGTGAACTGTCTCGTAAATGTTGGTTGTGTAGGTTTAGCGAGAAAAGATCATATAATCCCGAGTAGGTTCATTGATGAGGGAGACTTAATAATAGTGGTTGGTGGATCAACTGGAAGAGATGGAATAAGAGGAGCTAGTTTTGCATCAAAAACGCTCGGACCAGAATCTGAAAGCGATAGACCAGCTGTTCAGGTAGGAGATCCATTCACAGAAAAACTGCTTATAGATGCGATGGTGGAGGCTATTGAGAAGGGATATATCAAGGCAGCAAAGGATCTTGGTGGAGGAGGACTAACATGCGCAGTAACCGAGATGGCCGCTGATGGTGATAAAGGTGTCGAGATCGAGATCTCTAATCTCCATCTCAGAGAGGAAGGTATGACTCCCTATGAAATAATGCTTAGTGAGTCCCAGGAAAGGATGCTTATCTCTATTCATCCAAAGAACCTTGAGAATGTGAAAAGGATCTTTGAGAAATACGATTTACCCTACGCTATTCTGGGTAAAGTAACGAATACGGGAAGAGTAATTGTGAAGTTTCATGGTGAAGTCGTGGCTGATCTCCCAGCAAAACTAGTGGCAAAAGCGCCAGTTATTGAGAGAAAAGCTAGAAAACCAGAATATATAGATGAGTTGAGGAAGATAGAAAAACCGGAACAACCAGATGATCTATCAGATACTATTCTCCGACTCCTCTCGTCTCCCAATATAGCTTCTAAGGCCTGGGTATACACGCAATACGATCACGAAGTAGGTGTTAGAACCGTAGTTAAGCCGGGTCAAGGAGATGCTGCGGTTTTGAGGATTCATGAAATTGAAAAAGCTGTAGGAATTACAATAGATGGTAATTCTAAACATACTTATCTTGATCCATATAATGGAGCCGCTGGCTCTCTAGCTGAGGCTTGTAGAAACTTGGTTGCTGTTGGGGCTAAGCCTTTAGCATTTGTGGATGAAGCCAATTTTGGAAATCCTGAAAAACCAGAAATCTTCTGGCAATTCTCTCAAGCATTCCATGGCTTATCCATGATGGCTAAGGGACTAAACATTCCCTGCGTAGGAGGAAAAGTAAGCTTCTATAACGAGGACGAGACCACGGGAACCAGTGTTAAACCCACCATGGTAATCGCAGCTGTTGGAATAATCGAAACCTATAACTGGATAAGAACAATGGATCTTAAAGAGCCGGGAAATCTCATAGGAATTGTTGGAGTAACAAAGGGAGATATGGGTGGCTCTGAGTATTACTATTGGATACACAAGATTGTTGGTGGGGAACCGCCTAAAGCTGATCCGTATCTAGAGAAGTCCTCGATGAACTTCGTTCTAGAAGGCATTAAGAGAGGATATATTGTATCTGCCCACGATATCTCGCATGGAGGATTCGCTACAGCGATCTGCGAAATGGCTGTAAAAGGAAATAAGGGAGTTATCATAGACTTAGAAAAGATTCCTCACGAGAAAGGATTGAGACTCGATGAAATATTGTTCTCCGAGAGCTATGCAAGATTCCTTGTAGAGATTAGACGAGATTCTGTCAAAGATCTCATTAAACTAGCTCGTGAAAAATCCGCCATCTTTGGATTAATAGGTAGAGTCACAAGTGAAAAGAATGTAGTAATGCATTACGGAGAGAAAAAGATCGTTCTAAACCTAAGAGATGCTAGAGACTCTCTAGAGAATGGTTTAAAGAAGCATCTGAGAGGTGTTTAGTCTTGCTCAAGGAGAAATGTGGAGTCATAGCTATTTTTGACCATTCTGGTAAGAATGTTGCTAAGGATCTCTACGAGGGATTAATTGCGCTTCAGCATAGAGGACAAGAGAGTGCTGGGGTCGCAACCTCTAACGGGGAATCTATAGCCTTTGTTAAAGGCCTAGGACTGGTGACAGAAGCTATCAAGATTTACCAATTGGATTATCTGAATGGTTTTGCAGGAATAGGTCACGTTCGTTACAGCACAACTGGTGAAATCTCTATTAGGGATACTCAACCGCTAATATATTATATTAATGAAGAAATATATTTTGCTATAGCGTTTAATGGAACAATTTCTAATTATTACAAACTTAAAAAGAAGCTATCCAAGAATGGTTTTGAGTTCTATACCGATACAGATACAGAAGTTCTAGCCGCACTAATTTCGTATTATTGGCGTGAGACTAGGGATTTCTTCGAAGCCTTGAAAGAGTCAGTGAAGAGTATTGAGGGAGCTTATTCATTAGTATTGCTGACTAATAATGGTGAATTATACGCTATGCGTGATCCTCTCGGTTTTAAACCACTGGTTCTTGGAGAGAAAAACGAGAGATTAATTATAGCTTCTGAAAGCGCGGCTGTAGAGAGTATTAAGGGTCGTTTTCTCAGAGATGTTGAGCCGGGAGAGATCATAAGCATCTCCGACGGTACTGTTACAAGGAAAGTTGTTATAAGAAGAGACAAGAGAGCCCATTGCATGTTCGAGTATGTTTATTTTTCCCGCCCAGACTCCGTTATCAATGGTCGATTGGTATATGATGTCAGGTTTAAACTCGGAGAAACTTTGGCCAGACTCTACCCAGTTGACGCTGATATAATAGTTCCCGTACCAGACACCGGAGTAATAGCTGCTCTAGGATACTCAAAAGTTTCCGGTATCCCCGTGGCGATGGGGCTTATCAGGAATCCGTACGTGGGTAGGACATTCATAAAGCCGAAGCAGAATCTACGAGAGCTATCTGTGCAGTTAAAGCTAGGGGCCGTTAAAGATGTTGTCGCTGGAAAAAGCATTGTTTTGATCGATGATAGTATTGTACGGGGAACCACTATTAAATGGATTATAAAGTTGTTAAGAAGTGCTGGGGCTCGGGAAATCCATGTAAGGATTACGTGTCCTCCAATAAGATACCCCTGCTACATGGGTATAGATTTCCCTATGAGGAGGGAACTCATCGCCGCTAATCATAGTGTAGATGAGATTAGAGAAATTATTGGTGCTGATTCTCTTGGTTACATGACTATTGAAGGGCTTGTCAAAGCTATTGGGTTAGGTGAGAATAGGTTATGTCTAGCCTGTCTCACTGGGAAGTACCCTATTAAGGGGATCCAAATCCCCATTCTAGAAAAAGTTTTTGGGAGGGAACAGATATGAGCGGTTTGATAGGTATTTTCGCCTTCGACGAATTATGGAACGTGTCCCGTATACTTTATTATGGCCTACTCGGCCTACAACATAGGGGACAAGAAAACGCTGGAATAGCCACCTCGAATGGAGAGACTATCCAAGTATTTAAGGGAGAAGGATTAGTTGAGCAAGTATTTCGCGAAAAGATCCTTATGGAACTGCGTGGATGGTACGGTATTGGAGCTGTCAGTGCTGATCCTAACGATAAACAACCAGTAATGGTAAGTGATGATTCCAAGCAAGTAGCTCTTGTATTTTCCGGAAAAATATTGAATAAACAAGAACTAGCGGCGAAGTATAATGTTAATACAGAGCTTATTGATGCTGATTTCGTAGCTACATGTCTACTTAAAGAGTATAGTGAGACCAGAGATTTCTACGAGGCTGGATTGAACCTAGTTAAAAATCTGAGAGGAATAAGCAATATCATCGCGATTAATAATGCGGGCGAGATGATAGTTTATAGGGATGAATTCGGCCTGAAGCCTCTCGTAGTAGGTAGTTTTGGGTTTGATTACGGAGCTTTCGCATCCGAGAGCTGTGCCATAGACGTTATTGGTGCTGACCTGAAAGGTGATGTTCATCCTGGGGAATTCTATTACCTCAACCAATACACTGTAGAAAGAAAACAAGTTAAGGAGCCTCGTCCAAAGTATTGTGCTTACGAATATGTATACTTAGCGAGACCCGATTCAAGGATAAACGGTGTTTGGATCTATGATGTCCGGAGAAAAATTGGTGAGATTCTTGCTGAGAAGTATAGAGTAGATGCTGATGTGGTTGTGGGGATTCCAGATACAGCTATACCATTCTCGATGGCGTATGCCAATAAGACGAATACCCCTGTTGAACTCGGTTTTATATCAACTGGTAGGAAGATTAGGACGGCTATAAAGCCTAACCAATTCGAGAGATTAATCGGTGTACAATTGAAGCTTAATCCTATAAAACCAGTTTTCAGGAATAAGAGAGTTCTGATTATAGATGATAGCGTTGTTAGGGGCACGACTACAAAGAATACTGTTTCACTTCTAAGGAATAGGATAGGTGCGAAGGAAGTTCATATCCGGGTCGGAAGCCCTAGGATAGTGAGCGGATGTCCCTACGGGGTAGAGATTCCACCAGAGGATGAGTTAATAGCTGCTCATTTGAGTGAAGAAGAAGTAGCTACTGTGGTTGGTGCTGATTCTTTCTGCTGGATAACGAATGATGATTTGGTTAAGGCAATTGGTTTGAGAAAAGAGAATATCTGTTTGAAATGTTTTGGAGGTGAATAAGTCGTGAAAGTCTTGATCGTGGGTGGAGGATCTCGAGAACATGCCATAACGGATGCATTTTATAGAAGCACTCATGATCCAAGGATCTACGCAATCTCCAGCAACGCCAATCCAGGAATCCTAAGAATATGTAAAGAAACTGGAGGAGAACTAATAAAAGGAAAAATAACAGACCCTGTATTCGTTGCTGACACCGCAGAAAGAATAGGTGCTGATCTAGTCTTTATCGGTCCCGAAGAGCCCTTATTCCATGGAGTACCAGACAAACTAGAAAATCGGGGGATACCAGTTATCGGTTTAAATAGTAAGGCTAGTGAGATAGAGAAGTCCAAAGCCTTTATGAGACAATTAATGTGGAAGTACAAGATCCCCGGAAGACTAAGATTTAAGGCCTTCAAATCCATCGAAGATGCACTCGCATATATAGAGGAGTATGCTGAAAGCGTAGCTATTAAACCAGCTAGACAAGCTGGTGGAAAAGGAGTTAAGGTAATAGCGGATATCCAAGCCTATCTCCGAAAAGTCAAGGAGGAGATAAAGAAGAAACATACGGAGAGAATATTTTCCAGTATAATGGCTAAGTACAGGGATATAGAGGATAAAATCCTAATAGAGGAGAAAGTGGAGGGGCCAGAGTATACAATACAATGCATAACAGATGGTGAAACAGTCCTAGCATTCCCACCAGTTCAGGATAATAAGCACGCCTTTGAGATGGAGATGGGGCCCGAGACTGGTGGAATGGGTTCTATTTCTGGTCGCGGAAACATGCTCCCATTCCTGACTAAGGAGGAGTATAGGGAATCTATAAAGATAATAGAGAGTGTCGTTAAGGCTCTTAGGAAAGAGATTGGTCAGGAGTTTAGAGGCGTGATCTCTGGGCAAATGATGCTTACAATGGTGTGGGGGCCAACAATAATAGAGTTCTATGCGCGTTTCGGAGATCCTGAGGGCGTGAATGTTCTCCCATTACTAGAAACTGATATGATTGATATCTGTGAAGCTATTCTGAGTAAGAAGCTCCACAAAATCAAACTACGGTTTAGGGATAGGGCGACAGTGGTTAAGGCGATAGCTCCTAGAGGGTATCCAAATAGGAGAGATCTAGCTAGGAATCATCCATTGATTGTTGATGAGGATAAAATAGGGAAGCTTGGTGGACGAGTCTTTTATGGTTCCGTAGATCTTGTCAATGGTAAAATGCTGACTGGTGGATCTAGGGCTGTGGAAATTTATGCTGAGGGCGAATCTATCGAAGAGGCTGCTGAAATAGCTGAGAAGTGCGTAGCTTTCGTGCGAACCGAGGATGGTTGGGGATTATTCCACCGAAGCGATATCGGATCCCCCTTCTCTCTTAGGAGAATGATTGAATTGGCCGAACTTGTTCGTTCTGTTTACACTTATCGTAAATCTCGTGGCATTCTCGGCAAATATATTGATTGGATTCCCGGTCGTGGAAAAATTGTTTATGAATTCTAGGTGGTGGATTATGAAGAAGAGAGATTTTATCGGCACCCCCCTATTTAGTAATGCTGTTAAAATGTTGTTGCTGGGTGCTGGTGAGCTTGGTAAGGAAATAGTTATCGAGGCTCAGAGATTAGGTATTGAGACAATAACTGTAGATAGATATGATAATCCACCAGCTGCTCAAGTCGCTCATAGACACTATACTGTTAACATGATGGATGGTAGAGCATTGAAAGCAATAGTTTACAGGGAGAAACCAGATGTGATTGTTCCAGAGATAGAAGCTATAAACACTGACACTCTAGTAGAGCTTGAGGAAGAAGGATTCATGGTAATACCTAATGCTAGAGCAACAAAGGTAACAATGGATAGGATACTTCTAAGAAAACTAGCGGCTGAACAAGCAAAGGTTCCAACCTCTAAATACGCATTCGCCACCAATCTCGATGAGCTATATGATGCATGCGAAAAAGTCGGTTACCCATGTCTAGTAAAATCGAGAATGAGCTCTGGTGGACTTGGCTCAAGTATTGTTTTCTCTGATAAGGATATTCCTAAAGCCTATGAAAAATCCGTTAAGGAAGCTAGGGGTCGCGGAGACGAGGTTATCGTTGAAAGTATCGTTGATTATGATTTCGAAGTAACAGAGCTTACCCTAGCTCACCTAGACGAGGATGGAAAAGTCAAGATAAGCTTCTGTAAACCAGTTGCCCACGTTAGAAGCGGTACTCACTACCACGTTAGTTGGCAACCATTCCTAGAGCCAGATCCCGAAAATCCCGAGTATACACTTCCAATCCATGGTTATGGTAGTGATTTACACCTAAGCGAGGATCCGCCGAAGCATGAGCTCTTGTGGAAATCCTCTTGGAATGGGAAGAGAATACCAATTGAGGTTGCTGAGGAAATCGAGAGGCAGATCTATGATGTCGCTGGCAAAGTTGTTAAAGAACTATTAAAAACAAGCAATGGAGATCTTCGAGGATTAGGCATCTTTGGATGCGAACTATTCGTTAAGATAGGAGATATAGAAAGTGGTGAGAAACCAATCGTGTACTTTAACGAGATATCTCCGAGACCCCATGATACGGGAATGGTAACCCTAGTTACTCAAGACTTATCAGAGATGGCTCTTCACGTTAGAGCTATCCTGGGACTACCAATCCCGAGAATCCATCTACACACACCAGGAGCCTCTCACGTCGTACTCGCCAAGAAAGCTGGTTACTGGGCTCCTGGATATTCTAGAGTATGGGATGCCTTGAGGATACCAGGAGTTCATTTAAGACTGTTTGGTAAACCAGTAACCTACTATGAGCGCAGAATGGGTGTTGTTTTAGCCATTGGTAAGAACACGATCGAGGCGAGAGAAAAAGCTATGATAGCCGCACATACCCTAGAAGAAGGGATTATCTATGAGTAAAAGAGATCCATTAGTAGCTGTAATTATGGGTAGTGAAAACGACAGACCGATAGCTGAGAAGGTCGTTAAGATCCTTGAAAAGTACGGAGTCCCGTACGATGTTAAGGTATTGTCCGCTCATAGAAATCCTAAAGAGCTGGAAGAGTATATCTCCTCTTCTAATGCCCATATTTTTATTGGTATTGCTGGACTAGCGGCTCATTTGCCCGGGTTCATAGCTAGTAGGACTAAGAGACCAGTGATTGGTGTTCCAGTAAATGTCAAGCTTGGTGGTCTGGATGCTTTATTATCTATTGTTCAAATGCCTAAAGGAGTGCCCGTAGCTACTGTTGGGATTGATAATGGAGAGAACGCGGCTTACTTAGCCCTAAGGATTCTCGCTCTTTACAATCCAGATATAAGGAAGAAACTGGAGGAGGGATAATGGGAGAGGATCAAGGCTGGACCTACGCTAAAGCTGGAGTGGATATTGATAAGGTATCTATCCTCCAGCGCCACGCTTTTAGAGTAATCGAGGATCTTTTCAAGAAACTTGGTGTTCCGGTACACGGGTTAAGGGGTAGATTCACAACATTTGTTGAAGCCAATGGTTTAAGGATCGCTATGCATGTTGATGGAGTTGGCACAAAGGTATTAGTTGCTCAACTCGTTAATAGTTATTGGCAAGTCGGTCAAGACGTCGTGGCTATGAATGTTAATGATTTGATAGCGGGTGGAGCTGATCCATTCGCGATAGTTGATTATTTGGCGATGGAGAAACCCGATGAAGAGGTTTTTAAAGGCGTTATGGAGGGGTTATCACGTGCGTGTGAAGAGGCTAAAGTTATTTTGATGGGGGGCGAAACAGCTATAATGCCGGATATTATAAAAGGCGCCGTTCCTGGGAAAGGGTTTGATCTAGTGGCTACTGGATTAGGTCTTGTGAAATGGGATACGGAAACTGGTTCTCCAGGAGATGTTCTGGTTGGTTTTGAGAGCAATGGTATTCATTCTAACGGATTATCCCTTGCTAGAAAAGTTCTTTTATCCAAGTATAGTGTCCATGATCCATTCCCGTACGATCCAGAAAGAACAATTGGGGAAGAATTATTGAGGCCTACGAGAATATACGTTAATCTATGTAGGGAGTTATGGAGAAGAGGAATCGTTAAGAACTTCGCCCATATTACTGGTGGAGCTTTTAGGAAAATCAAGAGAGTTCTTAGAGAAGATTCTGGAGTACTTATTGATGTGCCAGAACCACCGGCTATTTTCAAACTTATTAAGGAGGAGGGACATATAGCTTGGGAGGAGATGTATAAAACATTTAACATGGGCGTTGGCATGGTCGCGGTAACTATAAGCGATTATGTGGAAGAAATTATCTCTGTCGCGAAGAAATTCGGTATAAATGCTTTTCTCCTAGGTAAGGTTGTTAGTGAGGAAGGAGTAAGGATAAGAATTCCAAGAGTTGGAGAGGTGAGAATCCAATGAGTGAAATAGAGACCATAGCTACATTGGCTAGTCACTCAGCTTTGCAAATCCTTAAGGGGGCTAAGGATGAAGGTTTCAAAACACTAGCTATTTCACTTAAGAAGCGATTAAAGGTTTATCAGAGATTCCGCCACTTTATAGATGATATCATCGTTGTGGAGGACTTTAAAGAACTTGTTAATAAGGATATTCAGGAAGACTTGTTAAGGAGAAAAACAATTCTAATACCCCATGGAAGCTTTGTGGAGTATCTAGGGATAGAGAACATCGAGAAGTTAGAAGTTCCAGTGTTTGGTAACAAGAAACTTATGATATGGGAATACGATGCTTGGAGAAAACTTGAGTTACTGGAGAAGAGCGGTATTAAGACTCCAAAACTCTTCAAGAAAGTTCAAGAGATTGATAGACCAGTAATAGTGAAGTTTCCTGGTGCTAAGGGTGGGCGGGGATACTTCATAGCTAGGAATGCTGAGGAGTTCAGAAAAAAGATTAAGGAAAGAAACCTCGATCCCGCACAATTAATCATTCAAGAATACGTCTTTGGAACACCTATGTATTTTCATTATTTTTACTCACCATTATTGAATAGACTTGAATTACTGGGAGCCGATATTAGGTATGAGAGTGAGGTGGATGGAATTAAGAGATACCCATACCCCGTCGAGAACTATACATTCACGGTCGTCGGGAATATCCCTCTCGTTTTGAGGGAGTCATTACTTGAACAAGTTTTTGATTATGGGGAAAAATTTGTTGAAACAACGAAGAAGTTCCTGCCTCCTGGTGCAATTGGGCCTTTCTGTTTAGAAGCTATTTGTAGAAGTGATTTAGAGATTGTTGTTTTTGAGTTTTCTGGCCGCATTGTTGCTGGCACTAATCTCTATATCCACGGATCTCCGTATAGTTGGTTATATTTTGATGAGCCTATGAGTAGTGGGAGGCGTATTGCTCGAGAAATAAGAATGGCTCTTGAAATGGATGCTCTCGATAAAATTGTTGTGAGGTGATTTTTATGATAAATGTGGATGAGATGAGAAGAATCATTAGGAATGAGTATGATTGGAGCAATATCCATATTGGTGTCCTAGGGAGTCACTCCGCTTTGGATGTGCTAGATGGAGCCAAGGATGAAGGATTCAAAACAGTTGTTATATGCCAGAAAGGGAGAGAAAAACCCTATTTAAGATTCAAAAGATTATGCGACGAAGTGATAATCCTTGATAAGTTCCGTGATATGGTTCGCGAGGATATTCAGGATAGGTTAAGAGAGCTTAACACAATATTTGTCCCTAATAGGAGTTTCTCGGTATACGTAGGGTATGAAAATATAGAAAATGCATTTAGGGTTCCTATATTTGGTTCTCGCCACTTATTAAGAGCTGAGGAGAGGACTGGTGAACTGAACTATTATAAGATCCTAGATGCTGCTGGTATAAGAAGACCACGAACATTCAAGGATCCATCAGAGATTGATAGACCAGTAATAGTTAAGGCCATGGCCACTGGTAGTGTTGAGAGGGCGTTTTTCGTCGCCGTGAGTCCCGAGGATTTCTGGTCAAAAGTTGAGAAGCTTGCTAAGCAAGGATTATTGACGAAGAAAGAGCTCGAGAAAGCTTCTATAGAGGAACTAGTTATCGGAGTTGATTTCAATTTTAATTATTTCCACTCAATTGTTCGTGGAGAAATAGAGTTTCATGGAATAGATAGGAGGTTGCAGACCAATATTCATGGTTTAGTAAGGTTACCAGCAAGTATCCAGCTAGAGCTAAGCAATATCACTATCAGAAACGTTGAAATAGGTCATATGCTAGCAACGATCAGGGAGTCCCAGTTAGTAAAAGTTTTTGACATGGGTGAGAGTTTCGTCAAGACACTCTCCAAAATGTACCCACCAGGAATCATAGGACCCTTCACATTACAAACAATAGTGACCGAGAACTTAGAGTTCGTAGTCGTGGATGTAGCTTTCCGAATAGGTGGGGGGACAAATGTGTGGGCTGGAATAGGGAGCCAGTACAGCAAGTTTTACTTCGGCCAACCCATAAGCATTGGTAGAAGAATAGCAATAGAGATCAGAGAAGCAATCGAACAAGACATGCTCGATAAGATAGTTACATAACCTCCTAATTCTACTAATATTCTCTGAGAAAAAATCATAAGATAATTAGAGACAATCTATCTCTAGTTTCTAATAAAACTCTTTTTAATTATTGTAATCCCTCTAAGAATTTAGGAATAAAGGTTCATAGGTGTGTAATAAAGTGGAGATAGTAGAATCTAGGCCGGGAATTATAAAACTTTCGGATAATACGACACTAACGCTTAAAATAACAATAATTGATGCTCGCGAAGTTGGATTTTCGCCTTTCGGGGGAGTACATATAGCTGTAAAGGCTGTAGGAGGCATAAGTACTAAGAACGTGCCTCATGAATTACGGGAAAAAGTCTCAGATAAACCATTAGCTACTTCGCAAATACCTAAGGATGGCTGGGAATTGATTGATATTAGAGAGCAGGAAGAGGCTTGCGAAAAAGTAAAAATTGATACATCTAGGGGTAAGTTTCTGGTTAATGTTCGGGCGGAAGCTACCATGGCTGCTCGTAATATGCAATATAAAAACGAGTTTAACGAGCCCATTTACATGCTGAGTTGGGTCTATAAGGTTTCTTGGAGACCGGTGAGAGAGTGATGTGGGAGTATTCCCAAATTACAGACTATGGAAAAATAAGGGACAGCACAGTTTTGACGATTTATTATCCGATACAGGAACTACCCAGACTAACCACACAAACTTTAAGAAAAATTCTAGAAGAAGCTGACGAGTTGCTGAAGAGAAAGGAGTATATCCAGGCTTGTGAAAAATACTATAAAGTAATGGAGGAAGTCATAAAAAAGCTGACAGAATTGTATAAGGAGAAATCACGATTACTAACCAACTTTATTAATTATGTAAGAAAACGTGGAAATTGGAATACTTTTATCTTACAACGTGCTGCTGAGGAATTAAGAAGAATACTTAATGAGGAATTAGGAGGAGGCATCGGTGACAAGATCTATGAAGCTTGGGAAGCAGCTCTTAGATTACACAGAGATTGCTTCCATGAGCAAATCCTAGGTGATACCGTAATAAAAGAGAAGAGAGATATTATAACCGAGACATTCAATCTAATAGCAAGAGAACTTGAGAAGTTAGATATTCACTACATAAAATTAGAAGAAGACTCAACAGGATTCGAAACTCCCCTAAATAGCGCACACACATAGATACGTACGTACGAGAAACGATTAAAGCTCAGCCACGTATAAGAAAATAACCAACATCCAGTAATCGTTCCAGTAAGTAGAAGCTCTTACTCTTTTATAATTGAGGGAGAGATCTGTTCCCTAGTCTCTTTTCTATATTGTCATCCCTTCTCTCTTAATAGTTCTAATGAACTGTGTTTTTTCTGCCTCAAAAATCGTTCTCCGAGATGTAGATCATTGTTACGGGAAAAACTCTAGATATATCTTATCTGCAACCTTCTCGGCGAAATCCTTAACTTCTTTGGGATCTTCTTGATACATAACCGCGACATCGACATCATTATCTGGTCTATACTCCTCAGCGCAACAGAACTAAAACTTTTAGATAATTAGATAATTCGAAAGATGCGTGCGTATTATGATATAAAAACTCAAATTCTTAGAGAGTTGTTTCGAATTTTCTACTTTTTCTAATCTAGTTCTCACAAGCTAACGTCTCTCTCGCGGCTTTGTGGTAGAGTAGCTTTATAGGTACTATACTCGTATTACCTGCGACTATCCAGAAAAGAGCGTCCTAGTGAAAATATATTGACTTTATGAGTTCATAATTATTAGGGTTACTTATAAACTAGCTAAAAAAACTTACCAGCCCGAGGAGGCATATCATAATCTCTAAGATAGCTGTTCTGACATAAGGAATTCCCAGCAATTAAAGCTATGAACGAGCATTAGACGATTTCAAAAATTCAACATGCATAAAAGAGGCAGTCTAAGAAGAGTGTAAACTCTCCCTCCATGACTAAATGAAAGAAGAGTCCATTAGGCATGGTAATCCCACTGATAAGGCTCTTTCTTTACAAACTGGCGAGAATGAAGACTTGCGGGAAATTATTAGTGATTGCGAATGGAACTAGTATTGGACTTGAGGAAGCATCAAGCTACTACTTAGAGAGATGGGAAAGAGAATGAGAATGCTCGCTATTAGCTGTTCTGCACGCTCCGAAGGTCGACGTCTTCTTCGATGCTGTCGCTACTCTCTATTGTATTTCTCTGAGATCAAAGCCTTCACAAACTACTTCCTCAAAACCCTGGTGAATGCAGGATCTTCTGGAGAATTCACGGATAAAAAACCTGATGCAACCGACGCTATAGAAGCCATAAAGATATAGCTTAGTTCACATCCCCCACTTAGGCTTGAATAACAACTTACAAGACCTTCTGGAACTCGTTTGACAATGTCAGAAATCTTGTAAAGTCCGTTTTATCTTTTTAAAGTCATGATTAAGAAAATAATATACAGTAGGTCGGTTTGGTTGGTAATGTTAAGAGTCTCATGGAGGCTGTCTTCTCCTCTCTAAAGGCTATGGTCGGAGACATGATCTATAGTAAGTCTTGGAAAGCGAGAATCTGCGACGTCTTCATCGTAATCCTAGCCTATAACGAGGCCAGAATAATAGCGCTAAGTCCCAATTAATGGCTTAAGAGGAGTCTAGAAGGCTGAACGGGACAAGGGGCCAAAAAGATAAATTTGAAACAAAGCCTAGTAGATCCTAAGAGACAAGAATCTGCGACACTTTCGTCGCAACTCTAGGTTATGGCGTGGCTGGGATGATTATGTCGAATCTCAATTAGTGGCTAAAAATGATCTAGAAAGCCGAGGCAACACCTTTAATCTTTATATAAGTAGTGATTAATGAGAGTTTGGAAATCGATAAGGATAAATAATATAAGATTAGAATATATATTCCTAAAGATCACTATGAATTCCTTTATAATCAACAGTAATCACCCCTCAGGGGTGATTACTGTTGAAAAACTTCGCGAAAATTTTTCTTCTTTGCTTTCTAGTCCTCTCAATAATCTCTATTAATGCCGTTTATGCTACTATTCTAAGTATAGTTGCCAGTGAAGAATATTCATCACTTGTAGATAATTCGACTTTTGATGATGGACTTTCTGGGTGGACGCTTGTTAAGGGATCCGGAGGGCCTACGAGTGGGGGATTAGATAGTGGTAACGTTTGTCTCTATGTCTCGCCTAGTTATGATGCTAGTAGTGGTAAATGGGTATTCGAGATGAAGGCTCCAATATCCTCTAGCGAGTTACCGTTTATGGAGTGGCTGAAGAGTCCTTATCGTGGTGTTTCTTTTTCGTATTGGTTTAGGCTTGTTAATGATGTGAGCGAGTATGTGAGTGCGTATGCGTATATTGAATATTCCTACACTTCTAGCATTGGTGGTTGTCCATTCGCCGCTATTTGGGATGGGGAGAAGTACGTTCTCGTCAACAACATTCTTCCTAATGCCCGTAGTTATGAGAATATGACTATGGTGGAGGATTACTTATTTATTGATCCCTTATTGATCGAGGATACCGTCAAACTCAAAATTTTAGAGTTCCAGCGAGAGATGAGCTATATAGACAGTATTAGTTTATTCTCATTCGATTACCCCTCCCACTATAAAGTTGCACAGTTGGATAATGGTTCTCCAGTCCTATGGCATCCAGAAATCATAAAAATACCATCAATAGTGATTAACTCTAATGGGTCTATAGTCACTGACAAGATTATCTGGGAGGATTACCTACCCTATATTGGACAAAAAGATGACTACATAATTTTAGAATTTTCGAACATCTCAAAGGCCTACGACCTACTCTTAATAAAGGCCGATGATACGATAATAAAACTCTCACTAGAAGTATATGTTCTTATTAATGACACTTGGAGCTTTATAGGCAGGATCATTCCAAGGGAAATATACTCTTGGTACGCCATTGACCTAGACCAATACGAGATTCCTTACAATGATAGCTTGAAGATGAAGATAAGGTTCACAGCCGAGCACAAGATTGACTTCATTGCCCTAACAATGAAGGCACCAGATCGAGTAAAACTACGGAAGCTTAAATTGTTTAGAGCCGTTCATAATAGGCTTGGGAATAGTAAATACACTGTGAAATCAGATGATAATAGGTATATAATAATACTCCCGGGTGACGAATTATACTTGATCTTTAAGGACGGGGAAAAACTCAAGCGCAATTATAAGAGAGGATACCTCCTCAAGGTCAGGGGATGGTATAGGACATTAAGCGACGAAGAATTCGCAAGGTATAAGGATAGAATAAAGAACATGGATCCAACAGTAACAATCTCATCAGAAGAAATTAAAGTAAAGGAATCAAACACTTGGGTACAAGTCCCAGTCTACTACGGTGACTTCCCAGATACATTAGAATCAGTCTACTTCAAAATCAGACTAGAATCACCAGTACAATTCAACGCGTATATAGACTGCGCATTCGCCCACTTCGCCATGCAGATATCAAGCAGCAATGAAGCAGGATCAGCAAAAATCGTAGCAATCGTGACACGGGTAAATGTGCAGAAGAATACAAAGCACAATATAACAGATATATACTTATGCTTCGCATTAATAGTATACTCCTCAGATGGCAAAGGAATTTATACGGCAAAAATGTCCGTGGAAAGAACAGATTCTGACAGTGTTGGTGATGTGAGAGAATTAATTAGTTTTGAGGGAGTCAGCGATATTATCGGATATGATAATGCAAAAGAAAATGCTACGCATGTGGCAGAATATAATGAAATAAGAATGAAAGAGACTCAAGCTATTTCCCAAGGACTAGCTGTAATTGGACTTCTCTTAACAGTATTGGGGATAATAACTGGAGAAGGAGCAATAATCTTTGGCATTGGTAGTCTTGTAATTAGTACAACTAGCGTGTGCCGCGCATTTCTTATTAACAATACAGATTTAATAGATAATAATGATGGGGATAGGATCATTCACACCCAGTTGCCTACAACAATTAGTGCGAATCCTAATGAAGGACGCGTAACAACTAAGGGAGCGTTGAGCGCTCCAGTTCACTGGATAACGATACTAGACTATGGAGAAAATAAATTATATGTGCGGGGTTATATCGAGTTTGGAACAATAATCGATACTTCTGATGTTATTTATATAGGACCACCTTACTTTGAATTGACAGTATCTCTGACAATCTTAGCTAAATTATAAAAGCGAGGATGGTTAAGAATGCTTACCAAGCGATTAGTCTTTACTTTATGTTTACTGTTTATAACTGCTTCTCTACTCCGCCCTTATTACATTGTTCTCGGATCTCTTGGAGAATTATCTTATGTGAAAATCACAGATTACTCACCAATTAATGCAACCATTAAGTGGTTGAGACGGGATCTAGGAAGAGATTTAGAATCTCCTCCATTGGTTTGTGATGTTAACAATGATGGGTCACAAGAAGTCATCGTTGCTGGAAGAACTGTAGATAATAAGTGTAATGTATGGGCATTCGATCTTGAGACTGGATCCATTGTATGGCATACTATACTTCCGGAAATTCCAATCCTTCCAGCTTTATCTACTAGTGATTTAAATGGTGACGGATTTCTAGACATACTTGTTCGAACTGAGAACAAGATCTTTATTTTAAATGGAAGCGATGGAAGCGTAGAGTTCACTTTAAGTACCACTGCTTATTCCGTCGCTCCCTTCATAGATATTAATAACGACGGATTTAGAGAAATCGTTGTTGCTGAGACACACAGACTAGTCGTCTTTAGTGGTCTGGATGGTTCCGTTTTATGGAGTTTTAGACTTGATGGTCGCTTTGGTGCGTTTGCCTTCGCTGACGTTGATGGTAATGGTTTGTGGGAGATTATTGTTGCTTATGACTCTAATGGATCGCATCCCTTCACTCTTCCCGATACTCTTCTCGTTTTTTCTTCTGATGGGAGGTTGTTGAGGGGTATTAATCTTGGGCTTAAGGGTGGGGATTATATTATTTCTGAGCCCCTTATAGTTGATGTTAATGGGGATGGGTTGCTCGATGTTGTTTTATCATCGATTTACAATTGTCTCGCGGTTGATCTCTTCTCCGGGAGGGTGTTGTGGAGGCTTAACTATCTAGACTGCCTAGACGAGGTTTCAAGGACTTACGTTACGTGGACCTTCGGCGTTTTCCCATCTATCGGCGATATCAACTCTGATGGAGAGTTAGAAATCTTAATAGCCTCTAGATTTCTAATGTTTATTATTAGTTCTGACGGTGAGCTTTCATACTATGCAATGCTTCCCGAGTCTAATTTCTTATACGAGGGCTTTGGCGCTATCGGCGACGTCGACGGCGATAACCGATGCGAGATAGTGATCGGAGGAATTACCACAATCTGGATATTTGACTGGGATGATAAGAGATTTTACTCTATCCCTATTGGCTGGGAACAAAATGCTAAACCAGCGACACTGGTGGATATTGATGGGGACTCCGACGTGGACATATTAGTGGCTGGCCAAGATAGACTTTACGCTTTCGACTTATTAAGTAGTGGCTTTAGAATAGATTTTCCATTCCCCTCTATTAATGGTTCCTACATTGGCAACTATATGTTAATTGACCCCGACCTAGATGGATTATCCACATATTCTGAGAAACTCGTTGGTACTGATCCATATTCTTATGACAGTGACGGTGACGGATATAATGATGGATATGAAGTAGCGAATAACATGAATCCACTAAAATTTGACGAGAGACCCCCCTCGCCTCCTCCTAAATCACCTATAAGTCTTTATCTCCAGATTGCTACAATAGTTGGGGTTTCTACCATCGGATTAATAGTAGTGATAGCATATATTAGATCAAAAAAGAAGTTAAGTAAACATTTGATGAGTTAGCCTATTCACCACATAATAGAAAAATCACTTTGATAATCTTCTTTCTTTTTATGCCATATTTTAGTCTCTTAATTGAAGAATTTTTACGCAGAGATGCACTACTCGTAATATCCGATTAGTTGTGAGAGTATTTTTGAGTATCTAAACCCTATGACTGGTAGTTTTTTCTTTCTTGCTGTCTCGATTGCTAGTATCTGGTAATATATTGTAGCGATTATTGCTATGTTGAACTCATCCATTTGTGGTAGCTCTACTACTCTGCCACTCCACCTTGTCTCGGTATCATTCGTTAGTATTACTGGTTTGGCCTTGATACTGTTTAGTGCTTCTGATAATGCTCTCATCTTTGAAATACTCTCGCCTTTAAAAGCGTTTAGAAAAACTATATCGCCTTGATCTATGGAGATCATCCCATAATGCGAGAATTCCTCGGCCTCGAATGGTATAGAGTGAAGCCAGGCAGCCTCTCTCAATTTTGCACCTCCGAAGAGTGCGGATACGAATCCTGGCCCTGCACCAACTAGGTAAGCATAAGATTTCTTCACTAGCATTTCTGCATCTTTACTAGCTTGCGCGAGGAGAGTACGCATATTTGATTCTATCCATTTAATCAATGACTCAGCACTACCGATTCTTACTCCGCCTAGTTCTCTAGTTAACATGTTTAGGGAGAGCATAGCTGTCGTACTTGTAGCTGATGGAGGACCAAAAGGCTTAGTTACTTGAGTTTCTATACATAGATCCAATATTCTCGCTAGTGGTGATAATGCATCATTCGTAACAGCAAGGATTTTCAGACCTTTCTTTTTAGCATATTTCGCAGCTTCTATAGTCTTGGATGTTCTCCCAGAAGCAGAGATAGCCACCAAAACACTCTTGTCCCAAATATTAGACTTATACTTCCAAAATTCGTACGATTCAAAAGCTTGAGCTTGTAGATTCGTGAACTTCTCAAATAGGAGAGCACCATAAATAGCTACGAAATAACTGTCACCACAACCCACTAAGTATACGTTCTCTACACCATCAAAGACACTCACTAACTCATCTAGGCGACGCCGTATCCAATTAGCAGTATCTCTTAACGCAATAGGTTGATCCTTAATAATATGTGACAATAAGCGTTCCAGAAACGACAAAGAGAATCACCCTTTAAAGTATTACTATCAAAAGTGAAAATCCAGAAGATCTAAACAAATATTTTGTTCTTAAAGAAAAGATACAGAGCACAAATCTTTTACTTCATCCAAATTAACCCACCAGATATCGGTGACCTATAAGATATTTGCTGGGTATCGATATTATCAAAACATACTTGCCTTGATAAAAACGCGTTTTATACATGATAGTTATATGGCTAAGCTAAATTCTAAAATTGGTGATTAGTTCTGCTATAGGGTATATTGTTTCCTGGATTCAAGCCATTTCTGCAGTTTCGCAAATTTCTCTTCTGTTATAGGGTTTATGGGTTCTATTTCCTCTATTTTTGCGAAATCGTTTACATCGGTGGTGTATACGATTCTTAATCCTAGGTCGTGCATTATAGTTACTAGGTAGGCGTCCCAAGAATCAATTAAATAGTTCTTAGCGATTCTCATACTTCTTCTCACGCGGTTTAAACTTAGGTCAGAGAACCATAATGCTTCTCCTATACCGACTAGAGAATATAACTTATCTGCCACGTCATCTGGGCGCGCTCTTAGATAATGCACAGCAACAATGAATGCTCCCATAATGCTACTTAATGGAATTACGCATCGTATCTCTCCCTTCAGTACTTTGTTTAACCACTTTAAGGCATCGTTCTGGGCTGGGTTCTCTACGATAGCGAGAGCTATCGGGCCGACATCGGCTATTGCTTTATACCGAGCTTCTTTTCTGCCCATTTTCTGTCCGCCTCAGAAGAAACCCCTTTCTCTACATCATAAACAAATGGCTTCGCAGGATTCCTCCTTATAAAATCAATTACCGAATCTACATCCTCGACATCTATTGATATACTACCCTGCCTAATCCAGAGCAACATAGCTTCCTCAAGCGCTTCCCGAATACTAATCCCTCTAAGAGCCGCTAACGCTTTAAATTTTCGGTAGATTTCATCATCAATACCTCTAATCGTTACAGAAGACATCACAACCACCAAATAATCAATTATAGTAAGCAAAGTATTAAAAATCATACTATAATAATTTTGCATAATTTTCATAAAATTGTTGTGATCAAGCTATGAATCCTTGTTTACAAGACTTTCACTCCCATATTATCAACTTCACGTCATGTATAAAAATACGAAAAAAATACCTTGAATATGCTTAAAACTTATAGATCTTTTCTCGAAAGGATCATAGAGTATGCTAGGTTACATATATGCGTTCATGTCGGCTCTTTGCTGGTCATCCGCAGCTATTCTTTACGGATACGCTGTTAAGAATAGAGATCCTTTAATGGTAACTATTCTTAGAATACACCCAGCTTTCTTAGTCACGTTAATCGGTGTTCTATTGCTCAGGGAATTGAAGCTGGAGATCTTATTTGATCCATGGATCCTGCTACTGGCTATTATAACTGGTGCCATAGGAATGTTCTTAGGATCCTACACCTATATGTATTCCTTGAAGAAAGCGGGTGTATCGGTGGTTTATCCAATAGCTTTCAGTTACCCAATATACGTCTCGTTGATAACGATAGCTTTTCTAGGGGAGCGATTCAGCGTAGGAATCCCAATCGGATTAGCTCTCTTAATAACCGGTCTATACCTCATATCCTCCGAAAAATCCACGAGCAGAGAAAAGGATTATAGAAAAGGTGTTATAGTAGCTGTTATAACCTCCCTTATATGGGCTCTCAATGCCATTTTAGCTAAAATAGCTCTATACAGGGCGCCACCAGTACTCTTCGCCATGATGCGTTTATTAACTCTATCTATCCTTGTGACCCCCTTACTTCTTCAACGGATCTATGAGGCAAGGGAGTTTAGTCGTAGCGAGTTACTGGCAGCTACTATTGGTGGAGCTATAGGGATTGGAATCGGTTTAATATTTTCCCATCTAGCTATAGTAGATATAGGAGCTGCCAGAACAACAATAATTGGTTCTTCATCCCCAGCACTATCAATATTATTAGCCACTATATTTTTGAAAGAAAAGCCGGGAAAGAGGGCTTTGATTGGAGCCTTAATAGTTAGTGCAGCAATATTCGTGGTAGCAATCTTCTAGACATTCACCAAGCAAAAAATGAAATCTTTAAAATGTCGCTTTATTATACATTATATTTAAATAGATGTTACGAAGAAGATTATTTTTTAGGAGACTTATTATCTCTTGGTGGTGCCTTTGGCCGGGCATTTCGTTAGAATCCGCATTAGATCGAATTTTTCAACAATTTTTAGATTACTTTTAAGTGGATTTGGGAATATTTACTGTAAAGTTTTTGCCAGAGAGAATAAGAGGATTGGAGCCATTTTGGATGAGAAGTGGTTCCTTAGGACAAATTCCTCTGTGGCTTTAGCGATTTTTGTTGAAGAGCTGTCATCGGATGAATGTCTTGTGGATCTCGTGTCTTATGCTGGTGGAGTTGGATTATTAAATATTTCCTGGGACTCTCATCTCGACTATATTGCTGATGTCTTGCGTTTTCTGAAAAGTCATAACATAGAATTTAAGAAGGAGATGGAGATTAATTATCTATATCCAACTAACTGGCCAGATGATGTCAAGAGGATGCTAGCGGAGCTGGGATGATTTTTAGTGGTGATCTCTTTGGAGAACGCTGTTATGATCGAGGTAAGAAACCTGGTTAAGTATTATGGTTCTGTAAGAGCTGTTGATGGTATATCCTTTGAGGTCAGAGCTTGTGAGATTTATGGTCTCTTAGGACCTAATGGAGCTGGGAAAACGACTACTCTGAAAATTATTGCTGGTCTTCTGAAGCCCACCGCTGGTGAAGTCTCTGTGTTGGGTTCTTCTCCTGTAGAAGATCCAGTTACCGTTAAGAGGCTTATAGGGTATGTTCCGGAGGAGGTCTCTCTCTACGATTCCTTGACTGTTATGGAGTTTCTTGAGTTTGTTGCTTCTGTAAGGGGGTTGGATCCCTCTGTCTGGTCTTGGGTAGATACTCTTATGAAATCGTTCGAGATAACGCATTATATGTACACTCCTATAGGAGCCTTATCGCAGGGAACGAAGCAGAAAGTAGCTATTATAGCGGCACTGATGCATAGACCAAAGGTATTGATTCTTGATGAACCTCTTAAGGGCCTTGATGCTAGATCTGCTAGGATTTTTAAGGAGCTTATGCAGCTCCATATCAGGAACGGTGGTGCTATTCTGTTTTCTACTCATATTATGGAGATTGCTGAGAACATATGTACTAGAATAGGTATTATCCATAAGGGAAAGATCTTAGCTGAGGGGTCTGTTGATGATTTAAGAAAATTGGCTAATGAACCATCGGGTAGGTTAGAGGAGGTATTTTTACAGCTCACTAAGGAGAGGGAGGAGATTTCTCATATTATTGAGGAGCTTAGGAGGGAGCTTTCCAAATGAGGTCTCTGAGGGATTTATGGAATTACTCTAAGATTGTTTATAGGGAAATGCTTTTTCGAATGCTCTCGTTTCAACAAACAGTATCCATTACCGATCCAGAATCTATCAAAAAACTCGCTAGATCAGCGAATCAATCTCTTTATCTTCACAAGATCTTTATGTTGATAGCAACTGTTATAATAACCATGTCTACTGCTTTCTCCGCGTCATTCCTTTTTTCACAAATGAGTGGTGGAAAATTGGTCTATTCTCTTTCCCTCTTGTTTCTCTCTTTTTTATTACTGAGTGCTTTCATGTTATTCTTTATGGCGGTTATACAGGTATCCATACTCATGTCTCCAGATATTTACCAGCCCTTACTAGTTCTTGATTTTGATGACAAGGAATTATCTCTTATCTCCTCTTTCGCACTGATAAGGATATTCGATGCGTTTATCATTGGTTCCCCAATCCTTACTATCGTGACATTCGCTTTTACTCGGAGAATTCTTCCTGGTTTTCTACTAGCGATACTTCTTGGCGCTACCTATCTCATCACACTATATTTAATGGTTATATTAGGGAAAAACTATATTAGATTCGCGACACCTGAAGTATCTGGCGCAAGACTTATCTTGAGGGTATTTATTCTGCTCGGTTACACAATAGTCTTCTCCCTTCTATACCTGATACCATTCGTAATCAATAATCTAATGCCCCAAGTCATCGAGGCCTTTCTAGCCACACCAGAAACTTTCAGAAGAATTCTAACCTATATTCCACCATTCTCCGCTACCTACCTTGTGGCTCTTATTTACGCAGGCAATGGAAGTACTCAGGGAATCGCTATACCAATTCTTTCTTCCCTAGGTTATTTGGTAATCGCATGGATAAGTTTTAAGAAAATGATATCAGTAGTCGGGGAAATTCCCTATCTCTCCCAATTGGTATCGGCTAGAAAAGAGGTTATGATGGGAGCTCCGAAAATAAGACCACCATTCATAGGAATAATTCGGAAGGATTTCAAGTTATTGATTCGTCAAGTCAATTACGCCATGCTTCTATTTCTGGGCCCAGTGCTGTTTGGGATTTATGCAATAATCTATTATCTCATGGAGATTCCTTTAACAATGCTAACCGGTATGTCATACGTGATAATTTTCACTATTTTCATGACGGCTACTAGTATATTGGCGATAGATGGTAAGGGCGGAGAATTCCTACTTAGTCTGCCCGTGAGTTTGAAAGACATAGCTAAAAGCAAAGCATTCCTCATAACCACTTCATATGTAATATTTGGGGTATTCGCACTCGTTTTCTTTGCAATAGTTTTGCCTCACGAAATATCGTTAGGAGAAGCTATCCTGCTAAATACCGTTGGTGTCTTTGCTGGTAGTTATCGCGTATTGAGAAAAGCGATAACACAAGTGATGGAGAGAGGGGAGCCTTTAACTGATTTAGCTAAAAACGTGATATATCTACTCTACGTTATGGGAATCTCGCTTATCTATGGAATCCTACCACTAATAATAGTTCAACTAAGCTTTTTAATTAGAATTCGGATAGTAGAAACTCTCATAATAGCGCTCATCTTTCAGATAATATACTTTGTTACATACAAGATTTCAAAATAATCGCTAAACATTCTTCCATAATCCCACACTTTTCCACTTAATCATTAAGATAATTTCTCGCGGAAATTATTCTACTATAGAAGTATGGATAAAAGTTAAATGAATGAAGACTATTCCTTTTTTAGAGTTTGGGGGTGATTATTTGGGACACAAGATAAGGGATGTCCGCCTCTTTATCCTAGATGTTAGGTTGCAGGAACCTTTCGCAATATCCTTTAAAACATTTACCCATGCCGAGAACTTCCTAGTTGTTGTAGAGACAGAAGACGGTTTAGTTGGTTACGGCGAGGGTGCACCTTTCAAACCGATAACGGGTGATAGTAGAGAGGAAGCACTAGACTTTGCCAAGAGAGTTGCTAAGGAATTGAAAGGTTTTACTTTCACCGATGTGCGAGAGGTTCACGAAGCACTGAATAAGATTGGTAATGAGCTCGGTTTTACGAGCCAAACAGTTCTTGCCGCTATTGATATGGCTATTTATGATATTCTTGGGAAAAGTAAGAATGTCCCAGTTTATAAGATTTTAGGAGCTGAGAAGCCCCATTTAGTACCTAATACCCTCACTATCGGGATCAAACCAATCGATAAAACCGTAGAATCCGCCAAGAAACTAATGAGTGATTTTAAAGAGAATGGCTTGAAGAGAATAAAACTCAAACTCTCGGGCGATTTAAAGAGCGATATTGAAAGAGTATTAGCTGTAGCAAAGGTCTTTCCTGGAGAATTCACCTTGGATGCTAACCAAGGATATAAGGATCCAGAAGACGCTGTTAAACTCGTGAAGAAACTGTATAATGAATTAGGAGATAGAATTATCTTACTAGAGGAGCCCTGTCCGAAGGGAGATATAGAAAAAATGAAGTATGTTAAGGATAGATCCGAAATACCTATTTTCGCTGATGAGTCTGCAGCTACTGTGGAGGATGCTAGGAGAGTAGCTGAGGCCGGAGCCGCGGATGGAATCAATATAAAACTACAGAAGGCTGGTGGGATTTATTATGGGTTAAAAATCGCTGAAATTGCTAAGGAGCATAATCTTAAACTAATGGTTGGTTGTATGCTTGAAACAGGCATATCCATTGCTGCTGGAATACACTTCGCAACCGCGATTAAGGAAGTAATAAACACGGACCTAGACTCTGACTTAACCCTTGGAATCAACATCTTAAAGGAAATCCACCCGTTCAAAGATGGTTGCAGAGTCCCTCTAGAAGCTCCAGGATTAGGTATAGAGCCACTAGAAATAATCAAGAACATCATAAACGAAGATCTCCGACTCTTAAAAGCTTAACCACAACTCCTTCATTTAGCTTTACAATTTCTCAGAACATAAGATAAGAATCTCTAACATAAATTCGAAGCCTAAGTTTGGTAAAATAGAAAAATCCTGAAATTATAAGGCCAAAAAATAAAGAAAATGATTATAGCTGGTGGGCAATTACTTTCTTTTTCTTCAATTTTACATAAAGTAAAATAGTCACAACAATAGTAGAAGATATTGCAATCGCAACAACCACACTTAATATCAACGAATCGAAAGACGTTGTTTGCACTTTATCGGCTCTTATTGGATTCATATTGTTCGCTACTTCATAGCCATCTCCGTACCCGTCTCCATCACTATCATATGAATAAGGATTGGAACCGATAAGCTCCTCGGAATATGTAGATAACCCGTCTAGATCAGGATCAATCAATAGGTAATTCCCAATATAAGACCCATTAACAGATGGAAACGGAAAATCAATCCTAAAACCGCTACTCAACAAATCAAAGGCGGTAATCCCATCAGTGCCGGTAACAAGCATATCGACGTCGGAATCATCATCTATGTCGACCAATGTTACTGGTTTAGCATCTTGATCCCAGCCAATGCCAGTATAGTAAAACTTCTTCTCGTCCCAGTCGAAAACCCAAATATAGTGTATTCCGCTAATCACGATTTCAGACCTATTATCACCATCGACATCCCCAATAGCACCAAATCCCTCGTAAATATAATTGTACTCTGGCAACAATGTATAATACAGCAATTTACCATCATTACTAATGATGAACATGAGGTATGCAGATACGACGACGATTTCTAGTTCTCCATCCGAGTTAACATCTCCCACAGATGGGGAAACGCCAAAAGTCCACCTAACATAATGCCTAGTGCGTTCATCTAGTATATAATCTAGGTAATCAAGTCGCCATAGAATTTCTCCAGAAGAAAGATCAATAGCAAAACAACTATAAATCGAGGAGAGAAAAATATCTGGAGAACCATCCCCATTAACATCCACTATAATAGGCTCAGAAAAAATATAATCTCCCTCAAGGAGATCCAAGCTAACACTCCTCAACAGAGTCCCATTGGCAGATAAAAGAAGCAAAGTATCAGGCATAGAAAAACGATGAGTACCATTAGAATCATACGTAGCCACGATTTCCCATGAACCATCATTGTCAAGATCAACGAAAGCAAACTTACTGAAAAGACCATCCCACGAAAGACTCCACAAGACCGAACCATTAAGCCCGCTAAAAACTATCAAGTCATGTCTTCTAGTCACAATGATTTCTCCGATACCATCGTTGTTTATATCCATGAGAGGTCTAGCGAAACCAGTAATATTTAAAGCGAACTCTAATCCTCCACTAGCCCCATCTAATACATAAATATTACTTTCAGTATTCACGAGGATTTCGAGGTATTCATCTTTATCCAAATTGCCAATTGATAAAGGTGCAACCAAAGGACCCGTCGAAACAGTAGTGTTCCACACCACAGAACCAGTCTTGAGATTCAGCACCCAGACACCACAGTTATCATCAACTGTTGTCCCAGCCACGACAACCTCCAATTCTCCGTCGTTATTGGTATCACCCACTACTGGTGGTGACCATATCGTTGGCTCTAAGTACTTCAACCATTTGATAGTTGCGTTAAGCAAGGAGTAACTACTAGACTCTATGAATAATTGGTATTTATTCTGAGTAACACTGAAGTAGAGATTAGAAATAATCACCATAGAAAATAGTAAGAAAAGTAATATGATTGATTTGCCATGTCGCATCTCTAAACGCACCTTTTATCATACTAGGATTGCTAATACGGTGAAGGATGCGTCCACTTACCTTAGAAGTGATATTATTTATACCAAATAACTTTATATCGCAATGTATAAAAAATAAAACACCACATATAAATTTAACAACCGTCGTCAATTTTAACCATATATATGAGATAAGAAGAGGGGGATCGTAGGATAATCAACAACTAAGATATCTAAATATCTGGACTTGACTTATTTTGAAGAAGTAGAATCGAGGATAGGATAGAGCGTGATTAAGAGCATATTCAGAGAAATGAAGTGTATTCACTTATAAAAGTATGAATTTAATAAGGAATTTTGAAAACAAAGCCAAGATTAGTCTAATTTTTTCAGGATGTGAACTATTGCTGATGTTGCTACTCCACCGATGTTTTCTGCTAGACCTATTTTTGCTCCTTCTACTTGATTCTTATCCGCTTCTCCCCTAAGTTGTAGGGTTATCTCGACTATTTGGTATACTCCTGTTGCTCCTACTGGGTGTCCGCGGGCTTTTAATCCTCCAAAAGTATTTGTTGGTAATGAGCCATTTATTCTTATCTCCTCATTTTTTACGAGTTTCCAGCCTTCTCCTGGCTTAGCAAAGCCTAAGCTCTCTAATCCTAGAATACCAGTTATGCTGAATGCATCATGCACCTCTAGCACATCTATGTCTCTTGGCCCAATTTTAGCTATGTTATATGCTTTAGAAGCGGCTTCTTGAACAGCTCTTAGGATGAGTGGATTTTCCCTATTAGCTAGCCGTATCTTGTCGTGAGAAACCTCCGAGGCAGTGATCTCTACGTCTCCTTTCTCGCTGGATAATATCAGTGCTGCGGCTCCATCACCATAAGCCGATGCTTCTAATAAATGAAGAGGATCTGCGATTATGGGGGATTTCTTAACGGCCTCCACAGTTATCTTTCTCCTAAACTGGGCATATGGGTTCGATAATGCGTGGTCGTGGCAAATTACTGGAAACATCATTATGTATTCATGATCTACACCATACGTATCCAGATAATATCTTAGAGCTAAAGCGTTTAGGGAAATGAATGTTGATCCCATATTAAAGCTTGCTAACCAATCATCAGCCAGCATCATGGCTGAGGTATTCTCTGGTGTTAGCGTATCAGTTAGCTTCTCAACCCCTACAACAAGAACGTTCTTAGCTCCGCTTTTTACATATCTGTAACCTAGGTGAACCCCCATACCACCAGAGCCACAAGCAGATTCGACACGAATGCTATGTGCCCTTAAGCCTAAATAGTCCGCTAAATAACTGGCTAAGTTTGATTGGTTTATCAGGTAATCAGCGACCATGTTAGAAACTATTACTGCATCAACGTCTCTTACATTAGCATCCTCTAATGCCTTTGTTGCTGCTTCAATGAGTAGGTCAATGATGTTTTTGTCCCAGTGATCCCCTACTTTAGTCATTCCAGTTCCAGCTATCATTACTGGCAAAACTATTTCACCTCCTGCGCTCTTTGATAAGCTCTCTCCAAAGTTCTAATGTTTAATTCAGCATACTTCGGTGGAGAAATCGTCCTTATAGCCTCTATTAATGCGTCCTTGCTAATTGGTAAAAGCTCCAGTCCAGCAGCAAAACCTACGAGTGCGACGTTTTCTCCTCTAGGATTATTTGTTGATAAAGCGATTTCTCTGGCATCTATTAAATAATATTTAATTGAGGAATTATTGAGTATTCTCCTTATCTCATCGTCGCTGGGGTACTGATGCATACCTATTTTGATGTTGACTGGTTCTATTTTTCTGAAATTTATTACTGCTACTCCATTGGATTTTACATAGTTAATATTACGGAGTGACTCCAGTACCTCGAATCCTAGCAATAGGTCAGCTTTTGAAAAAGGTATTATTGGAGAAACGTTGGTATTCTGATAGATTCTTACGAAGCTTAGGACGGATCCTCCTCTCTGTGCAAGCCCTTTCCTATGAGTGAGTTTTACTTTGTAGCCATTATTCATGGCGGCTGTAGCTAATAGATTCGACGCAAAAACTATTCCCTGACCCCCAACACCTGTCAATACGATATCCGTCATTTAACCACCTCCGCTTCCTCAATGGCCTTTACTGGACAGAATACTCTGCATACGCCGCAGCCAGTGCATTCGTACACATTAATGATGATTTTTCCGTTTTCTCGAATGATTGCGGGGCAACCAGTGATTCTTATGCATGCTCCACAGTTAATGCATTTTGAGTAATCAATAACATATTTTCTCGAGATCTTGCCTGCTCTGACCAGTTCTAGGGCGCATGGTGATCTGATAACTACTAGGGATACTCCTTCTCTTCTGATAGCTTCCTTCAATATATTCACCAAGGTGTTGAAATCAGCAGTATCCGTGACTTTAATGAACGGTACCCCAATAGCCTCTGCTATTTTCTCTGGTCTGATTACTGGAGCAGGATCACCCATTGCTGTTTTTCCAGTTGTTGGGCATGGTTGATGCCCAGTCATAGCTGTTATGGAGTTATCAAACACTACTACAGTGATGTTGGCTCCGTGCATAACCGCGTCTATTAGTGGGGGAATACCAGCATGGAAGAAGGTTGAGTCCCCAATTACAGCAATTATTGGCTCCTTAACTCCTGCATGATAGAAGCCACAAGCCATTCCAATACTCGCGCCCATCGCTACACAAGTATCGATCGCTCTCAATGGTGGATGTACGCCTTGATTATAACATCCCCTATCCCCAACAATTATTCCCCGTGCTCCTAGCTCCCTAAGTGCTTGTTTAATAGCTAAGTAGTTTATTCTATGAGGACATCCCGCACAGAGGTGCGGAATCCTCGGCGGTACTTCTGTGGATTTTGTATGTGTTTCATTGATTTGCAGGGACAAGATTCTCCCTAGAGCTTTCTTGATGATGTCTGGTGATAATTCGTATTCACGGGGTATATGTCCCGTGATTCTACCATAGATTGGGAACGTTATTTTCTCTGATTGAGCGATCTCCTTTACTTCTTTCTCAACAATGGGTTCTATTTCCTCAACAATAAGTACTTTTTGAACGCTTCTGAGGAATCCGCTTACGAGTTTTCTGGGAATAGGATGCGTAGTCACTAGTTTTAGAACACTAACCCTATCTCCCAATTCTAACTCATCTATAGCTTCCATAACGTATTGGAAAGAGACTCCACAAGCTATTATGCCCATTTCAGCTTCTTCTGGACCAATAACTTCATTGAGTTCACATGTGTTGAATAGTTCCTCTGCTCTCCTGTTCTTCTCGTTAAGAATTGAGTGGTTCTTTCTGGTATGGGGGGCTATCATAACATATCTCTCGGGATTTGGCTTAAATGACGCTTCTCGCATTTTCGCGTTAGTATTAACTGGTTCAACGTTAACTAGCTCATAACTCGTTGCAAGTTTCTCCGTATACCTCACCATCACTGGTAATTGAAGAATCTCACTCAGCTCGAATGCATACTTCACAACCGTTTTTGCTTCACTAGGAGAGGTAGGTTCTAGACAAGGAATCTTTGCCAACCTTGCATAATACCTAGTGTCTTCCGCATTTTGGGAGCTCCAGGGATGAATATCGTCCACCGAGATAATTACGAAACCCCCATTAACCCCCGTGTATGCGGATACTAGCAGGGTATCGGAAGCAACATTAATTCCCAAGTGTTTTGAGGAGTATAAAGCCCTTAGACCAGCTAAGGCAGCGGCGTAGGCTATCTCGTAGGCAACTTTTTCATTCGTCGCCCATTCAGCATAGATACCGTGGTACTTGGCCACTTTTGATATCGCCGTTAATATGTCCGAGGCTGGAGTACCTGGATACGAGGCTGCAACTCTTATTCCAGCTTCTATAGCTCCTCTAGCAACGGCATCATTTCCACTCATCAAAAATGTGCCAGATTTCTCAATCAGGTGACGATACTTAACCAATTCCTTGTCCAGCATTTTTGCCTTATTACTCATGCATTACCCGGTTCATTACTTGCCATTCGTAAAAGTATTGAAAGATTCGCACAAAAACAATTCCCAAGACGTTGCAGATCCCAGACAAACTAGAAAAGCTGAGAAAATTCTTGACAAAAGTTCAACTAGATGTCGAGTATTTTTTACTCTCAAATCTATACGTTAGTATATAAATCTTTCCTTGGTGTTTTAATTCAACAACACTATTCCGATTACACTCTCTAAATCTAGGTTAGTGATTCAGCCGTTTTCGCTTAAGTCGAATTGTTAAGCAGAGTTTCCTGATAAAAATCTTGAATTGTTATGAGGAGTATCAGAGGCTTGGCTGAATAGTCTTCCTCTTTTAAATATTTTGATAGTGTTTCTCTTCTCGCGATGTTTCTTCTGTAATACATTTATATACGATAATGAAATATGTTTATTACTAAATGATGCGCAATCCAGATCTATGAGGTGTCTATTTGTCGGTAATTATTAGTGTTAGGATTGATAGGGAATTGAAGAAGGAAATGGATAAGTTCTCTTACATTAATTGGAGCGAAGTTATTAGGCGGGCTATTGAGAAGAAAATAGAAGAGGAGAAATCGAGAGTTCGAGAGAAAGATATGGCACGTATTAGGAGGGCTAGTGAGATTACTAAGAAATTGAGGAGAAGAGTTGAAGGATGGTCTTCTGTTGATGAGATAAGAAAGTGGAGGGAGCTTCGTGGCTAGATATGTTGTGGACGCTTCGGTGATCGTTAAATGGTTTGTTGAGGAGGAGTATTCGGATAAGGCTCTTTTGTTAGAGCGTAGCTATGTGGAGGGGAGTATCGATATTGTTGTGCCAGAGCTATTGTATTACGAGGTTCTAAACGCGTTGAAGTATTCTCATCGTTTTGGTGAAGACGAGCTCAAGGAAGTTCTTAAAGCCTTGACGGATTATCAATTCGATTCGAGAAGGCTTGTTGGAGAAGTTGGGGAAAAAGCTGTAGAATTGGCTATGAGAAAAGGCTTAACCATATATGATGCTGCCTATGCCGCTATAGCTCTAGTTGAGAAAATTTATCTCTGGACAGCAGATGATAAATTAGTGCGAAAATTGGAGAGTTTAAGAATTGTAAAACACATAAGAGAGTATTGAAAAATTCTTATTGTTCTCTCATTATTCCATGACTCAGTTCAAAGACCATTTCTAACTTATCATCATCAGCTAAAAAGATTAGGAGAGCCTTAATGTTCAACGCGATACAATTGATTCTTTTCAAGGTATCCGTGGTAATCACAGCATTATTCGAAGGGATAACATTAATAGAAGCTGTTCTTATGGGAGATGACGGATTTGCAATAATTTTTTGGCACTTAATTCACTTAGGATATTAGGACGCAAAAATTAAGCTACTCCAAATATTACTCCTTATTAATAAGTTGAAAAACAGCATTATCTATTAATCATTACGGGTGTGTCCGCATTGTATAGGTTAGTGAGTCTTAGCGGAGACTCAATGGTGTTTAGAGCTCCCACGAATCTCGGAGTTATTATAAGTGGTGAGAAAGTAATTGTCATTGACACTGGTTATGGTGATGATAAAGCTAGGAGATTACTTAAAGAGCTTAAGAACTTGAATAAACAAGTTATTGCAATCATTAATACTCATTGCCATGCGGATCATATCGATGGAAATAAATATTTAATAAAAAGAACTGGTGCCAAACTCTTCGCACCAGCAAAAGAGGTTTCGTACATAGAGAATCCAGAACTCTACATGAGGACATTCTTTAATCAAGCAAGACCATGGTTTCCTAAAGGCACTAAATTCATGACCGCTAAACCATCCGAGGTGGATCAAAAACTAGTAGAGGGGGAATTTAAGATAGAAAATATCACCCTAAGGATTCTGGATCTCCCTGGCCATTCTTTTGGACAGATCGGAGTTTTAACAGAGGACAAGGTTCTTTACATGGGAGACGCTGTCTTTACAAAAGAGATCTTGGATAAGTATCCACTGGTTTTTTACACTGATATAGACTCTCTCATAGCATCCTTCTCGAAAATACTTAAATGTGATGCCGAGATATTTGTTCCGGGGCATGGAGAGATTCTGACAAGAGAGAAGCTTGAGGATACAATAGATTATTATAAAGAGAAAATCGAGAAGATTAATCGAGCAATTTTGGATCTCCTTAAGCATTCAACTGGAATTAGTGAGATCATTACTAAATTATGCAAGCGTCTCAATGTTCCCCATACATTCGAGCAATATTATCTAGCGAAGACAATAATATCTGCACATCTATCTTGGCTAGTTAATCATGAATTCATAGAGATAGAGCTACGAAACTATGACTTAATTTTCAAGCCGAGCAAGAAATGAAATATTATATTTTAATTTTTTGGCCTTATGATTTCGAAGGAATTGGGGGATCAGTATGGGTATCTATCAGGAAATAGATGGTTTCTTTAACCCTGAATCAATTGCTGTAATCGGCGCCTCAGCGACCCCTGGTAAGATAGGTTATGCTGTTTTAAAGAATCTCTTGGAGTTCTATGAGGCTGGTGGAAAGCTCTATCCAATAAATCCCACTAGAGACGAGATACTTGGGTTAAAGTGTTATAAATCGATCCTCAATGTTCCCGGTAGCGTTGATATGGCCGTTATTGTAGTTCGTTCCAAGATGGTTCCTCAAATAATTGATCAATGCGGTAAGAAGGGTGTGAAGAACATCGTGATAATCTCTGGGGGCTTTAAGGAATTGGGAGGCAAATTTAGGGATCTAGAGGCAGAGGCTTTGGAGGTGGCAAGAAAATACGGAATAAGAATCATTGGACCTAACTGCATCGGTGTATATGACCCGAGAACAAAAGTGGACACATTTTTCCAACCAAAGGAGAGAATGCTGAGACCAAAACCAGGTAATGTGGCTTTCCTGACACAAAGCGGTACCTACGGAATAATCTTGCTCGAATGGTCAGCAATGGATGAGCTCGGGATAAGCAAGTTCGTGAGTTATGGAAACAAAATGGATGTGGACGAGGCAGATATACTAATGTATCTAAAAGATGAACCTTATACAGAGGTAGTAGGTATTTACCTCGAAGGACTAGGAGATGGAAGAAAATTCTTCCAAGCAGCAAGAGAATTCACTAAGAAAAAGCCCCTAATAATTCTTAGAGGAGGATGGAGCGAAGCCGCGCGAAGAGCCGCTCTAAGCCATACGGGGTTCTTAGGTGGCAAAGGAAGAATCTATGAAGCAGCATTCAAACAAGCTGGAGTCATTATAGCCCGAACGTTAGAAGAATTGTATGATATGGTCAAGGCATTAGCCAGGCAGAAATATGCTAAAGGGCCAAGAGTCGCGATGATTAGTAATGGTGCAGGACCCATGGTTCAAGCAGTTGACGCTGTTAGCGTAGAGGGATTAAAATTAGCTGAGCTAGAATCATCTATCAAGGAAGAGTTAAGGAAGAATCTATCCCCATTCACTATAGTGGAGAACCCCGTAGATTTAACAGGTAGTGCTACTCCAGAGGATTACAAAGTGGCAATGGATATTCTCCTAGACGACCCCAACGTAGACATGCTCTTCGTATTCTTCGTGCACCAAAACGCCCCTATGGACAAGTCAATAATTGACGTTATGAAAGAGATAAATAAGAAGGCTAGAGACTTAGGAAAAACAGTCCTAGCTGGAGCTGCTGGAGGCCCATACACACAGAGCCTGAACAAGGAAATGGAGAAAGCAGGAATACCAACATATCCAATACCTGAGAGATTAGTAAGGGCTGCGAAGGCTCTTTACTTATGGGGTAAAAACGTATCTGGAGAGAGTTAGATGGTGTAAGATTTTTCTTACATATGTAAAATTATCAGATACATTTTTATATCTTCTTTACACCTATTAATTATTGATTATCCCACCAACTTTTTGCACTAAAATGGTGGATTCTTATGCAAAAAGCAAAGTTGAAAGTGTTACTAGCTGTATTAGCCCTCCTTTTACTAATGAATGCCCCCCTAACAGCGACCGTTAATGCTTTACAGCCAAAGCAGGAGACCAATACAACGCTAAGCTATGATATCTACGTAGAGGGTATAGATATTCTGTATGGAGAGAACGGTGCCGTAGCAGCTACAGTCAACATTATTGGAGGAAACATGAGTATAGGCTTCGACATAAACGATCCAGCATTCGATCACTTAGAGTTCATGTGGATATCGTTTGGAAAAGGACTGGACTGGACCCGGTATATCCATAAGCCTTTGTGGAGATATCCAGCAGGCGTCCAACTAGTACTTGGTTATAAGGTAACATTTGGTTTCTCAGAAGATGACGCGATACAAAGCGGATTCGACGCAGCAAGAATCATTGGTAAAGCATATGGATTAAAGCTTTACGTCATGTGGGAAGAGTACAAGAATGGTATCGTAACAATGATCTTTTACGCACTAATGGACGAGGAAGAATTCGACACCTTCTTTGAAAACAACTTCACGAAAATCCTGGGAGACGAAGGATTCGGTAGCTATGTTACACCACAAGCTATTAGAGATTCTCCCTACGCTCGATTGATCCTAGCAATATCCAGGGATCGTGAAGATTTAGATAGGGATGGAGATAAACTAGAGTACGTGCCTATTGCTGGAGCTGGCTTTATCGCAGAGGATGCCGTAGTACCAGATGGTGATGATTATTACAAGATATCCCTTAACAACATTTTCCAAAGAATAGGCAACATTACTTGGCATCCAGACTCCCTATTCAGCGCAATAACTGTAAAGATTCCATTCCCAGTAATACTGGATAGAAATGCTAGCACACCAACAAACAGCTCATTCCCAGCAGTCACTGGTAAATACGAGTATATCCTACATGCCAAAGATCCCGCTAGCTTATGGGAATACAACTGGCCCACACCCTTAGATGATATCGTGATCCGATTCAAACCCTACAACTATACAGAACTAGCAACGAAGTTCCCAATTATCCAAGCCAAATTCTATGCTGATCCATACCCTGATGGCGGATCCGTGACATCTATCACATTAACTCTTGAGGTCACGAACATAGGTACTACAACCGCATACCACACACACGCAATCATCCCATTAGAGAGAGAAGACTATGAGAGACTCCGCTTGCTACAAATCCTCGGCATCCTAAATTCAACAGGATGGAAACTGAAACATATTCGGACTCCACGGGGAGAAAGATATTTGCTCCTAGCGCCTATTGGTGATCTATCACCAAACGCTACCCAGACTGCTCGAATAACACTAGACCTGGGTGCTACGGACCAAAGTGGGATCGTACCATTCTTCTTTGGCCCTATAGTGGCTTATACTGATGAAAAGGGTATCCGATATAGCGTACTTGCGAATGGTATTGCTTACCCATTCAATGGAGCTAATAATAGTGGTACATTCATCATCCCAGAGATATATGTATCAACGCCTACTGGAGAAAGCTATGTTGAAGTTGGCAAATCTGTAACCATTAGTGTAAACATAACAAACTTTGGTGGAATGCCAGCAAAGGATATCAACGTTACAGTTATTCATGCCATAGTTGATGAACACGGCAATATCATAGAGATGAGACCTATTGATGAATACCATGTCTCTGAGTTAAAGGGCATTCCAAACCAAATCAATGAGTGCTCGGCATTGTTCGAAACTATATACCAAGTTAGGACTCGTCCAGGTATGCACTTGGTCGGTGCTATTATCGAGTATAAGGGTGCTTATGTCAAGTATGCCCACAACAATACCATCGAGGAATTCAATGCAGTTATAATGACAAATCTGATGTCGATGTTCGTGTTGCCGCCTTATAGGGTAAGAGGTAGAATCTTTAGGTACCCATTACCTCACGCAGAGTTAAGTGTCAACAAGACTCTAGAATTCGATAATGAGACTGGTTTAATCACTGTTAGACTCACAATAACGAACATTGGTGACTATCCAACCCAGATAATGCACATAGTTGATTACTGGAACGCTTCTCAAGTAGAGTTCATTGCTGATAGCGTAAAGGTAAACGGTACTGTATCCACTACTGCTGGAGCATTCATTAACAACAAGATCGGCGTGGTTTATGTAGTTATCGCTAATAGAGAAAACCCAATCTCACTAGGTGTGAATGAGACAATTGTTGTTGAATACCAACTAAATGTAACCCCAAGAAACACGACATTCGAACTCGTGTCTCATCCAACGATTGTTCTGTATGACTTCGGTCCCTACGAGATGGTTAGGGAAGAACAACCGATCCGAGAAGAGGAGGGAGAAGGTAGTGAAGGCGAACAGGTATATGTTAGAGCAATTCGCATCTTGCAGGAAACAACAGAGAGCCAACCAGTAGAGACATTTACTCAGGCAATAATCCAGGTAATATCTACAATTCTGCCACCAAAGCCAGGACCAGGAGAAGGAGAAGAAGGAGGAGCAGTTACTCCGCCACCACCTAGCAGAATAGGATTCATCCTACTACTTGCAATCATAGCGGTGGTTATCGCAACTGTTTCCTTAGCTCGAAGAAGAAGATAGTACCTTTCTCTTTCCTCTAACTATTTTAACCATTTCTTATTTTTCTCGTATTTGCAAATCTTCGTACATTCTAGTAAGACGATCCCCAGAGGAGAGGTTTAATGGTTTATTCCTTATGACTAAATAATTTTTTGCTTCCTCTAGTGTTAGTTTTTGTCTATGTTCTTGATCCTTCCAGAGTTTTCTATAGTGGTAAAAGTACTCATAGAGTTCGAGTATATCTTTGGTGTAGAGGACGATGTGATTCTTTATGACTTCGATTTTCATGTAGAGAGGTAATAGCTCAAATAAGCATACATCATAATTCTTAGGCAGCATTCCAGCTATTTTGTTTGTGAATTTTTCCTTATTTTTTACACCTGGTGCGACTACACAAATATCAATTTCGCTTCTTTCACTAATTTCTCCCTTAGCAAAGGAGCCAAAGATTAGGATAGAGTGTACTTCTTGGAGATCAAATATTTTCTTGATTTGCTTTTTTATTTCCCTAATTTTTTCGCTATCCAATTCTCAACCACCTCTACAAACTTTAGTATAGGCTCTAATAGTTCCTTAATACTTTCGAATGTTATTCTATCGTCCAACTTATTGTAACGATGCACTAATCTGTTCCTCAAACCATTAGCTTCTACTAACTTCTCCGAAAGATCCTCATCTATTGTTCCTAAATTTTCTAAGGTTTCTATGTTCGTGTAGTCATCTTTTGGTGAACACCCGTATCTTTGCACATCATAGCTATTATATCAATGACAGATTCAACTGCTTCTTGAAACGCCTTATAAACAGCTAATTTGGTTTTTTCGTCCCGAACGAAATCCTCACTCGTGTAATTCAGCGTCCATTCGTCAATCTGCGATATTATTGTTCAATATGTAGTATTTTTCTCGCGATACCTCTTTAAACGATTTTCATCAATCATCACGATCACGGGAAATATAGCGTAGTGGTCAAAAAATAGTTTAAAAAGCTGTGTCAATAAGTTTCCAGAGGATAAAAACTATTAAAGAATTTTTAAGTAGTTTGTTTTGATAAGTTAATAATTAAGTTCTTTTCGGGCGGTTCCTATGGAGTTTATTCTGGACGAAGATATCGCCTTATTCGCTATCGATTATGGTCTATCTAGAGGCGCTGATTTTGTTGAAGCTAGACTTCAGAGGGATTTAATGAGAAGCTATGTCGTTAGGAATGGTGTTCCAGAGAGTATCGGGGTTTCTGAGAGTATTGGTATTGGAGTTCGAGTGCTGGTAAACAATGCTCTAGGTTTCGCATCTACTGATAGATGGATGGATAAGGAGGCTATTAAGGAGATCATTGATGATGCTATTAAAATGGCGAGAGCTAATAGATTAGGGGACGAAAAACTTTCAGAGGAGCCCTCGTATACTGTTAAGGTTTTTGTTGAGCCGAAAGAGAATCCCGAGAACGTAGATGTTTCCGAGAAGATTGAATTATTAACAAGTCTTGACAAGATTCTTCAAGGTGTTCATGAAAAGGCTAAGTATCCGAATAGGTTAATGAGTCTCGATGAATGGTTTACCCAGAAAGTGTATGCTAATAGCGATGGAACGTTGATTACAAGTTCAATACCAAGGATCGAGTTCTCGACATTCTTTGTGACGATGGTTAATGGGCAATTCGATACTAGATGGATATCGAAAGGGGAATCTAGGGGATGGGAAGCTATCAGAGAATGGAAGCTTGAAGAGCTAATTAGAGAAGAAGGAGAAGCTATGGCTAGAGTTCTACTTGAAGGAAAGACCCCACCTACAGAAACTGTAGATGTTGTACTCGGCCCGGAAGTCTCGGGTTTGGCTGCTCACGAAGCTGTTGGACACCCATACGAAGCTGATAGGATCCTTGGGAGAGAGGGTGCTCAAGCGGGAGAATCCTTCATTGATCCAGAAATGCTTGGTAAGAAAGTGGGTAGCGAAGCACTAACTGTTATCGATGATCCAACACTGCCAAACAGCTATGGTTTCTACCTATATGATGACGAAGGGGTTAAAGCTAGGCCAAGATTCTTGATTCGGGACGGTGTCATAACAGAGTTTTTGCATAATAGGGAGACAGCGGCTAAATTCGGTGTTAAAAGTAATGGAGCTGCTAGAGCTAGTGCTTATAATAGGGAGCCAATTGTTAGAATGGCGAATACGTATATTGCTCCAGGAGACATGAGTTTCGAAGAGCTAATAGAAGATATCAAGCTCGGTGTATACATAAAGACATTCGGGGAATGGAACATAGATGATCTAAGATACAATATGAGGTTCGTCGGCAAGGAAGCATGGCTTATAGAGAATGGGGAATTAAAGCATCTAGTAAGGAACCCAGTGCTTGAAATAACAACTCCAGTCTTTTACGAAAGAATAGATGCCGTTGACAAGAATATAGAGTACTATTCTGCAACGTGCGGAAAAGGAGACCCCGGACAAGGAGTGCCTGTGTATGTTGGTGGACCTAATGTTAGATTAAGAAATATTAGACTCCTAGTCAGGTGAGAAATGTGTTAGGAACTGATGAACTTTTCTCAATAATAAGTGATATTGAGAAAGAATTAGCGAAGTTTAATCTTGATGGATACGCGATCTCCGCTACATCTAGGTTTACGCACCAAGTAAGGTTCGCTGTCAATAAGATATCAGCAACAAAAACTTGGGATGAAACGGGGCTGGAAATAATTATCGAGAAAAATCAAAGGGTAAGCACATTTAGTGTTGGTTTTGCCTCAATCAAGAATATTCCAAAAATGGTCGAAACCGCGTTAGAAATGATGAAAAAGACTCCTCCAAGAGAGGATTATTCACCCTTACCAGAACCAGCAGATAGGTACCCAGAATACCCAGCTAAATTGGATAAGGATTTGTTAGAGAGACCAGAAAGACTCCTTGATCTAGCTCAAGAAGCTATAGAGACGGGCACCAGTGAGGGAGCAAAAAGAGTTGCGGGTACCGTGTTGGCAAATGCGTATAACTTCGTATTAGTGACTTCTAAAGGTTTCAGAGGTAAAAACTCTGGAACTAATATATATCTGGATGTGCGAGCATTTATGGATAAGGAATCAACGGGTCACGCATCTATGGCTTCTAGCAGTTTATCAGGCATCGATCCCAAAAAGATGGCTTCCATAGCAGCAAATGATGCCAAACTCTCAGTTAATGCTAGGAAACTTGATCCTGGAAAGTACAACACCGTGTTTACGATTGATGCTACTGCATCCCTAATGAATCTTGTTGGAGCTTCGTCATCTGCTTATGCAGTAGATGCGGGATTCTCCTTCCTCATCGGTAAGCTGGGAAAGAATATAGCACCAGAGAACTTCAACATAATTGATGATCCTTTGAATCCCATGGGATACATTGTTAGGAATTTTGATGATGAAGCAGTACCAACTAGAAAAACTAAGATAATCGAGAACGGAGTGCTTAAAACGTATCTCCATAATAGATTTACCGCCAAGAAGTTCAAGGCTGAGCATACTGGTCATGCTGGATGGCTCACTCCACATCCCTGGGAACTATCCGTTAGCCCAGGAGATATGAGTTGGGAAGAATTGCTGGAGAGTATTGAACGAGGATTAATAGTGAGTAATGCCACATACATAAGATTCCAAAACTATGTCAAGGGGGACTTCTCGGCAATAATTAGAGACGGCACCTTCTATGTTGAGCATGGAGAAGTAAAATACGCTGTGAAAGGACTTAGGCTGAGTGATAACGTGCCAAGAATTCTAAGCAATATAATTGGCATCGGAAAAGAAATTAGGCAAGTCTTTCATTGGTGGCTAGAGTACGGAATCCCCGTAATAACACCAGCTATCGCCGTTAAAGATGTTGAATACACTAAAGCATTCTAGATTATTAGACATTTAAAATACGAGTATAGCGATAGAGAAAATCATGATGATCTCTTTAAACTAATTTTTTACTCTATTCTTTAGCACGGAACCCTACCGCATATTTTTATTTTATTATCTGTTTCTCCCTTTTAAACCTCTATGGTGAGGATATGGGTCATAATGACTTCATCGCAGTATGTCCTCGGGACTGTTACGATACATGTTTTTTCAGAGCTAGGAAGTCCGATGAAGGTATCTTCCTTGAACTGCTCGAAGTTCCTTTTGGTCCAGAAGTAAGGAGTTTATGTCCTAGAGCGGCTAAAGATTATCAGAGAGCTTTATCGCAGAAAAGAGTGCTATACCCACATATTGCTATAAGAAAAGGTGAGCAAAGGTTCGAAAGAGCCTCATGGGATGAAGCTTTAGAGAAAGTGACTACTGAGTTGCAACGAGTACTGAAAGAATATGGTTCAGAAAAGATACTGCTGCTTGATTATGCTGGTAATAGGGGAGTCTTTACTAGGTATCTTCCGCAACGTCTATGGTATTTACTAAGAGCCTCTAGAACAGATTACAGCATTTGTGACCGAGCTGGGGAAGAGGCATTAAGGCTTCATTACGGATCTACTTACGGTGCGCTAATTGATCAGATGTGTGAATCAAGATTGTTGATTTACTGGGGTTTTAACGCGACTGTAGTTAGTCTACATAACTTCCATATAGCCTTGAATCTGAGGAAAAAGAAGAATTCGAAAATAATCGTGATCGATACTCTTAAGAACGAGACTGCTAGACAAGCAGATTTATGGCTTCGACCCAAGTATGGGAGCGATATTTATCTAGCTCTCGGCATTGCTAATTATTTGATCGAACACGAGCTTTATGACAAATCCTTCGTTGAGAATTATTGTGAGGGTTTTGAGAAGTTTAAGGAGTATGTTAAGAAGTTTTCCCTAGACGTGGTCTCAGAGAAGACAGGAATTGCAAAAGAGAAGATTATCGAGTTCGCTGAACTCTATGCGAGAGAGAAGCCGAGTATAATTTTCATAGGGTATAGGCTACAGAGACGAATTGGTGGAGGAGAAACTGTAAGAGCAGTTAGTTTGTTACCAGCTTTAATAGGAATTCACAGAGGATTCTATTATAGTAATACTGATGGGTTATTAATCGATATTAATTACCTAAGAGGCACTCACTTAGGCTCTCCAGCAAGAATTATTCCACAGCCAAAGGTTGGAGAGTACTTGTCTAGAGGAGAGTTTAAATTTGTCTTTATATTCCTGACAAATCCTGCTGCTACGCATCCCAATGCTGAGCTTGTTATGAAGGGGTTGCTTAGGGATGATGTATTTGTGGTAGTTCACGAGACTCACTGGACTGATACTGCTTTATGCGCTGATGTTGTCTTGCCGGCACCGACGTGGTTGGAGAAAGAAGATGTTGTCTTTAGTTATTGGCATGATTATATCGGTTTTTCAAACAAACTGATGGAGCCGTTAGGAGAATCTAGAACAGAGATATGGTTAATGAGAGAGATTGCTAGGAGATTAGGAATTACTAGACCCGAGATCTTCGAGAACGAATTAGATGCCTTAAAGAAAGCTCTTCCAGAACATATTTTTAAGGAATTGATCGAGAAGAAATATACTAGACTACCCTATAGACCATTAAACGAGTACCAGACACCAAGTGGGAAAATAGAATTTTGGAGCAAATCAGCTAGTAATATGAAGAGAGAGCCTTTCCCCACGCCAATAGATATAGAGCCACCACCAGAATATCCATTCATTCTAGTTTCTTCAGCCAGTCCTAAATATACACATACACAATTCGAGGATGTCTATGGCGATATTCCTCCTATAATAATGGTTTCTGAAGAGGATATGGCTCGACTAGGTATTCGAGATAATGATATTGTTAGAGTAGAGAGTACAAGAGGTAGTGTCTTGCTTCGAGCTAAAAAGAGCGATTTAGTACCTCCGGGAATAGTTTTCACGTATAGATCCTGTAGAACATTGGATGGTAAGCGTATTAATGTTATAACTAGTGACGATGCCAATGAATTATATGGAGCTGCCCTCAACTCCACTTTTGTCAGATTAGTACGAGCCGGTGAGGAGACATGAGTCTAGAAATAGATTATAATGACCTAAAAGAATTAGGAAGAACTGGAGAAAAAATCCCAGCCATCGGTCTAGGGACTTGGGGCATCGGAGGAAGTTTCGCACCAGATTATAGCCGAGATGATTATTGGATAAAAATCATTAGAAAAGCTATTGAGTTAGGAATATGGATGATTGATACTGCCGAAATGTATGCAAAGGGTCATGCAGAAGAGCTCGTGGGTCGAGCGATTAAGGTGTTTGAGAGAGATGAAGTATTTATAATTACTAAAGTGTGGCCCGATAACTACACGTATGAGAAAGTTATTAAAGCGGCTAAAGCTAGTCTAAAGCGACTGGATACTAATTACATCGATCTCTACCTCCTCCATTGGCCAACACCTGATATGCCTATGAGAGAGCTTATGAGAGCTTTAGAAAGTCTCGTTGAACAAGGATTAGTACGGTATATTGGTGTAAGCAATTTTAGTGTTGAATTAGTCGAGGAGGCTCGTTCCTACTTATCGCGAGAGGATATAGTTGCTAATGAAGTCAAGTATAGTTTGAGAGATCGAAGAGTAGAAAAAGACCTGCTTCCCTATGCCCAGAAAGAAAAAATCACAATAATAGCTTATACGCCCCTAGAAAAGGGTAGCTTAGCCAGAGATAAAACGCTAGCTAAGATAGGAGAGAAGTACGGAAAAACAGCTGCACAAGTAGCTCTCAACTGGTTAATATCAAAACCAGGCGTAGTAGCCATCCCAAAGGCTGGAAGAGAAGATCATCTTAGAGAAAATGCTGGTGCTATGGGTTGGAGATTAAGCAAAGAGGATATAGGATATCTGAATAGGTTGTATTAGCCCCAGAAATAGTTACTGAAATACTCATTAAATTTTATTAACATTCAGAAGGAACTCTCTTTTATCTTCTGGTAACCTGAAAAATTCTAAATATCATCTATTGATTTACAAACTTCTATAATGAGACATTTTCAATAAATACGGATCATTCCATTACCTTAACATAAGCTGAGGAGGAAACCTTTTGAGGCCGAGTATCTGACGCGTTTCTTATACATTCGTATAAGTGCAGTCTTTATATTGACTATTTTCTGACAGAAATATTTAAACACGTATATTTTTCTGGTGGTAGGATTGATTGTTGTTTCTGTGGAGAATCTTCGGAAGTATTTTGGTGAGATAAAGGCTGTTGACAGGATAAGCTTTAGTGTGAGAAAGGGGGAAATATTTGGATTAATTGGCCCGAACGGTGCTGGAAAAACAACAACTCTCCGTATTCTAGCTACTCTTCTTAAACCAACGGATGGTAAAGTGACGATTTTTGGTTACGATGTTGTTAAGGATGCTATGGAGGTACGTAAGATAATTTCCTACCTCCCCGAGGAAGCTGGTGCCTATGCGCATTTGACTGGGTATGAATATCTAAACTTCATGGCTAGTTTCATAGCTAGGGACTCTGAAGAATTGAGGAGAATGGTAGAGCTTGGAGCCGAGATATCGGGTTTAGGGGAGCGGCTAAAAGATAAGATAAAGACTTATAGTAAGGGTATGAAGCGTAGACTTCTTCTTGCCAGAGCGCTTATGTCTGTTCCAAAACTGGCTATACTCGATGAACCTACCAGTGGTTTAGATGTAATTCATGCTTATCATGTGAGGGAGATGCTCAAAGAATTCGCTAGGAAACATGAAGTAACAATAATCCTGTCGAGTCATAATATGTTGGAGATCGAGTATGTCTGCGATAGAGTAGCTCTTATCCATAAAGGCAGAATCATCATGGAGGGGGCTCCTAGAAAATTGTGTGAAGAATTAATGGTCGCTAATTTAGAAGAAGCATTCGTTAAGAAGGTGGTGCTTGAGAATGCCTAGGGCCTTAGTTAATATGATTAAAAAAGAGTTAAGGGAGATTTTTCGCGATCCAAGGCTGTTCATTGGGATGATCCTTATTCCCCTGCTCATGTTCCCTATAATGGGCGTAGCGATGCGTGGATTTATGAGCGAAACTGTTCAGCAAAGCTATAAGCAAGTCAATATTGGGGTACTGAACCTTGATAACGGATCTCTAGCCTCCGAGATACTCAATTCTCCAGAATTCATTATCGCTCTGGATCAATACAACATAAGTGTCACACTCTTGAATAATCTGGGAATAGATACAAGAGACGAAGCACTGGATTTTGTATCGTTAAACGATTCTATTCCAGCTCTAATCATTATTCCAGAGAATTTCACTTATTGTGCGAATAACCAGATACAGATTATTGTTGAGGCATACATAGTGATGAAAAAGCTATCCTTTACCATTGGTGATATTGAAAATAGGGTAGCGATATTTGTTAAGGTACTAAGTACTACCGTTTCTTCAGTTATCCTTGTTAGTATTAACCCTGATGCGAATCCAATATTCATTCAAAATCCGATTATACCTACCCAAAACATTATCTATGAAGGGAAGATCTTAAAGAATATTTCTCCCAGCGCCGTAGTCTCCTTTATAACTTTCCAGATATTCATGATTCCTATGGTTATGATGATCCTCTTAGTAATGGCTATTCAATTCGCTGCAATCTCAATAGCTTCTGAGAAGGAACAGAAAACTCTCGAAACTCTGCTCTCATTACCTGTTGATCGTTCTATTATCTTACTAGGGAAGCTTACTGGAGCATTGATTGTGGCTATTGTGGGTACTGTAGGTTACATACTTGGCTTTCAATTCTACATGTCATCTATAACCGAGAATATCCCGACTCAGCAAATATCTCTTGCAGAATTAGGTCTCGGAATAGATTCTTTTGGCTATACGCTTCTGGCTATTTCCCTTTTCCTATCTCTCCTATCCACATTATCCCTCGTAACAATAATAGCGGCGTTTGCAGAGGATGTCCGATCGGCTCAATCACTCACTGGTGTTTTGATACTTCCAATAACGCTAATAGCTTTGTTCTCAATGTTCGGTATAATGTTCGGCTCCCTAGGTTGGTGGGTCTATATACTGTTATTCATCCCGTTCACAAACCCTATGGTAACACCGTTATTCGTAATTAATAAGGAGTATGTACCAGTTATTACAGGATTAGTAGCGCTTGTCCTTGAAACGATCATCTCTATAAAGGTTGCAGCCATATTCTATGGCTCTGAAAAAATCTTACTAGTTAGGCTAAGACTAGGAAGGAGGAGGAGCAGAGAGGAATAAGGAAACATTTCTCTGGAACCACTCGGGAAAAAGTAAGTGAAAATGTAGGAAGCATTTGAGGAGTTACTGTGCAGATAATACTTTTATTAATTTTTTTGGAATAGTTACTGGTTCCATATCTATAGTTAATAGGGTATTGAGATGCAAGGAATTATAGAGAACCTCTATTCTCTGATAGCTCAGTATCCATGGATAATAGATATCCTAAAGCTATTGACCGTGTTAATTATAATTATTATCCTAGATCGTTACGTTGCCAGGAAATCTAGATTAATCGCGGAGAAGCTGGAATTATCTGTAGGAACTGTCAAGGGTATAATAACTCTCTTTAGGTTCGTTCTAGTAATTTTGTTTGTTCTAGTATTAGCAACTACGCAACTCATTCCTCCTGAGTACTTCGTTGGAGCAAGCGCGTTAGTAGGTACTGCTGTAGGTTTTGGTCTTTCCAGATTTCTATCTGATTACATATCCGGCCTCTACGTTCTTTTGTCGGGAGCCTTCAAGATAGGTGATTATGTACGTGTAGATAATGAGGAGGGCGTAGTTGTTGACATGACTACTAGTCATACAAAAATAAGGCGACCGGATGGTTCAGTTATCGCTATCGCTAATAGTGCTTTAGCTGGAAAGTCTATCCTGAATTACAGAGTTGAGGAGAATGAATCTGTTTACTATGTCTATACAATCAGAGTTTCCTATGACTTAGGTAAGTATGGAGAAAACGCGGAACAAATAATAGAGGATTTCGCTAAGGAGTATCGTGAAAAAGGTATCGATATTTCCTATTCCATGGTCTCATTAACAAGATTAGAGGCAGTATTTGACATTACAATTAAAGTGAAAGATCCTATGGAAATCCCGAAACTCCGCTCCGAGATTCTCCTACGACTATTAAGAAGCTCCACATAAATTTTTTCCTCATACAATGATTTTGACGGATTAGGAAATACCTTATGCTTATTAATGAGTTTTTCAGTGGTTCATTAGTCATTGCGTGTTCAATTCCATTACGAGGGTCTCGTCAATTTCGAAGATGTCTTTCTGAGCTAGTACGGATAGGAAGGGGTAATTCTTTGGAAAAACGAATCCTATGGTAGTATTTGGTCTAGTATTCTTTTCTTTCTCTAAATAACTTGCCAGAATTTGTAGATCCTCGAATTTTTCAGCATTAATGAATCCTACAGGTAAATAATGTTCCCCATTTGGAGGAATAAGGGCCGTTAAATTTTCTCTACAAATAATAGCTCTAATCCTATTATTCCTCATCAATTCCGCTAAGATTCTTTTATTAAGTCTTATCCATTGCCACCGAATAGGTATTAGCCCCTGAGCAATCCGGAACATCTCAGAGTTAGAAACTTTATCCCATATAGTATCTGGATTCGAGATTTCTCTACACTCGCACTCCTTAGCATCTAGAAGACTCTCTATTTTTGTTTCTAGGGAAACCCATCTAGCTACTTCTTCGAAACCGAGTTTCCTAGCAAGGTTAATTGATGGTTTGTTCCAAGCCAAAATTGCTACACGGTATACCTTAAAGCCCAACCTGGTCAATTCGGAAATGACATATCTGTTCAAGTTATAACCGATGCCTTTCCTCCTATATCTAGGATGCACTCTAAGACCTTCAAGCCAAACACATCCATCAGGAAGAAATGTGGCGTGGAGAATTGCTACCGGTTTCCCGTCAACCTCAGCAACAAATAACTTCCCCTATTTATCATATAACCAATCATCCCAAACGTGTTTAATATAGTCTCCCCATTCCCATGTCTTCTCGGTGAATTTCAGCACAAAATCTTTATCATTAGGTCGAGCTTGCCTAAAAACTATTTTCATCGAACATCCCGGCCACAAAAGGAGAGCCTCCATTATTAACTAATCTAAACTATTGGTTGGAAAGTATAAAGTTTAATAAAGATATTGTGGTAGATTGTACTATTGGTTATACATATGGTATTACTTAGTGATACTTATGGTTAAACTAAGGCTAAAAGTGGGCCCTAAAGGTCAGATAATAATCCCTAAACCGTTAAGAGAAGCCTATAATATCAGAGAAGGAGGTACAGTAATTATCGAGCCTAGAGAGGATGGGATTTTAATAAAGAGGATGAAGTCTCCAGAAGAATTAGTTCAATGGATTAAAGAGAGGAAAAAGAGAATCAAAGGACTTATGGGGAAGCTAGGAGAGTTGGCTGAGGTTGATTTGGAAACGGAGTTTGACTGATAAATATATCTAGGGTTTTCCTATGAAGCTTTTTGTAGATGCTTCTTTGCTAATTTATCTAAATATTCCACTCCCACAGGATGCTGAGAATCTTGTTGAGGAGTTCTTCAAGGGGTTATTAGTTAATGAGCTCTACACTAATATATTAGTGCTTGATGAAGTCATTTGCGTCTCTGAGAAAAAGTACAAGATTGCTAAAAGCGATACGATAGACTTCTTGGATAATGTGGTAATACCTTTTATCAACATCCTGCCCCTAAGAGAATTAGAGTATTTTACAGCAAAAAGACATATTATTAAATATAATCTGAACCCTTCAGACGCCATCCACTTAGCAACAATTGATAACTACGGATTAAACGCAATCGTAACAGAAGATAAAGACTTCGACAGAACCCATGTAAAGAGATTATGGATAGACACTGCACAGAAATAAAAGATAATGATTCCACATTATTGTTTTTCTAATACTTATCTTCCTGTCTACTTTAGCCTTTTAATGTCATTTCTTCTCATTTGTTCTAATACAATCACAAGGTGACATAACTATAGTATTCCCCTAGAGACCCCGCACTACAATGTCTTGGAAAAATGCTATACAACCAAGAAGTTAGAACTTAGAAGAGAGGTTAGTCACTCTTGGACACGAGTAAGAGGCCGGAATTGATTAATAAGATACATTTTAATAATTCTTCTTTCTCAGTATATCTAACAGGAGTCTATATCTCCTAGCATGAGGAGCTCTCGCCTTTTTAAAGCTCTCTAATATCTTCTAGAATCGAACCTCGTTTGTCATTTTACCCAAAACAATTCGATATATGAGGTGATTGGATGGTATTATATAAAGTCAGCGTTATAATACCAACATATAATAGATATTACTCGCTAGTTAGATCGCTGAAATCTTTGCTAAAATCAAAGATCCCTCCTAACGAGATTATTGTGGTAGATGATGGGTCATCAGATAAAAGAATAAAGAAAATCCCCGAAAGATTTCCTACTGTAAGACTTATTCGAAACAGACCTCCGTATGGTCCTCAATACGCTAGAAACCGAGGATTAAAAGTCGCAAAATCCCCACTTATCGCTTTTTAGACGATGATGGTGTAGTGAAAGATGGTTGGTTAGAGTACATTATTCCTCATTTTTAGAAATAGATCTGTAGGTATTGTGGGAGGTAGAATAATCCCTTGCTGCAAGTCTAGTGATTTAGCCTCTATATTCTCCTTAAGAACATCTTGGTTTGAGGATGATAATATTAGGTGGTACTCATATAGTAGGGATTCTCCCATAGAGGTTCCATTTGTGTCAGAAAATGGAATGGTTTTTAGGAGAGAGATTATTGAGAAAATACCGTATCTAGACCCAGGGTTAACTGGTGATGCTTGGGGAGAATCTATCTCATTTTGTATGCGTGCGCGCGAATTAGGCTATAAAATACTTTTTGAGCCGCGTGCAATAACGTATCATATCCATAGTTGGAGAGGGGAAACGCATAGATTTAGAAAGTATTCTCCACCAGGTCTTCTTCACAAAAATAGCAATAGAATGTACATTTTTTGAGTACCATAAGAAGAAGTGGCAACTTCCATTCTTTATAGGATATCTCATACTAAACGGCTTGATTAATAGTTTTGTATTTAAGGATCCGCGCATCCTAATATATGCTGTCAAGGGCATGATTAAAGGGATTAAACGCTTCATTAAACTTATGAGAAAAATTAGTAAATCACATGTTTTTACTTAATTTATAAAATGATAGAGCTTTATTTTGAATCCCTGCGATCGTTCCTATTTTTCCAGTTTAGGAGGAATTATTAAACGCTATTTTTGAGAATGAATAATAGTGTTAGTAATGATCCTTCTCAAAAAACTCTTGTATAAACTCTATTGCTGCTTCTTTGTTAACTATTTTGCAATTTATTCTGAAGAAGTATGGGAGGAGCGAGGAGTATCTCTTTTCTCCATATCTATAATCAGCAGCTATTAAGAGAGCTCTGTCTTGGGGTGATCTAATAGCTCTTCCAAGAGCTTGTGATGCTCTTCTTAGGGCTGGGAGGATATATGCGTAGAATCTTCCTTTCTCCTCACCATATAGTTTCGTGTAGTAATCAATGTAGAGTTTTGTTCTGATGGTTAACCTATCAAAGGGTATCCCGACTAGGATTATGGCTTCCAATGCTTTACCTGGAAGATCGATACCCTCTGAAAACCTTCCTTGCATAGAAGCGCATAAAATGCCAGCCTCAGAATTCTTGAATTCCTCAAGTATTTTCCTAGCTTCGTCTCCGCTCAGTGTTTCATACTCAATGAAGAGTCTTCTATTCATCTCCCTAGCTATTTTAGCAACGTAACCCACTAGGTCATTCATGATTCTATAGCTCGCAAAGAATATAGCCATGTTCCTCTGGATATTCTTTACCAAGTCCTCTAATAAGCATCCATACTTCTCCTTCATATCATTTGGGAGTTCTTCACCTTTCGTCGTCACGTCCTTGATAATAAGGGATAACACATTCTCTTTTTGTATATCGAATTTATCGGATACGACGTCATAGTTAATTAGCCCAACAATTTCTGCGAAGGCATCATAGGGTTTTAGAGTACCAGACATTAGAACTACGCTATAGAAATCGTGCCAGATCTCCATTAAGACCTCGGAAGCTCTCATGTCCCATATCTCGAATACTATTCGATCCCTCTCCCTATATTTTAGAAATACAATGCCTTCCTTATCCACGAATTCCAGTGCGTTCTCTAAGAAATATATTAAATGTCTGAGCGATGATCGTGGGGATTTTCCCTCCCTAAGCTTCATAGTGTATATTTTAGAAATTAGTCTCCGTGCATGCTCAAAATCCTCATCAGTTAAATCTGCTCGATTAACTATTTCTAATGGATCAAACAGAGCCTCTTCGTCACTAAGTTTCTTAGCTTCCTCTTTTAGTACTTGTAACAACCTCTTTAACTTCTCCCCTAACTCCACGGACTTCTTATCATGAAATTGCTTAACTTCGTTAATAGCTCTTTCCACAGTACCAATAGTGATTTGATCAGAGTTTAGTGTTGATAATAAGTGCTGAAGGTTATGGGCCTCATCAACAACCAGAATAGCTCCCTTGAAACGTACGTAGCTCATCAAACTCCATTTTATTCTCTCAGAGAACACATAATTATAACTCATAGATATTACATCAGCACTTGAGGCCAGAATTAATTGAGCAAAGTAAGGACATATGTGATTTTTCTCCCCAAGCTCTAGGATCTGGGAGAATAGTAATGGTCGCTGGGGAGAAAGCTTTACCGTTGCTAAATGTGCGTAGTATGGACAGTTTTTACGCATTCTTCTACATAATACACTGACTCCTTCTTGATCCCTTATTCCCTTACTCCTAGCTAATAAACACATGTCTTTTTTACCACGGATAGAAAGCCCAAAGAAGTTAAGCCCCAATTTTTCATCTATTATAGCCAGTTCCTCAATCGGCCTATCTGTTTCATTACCGGTCCTTATAACCCATAAGATTGGTACTCCGTACTCTTCGACTATTGGGAGACTTGCCGCCAGCACTACTGGTGTCTTACCATATCCAGTAGGAGCATCAAAGAGTATTCTCGATCCACTTTCTATCAATTTATTAAGTTCTCTGATTACTTTTTCTTGTCTAAATCTCGGCTCGTATGGGAAATACTCCAATGGATCACTCAATTACATCCCGCTTAGAGTCCACATAGAACCTTAATAATTGAATTTTGGTTTTAAAAGTGAGTATATTAATACTGAATCGTAGGGGGCGTTGCGAAGATGAGAATTCTTTTAGTAGCTGATGCTCATGCAAATATACATGCTCTAAGAAATGTTTTTGAGCATGCTAGAGGATACGATTTTGTAATTTTTATCGGCGACAGTGTAGATTACGGTCCCCATCCCTCAGAAGTAATTGATTTTCTCAGGGAACACGTGGATATTTGGGTTATGGGTAATCATGATAATGCTGTCGCCTGGAATGTTGATTGCAGTTGCGGAGAAAAACTTCATGCATTAAGCGTATATACTAGGAAAATGATTTCTCTCAAGAAATTAGATAAGAATCACATTAACTTCTTGCAGAGCCTACCTATTAAGCGTGAAACCGATATAGAGGGTGTAAAACTCTACATCGTTCACGCCTCTCCTAGAGACCCTCTTTACGGTTATCTTTTCCCACACTTACCAGAAGATAAATTAAAAGAAATGCTAGTAGAGAAGACACCAACGGGTAGCAAACCAGTAAACTGCGACTATCTAGTCGTCGGTCATACCCACATGCCTATGAATCGTAACGTAGGGCCCCTAACAATAGTTAATCCGGGATCGGTTGGTCAGCCGAGGGACGGTGACCCCAGAGCATCTTACGCAATACTAGACACTAAAGAAGATAAGTTTGAAGTCTATAGAGTTAAGTATCCCGTAGAGAAAACAATAGCCTATATAAAAGCATTGAATCTTGAGAAAGATTATGAAGAACTCCTTATAAGGATACTAACAACCGGTTCCGTGGAATGATACTAGGTTTTTCTTTATGGTCTATAAATGATGCATCCAGAGTCTTTAGGTATGTCGTATCCTTCGAGCTCTAAAATACGCTTTCTAATCTCCTCTTTTTTAAGAAAATTTATGAACCTATCCAAGTTTTTCTCTTCGTAACTGTCGATTCTTATGATGAAATCATAGTGCTCCCTACCCAGTGGGATACATTTTAGTCCATAGTTCTTAGCCACATAAGTGAGTGTTAATCCATAATCCGCCCTGCCCGAGATTATTGCTTCTGCTACATCAAAATGAGTTCTAGCCTCACTTTCAAAACCAGGTATTTTCGCTTTTAACTTGTTTAAATCAATTCCTTTCACTCTAGCTATTTTCGCCAGCAAGTATTCCAGAAAAATCCTTGTCCCAGATCCTACGTTTCTATTAATTATCCTATACCCCTTCTCTACAGCATCCTCGAGCGAATTTATTGTGATGTCTGGTCTGTAAGCTAGGCAGATCTCCCGGGTATATCCTCTAACAAGTATTACTTTGTCCTCGATCATATATTTACGAATATAAGGAATATTATACTCCTTAGTCACGGGATCTATTAGATGCACTCCAGCAATATCTGCCTCATTCAGCATTATAGCTAGGAGACCTGCGCAAGAACCTATCCAGGAAAATTCAACATCTAGCCCCTCGACCTTAGCGAATGTGCTTATAATAAGTTCAGCTAGGGGATCATGGCTTCCAGCATACAGGATATCTGGGATCCCTACTCTCTCAGAAATAAGCTCTTTAGGGGATATTATTAGACCATACTCTTTAGCTTTTGAGAAGTAGAGATCGAGAAGAACCCTTCCTTCCTTCGTCAGAAACGATTTTCCACCTCCTTTCCCACCTCGAACCTTCTTGACAATTTCTAGGCCCAGAATATTCTCTATCTTCGAAATCCACTCCCAAGCACGAGAGTACGGGATACCCAGCGTCTTAGCCGCAACAAGTATCGAGCCTTTCTCATTTATTAGTTTCAGAAGCCACGCCCTCTTCTCATCCAGAATCACATTGCCCCGGTACTCAAGTACAAGTTCTACCCTAGGTCGTATCTCTCGAAAAGTTTCCTCAATATTATTCATCGATTCTACAACTCCACTACTGCTTTTGAATACTAAGTAATTTTTTCGAATATTTCTATCTAGATGTTTTTCTCATCTTAATAGATACTTTTCTTAATATTTATATACACTTTTTTGTTATCCGTTATCAGATATCGAATAACGTAATATTTAGGGGGAAAAGATGAGCTTAAAACGGAAAGTTCTTGTTTTAGTTTGTGTTGTAGGGATTCTTTTCACTGGAGTGATTCTTTACCGTCCTAAGATAAGGTTACTTGTATCTACTACTACGAGTTTATATGCTACGGGTCTTCTAGACGAGTTAGGTAGTGCTTTTATGAAGAAGCACCCATACGTCTCAATCCAATTTATAGCTGTTGGGAGTGGCGCGGCTTTGCGACTTGCAGCTCAGGGAGATGTTGATATGGTTCTTGTCCATGCTCCTAATCTGGAGATAGAATATATCCAAAATGGAATAATTATTAACAAGACGATATTTGCTTATAATTACTTCATTGTTGTGGGTCCTATCGATGATCCTGCAAATATAAGTGGTTTATCAGATCCAATAGAGGCAATAAAGCGCATTTATAATGCTTGTGAATCTGGCCTAACCCTGTTCGTTAGTAGGGGAGATTTATCAGGTACTCATCAGAGAGAGTTATTACTGTGGAAGTTAGCTGGACTTGATCCTCGGGGAAAGCCTTGGTATATAGAGACTGGTTCGGGCATGGCGGAAACACTCTTGGTTGCTAATGAGAAGAATGCGTACACACTTTCAGATATAGGTACTTTTCTGAAATTTTCTAAGGATGGGAAGTTACCTTATCTAGCCTCGCTGGTTGCTGGAGGGAGAATTCTTATAAACATTTACAGCGCCTATATAGTTGATCCCAATAAGTATCCACATGTTAAATATGATATAGCCAAGGAATTTTTACTTTTTCTAATCTCTGATGAGGGACAAAACATTATCAAAAATTACGGCGTAAAAGACTATGGTCAGCCACTATTTTATCCCGCAAAAGGTAAATTAGAAGAACTTGAAGAATATTGGTTGTGGCTTGCTGACATGTCCACAACGTGATCGACATGGTTTCGGAGATAGTCGAGATAACTCTGCGGTCTCTAACAATCTCTACTCTGGCTACTCTCTTTTCCTCTTCCTGGTCCGTTTTGATTACTCTTAGGGTAATTAATAGTCACTCCCGACTCACTAATGTGTTTATGAGTGTCATGAACGCCTTAGTTGGTTTTCCCACAGTTCTTATTGGTTTAACCCTTTACATGATATTCAGTAAATCTGGTCCTCTAGGCTTTCTTGGCCTCTTATATACTCCTACAGCTATAGTGATAGGAGAAGCAGTACTGATTACGCCTTTAATAATTTCTCTGCTTTATGAAGCATTATCCAGTGCTAAGCAGACATACTGGGAATTAGCATTATCGCTGGGTGCTGATGAAAGACAGGCATACTATACTATGTTGCGTGAGACTCTCCCAGACCTAGCCGTAACTATTCTTATTGCTTTTAGTCGGGCCATAGGTGAATTAGGTGTTGCTCTTATTGTGGGTGGGAATATCAGGGGATATACACGGGTTTTCACGACAGCTATAGCTCTGGAGATTGCTAAAGGAAATTTTGAAGTTGCTTTGTCTCTTGGATTGATTTTATTAATCATTGTTTCCGGGATAACAGCTGTTGTGAGAATCTTGGGGGCGAGAAGGACATGATAAAACTAGTTGGTGTTTCTTATAATTATCCCTCAGATATAAAGGCTCTAGACAATGTGACCCTAGAGATAAGTGAAGGTATTACAGTAATTATTGGTCCAAATGGGGCTGGAAAAACTACCTTACTGAAAGTGATGGGCTGCATTCTTAAACCAACACGGGGGAAAGTACTTATTGACGGTGCTGATTACTGGGCTTTAAGAAATGATAAGAGAGTCAGCATTAGGAGAAAACTCGTATATGTTCATGAGAAACCTATTCTCCTCAGAGGAACTGTTCTCGATAACTTAGTTTATCCCTTAGTTCTTAGGGGGGTTCCTAGAAATGTTGCTGAGGAAAAGGCTCTAGAATTGTTAGAGTTCGTAGGTAGGCTTGATTTAGCCCATAGACGAAGAAAGGAGTTATCCGCGGGAGAAGCGCAACTAGTTGCTTTCTTAAGAGCCTTAATTGTTGATCCCAGTTATTTACTTCTTGATGAACCAACCAACACACTTGATCTAGAGAAGCGGGAGATTGTGGAGAGGACTCTCCGAGAACTTGCTCGAGATGGTAAATCAATTGTCATAGCGACTCATGATAGATTACTAGCACTCTCTCTAGCCGAAAGAGTAATAGTTATGAATAATGGGCGAGTCGAAAAAACGATGAGTCGAAAGGAACTTATCGAAGAGTTTAGTATTGATTTGCACGAATTACTGCAAGGATCTGGGATATAGTATTGCAAAAAGTCAATAAATTGCCGGGCTTGATCATTTCTTCTTTATAAGAGTGTTATAGATACCGAACTCGTAAGCCACATCTATCTATTTTTAAAACATGCGATTTCTATCTATTACCATCGCGGTTCTGAAAAGAGAAAAACCTTATATACTCCTTTATTGCTTCTTACTTTTTGTTAATTTTTGAAAAAATGGTGAAATACAATGATCGATGAGAAGGACTGGAAAATCATCAAAATATTGCTGAGAAATGGTAGGGCAACATATACTGAAATGGCCAAGGAGCTCAACTTAACAGAGGCTGCTGCTAGGAAACGCGTTAAAAGACTTGAGAATATGGGTATTATAAAGGGTTATCGAGCAATTGTTGATTGGCGGAAACTTGGATATAATACCATAAGTTTGACTGGGATAGATACTGAGCCTGAGGCATTATTTGAGGTAGCGAAGATTCTTAAAGAGAAGGAGTGGGTTATCTCTCTATCACTAACTACGGGAGATCACATGCTTATGGCGGAGATTATAGCGAGGGATAACCAGGAATTAATGAAGATTCTTGAGGAGATAGGTAAGATTCCGGGTGTAAAGAAGATTTGCCCGGCGATAATACTTGATGTCTTGAAAGACTGACTCACTTTTTAAGCATTAGAATAAAGGCTGTACCCCATAAGAAATTGCGAAGGATACCTCTCTTGAATCCTGTTCTTAACCCTAGAGAGAGATAGTATGTGGGGTTTCTCATTCTTAGCATACTATCACTAAGCCCTAGGAGCAGGTTTTTCTTGCTCCTTAAGATCCTAGACATTATTTCTCCAAGAATACGTACATAGGTAGTAAATACTTTCTTTACTAGTCCAGACCCTCCGTGGGCATCGACTATTATCAAGCACCCATTCTTCTTTAAGCATCTATATGCTTCCCGCAGAAACTCGCGTTTATCGAAAAAATCCCTGAAGGAGAAACTGCAAAAGATCACGTCAAGAGAATTAGCTTTTATAGGAATTTTCTCAGCCACACCCAAGAGTACTGACAATTTTTCAGCATCCCCATATTGAGATAATAGGTAAGTGGCTAAGATTGGTGAGGGTTCTAGACAGATTACTAGATCAAAATTTTTCAATAACTTCCTAGTGAGATTTCCCGGCCCAGGTCCTATTTCTAGAACTTTTCCTAGCTTAGGCGCGTATCTTAGAGTTATTCTCCTAAGTGTATCAATGGTGAAAAAGGATACTAGATTATTTCCTATTTCATAGAATTTTGCGAGTCTTTCAAGGCTTTTGATAATGTATTCCCATAGTTCCTTTTCAAGATCTTTAAACATGACGTATCCCGTTGAGAAGTATTTTGGCATATTATATGTTGCGGTGAATAAGAATTATATGAAGATTTCCCTCAATAAAGGGGGAGGGGTTAGCATGATTACTCGAAAATTCCTGGCAATTAAGTGTCCTACTTGTGGGGGTGATATACAGACCGAGATAGATCTAGCAAACGCTGTTGAGGAGCCTGGTGGGATTTATTCAGTTCCTATAGTCCACACAAGCGACAAGCCTCACATAGTGATAGTCTACCTTGATAAACAGGGTAGTATTAGAGGAGTAGAGTCTTATGATAAGATAATTGCTATTAATATAGAGAAGTCAGAGAAAATGTCTATGATAATAGCCGATAAAACCCAAGCTGTGCAGAAAAGAGTGAAAGGAAAAACTATTGTAGAGATTGCTCCAAGACTAAAGGATCTAAAGTATTTAAAAAAGATTAAGGATCCAGTCGCGTATCGTATTCTCTCCCTCTGTGATGGGAAAAGAACATTGGAGGATATAAGAAAATTGACTGGTTTCCCACTAGATATTATAATGATTGTCCTATCTAGTTATGTGTCCAAAAAATGGGTTGAGTATAAGTATGTCATCGCTTTATAGAGGTTAGGATCCTGATCTGTAGCTAATATCCGTTAATATCACTCCAATACAAATCATTAAAGCCCCAACTATCTTAATAAATGTCAAAGATAAGCCGAAAATTAGAAATTCTAAGCATGCTGAAATGACGACCTCTAGCAAGAAATAAATTGAAGATGTTACCGCCTCTAAAATCTTTAAGCCGTTAAACCATAAAAGAAAGCCAATTATTGTACATAGGATTGAGGTGTATAATATAGCAAGCCAACCAGAGAGACCTAGTGGTCTAAATCCTTGAAGAAGTACGAGTGGGAATACAAAAATTGTCGTATATACGAACCATACGGCCATTAGGGAATAGTCGTCTACCTTAGTCATCGCTATTTTCTTTGTATAGACTATATATAAACCCCAAGAGGCTCCCGAGAGCAAACAAAGAATATCTCCTAGGAAGTACTTTGTTAGAATCGTGGAGAGAGATAGATTAGTAATTAGCATAAAAGTACCTATCAAAGCTATTAAAACGGCAACGCCTCGGATAAGGTTTAGCTTTTCCTTAAGCATAAAGTGAGCGAAAATCGCCACAAAGATAGCGCTAGTATTCACTAATAATGAGGCATTAGTGGCTATTGTGTATTGTTGCCCCAGAAACTGGAAGATATATCCCAAAGCATTGAGCAAAGCGGCAAAAATAATTACTTCTTCTCCCAATAACTTCTTTACTTCATACAATCTTCCTGTGGTAATTAAGCCTACCAGCATAATCATAGAGGCTATTAGAAAGCGCAGAAATAGGAACTGCATTGCTGGTACAAAAGCTAGACCCCAGCGAATAACAACAAAACTAGTGCCCCAAATAACTGCCGCTGTCAAAGTATATACTCTAGCAATTAATCTCTTCTCCACACAGTCTCCTCCGATTAGTAATCCTCCAGAACAAAATGTGGAAATTTAAAAACACTTTTAAGACTCCTATAAATATCTCAACTCAAAATTTTTGATAAATATCTCTAGGAGATTAAAAATGGCGTCCGAATACTTCGATACTGGAAATGATCCTAGGATACTCTTTGCAATAAACACTCTTTCTAAAACCTTAAACATGCTAAGATCCAGAGAAACGGGCATCATTAAGCGTCTCGCATTCCGTAAAGAACTCGAAGAAATTCTCAAACTACTGAATAGAATCAGATACTTCTACCTCCCTAAGCAAGAACTCATACAACAAGAATATTTCAGAAAACTTGAAGAGAAAGCGCAAAAACTATATCACACATTGATGGGGAACTATGACGAAGTAAAAAAGATCAGCGAAAATTTAGCGAAATGGTTACGTTTTGTACTAAGAAATCTCTTAAGCCTAAAAGAAAGATTAATAAGCTACCCTGACGACCCAGCCAGTGCCGTTCAAAGATGCTTTGTCAATATCTTATCCATTACCAAACATCCTCGAGCCGACAAATTACGAGTAGCTTTAGTGACCGATGGCTCCGAAAAATTCGAGATAATTACCAATGATCCAAGCGTAAAAGCAGGTGAAGTTGTACTACTAGCCTTCTTACCACCAAAGGAATTCCATGGAGTGGTAAGTGAAGGCATGTTTCTTGGACCAGATGGGATTAGAAAGGGTTCTGCAGAAAACGTTGGCGAATCCCCCACAATATCTGAGGAAGAATCTCGGAAAATACTTAGTGAAATATACTCGTTTATCAAGCCCTCCTATTAAAATTACCGCACTCTCGCTCTAGGGAAGAGTTTTTAGGAGGCGATACCCGTTGGTGAGCGTTGAGACTCTCTTATATATAATCAGGGATAATAAGGTATTGCTTATCCTCAAGAAAAGAGGTCTCGGCAAAGGACTATACAATGGTGTTGGTGGAAAGGTAGAAAAAGGTGAAAGCATCGAAGAGGCGGTTATACGTGAATGCTTAGAGGAAATAAACGTTAAACCCGAAAAACTGGAGTGGAGGGGATTACTAGAGTTTCACAACGATAACGAATTGTATGGTTTTGTCCACGTATTCGTGACTGAACATTTTAAAGGAGAACCGAAGGAGACTGAAGAAGCAAAACCTATTTGGTTTAACATAGATGATATTCCCTACGACAAGATGTGGGAAGACGACAAGTATTGGCTCCCGCACGTGTTATCAGGTAAGAAGATCTATGGGCGATTCTGGTTTATAAATAATTGGGAAAAAATGATTCGAAAAGAAGTATATATATTAAAAGAAAAAAGGACTGATTAACCCGAGCTAGTCTTACCCTCTTTTTTAAATGGATAGAACGTATCTTTTACCAAACTTCCCTTAATATTACCTTTAGCCAGCTCCTCCTCTAATCTCTTGATGAAGACTTCGTAGGGTATTTTCTTATCCCTTATGAAGGTAGATATTTTTACGGGTTCTGTTAATTGCTCTAACTCCTCTAAAGCTCTATCGATCACTGATGGATCTCTTTTGACGTTACTATAATACTCTCCAAGTTGGAGAAAAGTATTAGAGACATAATAATAGAATGTTGTAGTGAATACGCATCCAATAATAGTACCGACTCCCTCTGTAATAGCTCTCATTGGGTGGCGAATATATGAAGAGCCTGCAGTTACAGCACCCAATAACATAGCGAAGATTATCTGAATTATTTTTATAGTTAACGCATTATTAGCAGACTGCATTTCGTAAGAAGATCCGATCTGATGAAGGAAGAGAAGATATAAGATTGTACCGATGAAGGTCAAAATACTGATTATTATTTCGAAGACATTTAAAATGATTGCAGATGAAGCTATACGCTCCAATATTTCCAAACGCCCCGTAATTAATACATTAGCAATTTGTTGAAGAAGTTCGATGGTGACTATTAGAAAAAGAAGAGAAAAAACTGCCACGAATAGAAATATCCCTCCTACTAGTGATAATCTCTCAATGCCCGAATAATCACCTGCTTTCCACAAGTAATAACTTTCAAGAAAACCAAAGGCCAATGAGATTATACCAGAGATAAGGGAAGTGCAACTTACAGTTCTAATACCGATTACAAGATAAGCTACATTATCTGTTTGTATGGTCTTCGAAGCCGCATGACCAAGATAAAACAATCCATAAGCCGCGAGCCCATTCCACAAAAGAGCCACAAAAATCATAATATAGTACAACCGACCAAGACTTTCCAAGGGATTCTCACTAGGGAGGATTCCTGAAAGAGTACTAATACCCAATATAAATCACCATAATAACAATTATTGTTAACCAATTACTTTTCAATAAATTGAAAATACGGCTTTGTTTCAAATTTATCTTTTCGCCCCTTGTCCCGTCCGACCTTCTAAGCCTCTCTCAGCCGTTTAATTAGGGCTTAGTGC
>CAZFGR010000003.1:0-104502 GCA_964518475.1 uncultured Nitrososphaerota archaeon
TCTCGAGAGTCCGGAATATCAATCATACAGATCAATAGGTCAAGCTGGTGAAGGGCTATTATTTCTATACCTAGCATATAGAATGCTGGAAGATGGCGGGAAGATAGGTTTCGTATTACCAAAAAGCCTTCTATCGGGAACCTCTTGGTTCTTGGCGAGAACTCTATTAGCTTCGGAATTTCACACTGAGTACATTATCGTAAGCTACGATCCTGAAGGAGGATATAATTTCTCAGAATCTACAAGTCTGAGCGAATGTCTTTTGATAGCAAGAAAAACAAGAGAGCATCTTGACGACGAAATCACAAAATTTGTGTTACTGTTGAGAAAGCCTAGAACAAGCATTGAAGCTATAGCACTTGCTAATCAAATCGATAAAAACGGGGAATATGTAAGAGCAGGAGAGTCCCAAGCGTTCATCATAGAAGTTGATAGACAAACACTCCTAAAATACATTGATAATTGGGGAAGATTCGTATTCCTCCCTCATCCCAACCTCCTAAAGGAAATATTGGAAATACTAAGAGGAGTCATAAAAGTTGGAGATGTTAAAGCTAGAATACCAATCACTAAACTAAACAATGTGATCGCATCAATCGGTATTGATGCTCATCAATTCCATGATAATTTTGAAAAAGTCTTAACGCAAATTCCAGGAAGTCTGCCAGTTATTTATGGAGGCGGTGAGGAAGTAAGAAGAAAAATGAGCGTAAATCCAAACGCATATGTTAGACCTAAAACCCATAAGGCAACGATAATTTTCAGGGAGAAGGCGGGGCGACTTCTACTACCTGATAGAATAAGAGTAAACACTACACACGCAATTTCGATTCTCACTGATGTACCTGTTCTATCGAATGTATTTTATGCTGTTAGACTTTTAAACGAAGATGAAGTTAAACTAAAAGTCCTTTGCTTGTGGTTTAATACTACGTGGGGAATTCTCACGGTGCTAGCTAATAGAGAAGAAACTGAGGGGGCATGGATTAGATTAAAGATGGGACATTGGAAATTGGTTCCCGTACTAGATATAAATAACATATCAGAAGACAAACTGAAAGGATTAGCGAAAGTATATGATAAGTTTAAAGACATTAGCTTAAAGAGACTACCAGAGCAATTTAACGAAGATGAAACTAGGATAGAATTAGACTTGGCTTTTCTTAAGACTATAGGAGTAGATGCTAGTAGGGAGGACATAATTTCTCTTCACGAGAAAATATATCAAGCTATGAACCAATGGATAGGTCGATAAAGATGCTTATTAGAGCATAAGATCATTTAGTAATCTTTCAGAAAGACAATAATAAAACATCGTAAGGGACAATTTTTCTTATTAAACTTACGAACTATTCATGGGACAAGATATGTTTAAACATAAAGGTACACTGGGATTTATAGCATTTCTATACGTCAATGGTTCACCTATAATTATAGGATTACTAACATACGATTTCTTAGCAAAATTCCTTAAGCATCCAACTAGTTGGCCATGGATATTGGCTCCTATTTTCCTATTAATTCTTTATGTAATAGCATGGATGTATGCTTGGAGTTTCTTTAAGAAAGAAAGGAATATGGTGAAGTACAAGTTAAGATTATACCTTTCAAGCATCATAGATTTCTATGCCAATGTGTTTTCTCTCTATTACTTTCTAGCATTACTTGTAGTCCTTCTGCCCCTAATAATAAGTTTCTTGAATATCAATATAATTAAGGCAATAATAGCCCTCTATTATGAGCAAGTGCTGAGAGATTACATAACTCCATTTATCCTTTCTTTCCTATTAGTTTTTGGGCTTATGCACGTCAATAATGCACTTTTTGGAAAATCCTTAGAATTGATAAGCCCAGAAAAAATAATAAGTAACGAGATTGATTACTTGCTAGAATTCATAAGGAAAAGAGATGCTGTTTATCGTGATATACTCAAAGGGAATTTTAGTGAGAAGGATTTGGATATATATACTTCTGAGTTACTTGAAAGTATTGAGAACCTACGCACAAGTCTAGAGGAGTGGCTCTTCTCCTATACAGCCACTCCATACAGAATAGATCTACGTGACGTATTTGAAAAAATGCTGCTCCATGTATTAACAACAGACAATTTACAACCAATTGAGAGTTTCTTGAAGATGATAAAAGAAATAATAACCAAGAAAAAAGGAAGCAAACAAGCTCAGATAGAGCTAATTAATGCTCTAAGGAGTCTACATAAGAAGACAGAAGAAAACAGCTTCCTAAGATTTTTATCAGAAGAAGAAACAAGCAGTAAAGCAGTCGTTTTAAGCACAATAATAGCATTCCTTTCTTCTATACTAACGTTCAACGATATTATAACCATTCTCACACAACTCAAATACAACTTATCCGAGATAGTTTATATGAGCGTATTATTAATACTACTTCTAGCAATATTTCTGCCGCTTTTCCTTTACGTCTTACTAATCTATAAGACAACAATCTATCTAATAAACACAGCACAGCGATATTTCTTCTTTAGACGACTCAGAAGGAAAAGATTTCGAAAGTCAAGTAAAGCTCCAGACTTATTAGAGAAGGAGTCTAAAACATCCTAACCAAACACCAAGGTTCACTTTAAGGAATCATCATCCAGCATAATGGATTAAGTTTTAATAACATAATCAATTATTTAGAAGAAGCATTAATCAAGGATGCATAACATCAGGTAACACTATAGACATAGCCTATTAATGAATCACACTTAAAGAACAATAAAGAAAAGGGTGATAAACATGGTAAGAATCAAGCAAGCAGACGAAATAAGAAAGTTAATTAAAACGTTGCCAATTAAACAGCGTCGTATATTTAGCGTGACAGCTCATGTGGATCACGGGAAGTCGACGACGTGCGATTATTTGTTGGCTCGTGTTGGCATGTTGTCGCGTGATCTTGCAGGAGAGAAGCGTTTGACTGATTATGATGAGGAGGAGCAGAAGCGTATTATTACGATTTTCACTACTGTTGTTAACTTGTTGTACGAGTTTGATGGTAAGCAGTATCTTATTCAGCTTAACGATACGCCTGGTCACATTAGTTTTACTGGGGAGGTTTCTAGGGCTATTCGTGCTTCGGATGGTATTATTTTGCTTGTGGATGCTGTCGAGGGAGTGATGACCCAGACGGAGACCAATCTTTATTTGGCGCTTAAGGAGATGTGTAAGCCTGTGCTTTATATTAATAAGGTTGATCGGTTGATTCGTGAGCTTAATCTTACGCCGCGTGAGGTTGTTGCTAAGATTGATCAGATTATTCATACTGTGAATAGGCTTATTGAGAAGTATGCTCCTCCGCAGTTTAAGAATGAGTGGAAGGTGAGTTTTGCTAAGGGTTCTGTTGCTATTGGTAGTGCTAAGGATGGTTGGGGCTTTACTTTTGATACTCTTAAGAAGCGTTTTGAGGATCCTCGTCAGGGATACTTATATGTGTTCGAGAAGTATCGTGAGGGTGATATTCAGTGGTTGCGGGAGAATTTGCCTTTGGATGAGGCGTTGTTAGAGATGATTATTAAGCATTTGCCGGATCCGTTGACTGCACAGAAGTATAAGATAGATGCTATTTGGCGTGGTGATAAGGATAACGAGGTTTATAAAGCGATGGTTAATGTTGATTCGAATGGACCGTTGGTTGGCATGATTACTAAGATCTTTATTCATCCTAAGTCTTTCCGACCGACTCTTATTGGTAGGGTCTGGAGTGGTACTTTAAGAGCTGATTCGGAGCTTTTCTTGTTGAGTGCTAGGTCTGTTAAGAAGCCTCATAGAGTTGGGGTTATGGAGATTACGGAGCTTTTGGATGTGGATGGTATTCCTGCTGGTAACATGTTTGCAATGACTGGTTTCATCGTGCCTGCTGGAGAGGCCTTTGTTGAGAAGGAAGTGGCTGAGAAATACATGGATCTAATAGAGGCGGAACGCTTTGGTTTCGAGCCTATTCCTTACGCAAGCGAACCTGTCGTGAGTAGAACCATTAGGCCGAAGAATCCTCAAGACATTGACAAGTTAGGTGAAGTAGCGCGTCTCTGGACGATGGCTGATCCAACGGCGTCGTTCTACCTTGATAGGGAAGCGGGAGTTTATGTCTTGGAGGGGGTGGATCCTCTTCAGATAGAGATCTTGGTGAAGCGTATCTCTATGCGTGTACCGATAGATGTTGATGAGCCTATCATAGTTTACAGGGAGCGTGTGAAGAAGCGTGGCGAGGAGATCTGGACGAAGAGTCCTAACGCGCTAAACAGGATTTGTCTCTATGTTGAGCCTCTTGAGGAAGAGGTTGCGGAAGCTATTAGGAAGGGTATTATTAAGAGGGATCAAGACCCTAAGCGTAGAGCTGAGATTCTTAGGAAGCAGTTCGGTTGGCCCGCGGATGTTGCTCGGAGGATTATTGATATTACGGGTACTAACATGTTAATCGATGCAACCACGGGAGTACAGCGCTTCGAGAGGATTAGGGATTATGTGATTAGTACGTTCAGGAACTTCGTACAAGCATGTATTCTGGCTAGAGAGCCTGCTCAGAATATCAAGGCGGTAATTACTGATGCTTTTGTCCACGTTGATCCAGCGCATACTCAGATGGCTCAGATCTTCCCAATGGTCTATTCTGGATTGGCGATATCGTTCCTGACGGCGGAGCCGACTTTGTACGAGCCGGTGCTGAGGGTCGATATAAAGGTTCCGCAGCAATACATGGGTGCTATAATTACTTTGCTTCAGAAGAAGCGTGGTAAGATACTAGAAACGGATATGGCTGAGGACATGGTTCATATTGTGGCTAAAGTCCCGGCGGCGGAAACGATAGATCTTGCGGAGCAATTAAGGAGTGTCTCTCAGGGAAGGGCGTTCTTCGGTTATCAATTCTATGCGTGGGAGGAAGTGCCAAAAGCTATGCAACAAGACATAATAATGAAGATTAGAAAAAGGAAGGGATTGCCTGAGAAATTACCAACAATAGAGGACTTCGCAAGATTCATCTATGTAAGACAGTAAAAATCTCAACACTTCTCTCTTTATGCTATGCTCAATATTTAGTATTTTTTAATTTAGGTCATTGAGAAAAAGTGGCTATTTTTCTCGTTGTTATTTTTTATATTAGTTATGATCTCGAACTTTCTCAGCGCATTCTTCGAGATTGAGACCTTCGGGAATCTTCTTCCTCGAAGCCTTAGAAGAGATCTAGAAGGCTTAACGGGACGGGGGCAAAAAGATAAATTTTGAAGCAAAGCTGGTCTCGGCGATATTATTATATCATGTATTGCTGTAAGAGCATTGGTAGTTCGTGAGAATTTAGCGTACAAATGCTGTGTTTCGAAGAGTAGAGTATTTGTTACATTTATTTAGGATTGATGATTTGATTTATTGTTAAAGAAGTGGGCAGGGTCTTAAGGTGTTATATCTTTAATAGTCTTCCTGTATAGTTCGAGGCGTTCTTATGTCTCCGCGTATCGTATTGCCAGGGCTTGAGCGAGGAAAGGTTAAAAGGGTCTTTAGGAATGCTCCTTATGTGGCTCTTGTAATCATAATACTGGTTGCTTCGTCGATTGGGGTTTTTTATTTCCATGGAGTAAATCCAGCAAAATTAACGGATTTATCAAGTATTTATAATCCAGATTGGTTCGCGAGGAATAATAGGAGTAAGAAACCACCGGATATTTCTGAATATCTTAAACCCCCGAGGACGAATACTTCTCTTCCAGACTTGGGGGATATTCTGAATAAGATTAACACAACTTATGTTCATTTCTTGGTTTCGGGGAGGGTACCGTTACTAGCTTGGAGATTGAGTGTGTTGGATAATTACGTTACGAATGATGGCTGGGTGCTTAGCAGTGATACTTTCCTAGATTACAGGGAAGAGGGGAGGGGGGATTTTCTCTATGAAGTTATTAAGCCTAGTGTTATTGTTAGTGGAGAGGATCAAATTACGCTAATATCTCTATGGAGTCCGGTATATGAGGTGGAAGCTAGGAGGTTTACGCCTCTAAACTCTAATGTTTCGCAACTAGTTTTTGTACCAAAAATATCGAGTCGGAACGGAGTACTTGGAGTCTATATCAGTGCTGAGAGGGTGTCTCTTGATATACGTTATCTGGTTTATGGAAGTTATATCAATGAAAGCGAAATCCCCTCGTTATCATCGACTATAGGTTATGTTAAAGCGTTTGTGAGGGATAATCCGCAGCTTCAATACTTTTTGGGATTACCGGATGGTTATTTCTCCCTTTACCCCTATGTTCTCGATGAAATAAATTCTCTAGGCATTAATGATTCTCATACGGTTCATCAAGCGATGTCAATTATCTTTTCATCACTCCTACTCAACTATAATATTTCTCTTACAATAACTCGGGCTGAGGGGGATCCAGTAGCTAATTTTGTCGCGACTAAGAATGGGTCTGTCATAGATTACATATCAACTGTTGCATTTTTCGCTAGAGCTCTTGGTATTCCGTCAAGAGTTGTTCTGGGGTATTTAGGAGGGGAATATAATGAGTCTCTAGGTATGACGATGCTTACTGTAAGGAATCTTTTCATGTGGATTGAGGTTTTCGATCCTGGAGCTGGTGGTTGGGTTCCGTATAATTGTCTAGCCTTTATTACGGGTGATGTATTAAATCTCGTAGATAATTCGATAATACTCCCCTACTTATACGTCCAAGCTCCCAGATATATTCAGAACTACCCATGTGTATATCTGGATGAGAACTTTACATTGGTATTTATCTTATATGGTTATGGTGCTGGTGGATTAACGGGGTATGTAGAATTCTATGATGTTAATGAAAGTGTCCTCTTGGGTAGGGTTTCCCTAGAAAAAATTGATGAGAATACGGCACGGGCGGTTCTCGTAGTTTCCTATGAAATGATATATAATAGGTTGGGGGTAGAACCGAAGTATGGGGTTCATCTAATAAAAGCGGTTTTTGGAAAATTGGGTGCTCTAGGTTTTGTTGGGTTGTTAAAAAGAGTAAATATAACACCTTAAATAGTTTCCAGATTCTGCTCTATTTTTCTTAATATTTGTGCTAAGAACTCCTCTGTAGCGCTCATAGTGCTGCTTTTTTGGAGAATGATTGTAAGTATATGATCTCCGCGAATTAAGTATAGGTATTTTCCATTATCGAAGTAGATTCTTAGACTAGCTAATTTTGATGCTCCCTTTCCATATTTTTTAAGACGATCAATGATTCCAGAATAGATATCAAAGATTTTCTCAACAATATTCCTAGCTTTTTCTGGGGGCAATGTTGATTTGAGGATTTCTTTTGTTTTACTACTACAAATTATAACATATTCGATACCGGGGCGTGATACAAGGTCCTGGAACAAAGCTTCGATTTTTTCACTTATAGTGTAATTATCGGAGGAGTAGACTATGTTATTCATTAAGGACACGCTTTCTTACTTCTAGTAACTCAAGTAGCCACTTAAACAATTTTTCTACGTCGATGTTTTCTCTGTCAAGCTTGATTATTATTTTTTCGGTCAAAGCAATAATAAGCTCGTCAATGGTATCTATTAGTTTTAATTTCTCTGGTTTTCTTATCTTTATCTCTTCTCTTCTCTCTGTTTTCGCAGTCTCTTCTTGTGGAGCTTGCTCGCTGATTTCGTCGTAGCGTGGGCTTTCATGGGTCTCAGGTTCAACTTCTTTTTTTCTCCAGTAATCTTCAAAATCGATGACTTTTAACATCTTTTTATCAACTTTTGCATGTTCTAATTCTTCTGGTGTTGCTAAGTAGACATTGCATTTAGGACAGTATTTTAATCCGGTTGCTTTTATTAGGAAAAGAGGTGTACCACAACGAGGGCAGGCCTCTCCTAACATTCTCTCGCCGCGTAGTAATAGATCCTTCATTCTCTCTAGGAGTTTCTTTTCATCATTTTTTTCGCTAGACATTATAGACAGCCTCATAAGGAAACATTCTTGTGTTAAGTTACCATAAATGAAATGTATTAAATGAAATTCTAACTATTGTTGGTGGATACTTATGATTTATAGGGAAGTTCTTGAATTCAATACAAAAGGGGAAAATGATTTTATTGATATTACTCATCTTGTTGAAGAAGTGGTGGAGCGAAGTAGGATAAAAAGTGGGCTTGTTAACATATTCGTTCCTGGCTCAACAGGGGCTATTACTACAATGGAGTACGAACCGGGACTTAAGAAAGATTTAGCCAAGATTCTTGCAAAGATAGCTCCAGCAGATATTGAGTACGAGCATCATAAAAGATGGGGAGATGACAATGGTAGGAGTCATGTAAAAGCGAGTATTATAGGGCCTTCCTTAACAGTTCCTATAGAGAACCGGAGATTATTGCTGGGAACTTGGCAGCAAATCGTTTTTCTTGAATTAGATACGAGACCAAGGAAAAGACGAGTAATTGTGACGGTTATGGGGGAGGAATAGATTTTAATTTCCTTTCAAAATGAGTTTCTACAATTATACTAGGTATACACGGTGAGCTTCATAGAGGGAGACTGAATGAGTGAACGACCAGCTCCGGTAAGTAAGTTAAAAATAAAGATCGATGAGTGGAGACGACAAATATATGAATCAAGAGGTAAAAGGGCGCATAGATGTCGGAGATGTGGTACAACTAAAGGTGTTATTAGGAAATATGGATTGTATATTTGTCGGAGATGTATAAGAGAGGTTTATTATTTACTTGGGTTTGAGAAGACCAGTATTCATCGTGGGTGAGCTATCATGGTACGATTGGATCCTCTAGCCGACTCCTTAGCTACAATAAAAAACGCGGAAATGGTCGGGAAAAAAGTCGTTTATCTTCATCCAGCGTCAAAACTGTTGAGAGCTGTATTAAAGATCTTGAAGGAGTATGGATATATAGAAGACTATGAATATATCGAAAACTACAGGGGTGGAATCTTCAAGGTAACTCTTAAAGGGAGGATACACAATATAGGAGCTATCAAACCTAGATTTCCCGTAAAATGGAGAGAGATTGAGGAATGGGAACGAAAGTTCCTCCCAGCTTATACAATGGGAGTCCTCATTATAAGTACGCCTCAGGGAATAATGTCTCACGAAGAGGCCAAAAAGAGAAGAATAGGGGGTCGGTTAGTAGCTTATGTCTATTAAAGGTGGGAGAATGCGATGAATGTCGAGTTGTTAACCGATGAAAAGGCGATCTTAGAAGGCATAAAGAATCCATGGACAATAGGTATTGATTATGAAGAGATACCTATTCCGGAGAATGTTAAGGTAAAAATCGAGGGGAAAAGAGTTATAGTAGAGGGACCTAAAGGACGTGTAGAGAAAGATTTCTCGCATGTACGAGACGTATATATTTTACAGGACGAGAATAAAATTATAGTAGCCTCGCCTGCGCGTAAAGATAAACAAATTAAGCCATTAGGCACTGTTGCGACGAAGATAAGAAAGATGATCGAAGGGGTTCAAAGGTGGTTTATATACAAGCATAAAGTAGTCTACGCGCACTTCCCTATACGAGTTAGAGTGGAAGGTAGATATATAGTCATTGAGAACTTCTATGGTCGAAAAGACAAAATCAAAGTGCCCATAGTTGGTGATCAAACAGTAGTAGAAGTCACTTTACAGCCTGGATCTGATATTCCGGACGAAGTAATTATCAAAGGACCAGATCTGGAAGCGGTCAGTCAAACTAGTGCTAATCTACAGGAGGCATGCAAGCTTAGAGGTAAGTTTAGGAAGGATCCCAGAGTTTTCCAAGATGGTATTTGGAGATATGTTGTGACGAGAGAAGGTGAGGAGTGAGAACGGAGAGGAGATGATAGACCCTGGGGTATATGAGCAATAAGCAATGATTAGAGGTCGATGTGTTAGATCCCCGGAGGCGAGAGAGTATGGTTCTCCCCTTATCAAATTTAACCAGAAGTGAATTAGAAAGATTAATGCGGATAAAGAAGAAAAAGAAAAGGGAGTTTATAAGGCCGTATTCGTGGATCTGGAAACGATTAGAGGAGAGTTGGAGGAGACCTAGAGGCAAGGATAATAAGGTTAGGCTGCAAATAAAAGGTAAACCACCGTTGGTCAAAGTTGGATACCGATCCCCGAGGAAAGTAAGATATTTGCATCCCAGTGGAAAAGAAGAAGTGCTAGTGTACAGAGTTGAGGACTTATATAATATCGATCCATTAACGCAGGTTGTCAGAATCGCACATACAGTTGGTGTTAGAAAAAGAATCGAAATACTAAAATTTGCTAGACGATTCGGTATCCGTATTCTTAATCCAGGAAGAGCAGAAGCTAGATTAGAACTCGAAGTGAGAGAAGGGGTCAAGGAGAAAGAGGAGGAAGAGGAAATAGAGGAGGAAGAAGAGGAGTTTGAAGAAGAGGGTGAAGAATAATGACTAAGAGTCTCTTACCGCAAAGAAGGATGGCCGCAGAGATTTTAGGAGTGGGAATTAATAGGGTATGGATAGATCCTGAATATCTTGACGAAGTAGAAAAAGCGGTAACCAAAGAGGATATAAAGAAGCTAATTAAGGAACGAAAAATCTGGAAGAGACCAATAAGGGGTGTTAGCAGACATAGAGCGCGTGAACGCGAAGAAAAAAGAAGAAAAGGACGAAGAAGGGGTCCTGGAAAAAGAAAAGGATCAAAGAAGGCGAGAATGGGTGGATCGATGGTATGGGTTCTTAGAATTAGAGCTATCCGAAGAATTCTTAGGAGACTAAGAGACGCAGGCGTAATCTCTAGAAGAACATATAACAGGTTGAGAAGACTAGCTAAGGCAGGAGTCTTCAGAAGTAAAGCACACATAATTACCTACATAAGGGAGCATAGGCTTAATCTAAAACCAATTGAATCGATAGCTGATCTAGAACGCTATGAGAAGGAACTTAGTGAACAAGTTAAGAACTGATAACTGGTGAATTATTATGCCACGAAGATTTGGACCTAGATATAGAGTACCCTTCAGGAGGCGTAGAGAAGGTAGGACAGATTATAGAGCAAGGTACAAGATGGTCATATCTGGTAAGATAAGAGCAGTTGTCCGAAAGAGTCTAAGGAATATTGTTGTGCATTTTGTGAAAGCTGAACTAGAAGGAGATAAAACATTAAGTTATACAAAATCAACAGAGCTTGTAAAATTCGGATGGAAATATGGAAGAGGGAATTTACCAGCTGCTTATTTGACAGGATATTTGGCTGGTCTTAAGGCTATTCAGGCAGGCTTAAAAGAGGCTATACTAGATATTGGGCCCCAGAGATCTACTAAAGGAAACAGACTCTATGCGGCGCTTAAAGGCTTAGTCGATGCAGGGGTTGAAATTCCTCATAGTGAAGAAATTTTACCAGATGTAGATAGAATTCGAGGAGAACACATAGCGAATTATGCGAGATTGCTTAAGAAGAAGGATCCGGAGAAGTACCGTAGGCAGTTCAGTAGATATCTAGCTCAGGGGTTAGATCCTGAAAAGATACCAGAAGTGTTTGAGGAAACACTGAAAAATATCGCGAGTGCTTTTGGTGTCGAACCACCTACATTTGAAGAGGAATCTGAAGAGGAATTTGAGGAATAATTTTTAACATTTTCACGGTCTCCATTACTATCCTTATAAAATCCGAAAGAAGAAGGATGGTGATTATTATGGTAAAAATCAGAGAAATACCGGATCCAGTCACACCAAGAGAGGAGCTTGAAACTCTATGGAAGCCAACTACTAAGATAGGTAAAATGGTGAAGGAAGGACGTATTCAGTCTATAGATGAGATATTTGCAATTACAAAACGGATACCAGAATGGCAAATCGTGGATTGGCTAGTTCCAGACTTGAGAGCAGAAGTACTCGACGTTAATATAGTTCGAAGAACAACAGACTCGGGAAGACGAAACTCCTTCAGAGTACTAGTTGTAGTCGGGAATATGGACGGATACATAGGAGTAGGCATGGGTAAGCATCCGGAACAGAGAGAAGCCATAATAAAGGCTCTGAAAAGAGCGAAAAAGAATTTAGCTCCAATTCTTAGAGGATGTGGAAGCTGGGAATGTCGATGTGGGCAGCCTCATAGTGTACCTTTCAAAGTAGAAGGCAAGTGTGGAAGCGTTAGAATTGTACTTTATCCAGCACCTCGTGGGCTTGGTTTAGTAGCGGGTGATATAGCAAAACGAGTACTATCACTAGCTGGTGTAAGAGACGTATGGACCAAAACTTTTGGAAATACTAGAACGCATATAAACTTCGCTAAAGCTGTTTATGATGCATTAGTAAATACTTATCTTCTGTTATAGGAGGGATTGTAGTGGGAAGAATTAGTGCTAGGATTAGCCCCCTAGAGATTTTAGAGTTAAGAAGAAGACAAAAACCTATTTCATCAATACCTGCTGATGGACGATGGGTAGCCGTAGTGAGAATTAGGGGAACGGTGAACGTTAGAAAAGATGTAGCTGATACTTTGAAACTTTTGCGTCTTCATAAACCGCATCATGCTGTAATAATCCCTCTTACACAGTCCTATAAAGGCATGCTTTTGAAGGCTCAAAACATGATTGCTTGGGGCGAAATAGACTTTGAAACCTTCCTAAAATTATTAAAGAAGCGTGGGAGAGTAATCGGAAATAAGAGATTATCAGATGAGCTAGTGAGAGAACTTAGCAAAGGTAAATTCTCATCCGTTGAAGAACTAGCAAAAGCAATATGGGAGAGAAAAGTTAGTTTCAAGGATATTCTATGGTTAAAACCCGTTTTTAGACTCCATCCTCCTCGTGGCGGCTATCGAGGATCAATTAAAAAAAGTTACCAGACGGGAGGTTCGTGGGGTTACTGGGGAGAGAACATTAACCAGTTACTTGAAAAAATGATGTAAAGAGCAACTTCTTTAATTACCAATGTTTTTTATACTCCTTCTTAGCAATTATTTCTAGTTAGCTAATGAAAAACTAGTTTTGTTTGGGTTTTATAAATGACACCAAGGAAAGAGGAAGACATCGAGGAGATCATAAAATCAAAAATAACATTACCTAGCGAAGGAGATTTATTTGGCCTTGTCTTAAGAAGATTAGGTGGATCTTGGCTTGAAGTTAGTTGTTCTGATGGTAAGATTCGTAAAGTTAGGATTCCCGGAAAAATGCGTCGTGTGAGGATTTTTGAAGGAGATATAATTTTAGTGCGTCCATGGTACGGCATTCAAGAAGACACGCGAGCAGACGTGATTTATAAGTATGATAAATCAGAGATCAAGTGGCTACTTAAGTCAGAATACGGTGAAATTCTCAGAAATTTCATTCCCGAGGATATTCTGGAGGAGTATTTATAAATACCCGTGATTCCTGGTGAATAATTTTGAATGATTCTGAAGACTTTTTCGAAGAAGAACTGCGAGAACCCACCAAGAGAGACCGCCTAATTAAGGGGGAGGAATACAGAGAAGCTTGGGAAGGAGTATTTGATGTAAAAACGGTTGAAGCGATAGAAACCCTAAAGAGACGAAAAGTCATTGAGGACTTGTACTGGGTAGTATCTACTGGTAAAGAGGCAGATGTTTTTTATGCAAGATCGCCTTCTGGGGCCGATTTAGCTGTTAAGATATACAGAATTCATACATCAAAATTCCGCAGAGTTGATATATATACATTAGGAGATAAACGATTTGGTAGATACAAGAGTGTTATAAAAGCTAAATGGGGATGGGCAAGAAGGGAATTTAAGAATCTAAAGCGAGCGTGGGATGCTGGAGTACATGTTCCCCGACCAATCGCTATATATAGGAACGTTGTTGTTATGGAGTTTATTGGAGAGAATGGAACGCCTGCTCCACAACTAAAGGATGTTACTGAAATAGATAATGCAGAGGAAGTTTTTCAACGACTAGTAGATGATATAGAGAAGCTATATAAGAAGGCAAAGATAGTTCATGCAGATCTAAGTCCCTATAATATATTATACCATAGGGGAATCGCATATATCATCGATATGGCACAGGGCGTGCCTATAAGTCATGAATTTGCCTTGCGTTTTCTTTATAGAGATCTATATCATATCGTTAATTATTTCAGCGCTTTTTTAGATATGATACCTTCACCAGATGAGTTATATAAAAGGATAACTGGTAAGGAGCCAGATTATATTGTAAGGCAATTCGTGGAGTGAATATTGACCTACATCCTGCTTAGTTCTTTTTTAACGCTCTCTCTTGCATTATTCGTTGATAGCTCGTCTTCAATAATCTTATCGAGTTCTATTAAGAGGGGCTTTATCCTTTCACCATATTTTTTAGCTATTATTCTTATTGCTCCTAGTGCCCCTCTCTTATCAGCAATTATTGCTAAAATATTTTCATGCCCCATATCACAAATAATTAAGTTGCCATTCTCATATTCTACTAGAATAAGCTGAGTCTTCGCAAGTTTTATGTCTTCTCCCGCTACTGAAGCCGCTCCATAGATCGCTGAGAGAGTAGCGGCTAATCCCTCAATTAATCCAGAAATTAATGAGATCTCCGCTTGATAGTCATCTTTAATGGCGTAAGCAATTAGCATACCTGAGAGATTAGAAATTATTGCTCCCTTAATATTTTTATCAATGGATAATATCTCGTTAAGGTTTCTAGTGATTTCCTTATAGATGTATTGCAGTTTTGAAGTGCTCACTTTAGTCGCGCCCTCCTAGTTCCTAACACTCTAGAAAAATTAGCTTATACCGGATACAAAATTAAAATGCTACTTATTGACTTTATTTTCTAAATCTCTTAATCTCTTATATTTTATCTCCGATAATTAAAATTAAGGGAGTAGTATATTTTTGTTAAAGCATTTCTGGAAAAACGTTGGGAGAACAGATTTCTCATTAGTATTATCGATCTTCTTCCTTGGCCGAATCTATGAGTGAATACTCTTCATGGGAAAAAGTTACTAAATCCTCTGATGGAATTGTTATGATATCACCTTCCTCTAGTCCCCTATATATGTGCAAATTCGACGCTACGAAATCGCTTATTGTTTTTCTTAAAAGTAATAGTTCTGTGTTAAGCCTCCTTTTCGGAATGTTAGGTAATTTTTCAACATGTGTTAAAATATCGATCTCTTTTGTAGCGAATAGTCCTTTTTCAAATGCAAGTCTAATTGATTTTTTGAGCAACCTTTTAAGGTTAACATGGAAAAATATCTCATGCGGTAAAAGATTTTTTCTCTCTTTGTCATTAAAAAAGCTAATTATAACCTTTGTTAAACGGGTTTTAACAAAGTCGAGGAAGAGATAGTCAAGTAGTTTTGATTCTCTTAGAGCAATTTCTTTTGATAAGGGATCTGAGAGCTTATCTATTTTCTCTTTTTTTGTCGCTAATGCTTCAAGAATTTCCTTATAAGTTTCTGGATCAATTTCAAGAAGTTCGCTAGACTCTATTTCATTTTTCCATAAATTTATTAATTTCCTAAAGATTTCCTCTTGCACTAATTCTCACTCCCAGAATTTCTACTATGTCTTTTAAATTGCTTAAATGGAGTTGCGTATTTTTTATATAATATTCTTGCTTTTAACGTTATAAGGGTGTTTTTGTCCATAGTATGTTGGATGTTATTTTGGTGTGGAGTAATGGTTAAAAGAAGTATTCTTATAAGACCAGAGACGTTGGAGCATGATTTCATACCTGAACAATTACCAAGGAGAGAGGAAGAGCGTGAAAAACTAAAAGAGTTTTTTCTAGATTTCTTTAATTCAAAGGAAACTTTTACCTCTTGGATAATCATAGGCGACTCTGGAATTGGAAAGACTGTATTGTCTAGGAGAGTCTTAAAAGATTTGGAAAGTAGTTTAGGGAAGAGTATTGTAGGTGCCTATGTTAATTGTAGGTTAAGTCGTCGTGTATATATGGTTCTTGGTGAATTGGTTAAACACGTTGCACCATCGGTTCCTAGAAGAGGTTTATCGAGATTTGATCTATTCAATGTCTTTATAGAAATTCTATCTGAAAGAGGCCAGAATTCGTTAATTATCTTAGATGAGTTGGGCTCTCTCTTTTGGGGACAGGAAGGAGAGAAAGCTGGTGAATTGTTATATAATCTTTCAAGATTATCCGAGAGGTCGGTTGAGGAGTTCAGGATAAAAGTTGGAGTATTAGCCATTGTTGCCAGCCACGATGAGGCTTCTTTCTATAATCCTCAATGGCTTGATAGATCCATTAGAGCATCATTTATGAGAAACGAATTAAGGTTAAGAAGATATGATAAGAACGATCTCTTCGAGATTTTGAGGTATAGAGCTTCTTTGGCTTTTTTAGCAGGAAGCGTTTCTGAGGACGCATTAGAATTAATCTCAACTTATGTAGCAGAGCAGCAAGGAGGAAACGCTAGAATAGCAATAGACATACTAAGGGATGCTGGAAGACTGGCGGATAAAAAAGGAGATGGATTTTTAGGAGCAGAACATGTGAGAATGGTTCTAAGTCGGCATCCAACCATGCCGCATCTGGATCCAGAACACTTGTTATCCCTTGATAGGCATAAATTAGTTCTTCTTCTTGCTGCTATAAGAGCATTAAAGAGAAAAGGCGAGAGTTTTGTAACTAGAGTTGATGTAGAGAAAATTTACAAGGAACTATGTGAGGAATATAATGAGAAACCGAGAAAGACAACACAATTAATCAAGTACATTAAGGAGCTAGGGTATGAGCTACGTGGTGTAATGCAAGTAGAAGTTTCTGGAAAAGGCCAAAGAGGAAGATCAACTAGAATAAGCATTAACGTTCCACTAGAAGAATTGGAGAGCAAGGTACTAGACTTATTAGAAGGATAATAGGGGGGGGCATATGACTGAGAATAAAATTTCTTTAGAAGAGATTCTGGGGGCAAGAAATAAGATTCGCATGCTCAAACTCTTTATTAAGAAGGATCTTTTAACCTTTAGTGAACTCAGAAGATCGGTCAAACTAAATTATAACACTTTAAAGATGTATCTGAAAAAATTGATAAAGGCGGGTATCATAAAGGAGCATGAGATTAGTAGGTTTAAAATCTATGAGTTAAATAGAAATGATCCAAAGGTAAGGCTTCTTGTATCTCTTTTTGAGATATGGGATGAAATTTAGTAGAGAAACAGAGAGAATACTAAGTGAGCTTTCTCTAGGATTATCACTTAGTTCTGCTTTTTCGGTAAATTAGATATCGTTCATTTAGAAACTAGGAAGATTCCGGTGTCTAAGCTACCATACCTAAAAACGTGAAGAACATTATAGGATAAACCCTTTGTATTCAATAATGTCTTTAAAAGCTTCTTTTCAGATGTAATTATAACTAATCGCCCATCAGTTTTAATTATTTTTAAGGCTTCATTAAGAAAATCCCTATAGAGTTCTAATAACATTTTTCTAGGTCTTAGATGATATGGAGGATTCGTTACAATTACATCAAAGCTTTCATATTGAAAATATTTTGAAAGTTTCCTAGCATCACCACAGAGAAAAGTAATAGTATCTATAACAGAGGCACTAGTAGCGTTTCTAATAGCTCCCTCAACGTGATTCTTTGAAATATCCATTCCAATCAGATTAAAAGTTTCATGATTCTCCATATCTAAAAGTTTTTCAAGAATTTCATTAGCTTTCTCTACGTTAAGAAATTTTAATTTGTAGAAATTATACTCGTTTTTACGAAATTTTGCTATGGGTATTCTTCTAGCCCATAGAGCTGCTTCTATAGGAATTGTTCCTCCACCACACATGGGATCTAGTAGACTCTCCCTTGAAGGATTCCATTTCGATAGCCTTACCATTAGATATGCAAGTGTTGTTCTTAGAGGCATGGGGTGGTTATAAACCCTATATCTTCTCATGTGTAATGAAGGGCCTGTCGTATCTATACCGATTAGTAACTGATTATCAATCACTTCTACGTGAATGCTTACATCTGGTTCTTTTAAATTGACTTTAAGTCTGGTTCCTGTTCTCTCCAAGTATCCATCAATTACGGCTGAGCCTGCTACTCGTGCTATATCAAGTGAAGTAAAATCATGTTTTCCTTTTCTGGTCGCTCTTATTGCGAATGTTTGATTTTTATTAATGTATTCTGGCCAGTCTATACTTTTTACTGATTTGTAAATATCGTCAAGAGTTCTAATCTCAGTGTGTAGCAGCAATAGAATTACTCTATTAATAGATCGAGCAGAATAATTAAGAAGGTAAATATGTTGTTCAGAACCCCTTAAAAAGACCTTGCCTCGAAACTTTTCATTCGGCAAAACTTCGATATTTTTAAATGAGTTTTTTAGATCCCAAGCAACTAGTTCTTCAAGCCCCCTCTCTACAGTTACGTAAAACACATAATTCTCCATCTCTTCTCACATTTGAATTTTCTCCAATGATCTGGTACAAATTATTAATGCGGACAAGAAGTCATCAAGAGTTCTTCTTATGGTCTCGATTTTGGGTTTTGTATTGGATATCTTAGCAATCAATTCAAATACAATAGTATCTTCAGCGAGACTTTGTTTTATAAAAATGTTCTTAGGAGCTAATCTATTCTCTACATCAGTTGCCATATGACTAGCATAAGCTCTCTTAGGGTCATCTAGTTTTATGAGTATCTTAGTTCTTAATAGAATGGTCTCTGTATGGGGCATTTTTTACCCTGTATTAACTACATCTTATTCACTATATCACTAAGTCTTTCGATGAATTCGTCAACTTTTTCAATTGGTATATAGGCACCAGCGGCGGCTTTGTGTCCTCCATAATAAGCTTCTCTTATATCTACTGTTGCCCTTTTGAGTAGTTCTCTAAGGTCTATATTCTGCAACTCCGGAGTCCGTCGTATAGATATTTTAACGTAATTGTTCGTGGACTTACTTACCACTAGAATAATTGCACTTTCAGCTGTCGATTGAGCGAGTATAGAAGCTACTGGACTAGCCAAGCTTTCATCTACTCTATCTCGGCCGTCTAAAATTATCAATGAACCTTTCTTTTTAAGCAAGTTTTTTGACGAAGATATAACGCTGGAGAGAGCATATCGATATTTCTTATAAATATTTAGAGCCTCATCATAGTATACCTTTTTCTTGCTTAATAGAAGCGCAAAGCCAACACCGGGATATCCCATTCGTCCACAAGCATTCAGTAAAGTTGCGAAATCCCGACCATACTTAGTTAATCCTTTCTCCTCGGGAAATTCATATACGTACCCCAATAGTTTTGACCGCACTTTTTCAAGTAAACTCTTCCCCATATAAGATAACGAAATTCGTTCAATTATTTTTTCAACAAGAATAGCCTTTTGAGACTCTGTAAGATCATTTATTGTTACTTTTTCGATATCTAATCCGCCTTTAGCTAATCCAAGAGAGATGATAAATTTTGCAGCACCCTCTAAAGTACCGGAGATGCCAGGTATAAATGGATCGAATGTGTCAGCTAATGCTTGATAAAGGGGCTTAGAGTCTCGACCGCTTAGAATAATATCTATTCTTGTTCGTAGGTATCCTTTCTCTTCCGCCTCCCCTCTCACAGCGTTATTTAAGCCTAGCAGTGAACGATTAGGGCCGAGGTCTTGAGAATCTCCTAGGGATCCTATAATAGCGTACTTTGCTAAAGAATAAATTTCTTCAGAATAATATTGTGCTAATGGTCGCGCGAGGAGATACGCTATACTAGATGATGAAGCCTCAAAATCTCCACTAAAACCGTATCTCCAAGGATTCAAATGAATTATTCTGAATGGTATGTACGATAATTTCTGAGGTATGTGATGATCAATAATTAGGACTCGAGAAACAGTACGAAGTTTTTCGTTAAGGATCTTTAGCTGGCCACTTCCTAGATCACAAAAAATAGCCTCCCGAGGCTCTATCCTTTCTAATAAGTTTTCTAAGATATCTGGACGCAACTGGGGAATAAATTTGATAACGAAAGGTTTATCGAGAAGGTAGAGGATTTTAGCTATAATGCTGGCAGAGCATATTCCGTCCGCATCATTGTGAGCAAAGATGTATATAATATCATCTAAGCCGGCTCTATCGATAAGAGTTAAAGCTTTTTCTATAGTACTTCGTAAGCCAATAAGATCACTAACCCGTTTCGAAATCATGTTTTTCTCCTAGAGATGCGATTTTTAATGAGTAGTAAGTTAAAGTAATGGAAAGATGAAGATACATTCTAGGAGCCAGATGGTGAAAGAACTTAAATTAGTTCAAGTTCTTCGAGGACTTTTACTAACTCATCCTTCTCTTTTTTCAATTCTTCTTCCTTCACTTCTTCTCCAGTTTTGAGGGTGGCTATAAAGGAAGAAGGCGCTCTTTCTTCAATCTTTGACTCGGTTTCTGCGGTTTCCCTTTCTATTGGGGGTGCTGGGGGCGGTTCTGGAGGTGGACCTCCGAGGGCTTCCAGTAGACCCAATTCCTTCGCCAAATCAGAGAATTCTTCCTCTTCGGTGTATCCTGAAGTAGCTTTTCTTGCTGGTAACGCAGTTGGGCTTGGCTTAGCAGGTAAGCTCTCTAAAGCTCTTATTCTATTTTCTAATTCTTTGAGTTTTTTCTCCATGTCTTCTACGCGTTGTTCAAGATTTTCAGTCTTTTGAGCTACTTTGATCAAATAATCCCTTAGTTTAAGCACAAACTCTTGGATTGGTACCTTTTTTCTCGGCAAGACTATAACCCCTAAGTAATTTCACATAAATGCTGATTAAAGTAAAAGCTCCGTTAGATAAAAAAGACTGCAAAGTATATTATAAAAAGATCACTAGTATGTTTGCCACATCCTCGTTAAGTAATTAAAAATTAAATATATTAAGCTTATTCGCTTCAACAAAATATTTTTCCTGAAACTAGCATATACATCACGTTATGGTGCATTCCTCGGAGGCATTTTCCTCTCTTCAGGACAGAAAAGATCATGTAAATAATTGCGATAAATCTTCCTTTTTCTCGGCTTCCATTGATGCCTTAGTCAGCTTTTCTTGCATTTTGCGAATCATTTCCTCAGTAGTTCTAAGTTCTTCTTCTATCTCAAGTAAATCAACGGATAGATTGAGCAATTCTTTTATCTTCTTAGCTAGATCTAAGGCAGCCTGCCTGTTTATAATACCTTTCTCTGTCGGTGCAAATAGAGCTGCTGCTGGTATTTTTCGGTGGGTAGCATAAGATAAGAACAGTGCAACACCGCCAGTTACATAGATTCCTCGAGGTGCTGGATGAAGATTTAATTGCCTCAGTTTATCAGACCAGTTCTTCAGGAATTCCTCGTTTGCTATGTATACTATTGGAGGATTTTCATGGTCCTCGAAAGCGTTAATATCGACTCCACCAAGAAGAATTATTGCTGAGACACCTTGTTCCTTCGCAAATTGAGTTAGTAAATCAGCAATTACAGCTTGCTCTTCCAGAAATGGCTGGAATCTAATGAGAAGAAAGACAGCATTATCTACTTCATAAAATTCATAAGGATTGCCAAAGGAACCATTCTGGAGAACTTCAACAAAGGGTGGCATTGTACGGCCTATTAGGTACCCCATCTTTTTAGCTTTTCCTTGTTTTAAGCCGCTCTCGACTATGTAGCGAATTGTTAGATGGCCGATTCCTCCTAAACCATGAAAGCCGGTTAAGAGTACTTTATTTGCTAGATTTGCGTCTTCTCGTAAGTTAATAATTAATTCCTTGGTGTCTCCAATGATCTGTTTAGTGTTCACATTGTTTCTCAAGTTAAACACCTGCTTTTTAATCCTTTCAAGATAGCGACATAATATATTTAAGAGATAGTGCTCTAGAGAGTTTGATAAACCTGCTGAAAAATATTATCTATTGGAATAGATGTTTCCATACTTTCTTAACAATACTTCGCATCTTCAAAATCTCTCTTATAGTGAGGCGGGAATTCTGGAGGATTCCTTTAATGAGTATTATTTCCTCATTGGGCTCCAGAAAATCGAGATTTTTTCCGAAATATATTCTAACTAGGATACGAATCGCATCACTAGCAGATTCAAAATGTAAGACATCACGCATGTATAAATTAAGTCTAAAGAGTTGTGAGTTAGACAACGTCTCAAGGGAATCTAACTGAACACTAGACTTAAGGACTAATCTAGCACTTTCTGGATCTAATCGTCTAAAGATACTAGCAAGTTCTTCTAATAACCTTTTCTTCAACTCCTTATTTACGCTTTCAAATACCTCTTGGGATGTAAGAGCTAAGGCTTTGGCTACAATAATAGTATGTTCTCCAGTAGTCTTATTTACTACCGGACTTAAATGAACGGGAAGATAATTGTTTTTAAGCCAGAATGATAACAATTCTGGATAACAACCAAATCCAGCAGCTATCCATTTAACTCCTTTTCTAGCTCCTTCATCTTCCATTTTTTTAAGTGCGAGACTTCCAAGGCCTCTTCTAAATAGTTTAGGATGCGTAGCTATTCTGACAATTCTCCAACCTTTAAGAGTCGGAAACTCGATCTCTCCATAATATTTAAAAATTTTGTCTGGTACAATATGGCTGGAAGGAGCTGTGGTGTATAATAGGGAAATTTCATCCTCTTTTAGGCCTCCTTCTTCACATACCTGAATAGCAACTAGAACTTTATCATTAACAATTAGAGCATATGCTCTATGGTGTGGTGCATCAGCTAACAAAAGGGCATCTTTAGGATTATTTCTATAGTGGGCGGTCACTAGTATACCAAAAAATTCATTGAGTAGTCTCTCATAAGTCTCATCTAAGAATAAGAGGAATGGATCCAATTCTTGTAATCGTGCTTTATCAATCTCTTTAAGGTCATTTTCAGAAACTTCTGCGGGTTCCGCGTCCAGTAAAAGGGTTTTAAATAACCATTTTTCAACGGGATCATTAACTGCATACCTAATAGGAGTCTCCAAAGTTAACCATTTTATATTCTTTCGTGTTTTTTCCAGTAGAGGGAGGAAACGGACAGAAAAAGTTCTTCCAGCACCTTCATACCCATGAATAGTCGTCGAAAAAATGATCTTTTCTTTTTTTTCTACAATCTTTCTTAACAGTGGGAATTGTATTCCTGCAGCTTCATCAACAACTATAAGATCGGAACTTGCTCGTATAATATCATAGGGGGTTAAATATTCCGCTACAATAAACTTACTAGAAAATCTTCCGTTGCCTAGGTGATATTGCATAGAGAGTTTCTCGTGAGCTATTGATAGAAATCTAAAAATTTCATCAGTATTCTCTTTCTCGGGAGCTGTTATATTTACTCTCAAAGCTCTCTTTTCCCGCTTGAAAAACTCCAGCGCAATACCTGTTAGAGCAATACCTATTAGCGCGGATTTCCCTCTCCCTCTATCTGCAGTTATCAAGTAAGCATCCATAGTTTCATATTTTTCAAACTCTCTTAGCGCATCTACTTGATCCTGCGTGGCACAGAGCTGATAAAGAGCTTCATCGAAAATATGCGACGCTGGAATCGAAACATTATTATGAATACGATTTCTATGAAGTTCAGTGCAGCTTTTTTCATTATCTGGAACTTTAATAAAGCTGAACGAATAGCTGGAATATACGTATATACCTGGCATCTTAAGAGCAAACTTAAGAAGTCTACGGCGCAAAACATCACGAGGAGCGCGCTTTTCTCCAAGGGGAACTAGTTCTTCTAAGTATTTCCTAGAGTTCTTATAATTTAGAGGAAGCATAAGAAAAATCAATCCTCCACCCCTAACAGTTTCTACAGCACGGCTCATGGAGATGACATCGGGATACCATCTAAGGTCTATGAGTGCATTATCAAACGTTTTACCTAAAATTCTCTTAGTGTCTCGATGCCCAACAAAGAAAACCTCAGCTGATAATAAATTAGGAATCCGCCTATCGTCCGAGACAACAAGAGATGACTCTGTTAAGAAATGATTAAGTCCATCAGCAACGATCTTCTCTATTAAGTTATTGCCAAGAATTATTATTAATCGACGTTCAAAGGAGTTCTCAGCAAATTTTTTAGCATTTTGTAAGACATTTAGAAAGTTCTCCAGATCCACGTCTAGCACCCGATGAGTCTTATGTGTCGCTTATAGTGGGTTAAGTGTTCTCCATAAGTAGTAATGGTATTAATACTCTATCACAGGGGTTTAAAAATATCATTCTCTAAATGTAGTTTATTATTTGTTGTGTTTTATTTGGCGAATGTTTTATATAGTTTTTGTCTCGGTTTACTTCACGATATAGGATAATTATTTCTATAATATTTGGGGGTTGCCTAAAAAACAACAAAATCTAAAATAGTGGTGAATTTCATGGGCGCCGAACCAAAAGCAATACCTGTACTAATTCTTAAAGAAGGAACTGCCAGAACAAAAGGTAGAGAAGCCCTATTTAACAATATTCTTGCAGCTAAGGTGTTAGCCGAAATTATGAGAACAAGCCTTGGTCCCAAAGGAATGGATAAAATGCTAGTGGATCAGTTTGGTGACATTGTAATCACGAACGATGGAGCAACAATACTTGATGAAATAGACATTGTACATCCTGGAGCAAAATTCGTGGCAAAAATCGCTAAATCTCAAGATATTGAAGTCGGAGACGGAACAACAACGGCTGTAGTTCTCGCGGGAGAGCTCCTTAAAGAAGCAGAGGACTTATTAAGAGAGGATATTCATCCTACGATAATAATTGACGGTTATCAGAAGGCAATGAAGAAAGCTCTAGAAATTCTAGATGAAATAGCAATTCCCGTTGATACAAAGAACAAGGAGGAAGTAAAAAAGATCGCAAAGACATCTGTGGCTAGCAAGATACTCGCAAACGTAGCGGATCATTTCGCAGAAATGGCCATTAAGGCTGTGGAAACTGTTATGAGGGAAGAGAACGGCAAAATAGTGATTCCTATAGATGATATAAAGATAGAGAAGAAAGAGGGTGGGTCTCTAGAGGATTCAGAGTTGATCGATGGTCTGGTAATTGACAAAGAAGTAGTCCACCACAGAATGCCTAAGAGAGTTGAAAATGCCAAAATTGCTCTAATAGCATACTCTCTGGAACTAGAGAAACCCGAATTCGCTGATGTAAACGTCATGATGGATGCTCAAATGATCGATTCTCTTCTTTCATGGGAGAAAGAGAAGCTGAAAGAAATGGCTGAAAAAATAATCAATAGCGGAGCAAATGTTATATTCTGTCAGAAAGGAATAGATGACATTGTGCAGCACTATCTTGCAAAACACGGAATAATGGCCATTAGAAGGGTCAAGAAGAGCGATATGGAGAAACTAGCAAAAGCTACAGGGGCTAAGATAATAATGAATGATGACTTCTTAACACCAGAGGCATTAGGTTACGCAAAAGTTGTAGAGGAACGAAAAATAGGAGACGAAAACATGATCTTTGTCAGAGGATGCAAGAATCCAAGATCTGTAAGCATTCTGATTAGAGGAGGAACAAAATTAACAATAGAAGAAGCTGAAAGATCGCTTAAGGACATGCTAAACACTGTCCGGAACATCTATCTAGAACCCAAGGTTGTTGCAGCAGGTGGAGCGCCTGAAGTCCAAATCGCTGTAAGACTAGAGAAATTCGCAGACGAGGTAGGTGGAAAAGAGAGCAAAGCTATCAGGGCGTTTGCTAGAGCCATACTTGGTATCCCCGCAGCCCTAATTGAGACAGCGGGTCTTGATGTCATTGAAACACTAGAGAAACTAAGAACTCATCATGTAAGAGGCGAGACAACATATGGAATCGACGTTAGAGACGGACAAGTAAAGGATATGGTTAAAGCTGGGGTCTTAGACCCAGTTATTGTCAAGAAGAATGCTATCAAAGCAGCTACTGAAGCTGCTACGATGATACTCCGGATTGATGACATTATTGCAGCCAAAGAAGCATTTGAATCGAAGAAAGAGGAAACAACACCCAAAGGTGGCGAGGAAGAATTCGACTAAAAGGCTTAGATTAAAAAACGTAATGCAAAACTTTTTAACTTCTTTTGAAGGGATAGTGCCACTTCTAATTTTTTTCGAATTTTTTGCTTTTATTTTTAATAAACGTGAAAGAAAAAGTTATTCAACTTTTTCTTACGTAGTATTTCTGCTTCAAATAACTATTGTTTCGTTTTCGATTCGCGCAAAACCGAGTTCGCCATCAGCGAATCCTAGGATGACATTTATTATGTCTTTTTCGGTTAATAGGTCAATGCTCCATATTGGTTTATCAAATTTAGTAATCTTCTGTTCTTTTAGTGAATTTTCCAGAGAGAAGAGATATAATCTCTTACCAGAAATTACTAGTAAAAACTTCTTTCCATTCTCTTCGATTAATCTAAAGTCTTTTATCCAGCCTTTTGTGGTTGTCTTAGCTATCACTTCTCCATTATTATTTAAGATGAATATCGGTGAAATGCTCTTCTTCGATATGTCTTCCTCACCAGCTTGACACCCAACTATGAATTCCAGTTCTCCATCGTTATTTATATCGTTGATTAATACGCGACGCCAAGTTAATGGAATTCCAATAAATTGAGACCAGATTTTTTCGCCATTGATTTTTCTTAAGGAGATTTTCCCTTTTCTATCTCCTATAATAAGGAGTAACTCCTTTTTTCCCCGCTCGATAAATCGGATAAATGCTGGATTGTTATCGATTCTGAATTCATGTTCTATCTCGGGAACTATTTCATGCTTTGAGAAACTCAGAGAGTAAACAGTTATCTTCCTACTACCTATATCCGCTACGGCTAGGAGTATTTCTCGATCATAGGAGTGTAAAGTAGCTTCTACGGGTGTTCCGTCGCGAGGTATTATCTTCTTAGAGATTATTCCCCCCTTCTTCTCATAAATCATTAATAATAGGTTTCCTGATACACCTGATATTACGATATCATAATTACCACTATTGAACACCTTAATGAAAGTAGTTCCACCAAAAGTTTGACTAGATATTTTTTCTTCTTCTAGCAATTCTAATGTGGGAGAAAGAGTATAGATCACACCTCCTTTACGAGCTCCTCCAATAAGAATTCTAGTAATGTTTTTTAATTCCCTAGTTTGTGAGGGAAGAACAGCTAAAGAATCTAACTCAATGGGTTCTGGAAGTCTAACTAGATCTGCTATTGATGAATCCCATGAGGTTATCCCTATTCTTTTATCGTAACTACTGGCTATCACTCCTAGGTGCTCATCAATAAAAACTCCGTATACGTTCGAAATAATATCTGTGAAGGGCCGCCAGAGAGGCAATTTCTACACCACGTTTTTTCAGATGTAAAATGTGCGAAGAATATATAGCTACGCAAGAGAAGAGATTTAAATCGTTTTCCCCAATAGTATACATCTCATTGTTTCGTGTTTTAATAAGATTTTTGATGGTTGGGGTGTATAGTTTTGGTATCGGAGGGTTCTAGAGATCAAGACATAGTAGAAGAAATCCCCCTCACTTTATGGGAAGTAGTCGAATTATTGGAGAAAAGGAAGAAAAATAAGCACTGGGAGAGTACTGATCAACGAAGAGTTTATGAGTATGCTACACAAATGGCGAAACTATCAAAAGATGACTCTGAAAAATTATTAAAAACGCTAATTTCGCAATTCAATATACCTAGGATAATAGCAGTCCAAATAGTCAATATCTTGCCAGTAACGATAGAGGAATTAGAACCTTTTCTTAAACAACTAGAGAAGAGAGGTGTGAAGCTGGAGGGAGAAAAACGTGAAAAATTTTTGAGAGAATTATTAGGGGTATTAAGGGAATACTGGAAGCGATCAAAGGAAGTTACAGAGGAGGAAGAAAGCGAAGAAACGAATACGACTTAAAAATAAGATGTGCCTTAGCATAAAACTGTGAAAAATTTCTGGTATAAGAAACAGGCTATAACCCTATACTGTCTGACTATTCGATAGCCCTTTTATATGTTTTTGGCTAGAGTTAGTAATTTAAGGGGCTATGTTAAGAATGATAATGATAGAGAGTTTGCTCTTTAAAGAATTTAAAAATGGATTAAAAAGAAAATGTGATTAGTGTCTCTAAAAGTAACGTTTATGGAGCTTGATTTCTTTGGTATCAAAAAGACATTAAACGCATTGCTGATGTATAAGGGGTATACTAATGAGGCGTTTCGCGAGGATAGATCCCGAAGAATTCTGGAGAGTATGGCAAAAACTTCTTAGAGAAATAGATGACGGAGCCGCGATAATAGTAGAAGGTAAACACGATTACGAAGTTCTTAGAGAATTATTTATTGATGGTAAAATTTACGTATGTAGCCAACTGGGTTTCGCAAATACGGCAGATATAGCGGCTAGCGAGGGAGTACGAAGAGTAGTTATATTGACCGACTTTGATAAGAAGGGAGAAGAAGAGGCTTGGAAACTAGCTTTCTTCCTGAGAAATGTTGGTATAGAAGTATTAGATGGCCTACGTAGAGAAATCAAAAAAGTTTTGAGAGGTGTAGAATGTATTGAAGATTTGCGTTTTTATGTTGATTTCCTGAAAGAAAAATCCCCTTTTGAAATATATGTAAGGTCAGAGAGGGGATTATTCTTCATGAAGTCTCAGTGAGATCCCGGATCATCATCCTGAATAAGATTTTGTGGATGCAAGTATCTTTATAATTTCTTCTTTTGGAAGACCCACTCTCTCTGCTGTTGTCTCTAGCGCTTTATCTTTAGGTATGCCAGAGTTAATGAGTCTCTGAACTCTCTCCTTTATTTTGGAACGATTAATGACTAGAATTTCAAGGGGAATTTTCAGTTCATGTTCCTTTTCACCTTTATATTTTACAGTAAGCATGAATAGAACTGGCACCTTATAGCCTTCTAGATTTTTAACTTTGAAGGGTATTTTTAACGTTTTTTTGTCGCCCGGATTTATGTGGAACGCATTATTTCCTAAAAGTTTTATTGGTGGACTAGTATCTACGGTTATGTTTAGTTTAGCATTTGAGGTATTTGTGAGAGAAAGATCTAAGGAGTCCTCATCATAATAAGCGTTTTTAGTTATGGTCTTTGCTTCGATTGCTCTTTTGCATATTAAAAGGATGTCTCTTGTTCTAGTATTACTATCGATACTTAATCTTAACACCATTTTTTCGAAGTCAACTGGGTAGAGCTGCGAGAGTTTAATCGCTTTGCTATTTTTGTACACACTACTTTTAATAAGGAAGAAGCTAGACTCTACTGAGAAGCCCTTTAGATTAGGGATCTTCATGCGAATTATATCTTCATCATGAACAAGTAGCGCTATTGTTTTTTCCGAGATTGTACCTCTAGACGCTACTATAATCTGTCTATCTATTAGAGTTTCTCTGCGTTTTTTCTTCGCTAGAACTAATTTAACATAGCCAACATCCTCAGCTACAGCTTCACATAAATACTTACTAAAGGTTACATGTCCAATAGAATATTTCCTAGTTTTACTACTAAGTTTAGTAGCAGAAATTTTGAGGTTTTGACTGCCCTCTAAACGAATCCTACTCGCTCTAGAAGAGATGACATTTATGTTAAATTTTTCACCTATGGGGATTATTCTCGGTGCATAAAGACGTGGGACATGAATCATTAAAGATACGTTCTCTCTGCCTGCCCTAACTATAATGTCTCCTTTACCATAGCCGAGAGCATCTCCTATTGTTAATCCCTTAGATGCTGGATAAGAATCCAGCGAGTATAGAGTTTTACTATTCTTTATGATAAGGAAATTTTTCTCTATCCTATCGAGTAAAGTGAGAATTTCATCCTTACCGTCTCCATCTATATCTCCCGTCTTTATTTCAAGAATGTTACTACCTACATCAATTTTTGAAAGACTATGAACACTTAGTCTTTTCTTGGTCTGTGAAACATCAAACACATAAATTGTATCTTTTGTCCAGTCCGCAATAATTATCTCATCTAACAAGTCCCCATCTACATCCCCCGGTACTACAAAGAAGGGCTCCATGCCTTGGATAGTCTTTTTTATTAGAATCTTTCCCTGATTATCTATCAAATAGAAACCACCAGAAAAACCTGCGAGTAGTAATGGACCAGCATCCCATAGAAAACGGCCAATCGTGAGACTATAACATTTGGCAGGGAGTTTTAAAGAACGTATTATGTGACCTCTTGCATCTATGGCTAATAAGTTTTGATTACTAGGTATTATGATTTCTGGCAATTTGTCTCCATTAATGTCAAAAGTTGCAAGAGGTGTAGGATGCGAGTAGCGTACATGACGGTTAAATAAAAGATCGCCTTTGTAATTGTACATCTGTAATGTACCTCTGCGAGTCAGTAGAATTATTTCTTCGATGCCGTCTCCGTTCACATCGGCCGTCTTAATATCTACGATCCAACTAGTGCTTTTCTTGGTCCAGAGGGGGGAGCCTCTTTTAATATCTAATAAAACAATGTGATTATGAAATGAAGCTGCCAGATATTCTTCATTATTTGGTGCTCTCACTACGGCAAGGTTTTCAGCGGGTTGTTCATCTGTACTAATTTTAAAGGACCATATACGCGAACCATTTTCCCCCGATACGCAGTAAATTTTCCCATCCCATGATGAATATATTACACCTCTCTGTTCATTTTGGTCTGTAGGGATCGGATGTACAATTATGTCTCTTATTAAATCGTTTGCTTTTGTTGTCCATATAGTCACTAGGGGCAAAGTAACTTCCTCCCTTGGAATCAAAATCTGGAATTTTTGCTAGAAATCACACACTCTGATAGTGTTTCGAAGAGGATAGTCTCAGGAATAGTCTTTATTCTTCCGATGGAAATATATTGTGTATAAATCGGAAGTATAAATTATTTTAAAGTGAGTATACAAGGTGGAGTTATTGAGAAAGAAACGCGATGCAAGATCATTACAAGATAAAATTGATAAGTTTTACACTCAAGCAAGCACTGTGCTTGATATACTGGAAAAGAGAATATCAGTTTTCTATAAGAAGCTCTCGAAACTGAGAAAAATTATTGAAGAAGCGGCTCGGAGTGGAGAAAAAGAGATCCTCATAGAAGCTCTGCGTGCACAGAAGACTTTAAATAATCAATTGAAGCAACACTTGGGATGGTATAGGAATATTCAACAGATTCTTTCACGAATTGAAATGGCACAGATGACTAAGATTTCTACTAGCTTATTAGAGCAAGGAAGAGAAATTCTAGAGAGTATTAGTGAGCAGCTATCTCCAGAGCGTGTAGAAGAGGTTATGGCTGGATTAGAGGAAGCGGTAGGAAGAATAGAGACAGCGACAAAAATCTCGGCTGAACCTCTGAGCCTTGAAGAACCTGCAGAAACCGAATTAGAAGAGGAAGCAGATAGGCTAATAGCCGAATACTCTCTCCCAACGACCAATGAAAAAGAACAAAAAAAGAAGAGAGAAGTCCTCGAAAAGGAACTGAGAGAGATCTTAGAAATGAGTGGTGCTGAAGAATAAAATATCAGTCGCAATAAAACAAGAACCTAAAGTATAGAAGAATTAAGTGATGTAGTGTGCACTTATGATTTCAAGGGAATGATTTAAGGTGACCATATATGCTAGAATCTCTTCGAAGAAGTCTTCAGAAAGTCTTTGAAAAAATTCGAAGCGCACCTTACATTGATGAAAAAATGTTAGACGAAATACTCGATGATTTAACGCAGTCTCTTATAGAAGCGGATGTAAATATAGATTTAGCGTTTCAATTAAGAGATCGTATCAAAAAAAGGGTACTTGAGACAAAAATCCCTGAGGGTATTCCTCTTAACAACTTTGTTATGCGAGTTGTTTATGATGAACTAGTAAAACTCATGGGGGAACGAAGTTATCCTCTTAACATTAAATTAGGAAAACGAAATATCCTAATGTTTGTCGGATTACAGGGAAGCGGTAAAACCACTACAGTAGCTAAAGTGGCCTATTACCTTAAAAAAAGAGGTTACAGAGTAGCTATAGTCTGTGCTGATACTTATAGAGTTGGGGCATACGAACAGTTAAAACAGCTGGCTGAAAAAATAAATGTTCCATTTTATGGAGATCCTAAAGAAAAAAATCCAGTAAAAATTGTTAAAAAAGCCTTAGAAATGTTCAAGAGAGTAGATGTAGTTCTAGTGGATACTGCTGGGCGGCATAAAGAGGAGAAAGGTTTACTTAGGGAAATGCGAGAACTTGCGAAAGTACTAAAACCTGATGAGATAATCCTTGTGATTGATGGTATGATAGGTCAGCGTGCTTACGAGCAAGCTAAAGCATTCGCCGAAACTACTCCGATAGGCTCAATAATTGTGACTAAATTAGATGGTTCTGCTCGTGGAGGAGGAGCTTTAACAGCAGCAGCTACTACTGGAGCACCTATAAAATTCATAGGAGTAGGAGAGAAGATCGAGGATCTTGAACCATATGTTCCACAAAGATTCGTTGCACGGTTATTAGGTATCCCAGACCCCGAATTCTTCGCAAGATTAGCAGAAGAGATTCCTATCTCAAAAAGCGTTACTAGTGGAAAAATAACGTTAAGGGACCTCCTAACTTATTATGAATCAATAGCGGGTAAAAAAAGCATTATCAATCGTTTCAAGGAAATGTTGCATTTAGATCGTTTTGGAGACAAATTTATTGAAGGACAGATTAAGAGGCAATTGGCTATTCTCAGAAGTATGAGCGAGGAAGAACTAGATAATCCAGCCCTACTAAAAAATCCAGAACGATTGGAAAGAATTGCAAGAGGATCGGGCACAAGTGTGATCGAAGTCAGAAGACTTATTCAACAATTCGAAAAAATGCGTAAATTAATAAGAGCCTTAATGAGGTCTAGAAGGATATCTAAGGAGGTTGCATTGGCAAAAATTATGCAAGGAGATTTCGAAAAATCTGAGTTAGCTGAGTTACGAAAGTATCTGAAGGGTGCAGCCTAGGTGGTTAATGAAGCACAATTTTTTCACGTAGCCATTACCAGGGAATATCTAGTAAGCAATGTACTGGACACAAAAGTAATTTTCCTCAGCATGAGAATGCCCGCTTTTAACTCCAGATATTTCGAGCTGATTAAATTAGATGGTTCTCCACTAGGAAGTATAAAGAAGGGAAAACTAGACAACTGCTACTTATATTATAAAATACGCTCATTAGAACCAAAAGCGAGCATGGTAATTTCTAGCACAGTTTTCTTAAAAAGGAAAGAAGATGCATTTTTCCCTAAGATAAAGGACTTAGGACAAATTAACGAGATTGCTCGAGGAAATAAAGTACTATCTTATTTGAGAGATTCTTCAGAATACATTACTAGACGCGTAAGAAAAATTGCTCAACGCTTTCTAAAGAAAACCAATGATTTACAAGAAATAGAACATCAATTAATGGCGTTCCTTACAAGAAATTTTCGAAAAGTTGAGACGCATGGAGAAGATCCGTTCTTAGTATTTCAGAGGAAATATGCTTCTCCGGTAGACCTAGCTATAGCCTTTATCCTTCTTAACATTAGTATGGGAGTACCAGCAAGATTAGTTGAGGGATTACTTCTAAATCAAGCAGAAAAAAACCTACGGGAACATTATTGGTGTGAAATTCTCTCTTCTAAAGGGTGGATTCCTTACGATCCCTGGTTAAATTTAGAGGGTATGATATCATTAGCACACATTCCCATAAAGATAGAGAATCCCTTTAGAAGATTCCCAAACATTAAAATTAGATATAAAGTTGTCAAAAGAACAAGCAGGAAAGCTATCAGGATAATAGAGAACGGAATAAAGATTCGTAGCTTTATGGATGGTGCTATCATAACACTAGAAAGAAATGTTGAGAAAATAGTTTACTAATTCTTTCTGATTTATTTGACCCTATAACGTCGAAGTAACATGTCCTCTGGGAGCTCTTTTCTTTCATCACGGGCTCTTATCTTTACTATACCTAAGAATACCGCACATGATACGCAGTAATACCTTACAACTCTCTTCTTAGGGATATAAGTTCCTTGCTTTTCAAGCTCCTTCGCTATACTCCCTGGAACTGTTGGTACCCATGCTACTCGCTTCACCGCCTTATCTTCAGGGATTCTCTTACCACATTGGGAGCAGAAAACATATTCACTTCTACCCCTGCTACCCTTGCCCTTTGATCTACCTCTGTTCTTCCTCTTAACTGGCATTCTTTCTCACCCTTATTAACTTCATTTCAACAGTGCTATACTGACTAACGATAAAAACTACTTTCGTCTTTTAGCCTTTTTATATTTTCTGTAAGCGTTTATTTCTATGATGATTAATGGGATCATAATACTAGTTAATACTAGGCCTTCCAGTATCACGAAAATACGCCATACAGAATCCCAATCGATTTTCTCTTTAGCCCTGATCTCCACTTGTATACGTAAATCTTCAGAAAAAACAACGTATTTCACGCCATTTTTATCGTAGTATGTAACCTTTGCACGTCCAAGAGATACAACGGGAATATTTGGATTTGTTACACTAACATTATAAGTGAACATTATCGAAACATTAGGAGGAATAATGTCCCAGTGAGCAGTAGTTTTACCAGAAATGTTAAAGGACCATGAGGGGAGGGGATTATCTTCAAGAGTCACGTTATAAGCAGTGTCATTACCTATGTTGATGATCCAGATACGTATCTGGAACCACTCTTTAAGCCCTACCTTATCCTTAGAAGCTTCTTTAATAACTGCTAAAACGGGTATACTTTTTTGCTGCTCTGCTTCCTTAACTGGTATTGTCGAAGCAGAAAAAAGTATTAGGAACAGCAATAGAGCGACTTGCTTTTTAGTAATCATTTTTCGATTACCTCACGAGTTTTCTTGATTTCTTCTTAGGCCTCGAAATCGACATATCAAAATCTCTTTTTTGAGTAAAGATAGATATTTAACACCCTTTAGATACTCTAGATATATAATGACAATGTGTTATATCCGGAATCATCAATCGAACTTTGACGAAGGGTTTTTCACTATCACAACATAACTAGTGTAATAAAAATTTTGTCGGGATGGGAAAGAAAAAATGAGGATATGGCAATGGTTGTCACAAATACCAGCTACGCAAAAGGACTTAGTATTTAAAGAGGGCATAAGATCTTCTGATGAGCAGATAATAGCATATCTGCTTAGTTACATGGAGTCACAAACCACGAAGATTTCTGATATTGAGGTAATGATAAAAGAGCTATTACGTGAGGTTGAAAAGAGTGATAAATTGGCTATAAAATCGTTAGTTCATGAGGCGCTGGGGAGAATATTTTTTGAGAGAGGACTATATTCAGCTGCTTTTTATCAATTTGAAGAAGCTCTGAGAAATCTCAAGTTAGCATATGAAAAAGAAGGGCGAGAGGAGGATGAGGCGATAGCTAAACTCCATACTTGGGTAGGTCTTTGTGCATTAAGAGTAAATGAATTTAAGAGGGCGGCGGAGGCTTTTGGGCGAGCTATAGATATCTTAGAGGAGAAAATCAGCCCCACAGCGTCCGTTTTAGGCGAATTACATGCATTGAGGGCGGATTCTCTTTCCTTTTTTGCGCCTAATGATGCTTTGGAAGAATTCGAAACAGCGCATGAATTACTATTAAGAAATCCTAGCCCCCTATTCATTAGTAATGCTATGAAATTATTTGCAGCACTTTCTTTCAGAAAGAATTTTGAGGAAGCAGTTTCTTTTTTGAATGACTTATCCAACAATATTCTAAGCAGTATTCGGGAGATGAATATCGGAATTTACGAATCATTTAGAAAAGTTATTCGTAATACTTATCTTAAGGCGTTAAGAATAATCAGAGTAGAAAAACCAAGTAGTATAGAGAGGCTATTACTTGGAGCAGACACTGTAAAAGGCTTATACTTCATCTTTAGATCATTTTTGAAGCCCTCTATTTCTTTTAGAGAGCTTGGAAGCATTAATACGGCGATTTTGGCAGCTAGCGAGCTTGGAAACATTAAAGTTTACGAGAATTTAATGAGTAGAAAGGAATATTTAACGCGACTATGGGACTATATGAGATTATCGTCGTACAAACTAAGAATGGTTAACTCAAGAGCCTTAGAGCATAACTTAGCAAAGTTGAAGACAGAATACAGAGACATTCTTGTCATTAGCTTCATAAAGCTTTTAGAATCTCATGAATATCTCCTTATAACACATGCGTTTTCGCACAAAGAATTCAGTTCTCTCACGAGATTAAGTATTGATGATCGATATCTGGATCTGAAATACGAAAAACCAGAAGAGATAGCTAATGAGCTAAGTCTTCTCTTACCGGATAAATTCCTTGAAAAGCTGAATTATCTAACTAGTGATTGGCTGGTAATTTTATCACTGGACGGATTTCTTCATGAAATTCCTTGGGAATTGATTTCTATTAATTCTTCAGAGAAACCTTTTCTCTCTCTTCGATGCCCTGTCGTCCGTGTAGCGTCTTTGCAACAAGTTAGTACATGGCAATTATTCTCTCAGAAATCTGATAATGTGGCATTATTAGAAGTTTCGCCAGATAGGGTGAGTGAGGGTAAATTAGTTGGAAAGTTACTAAAGGCACGAGGATACCGGACGTATATGAATATTGGAGACAACGTTAGCGTGATACTAACAGAAAATCTTAACGTTCTTTATTACAGCTGGGAACCCGTTACTACACCGGATGATCAACCAATAATAAGACTAGGTAGCCTAATTTTAATGCCTCAGGATATAGAAAGACTGGATCTTAGCGGAGGGCTTGCGATTTTGAATATTAATAATGGTGTGAGAGTTATTGAGGATAGTCAAGGTCTTCATTCTCTCCCATTAGCATTTAACATGGCGGGCTTTCAATCAGTTATAACTACAATCGGTAATGTGGATTATGATGTAAGATCTAGAGTTATAGAAACGCTTCTAGCAGACTTAAAGATGAGAAATATTAGCGATAGGTTATTAATAACTAGAAGAATGTTGTACCAGGATAACAACCAGGACTGGTACAAGTACGTACTGTATGGCTCACCAACAGTTATATTATAGGGGTGCCGAGTTGAATAAGGAGGATAAGAGAGGATTGTTGGTCGCTTTTGAAGGTATTGACGGTAGTGGAAAATCAACACAAGCAAGAATGCTTTATGAATGGCTTCTTAGCAAAGGTTATAGAGCTATCCTATTAAGGGAACCTACAGATGGGATTTATGGGAAACTAATTCGCAAAAAGTTAAGAAACGGAGATGCGTCTCCCGAAGAAATTTATAAGCTGTTCCTACTAGATAGGATAGAGGATGTAAGCAAGAATATTCTCCCAGCACTGAAGAGGGATGTGATTGTAGTCATAGATCGCTATTTCATTTCAACTATAGCATACCAAGGAGCAAGTGGAATACCTATTGAGCGAATCCTTAAAGATCATCAATCTAATAAAATACCATTTCCAGATATTGTTTTCATCCTAGATTTACCAGTAGAGGAAGCTATTAACAGATTGAGAAGAATAAAAAAAGAGGCGGATATATTTGAGAAAGCCGATTTTCTAAGAAAAGTGCGGAGCATCTATTTGAAGGTAGATAAATATATACCATGTAAAGTCGTCGTATTAGATGCAACAAAAAACGTAAAAGAAATTCATAACATAATCGTAAACTTTGTTTCACAAATATTATAGAACCGGGGAGGTCTAAGAAATGAGTAGTAAGAAAGTTCTACCAGGATCTTATGTGAAATTATCCTTCGAAGCTAAGACTGAAGATGGAGAAATAACTGAATCAACTAAAAGAAGAGTGCAGAGAGATGAAGAATTCGAAGACGTAGATATGCCAATAATAATAAAGATTGGAGAAAAAGAAGTTTTCTTTGAAGATTTTCTCCTTAATCTAGAAGAAGGAAAAGAATACGACATAGAAGTCCCTCCAGAGAAAGCTTATGGTGTGAGGGATCCTAAGAAGATAGAGACGATTCCTCTTAAAAGGCTGAGGAGCTTAACTGGTGAGAAGAGATTTAGCATAGGCCAAATTCTCTATGATGCGAATGGACAATATTATGGAAGGATAATCTATATCGGGTCAAGAGACGTAACCATAGATCGAAACCACCCATATGCCGGGAAGAAGATAATAGTGCATCTTAAAATTCATAAAGTAGTATTACCCTCTGATCCCGAGGATGAGCGTCTAAAAGTGATACTAGAACGCTACCTTGGAGAGGAATTGTTAGAGAAAATCAATGCAGAAAGCAAAGATAAAGAAGTAGAGATAGAGTTCCCAGCGAGTGTATTAATGAGCGAAGATTTTCGAAGGCTGTTAAGGACTGTTTATGTGGTTAGAAAAGCCATAGCAGAAGAAATTATGCGTGAACTTAACTTTGATAGAGTACGGTTCATTGACACCTTTTCAATTAGAGAGACGCCAAAAGTAGAAACACCCTCTATAGTACCCTCACAACCAATTACTGAAGAAACGGTGAGTGAAGAGAAGAGAGAAGAGGAAATCGCAGAGAAAACCGAGGAAAAGAGTGCGTAAAATTAGCGTTCTCTAAAACCCCATCTATTTTCTATAGCTGCGCCGCGCTTGAAATCGCGCATCTCTCGAGCACTGATTATTGCTCGTCCATAAGCTATCAAATCTTTTTCTTCATTTAGTACAAAGACTTCATCATTCGCCCGTATATTATCATCTAATTCGATTATGAATTTCGAGAAAATTGTTCTACCTGCGCGAACGAAGGGCTCTGCTTCCTTATTAACAACTACCGTGTATCTTAGCTCGTCGCGGAATTTCTTCCACATCCTATATGCGAGAAGCGGATGGGGAACGAGTTTAAAGTACGTTGGTGCTATAGCTGCCAGTAGCCATATTCTACCTTTCTCTATAAACATTTCCTTAAATGGATCCTCTGGCACCGGTTTACCTAGTTTTTTGCGCTTTTCTACATGCTTTTCTATCTCTGGAATAATTACATTCTCAATTTCTTCCTGAGTGATATCTGCTGCGAAGATTTTTCTAGGTCTGCCAGTGGATGGTGAGTACTCTATCTCTGCTTTTTCTATAACATCTTCAGCACCTGGTCCGAACTGATATCTTAGGAATGCCTTAACTCTTAGTAATTCCTCTTTTTCTTGGGAAAGTATTCCTACATCCTGTCCCTCATAGATCTCTGAAACACCCAATTTTTCAGCGATTTTTCTAGCGTTATCCTCTCGTGTATCATACACATAAATTTCCTCGACACCCTTCTCCATAAGGTATTCTATGAATTTCCTTACAAACTCAAGAGCATTCTCGTTTATTCCAGTATAAGGTGACATATGTTGGAAAAGAGGATACGCATTTCTAATTTCACGGGGTATTATGTAAAAGACGGGGTTAATGATCAGTACTTGAGCACCCAATAGAGACGGCAAGTCATTTGAGCCTTCTGGGGTCGAGATAATAACTTTGTCGCTCCAAATAAGGATTCTTTCAAAAATACGATCACGATACCGTCTAACGACGGGGAGGTATAGTTCCTCATCACGTGTTATCATCAATCCTCGATTTTTGAACGCAGGCTCTAGTTCTTCAAAGAGATTGTATGCACGTAGATTTCGCTTATCTAATAACCATTTATAAGCCCTAGCTATCTCGGGATGAGAACTAGCACGCTTAGCAACTAGTTGCCATAAAGTACCTTCGTGTATCGCTTGCTTAATACGTCTTATTTCTGCCTGGGCGACGTATAGGTTATGCATAGCCAGTAAGTGTTGGCGATGCATGGAATCCATACTTAGTAATTCCTGGGGAGTATATGTAGTGCATATTGGACAATCACAGGGGAAGTATCTTAATTCCTTTAAATGATAGGTGCCGTAGGGGGTTAAGTAGCGGTTATCCTTTGCATAAAGGGCATAAGCTGCGCTATCAAACGTATCAAAGCCGACTAATACGAATAAAGCAAACATTGCAGGATGTCCTGCACCAAAAAGATGCACTGGGTAATTCGTGGGAAGTCGAGATTTGACAATAACAGCGGATTTTATGAGCTGGATTAACTGATAACTTTCCATTAAAGGAACAATGCTACCCACAGCGTACATTGAGAAGGGATACTTTGTCATATGTTCCACGGAATACTCAAGAAGACTGGGATATGGTACACCATGGATAGGGCCTACCCATATAGTCTTAGAATCTTCAGTAACATAACCTGCTTCGTAAGCCTCTTTTGCTCTCCGAATAGTCTCGTCAATGAATCTCTTTCTATAGTCAATACTGCCTTTATAAATCGGAATATCAAGAATAACTCCGATATCTACTCCAATCTTTGACTGAAAATCAATAATTTCGAGATTGGAAACTTCTACATCACCGTAAACCATTAACTGGAAAGCACCACTATCCGTCATTATAGCTTTATCCCAGTTAAACGCGCCATGAATTCCCTTTCTGAGAACTAGTTCTCGAAGCTTCTCATCCTTGTAGATAAGATAAGCATTTGTAATAAAGAGATCAAAACCTAACTTCTTCAAGTCATCCAGCGATACCACTGGTAAGTGAGGATTAATAACAGGGACAAACGCAGGAGTCTCGACCACTCCATGAGAAGTATGGAGCTTACCTACTCTCCCAGCTCCATCCTTCGCTACTATCTCGAATACATGCGGCATTATACTCTCCATCTACAAAATCCAATCATTTAGAGAATCTTTGAGAGATAAGAATGGGAATCGGAAGATGAGACTTTATAAATCTAAACCTTAGGGAAAGAAAGTTTGATTTATAAGTGGCGCCCCGGGCGGGATTTGAACCCGCGTCGCGGGATTGACAGTCCCGCATGCTAACCGGGCTACACCACCGGGGCTTCTGTGAGGTGTCTCTTAAATTGCCAAATCTTACCTAGAATACCAATAATCTACTAAATAATGTGTTACTATCTTCACGTCAATTTATTTTTAAATTTTCTGTTTAAGGAGAATGTGTGCATTAGTTTATCTTTCTCGCCATGTTAGATTTCTCAGCTGTTTACCGAACTCTCAAGATCATTACTGGCCTTATAATGGCTCCATATTTTATTCTCAGTAAATTAAGACCCTAAAGTCGTATTAGATCATTCCGCTCTCATCTTATTTCTCTTTTCATATCTTAAAAGACTAGATAGTTTTTTATTGAGAGAGGAGATGCGTTTTGGCAGTATTTTATTCATTTAAGAATGCTTATTCAGAGTAGCATGTAACGTTTAGACAAATCGGTGAATTTGACTACAAGATACGCTGGATGACGACTCCTATTTACTCTCTTATCATAGTTCCAAGCTATAATATGGCACAAGTTCACTATTGTAGCAAAGTTAAGGAGTTTCTAAAACCGGAAAAAAGTAAAGAACCATGAGTATATTTTTTAAGACGTGATTTAACTTTGTATAAAATATTGAAGCCATCTTGAGATTTCTGAGAAAAATTTTGCCATATTTGGTGGTTTAATGAGAAATCGTCATAGCATGAGTATTGTTTTATTCTTGATTATTTCAAGTAGTTTACTAATTGCTTTTTCGCCATGGATGCGGGGGCAAGTAACTAAGTTTTTTGAGAGAACGGGAATAACAATTACTCTTAAAATAGACTCTGCCTTAGCTACGAACATTAGTAATTATTACGTAGCAATACAAGTGGTTGCCTTCCTTCCAAATGGTACTGAAATAACGATTTATAGAGGAGTCGTCAATGATAGCAAAATCGTACTGGATCCAAACAATAGTGAGGCTTTTAGAAAAGTAATCAGAGCATGGGTTCAGCGTTTAAACGAGGAATATGATAAAGATCTTGCTGAGATAGCGCTCTTCTTATCGATATGGATAATCAACAAAAACGACCCAAGAGTGTATTATAGAGTCGTACCAGAGAGGGTAATATTATATAATCCGTTTAGGGTGCTAAAAGAGAGGATAAAATACGATATATCTTTAGGGAGTAGAAACTTGAGAAAATACAAGGCTAATGTCTCGATAAACCTGTTAACGGACGTGCAATTAAGATCTAACCAAGAAAAGGGGAGGTATGGAGTCAAAACACCAACGTATGTTGTCGGATACGAGTGGGTGCTGGAGGAGTACTGGCCACAGGATAATGAGTGGAGAGAAATACCAGTAATGATTCTTAATAATTTAGATACGGTAAGTGCTGATATGTTTAGTGAAATTCTGATTGATAGTCGATACTCAACGAGCTTTGATGTTACTCTTGCTTATGGATTTAAAATACGTGAGTTGGCGCGAAATCGGGAATATGTCAAAATATATTCGGATGCTCTCGAAGTCCGACTTGGAGGTAGTTCGATCGTTAGAGTTATAGACTTCGTTGAGCATGTTCATCACTTATTGGGGAATCAGCGAAAATACATATATATAATTGGGAAGCCTTTTTATGGGTCATATAAGGAGTACCTGGTTGCATATGATTCTCTAGGAAAAATAATTTACATGGAGCCAACTGGAAACGAAATGATAAAAACGTATATCTACGACATTCAGAGTAGTCCAACGGATCCCTCAGATATAGCAGGTGGTGTAAAAGATGGTCTTCCCCCTTTTATGGATCAGTTCTTTGGGGGCGTGGATGTAAGACAGCTATTCTTGGAGAACGGACCTTTAGCGGATGGAGATCTAGAAGTTGAAGAGAAAGAAAGCTTAATAGACATTATGAATCACTTTGATGTCCATAAAGTAGGTTTTAACATAGGTATTCCAGTTGGAGCCTTAATAGCTAGTATTCTCCCAGAATCAATGGCTTTCATGGGCCCAGTTTTAGCTGGTTTAGTTCTCTCGATACATTATGTTAAGGAAGAAAGCTTGCATGTTAGTGGTTCGATTGAGAATATGGGCAAAACAACTTTTGGTGGTAGGGATGTTACTGAAGACGTTTACGTGGCTATAAGTAAGTACGTTTATCATGGTTCTATGGGCGAATTTAACGTGCCCACTGGAATATATTTCGTGTTTGATACGGAAGACTTGCCTCCGAACACTGGTTGTCCGTTCCTGTATGTTTATACTGAAAATGGTTTTGTTCGTGAGGGATTGCTTGATATTCATTCTAGTAGCGGATTTGATGTTACTCGTAATCATACACTATCTAATGAACCAGTTATCGTTGATAGTAAGTATATTTTCAAATTAGTTGAGCATCCAAAAACTATTTCTTACATTGATTATGTTAAGTTATTCGCAGTGCTTGAAAATAGTTCTGTGGTAGAGTTACCGTTGGTCAAGGCGGTTCATAACGTCTATGGAGACGTGTTACCGTGGTTAATGTTGGATGATGATTTAAGAATTCCGTGTGTGGGAGCTTATCATAGATCATTTGGTAGCCATGAAATCTACCTAGAGTTTGAAGCCTTGAATGGAGCAAAGGTTCTCTATTTTATCTTCCAGATACAGGGACATAACGCAATCACTAAGGGTTAAGAAATTAGATTTCTCAGAGCCAGTCTTTAGTAATTCTTTCCATTTCTTATTTTTCCTTCAATAGGCCTTTAAATTTCTATAAGTGATTATATCTTGATATGACGGGTTTCCGAAGAGATACTGGTTTGCACGTATGGTACATGCTTTGAAGGTAATTTTTATGTATGAAAGAAAAACTAATAACCAGATTGGTTCTAACGATATATGGTTACGACTAAGCAACTGGGGCCGTGGTCTAGTGGTAGGACGCCCGGCTCACAACCGGGAGGTCGGCGGTTCGATTCCGCCCGGCCCCACCAACGATAATAATGCTAGGGGAATAAATTTATAATTCGTCCTAGAAAGTGTATATAACCATGATTTTGTTGGGCCCGTAGCTCAGCCTGGACAGAGCGGCGGCCTTCTATCATGGAGGCGGGTTGGAAGAGAGCCGTAGGTCGCGGGTTCGAATCCCGCCGGGCCCGCCATTCAACTTCTCTTCTCTGGTGTTTTCTTTGGTTGTTCATGAAAAGACTCGATGGGTTTTCTTTGAAGTGATTGGAGATCCTATTGAAGAGAGTGAGTTGAGACAAGGGCTTAGAAGGATCCTTTTTGAATTGTTTGGTACTTTTGGTGCTTCTCAAGTGTATTTTAGGATAGTGGAGTATGATCCAGAAAAGGGTGTGGGTATATTAAAAGTGAATTTAGAAGGGCTCCCGTTGTTGCGTGTTGCCTTATTTTTTCTTAAGAGTATAGGGCCTAAGCGTATAATTATCAATGACTTATTAGTTAGCGGGACTATTGCTGCTCTGCGTAGAAAAATTCCTCGGGTAAGGACTTGGCGAGAGTATCAGTCTATGGCGAATAAACGGGGGATTTAGTGCCATTTTTATAGATTTCCTTTTAGGTATTTTTATTTCGCTAATGATTATCAAGTAGGGTTAGCATTACTATTAGTGGTGGTGTGTTTCATGAATAATGAATTGCAGGGCCATGGGTACGTTAAGTACATTATTCATGCTAATATGTTCGTGGAGGGTGTTGTGGAAAAACATGATATTATAGGTGCTATCTTTGGGCAATTGGATGGATTATTACCAAGCTCTATGGATCTGCAAGAATTGCAGAGAATAGGAAAAATCGACAGGATTAATGTCCGGGTATCTCATAAAGATGGACGTACTTATGCTCAGATCACTATTCCATGCAATATGACTAAATTAGAAGTAGCTATTTTAGCAGCAGCATTGGAGACTATTGATAGAGTTGGACCTAGCAAAGCTGAGACGAAATTAGTAAAGATAGAGGATGTTAGGAAAGTGAAGAGGGAGGCGATTGTTAAGAGAGCGGCGGAGATACTGAGGATTTGGGACGATTTAGTATCACCTAGTAATGCGGATATTGCTAAGAGGGTGGAGGAAGAGGCTAGGAAGCATAAGCTTATTTATATTGGACCGGAGAAATTACCTGCTGGGCCTGCCGTTAAAACCAGCGATGAAGTGATAATTGTAGAGGGACGTGCTGATGTTATAAATCTACTAAAACACGGTTTTGACAATGCTATAGCGGTAGAAGGTACGAAAATTCCGCAAACCATAATTGATCTTTCGAGAAAGAAAATAACTACAGCTTTCGTGGATGGTGATCGTAGCGGATTATTGATCTTGAAGGAATTGCTGCAAGTGGCTGATATAGACTACATAGCACGAGCTCCCAAAGGCAAGGAAGTTCAACATTTATCATTAAAAGAAATAAAGAGAGCTCTTTCTCGCAGAGTTCCAGTAAATAATTTAAGGATCACGGTAGAGATGGCTGCGGAGGACTTAGAGAGAATTCTCGAAAAAACAATCAACAATAAACAAACTAGCAATAGTGATAAACCTGCTGGGGGAGGACAAGTTGAAAAAACCATGGACAGAGATTCGTAAAAAATTGCACGAGAAACCAGACATTAGAATAGGAAAAATGGGAATCACAGAAGGGGTTATATTAGAAGCTAAGCGTCTTCTCAAGAATAAAGGCGTGATAAAAGTTAAAGTTCTCAAAAATATTGCAGCAACGAAGAAAGAGGCTAAAGAACTAATAGAAAAACTCGCTGAGGAAGCAGGCGCAGAAATAGGAAAAATTATAGGTAAAACAGCAATATTATATCGAAGCGATTATCTGAAACAAAATGTTTCTGAGAGAAGTTGAATGGCGGGCCCGGCGGGATTCGAACCCGCGACCTACGGCTCCGGAGGCCGCCGCTCTATCCAGACTGAGCTACGGGCCCAAGAAATCCATAGAAACACTTCAAAACTTCACTTCATGACTATGATACATGCTAAGAAAAATTTTTGAATAATTCTATCATCATCACTTTCTTTGAATACTCATGCCGGGGTTGCCGAGCTGGTACGGCGCCGACCGCGCCACCCCCGCAGAGGGGGTTGGGCGCGGGCGCATGCCTGCTAAGCCGGTGGCGATTACGCCTCGCGGGTTCAAATCCCGCCCCCGGCACCATCTCCTTTTCAAGTCTCTACTTTGAGATAAATATATTTATATTTCGTTTCTTAATTTGGTTCAATTACTAATTAACGAGTGGTGCTAGGGAGGTATCAATGGCTAGAATGTATGCTCGTAAAAGAGGTAAATCGAGTTCAAAGAGGTTGTATAGAGACAAACCACCAGAATGGGTTATGCTTTCAGCGGAGGAAGTTGAGCAGAAAATTGTAGAGTTAGCTCGTAAAGGTTATAGCGCAGCGATGATCGGTATTATTCTAAGAGATCAGTATGGAATTCCTAATGTAAGACAGATACTTGGTAAAAAAATCTCGAAAGTTTTAGAGGAGCATGGTCTGCTTCCTTCTATACCCGAAGATCTTAACAATCTCATTCGGAAAGCTGTTAGGCTTAGAAGACATCTCAGTGTTCATAGAAAAGATTATCACAACAAGAGAGCACTGCACTTAATCGAGAGTAAGATTAAGAGACTAGTTAAATATTATAAGAGAATAGGGAGATTGCCGGAAGACTGGAACTATGAGAAGTACATCCAAACAATTGGTGGGGCATAATTTTTTATCCTAATATACAATACTGGTAATGTTTTCTGGAAACTTTTGTTATTTTTAAAAATGTTAAACCTATTTCTGAGGAGGGTGTGATGATGTCTAATTTCGTATTCCATCCGCTTCGAAAAGATCCTGTCGAAAACCTACCTGTTGAAATTGTAGAAAGAAAGGGGTTGGGGCATCCAGATACTATTTGTGATGGTGTTGTCGAACGAGTAGCCATTTATCTTACCCAATACTACTCAGAACACTTTGGTTTTCCTCTACACTTCAATGTAGATAAAGCAGTTCTAGTTGGGGGACGGGCTTTACCCCGCTTTGGTGGAGGAGAAGTTCTGGAGCCAATAATTATTCATATCGTTGGTAGGGCTACTACTAGTGTTAAGAGAGAGTCAGGTCAAGAAGAGGCAGTACCAATAGGGCCTTTGGTACTTAAGGCTGTGCATGATTACATAGGAGATAACTTCAGGTATCTTGACCCTATACAACACATCGTTGTTCAATATTCTATTAGACCAGGAAGCGTGGATTTAGTAAAGGTTTATGAGAAAATAAGGAAGACGGGGGTTCCACCCGCCAACGATACTTCGATAGGAGTGGGTTTCGCACCTTTGACAGATACCGAGCGTATATGCCTCGAAGTAGAGCAGTTTCTGAATTCTCCTGAAACTAAAAAGAAATATCCAGCTGTTGGAGAAGACATTAAAGTAATGTGTGTGAGAATGCATAATAAGATAAGAGTCACTCTAGCAATGGCTACTGTTTCTAAAGAAGTTAATAGTATGAGTGAATATTTAGCATTAAAAGAGCAGATCCGTGAAATTTTACTGGATCGAATTTCAAATATGACCGAAAGGGAAGTTGAGCTCTATGTAAATATGGCGGACGATCCAGAAAATGGAATAGCATACATAACGGTTACTGGTACTTCAGCAGAAGCAGGAGATGATGGCCAGGTAGGTAGAGGAAATAGGGCTAACGGGTTAATTACCCCTATGAGACCCATGAGTATCGAAGCAGCAGCTGGCAAAAACGCGGTTAGTCATGTAGGAAAAATCTACCAAATTGCCGCTAGAACCGCGGCTGAGAAAATCTATAAGGAAGTAGGTGGGTTGAAAGAGGTTTATGTAATGCTTGTAAGCACTATAGGCCAACCTATAACGGAACCTCAAATAGTTAATATTCAATATCTTCCAGAAGAGGGAGTAAATAAGGGTGACATCGAGCAGGATATGAAAGGTATCATAGAGGAAGTATTAAACGATCTACCGAATCTATGGAAACACTTCATTAGGGGGGAAATTAAAGTATACTAAGGGAGGATAAAATAAGTGAATGAGGATATTTTTGAAAAGCTTTTTTCTCTTCATCATTCTTTAGGAACTAGAATTTCTACCTACGATCTTAAAATTTCAACAAATATTCAGTCCGAAAGCGTTATTGGTGGAACTTTTGACAGATTACATCCTGGACATGAGTCATTGATCTCTAGTGCGTTAAACGTATCAAATAAAGTACATATCGGCGTTATGAGCGATGAGGGAGTTAAGAAATGGGGACGAAAAATTGAAGGAGACAAAATTCATGACTTTATCACTCGTGTCACAAAGCTAGAGATTTTCCTAGCAAAATATGGTGAGAGATCCAGAGTAAAAATAATTGAGATACACGATCCATTTAGTTACGCTATTGAGTCAGAAGCAGCTCAAAAACTAGACGCTATAATAGTATCCGAAGAAACAATCGTGCTCGAAAGAGCTAGAGAATTAAACACTATGAGAGAGAAAAGAGGACTAAGAAGGCTGGTTCTCTTCAAGTATCCATTAGTAGTAGATGAGAATGGAGTCCCTTTCTCTTCTGGTAGGCTTAGAAAAGGAGAAAAAATACTGAATATTACCTTACCAACATTTAGGTTGATGGGAAAAGAGATTATAAATGAAGTGAAAAAGCCTAAGGGAGAACTAGTAAATTCTCCGAAAGACTTACCTGAACCGCCTAGAATAGTTATCGCTATTGGAGATATCGTGGTTCAAAATTTGATTAAAAATAATTACCCAATAAGCATTGCGGTAATTGATAAACGAAGCAGAAGAACGTCTTTAATAAATTATTATCTCTATAAGAAATATGAAAAGGAAATAGAAGAAGTTCAATTACCTATTTACCTTCCAGCCTTAAACCCTCCTGGAACAATTACTAATGATTCATGGGAGAAATTCTATATTGCTCTCCTTCAAGAAAACCCCGTCGTAATAAGGGTGTATGGAGAAGAAGACTTGTTCGGTTTCCCAGCAACAATCATAGCTCCTAACGAAAGTTTAGTAATCTATGGTCAACCTCCGCCAGAGGATAAATTAGTCTATTTTTTTGTTGATGATAGTCATAGACAGGCAGCAATTGAATTATTAATGCGCATGAAAGTAAACTTTCCTTAAAAGATCTAATTTAAATTAAACTATGCTTTAGTAAAACCAAATCTTCAGATATTTTAGCATGACAGAATATTAAACATGCCCATTAAAGTCGTACTAAACCGTATATTAAAATTTAGATGAGGTGAGAATATGGCTGAGACAAAACCTTCCTCCTCGTTCAATCCTAAAAACGATTATAGACTAGCAATGGCTGTTTATGCTATTGATGTATTGGATTCCTTAGCTCGAGACGGTAAAATACCTGGAATTAGAAAGCAAGAAGCTATAGAGTTGTTAGAGAAGATTTCCTCCTGCGTAAATAAAATGAGAGAATCAACAATGTCTAAACACATGTTATTAATAAGTAATCTGTTCCGTGGTTTCAATAATCTCTTATCGACTTTTATATCCAGACTGGGGGTAAATTGGTATCGAGTAGCGAAGATGAAAGATGACTATACAGCGAAATTGTTAAGGTTTGCAATATTCAACTTACGCTCTCTAGGTACTAGGTTAAAGAAATTTCCAGATAATAGTCCAGTGGGTACAGTTAAGATAAGTTATGTGCGTGTTCTTCAGGTAAAGCCCCATCCTAAAGATCCTAAGTACAAAATCGCTAAAGTTACGGATATGGAAATGATTTATGAAGTAGTTACAGATGCTGACATAGAGGAAAAAAGTGTTGTACTATTTGCACATACGCCTCCACTCAGAGTAAAGGGAGCTGTCTCGGAGGGCATAATACTAAAAGATGATGAAGGAAAAGTAATAACTGGATCCGATGAAGATATTGGACAAACACCAACAGAATTACCAGAAAACGCCAAAAAGCAAATTGAAGAAATCGTGATTAAGTTATTAGAAGAGGAATTTCTAATTTAAAATTCCACCAAAAAGCATTTTAGTTTAGTAATATTAGATTTCGACAAATACTTTAATGCACACTGATGATAGCCTCCTCTTTCCTCTGATGATAATAACTTTATCACGCAACTATTCCTAGGAGGAGCGTAGAAAATGGTTTCTCGTGGATTACTCATAGGTAGATTCCAGCCCTTTCATAAAGGGCATCTTTGGGCGGTTCGGGAGATTCTTAATAGAGAAGACGAGATAATAATAGGTATTGGCTCAGCACAGGATAGCTATTCAATAGAAAATCCACTCACGGCGGGGGAACGCGTCGAAATTGTAAGAGAAGTTTTAAAAAATTTAGGTGTCTTGGATAGAGCTGTAATTATCCCTATTCCAGATATAAACGAAAACTTAGCATGGCCAGGGAGAGTAATTGAGCTGACACCTAGATTTGATCGCGTATATTCTGGTAATGAACTAGTGCTCATGTTATTTGAACGCTTTGGAATAGAAACTGTGAAATTGGAACATATTAATAGAGACATTTACCAGGGAAGGGTTATAAGGGAATTAATTGTAAAAGGAGAGCCTTGGGAGCATCTCGTGCCAGAGAGTATCATTCCTTTGCTTAAGAAGTTTGGGTTCGAAGAGAGAATCCGTCGTTTAGCGGCTAGGAGGTGAAATTTTGTGGAAATTAAGTTAATAGCGAGACCTAACAAGCTTTATGTAGAATTTTTCATGAATGATGTAGAAGTTCACATCCTCAATGCTTTACGAAGAGCAATACTAACAGAGATACCCGTTCTCGCAATCCATGACGTCTTTGTTCATCTTAATACTAGTGCTCTATATGACGAAGAGCTTGCTCATAGATTAGCTCTTATACCACTTAAAGTGGACAAGAACGAATTAAATATTTTAGAGGATTGTGCTGATCTCGAGGGAGCATCTTTAGAAAAGTTAATAGAGTGCACTGCACGTTTAAGACTGCATAAGAAAGGTGAAGAAGGAAAAATAATAACAGTATATTCTGGAGATCTAGAGCCAATTGATAGAAAAAGTGTGAGACCAGTATATGATAACATTCCTATTGTTAAACTAGGACCAGGACAAGAAATAGAGCTTGAAGCGATAGCTAAAGTGGGTAAAGGAAAAGATCATGCAAAATGGATCCCTGTTTCTACTTTAGGATATAAACCAATACCAATATTAATCGCCACAGATGTCTGCGATGGATGTGGCAAATGTATCGAGGCATGCCCTAAAAACATACTAAAATTAAATGGTAGACCGCATTTAGAGGGAATAGGACTTTATCTGTGCGACTTAGACCGCATCTGCGTTAGAGCTTGCCCGAAAAGAGCATTGAAGCTAGAACCATCGGATTCTCAATACATCTTCCGGTTAGAAAGCGTGGGTCAATATACTCCAGAGGAAATAATTCTGAGTGCATTAGATATTCTTGATAAAAAATTCCTTAAATTCTTTAATGAGCTAAAGAAAGAAGTTTCAAAATTCAGAAAAGAATGATTTTTGCCTCCTTTCAGCCACATAACGGCCTCTTAGCATTATCTCCCTATACTTCTTAAGAGCGCTAGATGCTTTGCTAAAGGTTTTTCTATATCCATTTTCGAAAGCGGAGAAAAATTCTTCGTCATGATCGTAATGAGTACTTGCTAAAGATGATCTAAAAACCCTTAATTCTACACCGAATTCTTCAATAGAATTTGTTACGTCTCCTAGCCCAAAATCTATAAAGACAAGCTCGTCGTTCTCCGCGTTAACCAGTATAATATTTGATGTTGTTAAATCACCATGAACTATTGAGTTCTCATGTAGCATACCTACAAATTCCCCGATTTTAAGAAAGAGTTCTAATGCTTTTTTATGAGGTATTTTTTGAGAAAGCAACGCGTCTCTCAGTAGCTCTCCCCTAATAAATTCCATTATAATAGAGCATTCTCGCAAATCAACTTCGTAAACAGTAGGGGCTGGAATACCAATTTTTTTAACGCTTCTTAATAACTTTGCTTCTCTCTTAGTTCTAGTCTTACGAATAACGGCATCTAACGTCTTAATTCTATAAGTTTTAGGTATACGCCACTTTTTAATGGCTGGTAAGCCATAGAATTCTCCGTAATATATGTAAGCCTCCGCTCCCTTTGCTATAAGTTTAAATGAATGCACGAGCTCTACCTCTCTAAGCAATCTATATTTTAGGATTTTAGATCTTTAACATCATATTTCGTTAATGTATAACTCTTGTGCTTATTTTTATGAATTTATGAAGAATAAGATTGACATAAATGTACTGTTTAAAACAGTGATGAATTAAAGCTATACTTAAATAGTTAATTGCGTGTAATGGTTAATATATAGCATACCATATTATTCAACACGTTTTAATCTCGTCTAGAATGTATGTCGGAAAAATAATAAAAAATGTTGTTTATAATAGGCTATAGGGTGAATCTGTATGAGAATTTATAGAGTTAAGGATCCTTATAGGGGAATATCTATATTTGATCCCTATACTGTAGCTGTTCTCTTAGCTCTCAGAGAGAGGGGAGAAGGAAACATCGGCGATATTAACAGAGCTGCTAGTAAATATGCGGAAATGCAACCGGCTACTACAACCAGAAAGCTAGAAGCACTGTATAGATATGGACTCGTTAAAATGATTAAGATTGAAAGAGCGAAAAACTGGATCGAGAAGAGATTTAAGCTTACGGATAAGGGCCAAAAAATCGCGGATGCCCTTGCAGAGGCTCTTCTCGGAGAACTATAGTTCCATAAATCATTGCTAGAGAAAAACAAAAGCACAGTTATTGCTCAAACACCCCATTACTTATGTTTTTTAGTTTAGAAGAGGGGAGGTTTCTCACTGTTTCTTAATGTTGCGTTTTTTAGATAAAGGATGAAGAGTCATATTTCATTGGGTTCTTAGCATTATTGAGGAGTGTGTTCTTGGCGTGCTTCTGATAAGGAAGGGAAGAATTCTTAAAGGGAAACACTGGATACGAGTTAACATCGTCATTAATGAAAGTGGAAAAATTGTGGACATATATAAATCTGATAATGTAAAACAGTTCTGGCTAGCAAAGGTAAATAATGTATACAATGCGAAGGAATTTCTGCTTCTCCCAGGCATCATAGATATGCATGTACATTTTAGAGAGCCTGGATTTGAATGGAAAGAGGATTTCTTAACAGGTAGCAAGTCAGCTATAGCCGGTGGAGTGACAATAATTGCGGATATGCCAAATAACGATCCAAAAATAGATTCATTTGAGATGTTCAAAAGGAAATTTGATTTAATTAAAGACAAAAGTTATTGTGATTTCCTTCTCTATGTAGGGTTACCCAAGAATTCAATGGAATTGGAAAAATTTCTCAAGGTGAAAAATAGCTTCCCTTTACCAGCTGGTGTGAAAGTATATTTATACAATGCAGAAGAGGAAGATATACTCATACAGGAAGATCTTCCCCGAGATTTCTTATACGTAATTCATGCAGAGGATCACAGATATTTGACCCCAATTTCCGATTGTGAAAGCTATTCTTCATTTGAAAAATCACGGCCTAGAGAAGCTGAAATTTCGGCTGTAAAGAAAATAATCGAGATTGCTAGAAAAAAACAGTTACGTTTTCATATAGCGCATCTGAGTAGCTACGAGGCCTTAATAGAGATTATCAAAGCTAAAAGAGAGGGTATAAAAATAACAGCGGAAGTCACGCCTCATCACCTCATATTAAACAAGGAATTAGGGGAGAAATTGAAAGGAGTAGCTAAATGTTACCCTCCACTAAGAACAGAGTTAGACAGGCGTATGCTTTGGAGAGGGGTTTTATCGGGATATATAGACGCTATCGCTAGTGATCACGCGCCTCACGCTGCAGGAGAAAAGCTAGTAAACCTATGTAAGGCATCGCCGGGTATAAATGGGGTTCAGTTATTGTTACCCCTCATATATACTTTAATCAAAAAGACCCATGTACGAGATCTTGAGCCAATAATTAACGCCTTAACTAGAAACCCAGCGAAAATCTTAGGGCTGAAAAACAGGGGTAAAATAAAAATCGGTTTTTATGCTGACATTATCATTTTTAATCCAAGAAAAGAATGGAAAGTGACCTCTGAGGTACTCTTTAGTAAATCGTCAATAACACCATATGAAGGAATGCGAGTAAAGGGGTGGGTGAAAGCAACGTTTCTCCGGGGAAAATTAGTGTACGAAGACATGACTTTTCTAAAGAAGATAGGAACATACGCTACCATATTGCAATAATTGCCTAGAAATAGTGATTGTATCGAAAATTCTTCCTCTTTCTTGTTTCTTAAATAAACTAAAAGGACGATTACTTATGCTAGAGTATAATACTCTCTAGAAAGCTCTCGCTCATTTACTACGCAACAATAGCTTATACGGTAATTTCTGGTGAACTTTCATGAGTTTACTGAATTATTTAGAACGAGTAGAATTGAAGAGATTTCATTATCGGCTCCTAATAATAGCTTCTCTGACCTACATGTTAACAGCTATGAATGTTCTCTTAATTTCTGGTGTATTGAAACGATTGGGGGTTGAATTAGCATTAAATCAAATACAGCTAAGCTATTTGCTGAGTAGTGGTTTCGTAGGCATGTTCTTCGGTGCCCTTCTCTTTGGACGCTTAGCAGACATTATAGGGAGAAAATGGGCCTTGATAATAACTATTACGATACATGGGGTATTCACAGCGTTATGCGGCACTACGCATGATTATGAATTATTACTTCTCTACAGATTTATAGCGGGGATAGGGCTAGGTGGTGCATTGCCGATTCCTGGAGTATACATATCCGAGTATACGCCAGCAAAGTATCGGGGAACTTTCGTTGGCTTAGTTGAGACAGCATGGGTCTGGGGGGCAATCCTGAGTCTCTTGATCCCATTAGTGTTCATAGAGACTATTGACTGGGAAGGGGTACTTCTATGGGGCTTACTCGCCTTAATTTTGGTTCCCCTTATTGTCGTTTATTTGCCAGAATCAATAAGATATTTAGAAGAGAAGGGTAGAATTGATAAGGCTATCCATATATTAAAGAAGTATAGCTTAGTAGTGGGAGAAGTAAAGGTTTCCCGGAGGCCGAGTAGTAAAGTTCGTTGGATAGAGCTTTTTCGTGGAGAATATGCGAAAAGAACGATTCTCCTAATGAGCCTATGGTTTATCTTAGTTTATACTTACTATGGAGTTTTCCTCTGGTTACCTAAGATATTAGCCGATAAGTATCCCCAGTATTCCCTACTAGTCGCTTTATCATGGAGTATTCTAATAATCGCTGCTCAAATTCCCGGATATTATAGTGCAGCGTTTCTACTTGATAAATTAGGTAGAAAGAAAGTTCTTGCGGGTTACTTAATAGGAGCAGGTATAGGATCTATTATTGTGAGTATCGCTGATTATTGGGAAATAGGTACTATCCGGATAGGAGCTTACAGCATAGGCTTATTACTTTCGGCAGGCTTCATCATAGTATCGTTCTTTAACCTAGGAGCTTGGTCAGGTCTATACACATATACACCAGAACTGTATCCAACAGACTATAGAGGTACTGGAGCGGGAATAGCAGCGGCAACGGGAAGAGTGGCGGGTATTATAGCACCTGTGGTCACGGGATTATTACAAATGGGCGGTAGCCTTGTAGCAGCGTACCTAGTATTCTTCTTCATGCATCTAATTGGAGGATTACTTGTGATAATGATCGGACCAGAAACGAAAGGTTTAAGGCTAGAAGATATCTCGAAATAAAAAGATGCTTGCTCGATGATGAGAGACCGGGCACTTAGAAAGATATTTTCATGCTGATGCTTGAAAGGGCTGAGATCTTTTGCAACAGAATTTTTTTATTTTCATAAGTCTTCTTTTTTCTTGCATGACTTATTGGTGAAAAAAGATGTTTTCTCTAGACAGACCTACGAGTATCTTTGAAATTAGGTGGTGGGGTCACGCCTGTTTTAGTATCTACAACAAAGCTATAGGGTTAACTATAATTTTTGACCCATTTAGAAGAGAGATTGGTAAATTCTCCCTTGAGGGATTGAAGGGAGATATTATTCTTTGTTCGCATGATCATTTCGATCACGCTAATTGGCAAAAAGTTGCCAAGTGGGATTCCCAACATTTCATAGGTCTTGTGGGAGATAGAAACGTTAAGGATGTAAAAATCCGTGGTATTCTGACTTACCATGACGATAAAAGAGGCAAAGAACGGGGTACAAACACTGTTTACGTAGTAGGATACGGAGATGGGGTCTTTGTTCACTTAGGAGATCTTGGTCATACGCTTTCTCAAGATCATGTAGAAAGAATAAGAGTTTTTGGTAGGCCTCACGTACTCTTTATACCTATTGGGGGAGTTTTCACTATAGGACCTAAGGAAGCTGTAACCGTTATTAGACAAGTAAATCCCCACATAGTTATTCCGATGCATTATTATAGTGAAAAATTAAACCAGAGAATTTTTGGAAAACTTCACCGGCTAGACGATTTTCTCAACGTGTGGGGTGGACCGGTAGAAAAAGTGGAGAATAATACATTTGAATTAAATATTAATGAAGTACCAGAGGAACCCACAGTATATGTACTACGCCAGCCTTAAAATCTCTTAGCGATAATCCTTTGATATGTGCTAAAAACTTCTAAAAATCTGGGATTTAACTGAAAATTTAGAGGTTTTTAGAGGGAGTTGCATGCCTATTCATTATCAAGTAGAAACGTGGAGTAGCATCATTAAAAAAACTCTAAAATTATGTAAAAAAGTGGAAGAATCGGGATTTCGCCCAGATATTATTGTTTCTATACTCCGTGGTGGTGCCGTTCCTGCAGCTATTTTTTCGGATTATTTCGGGGTAAAGGACATAGCACCTATTCGTATAGTTTTCTACAAAAGGGTTAGTGAGACCTCCGAACAACCCCAAATTGTACATCCTCTAACAATAGATGTTTCTGGAAAAAACGTCTTAATAGTTGACGATGTAGCAGATACTGGAAAAACTCTCAAACTAGCACTAGAGCACGTTAAATCAAAAAATGCCAAGGAGGTTAAGATAGCAACTATTCATCTAAAGCCATGGAGCATATTAGTTCCCGACTTCTTCATCGAAACTACAGATAAATGGATCGTTTATCCTTGGGAGTACCATGAGTTCATAAAAGAAATGACGGAAAGATTAACCAAAGGTGAGCTGAAGGGAGAAGATGCTGAGAGGGCTAAAGAAGCACTAAACGAGATAAAGGCAATATTAGCTGGTTTGATCTGATCCCCACGGAATGAAAACTCGGTCTATTCTCCATAGAGGTTTTACCAAACTCTCTTCTATTCTTAATGGCTTTCCGTACTTATAAGCTAAAACTGTAGTCCAAGCTATCATGGCGCCGTTATCTCCGTTCCATTTTTTACTCCAATAAAACGTCACATTATGTTCTTTACATATATTTTCAAGCATTTCCCTTAGTCTTTTATTTGCTGCTACACCGCCTACAATCAGTAATTCTCTCTTTCTAGTATGGACTAAGGCTCTCTCTGTCACCTCTGTAAGCATGGCGAAAGCCACCTCCTGTATACTCCTACATAACGTATGTACCGGCACTCCCTTTCTTAAAAGCTTAATAGCTTGCGTGAGGATTCCAGAAAATGATAAATCTGTTCCCTTAACTATATAGGGAAGCTCGACGAAATCAGAAGACTCTCTAGCAAGTTTTTCACATAATGCTCCAGCAGGAGAGGGATAACCAGCAGCACGCATAAACATATCTATTAAGTTTCCTATCGATATATCTAATGTTTCTCCAAAAACGCGATAATATCCCTTCTCCAGTGCTACGATCATTGTATGACCGCCAGAAACAAGAACAACCAAGGGATCTTTCGCGCCAGTTAATTTCTTTCCTATCTCTATATGAGCAACACCGTGATGAATACCGAAGAGTGGGATATCTAAGTAACTAGCTATTGCGCGAGCTACTGTAGCACCAACGCGTAAGCAGGGACCGAGACCGGGGCCTTGAGAAAAGCCGATAGCCACTAGATCTCCTCCTCTTTCCTTGATATAATCGATCGCTTTTTTGAGGATCTCTGGAGCTACTTTTGAGTGATGTTCACTAGCTTCTCTAGGATGTATGCCACCTTTTTCTGGGATATATTGATGAGAAAAGTCCACAATGTCTGAACCATCTATAGAAGCCACACCCACACCAAAGGTATGTGCAGTAGCTTCTATTCCTAGCACATATTTCAAGAGTACAGCCACCTTTTTATCAGATTTCGGCGTTTTCTTCATTGGCTTCCTCAGCGACCACTCCCTTCATCATCTCTTTTTGGTGCATGTAACCAATGATAGTTACTACTTCCTTAAATATTCCCCACATCTTCTCAAAACTATACTTTGTAGCTATATTATTTACTTCGTGAAATAGTTCATTTATCGAAGCTAAAGTAGTTTCTCCTTTTAAAAACATATCAAGACGAACCGCAACTTCCCTTAACAAGGGGTGGACTTCGTTGAGATATTCTGGAAACAGTGGTAACTCTTCTTCTAGAACGTATTTCTTAGACAACCAGAGCGTTAAATACGAGATATATGCGTTATCCCACTCATGCCAGTTTAAAGCTTCTGTTTCAAATTTTTTTAAACAAGTGTCCAAGTATCCGTAACATTTCATCAGGTTCTCATCATCTTTAAACAACTTGTAAGTAACCAGTGCTGCGAACAACGGAAGAATGGCGGAGGAATGCTTGTTATGCTTTATCTCAAATTTTCCTATCTCAAAAAGCTGATCAGCTACGTAAATTAAATTATCGCTTGGTTCTTCTCTGGAAGATAATTCCTCACAAAAGGTATCAAGTAGCTTTTTTCGTTTTTCATCGATTTTCTTTATTTCATCAATTCTATGGAGTAGTGATGAGATATCCCGTTTCTCATTTAATTGATTGTTTTTCATGATATCACCTCAGTTAACTTCGGGCTCATCATTTGATCAGCTAGGGTGTCCATCATCACCAAGATTTTACTCCTAAGAATCTGCGAGTTCTCATAGTTATTAAAATAGCCGTGATAATTCATAATTTTACTTTTACTGAAGCGGAGGCTATATTTAGAAGAATGCTTTTTCTCAAGCAATGTAACAAAAAGGTTTTAAAGAGACGTTTTATCAGCCCCCGGATCCTTCATCATTTTTCTTGATTATCAGCGGAGTAAACGAGTTTCATCACAAAATAGAGTAGCTGAGTTTGGTGAAATTATATGCCGTTTCTATAGAAGTATATTTGATGCATAGTTTTATTTCCCTTATTTTCTTACTTCCCCAGCAATCTTTGAGCATAATACTGAGCTACGAGCTCGAATCCCATAGCATTAGACATAACGGGATCATCCGGAATTATTATTTGATCAGGGCTTTTTACAAATCCACTACTTAGTAATGCTTCTTTTAGTTTAGGACCGAGGAAGTAAACTCCACCACCTACTAGGATGAAATATTTTATTAGTGCATCGGGGGGTAGTGAATCCATTAAGCGGCTCAACTCGTCCATTATTACTCTCGCCACGTACTCTGATAAAGCATTAACTTGAGGAGAGATATCGTATGAGGCACCACCTATGTTGACAACCATATTTCCTTTTTCGAGGGAAGCAATAAGTAACTCTGGCTTTATCATTCTACCCGTTTTTTCGTTTAGATACTGGGCCAGTTTTGTAACAATAGTATCAACAGCTTCAACAATAGATCCACTGGCAGTTCTGAGTATCGTACCATTATATATTGTAAGAATATCTGTCGAACCATAGCCAATATCAATTATTACGGAATCAATTGCTGTTCTCTCCCCTCTTCGCTTCAATACATAATACCAGGAACCATAAGGCTCCGGCATGACAGGAGCTGCAACAATTTTGGCTTTAATTATTTTCTTATCACCAGTAGCATCGTTTTTTATCCTTATTTCGTGAGTCCCTACTATGCTCTTGCTTAAGGCCTCCATTTCCCCTTGCCCAGTTGCCACGGGTACTCCAGTAGCGATAACAAAAGTTTCTTCTGGTCTCTCGGCTATTAGACCTAGTGCTGCTTTAACAGCAATTAAAGCATCACGAGCACTTTTCATACGTCCTTCTCGTGCTAGAGGAATCTTAACCATCGATTGCAACCGGGCTAGCTCTCCAACGTAGTATTCTTCACCATTTTCAAGTTCTATCACTAAATTATTTTCCCAACTTTTGTCTGTTGTTATTCCTCGGAATCCTGGATTTGGTTCTCCAATCATGCTGGGAAACTTTAATCTCTTTGTACCAGCCGATATTTTTATTGAAGATGTGCCTAAGTCTATGCCAACTGTTCTGATCTTGCTAAACAAGCTCATAAATACCACCACTCAGAAGTTTTATTCCTAAAAATTAACATTTAAACATCCTTCCCTATAATATTAATGTTAATGCTTGGTTTCTTTTTCAATACAGAACATTACAGAAAGCTACGTTCCATCCTAACTTTACACTAGTGTTAATCACTTAGCATACCTACTATGTGGGAGGGAGGACCATGTCTGCAGGGACATTGGCGGAATTATGGAGATTTACTATAGATCGTGGCGCTTTCTCTCCGATAATTGGGGATGCTGACAATAATGGAGTACCTGAAATAATTGTTGGTGCACGTAATGGATTTTTGTATTACCTAACCTTAGATGGTCAGGAACTATGGAGTACTAAGATCGCTGATCAACCAGTAAGAACACCAGTAATAAGAGACATTGATAATGATGGACAAAATGAGGTCTTAGTTCCAACGTATGGGGGTGCATTATTAGCATTTAGAGGAAACAAACTATTATGGAGGTTCAGTAGGTTCAGAAGCATTGTAGAACCACCTGTTATAGAAGATATAAACGGTGATGGAGAAGACGAGATCGTTGCAGGTTCGAAAGATCATTCTCTTCGCGTTATCAAAAACGGAAAAGAACTATGGCTCATTAGATTCAATGATTGGGTTTATCAACCGGCTGTTGGAGATGTAAACGGAGACGAAGAGACAGAAATAGTTGCTGGTAGTGCTGATCGCACATTAAGGATCCTTAAGGGTGATAAAGAAATTGTGAGATTAACGTTTGGAGGAGGAGTGTGGGAACCAGTACTAAGTGATATCGATAAGGATAATATTCCAGAGATTATCGTTGGATGCGGTGATGGTTTCTTAAGAGTACTTAAGGAGAAAGAGATTATGCTAGAACTGAACTTTAGAAATCCTGTATTCACTCCCACAATAGCTGATATTGATAATGACGGAAAACCAGAAGCTATTGTCTGTGCGACACCAAATCTCACACATGTTGTAAAATTGCCGTCAGGAGAACTATTAGCCAGCTATAGAGGAATAGCAGGGGATAAACCAGCGGTAGGAGATATTGACGGAGATAATAAACCAGAGATTATTATAGGAGCTCCCAATGGTACGTTAAGCGTCCTAAAGTATGAAGAGAACAAGCTTAAGCCTCTAGTTTCACTCAGATACCAAGGAGCTGGAGTATATCCACCATTAATCTACGATATTAACAATGATGGTTTAAATGAAATAATCATCGGGGTTCGAGGCATTGGGGTAATTGCTCTAAGATACCTGATTCAATAAAGCATAATATTATTCGTAATTTTGTACCATTTTTTATTAATTCTCCTGAAGGAGTATAAACGATGGCTAAGAAGATTAGTGTAACAATCATAGGCTTTAGCGGACTAATTAGAGAGTTCATTAAGCTAATAAGATTTAAGGACGATTTGACAAAATCTTTAGCTTCTTTTCCGATAAAGGAAATTAATTCATTCACTATAGAAGACATAAGGATCGAAAAAATCATTGATATAGATTCAAAAAAAGTTGGGAAAAGAGTGGGTGCGCTTCTTTTTGAAGATAAAGAATTCTTAGAAATAGAGATTGAATCTGGGATTTCGGAAGAAAACTCCGAAATTTTAAGACAATATGGTTTAAGGGAGATAACTACTATATCCTATGAGGAATTGGTATCGGCGATTAAATCAAGTAAACCCGATGTAATAGTACTATCTATAGGAAGTTATGCCGAAAAATCAGCAAAAGCATATGCTCGATTAGCTCTAGATACAGGAGCGGGACTTATTAATACGAGTTCCATTCCTCTTTCTCAATCCGCGGAGCTAATAAATAGTTTCAGAGAAAAGCAGTGTCCATTTGTGGGAGATCATTTGCGAGGATACATAGATTTAAGAGATTTAGTTAAGAATTTGATTGATATGCTTAGTATTTTTCCACTGGAAATAAAAGAACTATATGAAATGAAATTTCTGTGTCAAGATAAATCTCCAAACTACCAGTATTTGAGAAGAATCTATGAGGAAGAGGATTTATTAATGAATACGATCTATGAGAAGCCTGAGCATAAGGGTTTAGGAGTCTCAATCAGAAAGGGACCGGAAGATTTAGAATTTTCGAAAGTATGGTTGAATATGTCGGATCCTCTTCAAAGAATCTTGGAAATCCACCTTTCGTGGCGGTTCTTTAATAAGTTTTTACGAGCGATAGCTCTTCTAGACTTGATTCGTTTAGTAGCAGTACTGAAGAAGCGAGGAATAGGAGGCTTTATTGATACATTAGCAAAGATCTACTTTTACTCTCCAGGTGGTAAGAAATACATCCCACTGGAGGAGAGATTGAAAATGCTAAACGACTTTCTTAGCAATTACACCCAAATATCTACCTAGAAACTTCAGAAATGGAACGGTACTGCCATAATAATCCAGGTAATGAAGTATTCTATGAACATAATTAAACTTCTTAGCCTTAAAATTCATGGGTAATAGAGAGAAGATGCTATAGAACTTTAGTGGAGTTAATTTAGCCATTCTTAACAATCTCAAAACTTCTGCTGGGACGTAATAATGAGTTGGGATTCGTATAGAACCTTGTTTTGGCAGGGGTATTGTTATTCTTGTGAAGGGGTCTCGCATCTTTCTGACAGTCTTTAGAAATAATCTCGGCTTTGTAGCTACTCTTAATAACCAGTCTAGCGAAAATCTATTAAGTACCGTAAAAACAAATAATCCGTTCTGCCGTAATACTCGTGAAACCTCTTGGAATATTAGGGGGTAACTCTCAGAATGATCCAAGCTTCCAAAAATTGCTAGAACGATATCAAATGTATTGGCTTTAAAAGGTATTTTCTCCGCTGGTGAAATACAAAATTCTATGATGTCGAAAATCTCTTTTTCTCTTTCCAATATTTTCCTCGCTAGCCTCAATGGTTTAAATGCGATATCAGTACCAATAATTCTGGCCTTAACTGATAGCTTTCTAAGAATACGAGATAAACACCAAATCTCCCAGCCCCATCCACATCCTAGTGCTAGAATGGTTAGATTGTCTTTACTCTCTAAAAGTCGAACACTATCTAGTAATAAGCGGTAATGGATCAATCGCATATGTTTTACCCAATCATTCGTTAACGCTCTCCAAGGAGCTGCTGGAAGGGCTTCGTACAAACCTCTTAATTTTGAAATTTTCTTTAGCCATTTCTTATTCGTCAGAATAGGTATACTTCGACGGATAAAGTACTCATCTTTATCGCAAAATATTACACCAGAGTATATTTCGGGGAGTACTCTTGAGTATTTAGATACCTTTAGTTTAATAGTCTCGCAATCTAAGAGGTCTAGTAACCATTTTTTCATTTCTTAGCACCATAGTAATCTTCAGGACGAACCCAAATTACTATTTTACCAGTTTGCCAGTCACGAAGGACAGTACGAGCAGCCTCCTTGACATCGGGAACACCGCCCTTTAGTAATCTACCCCGTTTTTTTGCCAATTCTTCAAGAAATTTTAACGGATCATCCGCATCAAAACCATATGTTCGTTTCAGAACGTCTGGATGGATCTTTTTAAGTCTATTTATTAACTCTATGGCATGTGGTATTGGATCATCTAAGGTCTCCACGCGTATTGCACCTTTATAGACCAATGTATCCGCATCCTCGTATGGGAAAACTCCTGGTGTATCCAAAACTCTAAGTCTTCCCCTTCTAACGATTTGTAAATGACGCGTTAAGCCGGGTTTAGCTCCCGTCGGAGCACTATGGGATCCTTTTAAGATGTTTATAATAGATGATTTTCCGACATTAGGATAGCCTATGATTGCAACTTTTATTTCTTCTTTGCCCTTAGGTGCTATTTTGTAAATCAATTTTCTCAGTTTTCCAGTTCCAAGTCGATATCTCGCACTAATATAGATTGTGGGATACTCTTTTTCGAACTCTCTTTTCCAAGCTTCTAAGACGTCTCTTGGAACCAAATCAGCCTTATTAATTACGAGTATAACTTTCTTTCCAAGCGCGGATAACCGCTTTTCAACAATCGGTAGTCTAAAAGATAGGGGGTCTCGAGAATCTAAAACTTCCAATACAATATCGGCTTCTTTAACAGCTTGCCAAAATTTCCTCCAAGTTCCTCTAGTCAACGGGGTGTATTCCTTACCTGACATAACGTCCCCAATCAATACACATCTTCTAGACGAAATAGAGTTCCCACTGCCAAACATGTTGACGATTAGGAATAACTTCAACAATACTTGCATGTATGTCGCTTAGATTAGGGAATGATAGCACTATTTTGGCCAAAAAAACATTTAACAATACACAATATTCTTTTGTGTAATAGGTATAGGGAATTGAAATGATAATTTTTATTAATATGATTAGCTTAAGGTTTTTTATCCATACATAGCCTTAGTATGTCACTAAGGAGATACTGCGAAGCTTTTGTTCATTTTTTCAAATAATATCATGCCGAGAAATCAGTAGGCGACAAGTATGAGTGAAGAAGTAGCGTCTCGAGAAGAGCTTTTAGCAATAATTTCGCAATCTTATGAAAGGACAGAAATTATAGAAGAAATAGAGAAAATTTTAGAAGAGCTGCTTCGTAACAATCCATCGATCGAGGTAGCTATGGTGGCTACCATTGAAGGACTCCCAGTAGCTAGTTATCCTAAGACAGAAAAAATACAAAAAGAGGAAGGAATTTTAGCAGCTGCTATCACGGTAATTTTTAGTACATCAGAAAGAAGTGCTCTAGATCTAAAACAAGGGCATGTAGACCACGTAATTATCTATACTGATGTAGGGTATGTGGTTTTGAGATTAACGGGTGAAGATCATATACTTGCTGTCTTAACAAAGGAAGATGCAAAATTGGGTGTTATTCTAAGAGACCTTAAATTGACAGCAGATAAGCTACAGAAAATCATGAGTATCAGAGCTTCATCTTAAGATTTTTTAGCTGGTCAAGTCGTTTGAAAGAAAAAATTTATAAAATTCATTACGTACACGGCTTCTCGAGCTTCTTTACGCGTTCTTCTAGACTTTCAACCCTATCCCGAAGATCAATAATTTCTTCAGTAAGCTCTTCTAATCTTTCAAGAATTTCACTTAATTTTTCCTCAATACTCCTTTCGCTCATAGAATCACCGGATTATTATATTGACTATTTTCTACAAATGACCAAGATAATAGAACGCTAGATTATTCATAAAGATTAGCATTATCGGGGGTATGAATTATCCCTATAAGTTTCGGGAGGAGCCGAGGAATTACAGAATGTAGTCTAACTATTGTTAGGAAAAAAATATTTTTATTATCTCGTAATCGCCAAATATGTTATGCGATATTACTAGTAAGATTTGAAATAATTCTGCACGATCTCTAGCATGCTAATACTCTGGATTATTAGGAAGATCTAGGGTTCACATGTTATAATTTTCTGATGGATAAATTAATTTAGCCTTCTCCATAATTATGAAATTGAAAAAATAACTCTATGAGATGATGTGTCAAACCCCTCTCTGATCTATGATGAAAGCGGCCGTTACTGATCAACGGTGTTATACTTGAAACAGGGAACAATTGCTGAAGTGTTCTCTAAAATTCTCTATGATAGAACAATTGATCCAGCGGATTTCGAAATCATCTTTTGGGACTCTGACAAACTAAGGTGTGTGCCATTTACTTACATAGTTCCCGTCGAGGGTGGATTTAAGTATAAAGGTAGCTTTTATCCTCTTTACAAAATCGTTGGGATTAGGAATAGCAGATCTGGAAAATATCTCTTAAAGAGGAATTTTCGAGGATTTATAGAAGGAGATCTGGGTATTGAATTATACGATTATCCAGTACAGCTATCCGCGATATATGATGAGTTCGCACTACATCGATACGCAGCTGACATCCTTACTCATATTGAAAATAAAATAAGAAAAGAAGGAGAATTAAAACAATGGCTTAAAGCATTAGGGGATCTAAAAAAGTTTATTTTAGATGACGTAGAATTGTACATGATTATACAAGAAGGACCTTTTAGAGGTACTTTTTTCCTAATATTTAACGGAACTCCTCAGGGATTTGTGCGATCCATACCATCACCTATTTTCTTAAGTAAAATTTTTGAAAAAGTGCGATTTCATCGAGTAATTCTTCAGGTACTAAGAGGTCATTTACTACACCTTATTAGGACGAATTCTCTTACTCTAAAACTTAAAGATATTGATAGGAAAGTAGAAATTATGAAACACGAAGAAGATAGTAAGTATCCTAACAAGCTCTCACTATTTTTTGCGGCAGGTGAAGGATCTGGAAAGAGGGAACTAATCGCTGTTTGCAATCAAAGAACTAAACTATTTCTAAGATTTGAGGACGAAATACGAATAGCAAAGCATTATGGTTTTGAACAAGCACCAATTATAGAAGCGCATGCTAGAGTGGCAGATCTCCACTGGATTAGGCCAAGCAAAGGCTCTCTATTGAAGATTCATGATCATGACGTTATATTCTCTGTAGCAGATATTATCCACTGATGTCAAGATTCAATAGCTTTATTATCTCCCGGTATCTATTGCGCACCGTAACCTCTGTTACTCCAGCGATTTCAGCAACTTTTTTCTGTGTCTTCTTCTCGCCCATAAGTCTACAAGCTATATATAAGGCTGCAGCGGCGATTCCTGCGGGGTCTCTACCAATTGACACACCTTTCTTTTTAGCCTCTCTTATGATCTCTATAGCTTTGCTGATAGTTTCACCACCTAGTCCGAGTTCTCTCCCGAAAGATATTACAAATTTTTCAGCATCTGGTATTGGTACAGTAAGCTTTAGCTCTGACCTTATCATTTTATATGCTTTCGAGATATCTTTCTTCTTGACACCACTAACCTTGGCGATTCTATCTAAGTGACGTGGCACGCCAGTTATCCGACTTGCAAGATAGATCAATGCAGCCACAATTGCCGGGACTCTCTCTCTTCTGATTGATCTTTTCATGCTTAATCTGCGGAAGTATTCCATAACGGTATCCTTAGTAGTTCTTGGAAGGTGAAGTCTAGAAGCTATCTCGTTTAGTATCGACATTGCATACAAAGTATTTCTTGTTCTAGCATCCTTTGGCATTACGCGAGTTACGCTCTTGTCTCCTTGAATATATAGCTTGACTGGTTGAATATTCGTGAGAGGCGATGTGGGCAAAAAGCGTCGAGTTAGAGAATTCTCTGGTGAGAATTCTCGCCGTTCAGGACGGAGATCAATAATTTCCTCTTCGAGTACGCTTCCACAACGCATGCATACGTAGGTATCTCCTATGATCTCGATATCCTCAGAGCCACAATATGGACACTTTAGCGGTGCTCCATGGTCGATTTCATTGGTATATTCTTCTCCAAAATCTTCGTAATGTTCTTCGCTCAATGATATCACCCGATAATTTTATATAACTTCATATCGCTTTATTTTTAAAGGCTGTAGATCTATATTTAAATATTTCGGTAATAAGGATAAAAAAATTGCTCTGGAACTTCATACGACATGATCATGTGGAATCATAGCCGGGGATTTACTTGTTCACCCTAATAGGAGAGGTTAACGGTATACCAGTTGTATGGCAAAGACCTGATAGTATAGAGATTTTAGAAGACAAAGAGGCACAGGAAAGGCTTCATAGATATTTCCAGATTCTTCGTGGTGAAGCATTGCCAAAATTCCTAATTGCGAAAATTATTGAGGTAGAGTATTCAAGCGAAATGCCATTGGAAGAGCTTTGGAAGATCCATGATGAGAAACTCTCCGAGATGTTAGAGTTTATTCGTGATACTGATGAGCAATCAATAATAAATATTTGGAAGAGAAAAGAATCTCCAGAAAAAAATCTTCTTAGATTAAAAAGGGATATGCTCTGGAAAATTCTTGAGAATTGCCATTTCTGTGAGTGGCGTTGTGGCATTAATAGAATTATGGGAGAAAAGGGGGTCTGTAGACTAGATAAGAAGGCATACATTTCATCGGTTTTTATCCATATTGGCGAGGAACCTGAATTAGTTCCATCATACACAATATTTTTTTCACATTGTAATTTCAAATGTGTTTTCTGTCAAAATTGGGATATTTCCCAGATACATAGTGGAGATTACATAGCACCAGAAATATTGGCAAAAACGATAGAGAATGAATGGAATAAGAAGAGAATTAGAAACGTTAACTGGGTTGGAGGAGAGCCCACACCGAATCTACACTATATCTTCGATGTCCTCCTAAGACTCAATGCGCCCGTCCCTCAAGTCTGGAATTCTAACCTTTACAACTCGTCAGAAACCATGAGAATCCTTTTAGGAGTAGTCGATATCTGGTTACCAGATTTTAAGTATGGAAATAATGAGTGTGCGTTAAGGCTTTCAAAGATACCAAAATATTTCGATGTTGTCTCAAGAAATCATAAGTTTCTAAGCGATAATGGCGAAGAGGTAATTATAAGACACCTTGTTTTACCCAACCACTTAGAATGTTGTACAATAAAAATACTTGAATGGATCGCTAAAAATATGAGACTGGATAAAACAAGAGTGAATGTTATGGCACAATATAGGCCGGAGTATCGTGCACACCAATATCCAGAGATTTCCAGACGATTAAGAATAGAAGAATGGAAGAAAGCTGTTAACTATGCACGGAGTCTTGGGCTGAGTTTAACCATGTAGCATAGGGCTGGGCTATGTCAGAGAGAAAAGAACATATTTTTAAAGAAGGGGATCTGGTTCTTCTCCTTCCTCTTACAAGAACTAAGAAAGAGGAAAGAATAGTAATAAAACTCAAAAGTGGAGACATATTGCATACTAGGTTTGGTGTCATAAAACACGATGATATCATAAATACACGGGTAGGTGGGATAGTTAAATCGCACTTAGGAATGAGCTTTATTGTTTTTCCCGCGACGTTACCAGATATTGTCTGGAATTACAATGATTTTGATTATGTAACACAAATAATTTATCCCAGAGATTGGGGGATAATCATTACATTTGCAGATATTAAATCGGTAGATAAAGTTGTTGAGATAGGCACAGGATCTGGTGCCTTGACGGCATTCTTGGCTTTTAGGCTATGTAAAGAAAAAGCTAGATTGATATCTTATGAGAGAGATCCAGAGAGAGCCAAAAGAGCTAAGAAAAATTTGGAAAGGCTGAATGTACCGAAGATTTATGAGATAAAAGTTCGAGATGTTGCTAAAGAGGGTATTGATGAAAAAGATGTTGATGTAGTATTTATCGATATTCCAGAACCCTGGACTGTTCTTAAAACAGTTTGGTACGCATTAAAGCCGGGAGGACGAGTAATTATATATGTTCCAACATATAATCAAGTAGAAAAAACGTTAAGAGCATTAATTCGTAATGGATACATTGATATTAGAATTAAGGAGAACATTGTTAGAGACATACAACCAAAACCATACGCTATCCGCCCTGAATTGAAAGGATATTACTTCTCAGCTTTTATAATCTTTGCTAGAAAAAGCTTAGTAGTTCCCCTTTGGGCGATTCAGGATCTTATGAAATAATAGCACAAAGAGAGTGATTAAAGTGGTACAAGAAACTGCTGTCTCTGTTTTGATTGATTTTGATTTAGTGCACGATGTCTTAACAGCGAGAATGGTTCTTGAAAAAGCTAGTAAGTTTGGTAAAATCATTAAAGCAAGAGTTTATGTAGAGCAATCAGAGATAAATGCGCATCGAGAAGGACTTTTTGAGATGTCTAAGTTGGGAATAGAACCAGTTGTCACTATGTTGGCTAAAGATGTGAGATTTGCTATTGATCTTCTCGATGATGCATATAACGATAAAATAACTCACATAATAGTAGTCCATAACAAGGAATCAATATTACCTGCGCTTATGTACGCTAAAACGCTTAAAAAAATAATCGTGATCTCGCCAGAACGGGTACCGAAGAGTTATGAAGCTGTAGTTGAAGAGATCATTACCATTTAATTTTTAAGACTTAGTTGTAGAAATTGAGTAAGTGAGAAGAGGAGTCTTAGTAATAAGATTAAGGAGTTGAGAAAATTGAGTCTTAGTTTAGGAAGCTGGGAATCAATGGTTGCTGGAGTAAAGTGTGTTGATGGCATCGTTTTGGCTGGAACAAAAAATGTTAGCTACGGTTACCTGGTTGTTTCACAAGCTGGCAGGTCAGTATATGTTATAGATCGAATCGGCCTTGCGTTTGCAGGGCATGTAGCTGATTTACAAAGTTTAGTAAAAGAGATGGAGTTTGAATTACGCTACGCAAAGCTTCGATTGGAGAGAGAGCTTACTACAGAAGCGGTCGCACATAGGCTCGGTTTAATACTTTATAGTTGGAAGTTGTTTCCTCACATAACTTTCGCTCTCGTGGGTGGTATCGATAGAATGCCTCAGGAAAAGCCGAGGTTATTCTCCTTAGATCCTGTTGGATCAGTTATTGAAGAAAATTATGCAGCATCAGGAACTTCTGCTGAAGTCGCGATAGGTATTCTAGAAGATCGTTACGATCCTAAAATGCCTATAAGTGAGGGGAAGAAAATTCTAATGGAAGCAATGAAAGCTGTTGCTAGAAGAGATGTCTTGGCTGGTAGATACATAGATTTGGCCGTAATTACCAAGGATAAATCAAGCATAGAGACTATTAAACTGGACGTTTAGTTCTCATTCTAGAAAACCGAGATGTTTGGCAAGTTCCTCAATTTTCCTGAAATTTACACACTTTTTCGAAGCGTTTTCGAGAAATTCAGAAAGCATAGTTCTATCGATATAACGTTGCTTCTCCCTATTTTTATATAAGAAATCTAGTAAATCCTCTAATATTCTACAGAAATTCTCTCGAAAATTTTCTAGCTGACGATAAATTTCCAATGCATTGAGAACGTGGGTAAGAGCATTTCGATAGTCCTCCAGAGCAATCTCTATATTAGCTAATTGCACGAGAGTCTCAGCTATTATTGGGAGAGCATCTGGAGACGGCTCTCCTTCCAGAATCTCATTGCTTAAAGAGATCGCGTCTAAGAGTATTTTTCGAAGAGTTTTTTTATCGCTTTTTTGAGATTTTATTGGTAAATATATCGTGAGTAAGAAACTCAGATAGTAGTCTACCAATTTATATTGTTTCGCCAACTTCTTGTACATCTCTAATGTCTTCTCAAGTAATATGTTATCGAAAACACCCATTCTGCTATAAATTCGTAACAAGAATGCTTGAGTTACGGCTTGTAAATACTCTATTTGCAACTCAGATCGTTTAGAGGCTTCTTCCTGGATTTGTGCCAATAAGTTCTCCAAAAGATCTTTTGCCTTCTTATCATCACCGATCATTACGTAGAAGTCGCTTAGTTTATGTATAACTTCAGCATACTTAGTGATATCTCTTAAAGTAATTGATAATTGTTCAGCTCTCTTCAGCAACTCTCTTACTTTTCCGAAATTCTTTGCCTTCAGAGCTTCGGTAGCAGCGGAAAAAATTAGGTAAATAGTGTTAATTATTGTAGTGTCACTCATTCGCATTGATATCATCGATGAAAAGTTATTCAGATCACTCTTCCTCAAGTACAAATTTTTTGCGCGCGATAATCTCTATGTAAGATTTCCTTACAGCATATATTTCTACGAAGATGTCACTAGATGCTATCTCTACAATTGCCCAAGTTGGGGTGCCGAATCCTCCCCCTCCTCCATAAACCCCAGTACCGCTCCCAGGGTTTATGATTAGCGTGTCAAGCACTTTTCGTACATCTGGATAGTGTGTGTGACCAGTAAAGATTATATTAGCACCATGTTTTTTTGCTAGTCCACGTAGTAGCATTGGTTCTCCACGTGGATATATTCCAGTACCATGGAATATTATAGCTTTCAATTTCGATCCGGGAATATCGATATAAGCTATCTCTGGAAACCGAGCTGCTTCGCCAATATCCATATTTCCACGCACAGCAACTATGGGAAACTTCTTAAAAGGCTCTAGTACATAGCTTTGGACAAGATCCCCAGTGATTGCTACTAGGTCAAATATATCTTCTTCTAATGTCTCTAATAGTTGTTTAGGTATCGCCTGAGCACGAAATGGTATGTGGAAATCCCCAGTTACGAGAATTCTGTATCTTTTTGGCATCTTCAATTCCCCATACTAGAGTCTCCTTAAAGAAAGAATATTTACCAAGTTTAAAGGCCTAATTTAAATTCTCAGCATTAAGGATTGTGTCAAAAACTAATCTTCACGAGATTTCAGAGCCTTTAAAATACTCTTCAAGAATTCTTCTAGTTTATCCAACTCTTCGCCTGAACGTTTAATTTCTAGAGATATAGAACCATCTTCCTTCTGACTTAAGTGGAAAGGTAGTAATAATGGCCGATAAATTTTTCCACCTGGTACTTTTTTAGGAGGTTTTAACCATCTCCAGCTTCCATACTTAAGGATATTATTTATCATGTTTTCAGGAATTCCTTGTTCTTGTGCAATTCTAATCAGCTCACTATGCAGCATTTCGCTTAAGTCTGGATGAATTTCTTTCAGAACAAAAAAATCGGCTAAGTTACTACATGGGCAAGGCCAGCAACCAATCCTTGATAACCCTTTTCCATATAGAGGGTTAGCCGGAAGTCGCCGCCATAGAATGTATAACCAAGTATCTAGGGCATTCCAGTAATAGATAGGGTAAGCATTTAACTGACCTGTCCAGGGGTTTTCGCTAACACGACCCTCAGATGCTCGTTGAAGAGACTCATATTTGCGAATCCCAACAAAACACACGGTCTTAGCAATACCAAGCTTTTCTAATAACTGTCTAGTAGGGGCCAGCTTGTTAGACTTACAACACCATCTCCAATCCATACCAGGCGGGCCTATCGTTCTGAAGCCGATCCAAAATCTCTGAGAAGGAACATTTGCTATTGCTATTGATTTCCCAAGTATGAGCTCTACATCATCAATTATAATTACTCTTCCATTTCTAAAACTCTTATTAGTCTCCTCTTCGAACGTTCTAAGAACTTTTTTCGTGTACTCAATCGTTTCTGGATACTCAATACCAGTATTTATGAAAAACACGATGAAGTTTTGTTGGAGCGTTTTTCGAACGAGTTCAAATGTGACTATACTATCTTTTCCACCACTAAATGAAACGGTAATTGGTAAGGATCTTCTTGACATATGAGTGATAAATGCCCTCGCTTCCTCTTCTCTTTTTTGTAAAGCAGTTAAATTAGCGTATGTTATAAGCATCCATCTTCGTCTGATATTTTGAGGAAATAACTTGTATGGATCGTATTCCTCAATAAATAACGGGGATGTATCAGTATCCCATGCGATTTCTCTATCCAAAGGCTTGTGTAAGATATTGTCTAAGATGTCTTTACCCATCGTTTTGGCATTATCAAAGGTTAAAAACAATTTCTTTGCTTTATTCTTTATCACTAATCCTTTGGAAAGGAAGTCTAAACGCTCAGAAGATACTCTCGCAACGCCTATACCTACTAATGTAATATCTTCATCGAATACAAATACTAAGTCGCCAGAATGGAAGGTACTAAAGTGCATAATCCCTGGTGCCAGAACGTTATATCCTTCCGAGATCTTCTTTCCAGCTTCTTTAGAGACTATCACGAAGTGTTTAAAAAAAGATAAGTTTTTTTCTAAGTCCCCCGAAAGGTATGATGCTAATGCGAAGAAAAAAATAGCTCCTTGTTTATTTAGTACTATTTCATATTCTGATTTTTCTGGGTTGTATCTTAAATCTCCGATAACTTTTCCTTGAACGATTATTTCATCCATTTTATCAATGTAAGATGCAGGGTTAAGCAAGATATGTTCTTTAAGAAAAACATTAACTATACGAGGCGAGAAAAGATTACTAAGAGTTCTTTTAAGTAGTTCATAATCACCAAGAAAAGCAGGTCTGGGGTCGCCTGGTGGTGCGATTTTCACGGTTTCTCCTTTGCCTCCGCATAAGTCACATTTGTCACTAATAAGGGGTACATTACAGTTATGGCACCAGAATAGTCTAATTTTTCCAAGGAATGGTGCTCTATGCACTTTTTACACCACAGAGTATACTCTTGTCTCAATACTCTCTTTCTCAAGAATTCAAGCGTTAGTTCTCTTTCGTTAATTTTCTGGTGTTTGTAGATAATTTTTATATGTTGATAATGATATAGTTTGAGGGATGTGCAAAAATTTTGTGTTTCTTATTGCAATAGTCTTCTGAGGGAATGTGTTTTGAAAAATGAATATGATTCAATGGTTATGTCTTCTTATATAAGGATTAGTGTACTTATAGCTCTATTTTTAGCAATGTGGTTATGGATAGTAATTGTTCTTGTAATGCCAAGATATCATGGCTATTCGTACTTGTTACTAATATTAGCTTTTCCGCTTGGTTTTCTGAGCGGATACATAGCAGGTCACACATCGTCCTTTAAGAAGTTCTTGTCCGGATTTGCGGGGAGCTTCATAGGTACTATCTTAGCAATGCTTTTCCTATTTACTCTGACTAATGTGACGTATATCGCCCCAATAGATGGTCTCCTCTTTAGTTTTACAAGCGGAGATATATTCGTAGCTACTACTTTCGGAATTCTTTTTGGTCCTCTTACGGGACTTTTTACAGGAATTGGGAGTACCATCATTAAGCCAAAAAGATACAAAACAAAGGAGGAAGAAAGAGGGCTTGGAAAAGAGGTAGAACAAGAAAAATAAATATGAGGTCCTTTAATGAGCAATATTCATTCCTCAACAACGAAGTAATTCCACCACCCTCTTTGTTTGATTTCTTCTAATAATTTATCTAACTCTTCCGTATTCTTTAGTCGTTCATTCCAACTCTCGCTACCTATAACCTCTGGATGGAGACGAACTCGTATATTCCATTTTGGGAACTTCTCCATTAGTCTAGCTCTTATTACTGCAGAGATATGCATTATTAGAGGGCAAAAAGGTGTTGAAGGCACCCAATTAACTTCGATAATTTTATTTTCAACATCTACTTTAATAAACTCTGGTTTTAGCAATCCCGCTTCTTTAAGCGTGATTCCTAGTTCGGGGTCTCTCACATTACCAGCGATTGATACAACCGATTCCTGAATCAGTTTTGCTTTTTTCTTTTTCTCAAGTTCTTTCTCTTCATCAGACATTTCAAACATCTCCACATATAACAAAGTTATAGTATTAATGTGTGCAACAAAGTATATTAAGTTAGCTCTAGCTTGGAAAAATTTACCCCTTCTTGTCTAGAAAAGCGAGATAATCTTAGTTTTTCTTAACAGCTTCACTGCAGAAATCAGCGGTAACTTTTTAAAAAAGAAAGTAAGGCTTGTTGGAAAGAAGGAGCATAAACCTTTCCGATAGAGTGGTTGATGTGTTTGGTATTCTCACTAAAAAAGATCTGTTAGAAAAATTAGAGCGAGGAGAGCTGGTAATTGATCCTTTTTTTGAAGAAAACCTAGGAGAGATAACATATGACATCACATTGAGTTCGGAGTTTGTATTCATAGAGCCTTATCATACTCCTATTTTGGATCCAGAAAATCTAAATGTCAGAGCGAATAGGATTCACGCTACTAGTATCTACTTGCAACCACATGTGTTCGTTTTGGGACGGAGTATAGAATGGATAGAGCTACCAAATAATATAATAGCAATGATTTCTGGGAAGTCAAGTCTTGCCAGATTAGGTATTGAAGTTGAAGCAGCGTATCTTCTTCATCCAGGACATAAAGGATACGTTATATTGGAGATAAGTAACAGGAATACTATTCCAGTAAAACTGAAAAAAGGTTTACTGGTAGCACAATTGCTCTTTTTCAAGGTTAGTCCAGTTAAGTCTTATAGCGAAACGGGAAGTTTTGGTATTCAGCAGAGGATAGAATTACCGAGAATGCTAAAATTTGTTAAAAGAGAAGAATATTTAGCAGGGGAGGAGAAGGAAAAGACCAACACTAGATTTTCTTGAGATACTTTTTTGCATAATAGGTAAGAAAAGCTCCAAGTGTGTATAGAAATGATGACACGTCCTTATCAACCACTACTGGTTTTTCTTCAGGTACCTTCTGAGCTAATATGCTAAGAACGTTCTCTAGTGCGTGCTGAGTTATGACTCCGATCGCAACTATTTTTTCAAGTTTGGTAGAAACTTTTTCTATGACTTCTAAAATTTTAGAGATTGTCTCCTTGCTATTGTTGCTTATGAAAAAAGCCAGAAGTCTTATTTTTGGCAAGAGTTGACTATAGGTATCGAATTGCGCTAATATTTGATCAAGTTCGAAACCATATATGGTGAACTCTATTTCAAAACAAACTTTATCAAATACCCCATTAGTTCTTGCTCCGTATACAGTTATGTTCTCATATTGGCTTATTCTAGATATTTCGCTCGAACAATAATTGTCGAACATTTCTGGATTTTCTATAAAAAAAGATGCTGCTGTTTTCATTTTCATGGATTTTTGACAGGAAATTCTTTGAGGAGATATTGTCGACAATTTTTTTACTTCTTCTATGAGAAATAGTAATCTTGGATCTCGATTGTACTCACTAATCTCTCTTAAAGCATTAAGCATTAATTCTCCGAAATCTCTGCTCAAAGACAGCCTTAGCATTTCCTCATACACCGTTCTATCGTGTAATGCACGGACGAAAAGATCTATTGCTCTGCTTAAGAACTCTTTATTTTGCAACCGTTTTGTTGCAATAATATATGCTTCAGTGAAATCTTTTATAGTAGGTAATCGGAGCCTATTTTTTGCTATTGCAGCAGTATTTGATGTCCCATCAACAGTACACCATGCTAAAAAACAGGCTAAAACCTTTTGAATGTTGCCCGGCAATGAGAGAGTTAAGTGTTCGAAAATTTTCTCATGGTATGCTTGAATCACAAGGATACACCCATACTTAGGCGAAATCTCACGCATGTAATTGTAATAAGTGGTAAATAATAGCTCAGCACAGGGGAGCTACATCACCGATTCAGCTCCTGGCTTTTCTCATCACGTTGTGATATGATTAGAATAAAGAAAACTTTTTTCAACATTTTATATGTTTTTATATTACTCCCAACCTCTCTCAATATATTCAGCTAGTGTTGGACCAACTTCAACGATTCCTTCTTCTCTTATTCGCATCACGTGAGTATTCTGATCGTGGCCAGCCAATCTGCAACCATCTATTCTAATGGTTCTTAAAACTCCTCCTAAAGGAATCCGATATGTTTGGCTTTCCCATTTTTGTGTAATTATTTTTTTGCTAAGGACAATTGTGCCATCCACGATGTGTGCTATAGCTAATCCTCCAGCTGCTTCAGCGCTAGCTTCTTCGTGGGAAGATCTCTTCTGCGAAACAAATAGAGCAGTTACCCGAAGAGTTTTCATCGTATTAAACAATACTCGAACAATTTTACGGGCCAGTACTTCCATGTGTTCGTAGAGACCAGTTATAGAATCTATAACAACAGACTTTGCGGGTCTGGGTTTGAACATTCTTGTGGTTTCAGCTATTAGTTTAGTGAGATCCTTAACATTCTCTCGTAAGGCATCGTTCATTGTTAAATCGATTAACGCTATTTTATCCTCTATCTCAGACCAGTCTATACGTAGAGCTTTTGCTCTTATCTCAAGTCCCCGAGCTACATATTCTGCTGGACTTTCGACTGTTACGAAAACTACTGGCCACCCCTCATGAGCTTGAACAACAGCGAATTGCTCGACTAATAGGCTTTTTCCAGTATCGGGGACGCCAGTTATGTTAAAGACACCACCAAATGGATATCCTCCGAGGGTCCTCTTAACTATTTTTCCAGTTTCTTTATCAATTTCTACGATCCAAAATAGATCATCTAACCCAGGCACTCCAGTTTTAACACCAAATAATTTAGGGGCTTCTCGTAAAGCGTCACGGGCCAAATAAACGGTACTTTTACTCATGTGTCTCACCCATTAAGATTCATCTAATAATGACTAGTAGTAATAATGCAATAATATCGTAGCTTATAAATGTGTGGAGATGAAGTATGTGGTGAGTATTCCTTAGAACCTTAGTTTAAAGGTGCCTACTTGAGTGACTTAGATATCATATTAAAACAGCTTGAAGAAATTGATGAGGAAAACGTCTCGGGACAACAAGTGGATCATAGTGAAGAAGACGATGAGGATATAGAAAGAGTGATCATTAAGAGTCTACCAAAAATAAAAGTGATAGGAGTTGGGGGTGCTGGAAATAATACAGTTACGAATCTAATGAGAGTAGGAGCGCAAGGAGTAACGACTATAGCTGTAAATACCGATGCCCGGCAGCTGTTAGTTACTAAAGCGCATAAAAAAGTTTTAATCGGAGAAAAAACGTGTCGAGGACATGGTGCTGGAAATGATCCTAAAGTGGGAGAACAAGCAGCGAAAGAAAGTCAAGAGAAGTTAAAGAAGATTCTCAGAAATACTGATCTCCTATTTCTAACTTGTGGATTAGGGGGAGGGACAGGAAGTGGGGCAACTCCTTATATTGCGCAATTAGCACAAGAAATGGGGATTCTAACAGTGACTATATGCACATTACCGTTTATGGCTGAGGGAGAGGTAAAAAGGAAAAACGCTTCTGAAGCTCTAAGAAAGCTTATTCAGTTCTCTAATACAATCATTGTGATACCTAATGATAAGCTTCTCCAAATAGCTCCCAAAAAGACTTTGCTAGAAGCTTTCAGGTTGGCTGACGATATTCTAGTAAAAGCGGTTACTGGGATCGCGGATCTAATAGGACCCAGACCCGGCTTAGTTAATGTAGATTTTGCAGATGCTAAAAAAGTTTTATCGGCGGGGGGTACAGCAGTTATTGGTATTGGACAAGCGGATGTATCAGAAGGAAACAGAGTAAGGCTTGCACTCGAAAGAGCCCTTATAAACCCTCTACTGGACGTCAAGTTAAATACGGCTAAAAGCGCACTAATAAATATTACGGGAGGAAGCGATATTACTTTAGAAGAAGCAGAGAGCATTGTTAGGCAAGTATCAGCTATCCTTGGAAACAAAGGCGAGGTGAAATGGGGCGTCGTACTAGATGATTCAATGAAAGGAGAATTAAGAATAACAATAATTATGGCTGGGATAGAATTACCTTATCTGGACGAAAAAGGTGAAGTGATTTATCCAAGGATTCTCTCAACGATATTCACTAATGATACAATAAGACTCCTTAAAGAAGTAGGAATAAGCAGTGATAAAATCTTTGACTAATCTTTTTTAACAGAATAGTAGAATAGTTAAGGATTTCTGAGCTGATTTTAATTATTTCAAAGAGGGTTCTAAATATTGGATTAGTTCATCTTTTAGTACACTAGGGAAGTTCTGAAGAATTCTTTCAAGTAACTCTTTATTGAAGTCAGTTTCCTGTATGAAGCCAGCTAGTTTTTTCATAATATTGTCGTCTTGTGTTATTAGTTTGAAGTAGACTAATAACCATTCTAGCGGAGGCACTAGATATGTTTCATCATTAATTTTTACACTAGTAGCTATCGCGATAACGTCTTTTACATCTATCTTTATCAAATACCCGTGAAAGTTTATTACTGGATTTCCGATGATATTAACGGGCACCCCATCGGCATTAAAAACACCAAAGTGTGCTAGGATGTTACCTACTTTTCGAAAATCAGCTGGCACTATGGTTTGAAAGGAATTTTGAAATAGTCTGCTCATTATATAGACGCCTTCCTCGTCAGTCAATATATCTATTGCCTTTGTTGATAAAGAAAGGCCTAATGTTTTAGCAGCTAATGGACCTGCCAGGACCCAGTTTACGTTTTCTCTGTCAAGTATTTTCTTTAATTTTCTGAGAACATCAATTAGCTCTTCCGCCAAATAGCATCCCATCTTAACCAATTCTCATAGTCTCTACAACAGCGTATTACTAGATAATGAACATTTTCTATATACTAGAAGCATTCTACATCAGAGGTAATCATGCAAAATCGGAAAAATAGTTTTATGATCAAAGAAGAGAGTTGGTGCGGGGGGCGGGATTCGAACCCGCGAAGGCCTGCGCCACCGGATCCTAAGTCTAGCCTTTTGACGAATACAAATAACCGGCCCCTTTGACCGCTCGGGAACCCCCGCATGTTGGACTCTGATATCTCTGATAACATACTTCTATATTTAAAAATATTCATGGGACATTGGCTATTATCCAACATAATATAGGGATGTTTGGAATATAGCAATACTTATGTGTAGAGCGGACCGCTTAATTTCTCTTTTGACAGAGATAAGATGCAATTAATTCTAGAGATTCCCAGTATCAGCAACTAAATAGTGTGTCATATTCGAATAGATGAACCCCTGACCCTTAAAGATATCTGTTAAATTTAGGAGTAAAATTTATAGAAGAAAGACATCACTAGTAGATTAAGATAGATTAAATATTAAGAAAAACCCTGAAACGGGCCCGTAGCTCAGCCAGGGTAGAGCGCCCGGCATGCGGTTTAGAGAATAATGCAACCGCACGGGAATCATAACCGGGTGGTCGGCGGTTCAAATCCGCCCGGGCCCACCACTTCTTCTAAAGATTATTTTTTTGGGATCTTAGATTTTCCTTCATCTCCTCCACCTTAGTATGAGAATTTCCTATTACTTTTGGTTCTCGAGAGGATTGAGAGAGAAAAAATAGGGTATATTTGATTGTAAGAGAGTTATTCTTCGCTTAGGAATGACTGGAGGTTGGAAATAATTACTCCCCTTGAAACCAGTATTAGGTTGTTAAATTCTCGTCCTTCCACTACACCAGAGAATTCTGAACCTATTAGAATTCCGTATGATAATCCGCAGTCTTCGACATCTCTTTCAGCCTTTAAAACAACGTTAACTCCGATAGGTCTTTTCCAATCTTTAACGATCACTCCAATGGTTTCTCCAGTTGTGTAATCCTTTATTATGAAGTCGAATTTTGTCTTTCGCTTACCATCAAGGGTTACTCTCTCAACATCTTCAAATATTTCAAACTTCTTACCAGAATTTTCTAAGAGTTTTTCTAAATAGATTTTTGCGAGTTTCTTTAGCGGGATCGTGTGTATATTCTCGAGCAAAAGAGTCACCAGGAATAAAGGAATTCCTAGAAAGGGTAAACGTCCTTCTTTTTTGGGTATTACGCTGTTTAAAGTTTACGCTTTTAGTAGCGAAAATTTGAGCGAAAATTTTTCATTTAATTATTTAAACGGAAAATTTTATTTTTGGCATTTTTTAAGGGTCTTCCTACGTGTTACAAGAATATTTCCTCCGTTTTTAGTCTTTCTCCAGTCTACTTGAAGTAGGGTCTTACAATTGGAGAGGGGCTTCTTGTGAGTGTTGATGAAGTTTTTGACAAATTATTGAGCCGACAATCCTTATTCATTAATAAGAGAGTACTAAGTCATGATTATGTGCCAGAAACTTTACCCCATAGGGAAGAAGAAATTAAGAGGCTTGCATACATTCTTGCATCAGCCCTTAAGGGAGGAAGGCCATCTAATGTTTTTATGTATGGAAAAACGGGGACTGGAAAAACGGCTGTTGCGAAGTATGTCTTAGGGAAACTCATTGAGAGAGGTGAGCGACTAGGTCTGCGATTTAACTATGCATACGTTAATTGTCGCTACCGAAAAACCAATTATAGAGTATTAGTCAGAATATGTGAGGAATTAGGCTATCGAGGAATACCAGAGACTGGTTTGCCAACTGATGTGATTTTTGATAAAATTGTTAGATACATCGATGCGCAAAACCAGTTAGTAGTTATAATTTTAGACGAGCTAGACTGGCTTGTAAAGACTTCTGGAGACGACGTACTCTACCAACTTACTAGGATAAATAATGAACTCAACAATGCCCAAGTGTCGATAATCGGTATAACAAACGATATCAAGTTCAAGAATTATCTGGATGGAAGAGTATTGAGTAGTTTATCAGAGGAGAGCATAATTTTCAAGCCATACAACCCAGAGCAATTATATGATATTCTAAAACAGCGAGCACAAATGGCTTTTAGACCGGGAGTAGTGACGGAAGAGGCTTTGAGATTAGCAGCCGCTTACGCGGGCCGAGAGCATGGAGATGCTCGTAGAGCTATAGATCTATTAAGAATTGCTGGAGAAATAGCTGAACGAGAAGGAGCATCAAAGGTTCTGGAAGAACACATCATTAAGGCAGTTGATGAGGTTGACAAAGATATTATTGGAGCAACAATACGAGATCTTCCTCTTCAAGAGCAATTAGTGTTATTAGCGATCGCTATTTTGGCAGCTCGTAACGAGCAACAGATTACAACTGGAAAAGTGAAAAGTATGTACGAAAAAATATGTAATACGCTGGGTTACTCACCCCTTTCCCTTAGGAGATTAAACGATATATTCTCGGATCTAGAAACTCTAGGAATAATTCTTGCTCCGGTGATAAGCCTAGGACGCTACGGAAGAACGAAACTAATCTCCCTAGAAGTTGATTTAAGATCGTTGCTGAAAATATTCATAGAAGATGAGCTTTATGCTAACGTACTTTCGGAAATGCTTGGTACTGGTATGCTAGAAAAAATAATGGATAATAAATAATGGGTCAATACTGCCGAAAAGAACGAGTATCGGGAACGCCTTAGTTCACCATTACAAAACTTCAATATTTTCTGGAGGAATCCCAAGTTTCTTTGTAAGGTACTCCTTCACCTTCTCTACATGGTCTCCTTGGAGAAGTATTATTGGACCAAATTTTTTATCTTGCTTATATGTACCGCCTGTTGCACAGTACTTTTTCAAGTCTTTTGCAATTTGCTTGAGATCCACTGCCTTATCATCTAAGCCAGCAACTATTGTTACCACATGACGACGCTTTCTAGTTTCTAGTAGAATTTTTACTTTTTGACTCATTAGAGCTAGTTGTGTTTCAAAATCTAGAGGAGCTAAGCTAGAGATTTTCCTCTTTGCCATAGCTGTGACCATCCGAATATATAGGGATACGGAATTAGTTGTTCACATAGATTGTATTTATTCAATATAAAAACTAAACGTTCAGCCAATGAGCACCCGAACGTCCCTCATATAAGTGCCCTGTATATGGTGAGGTATCATATGGTTAACTTCCTAAGTAGATATCTATTTAGAGTGGGGTGAAGAGAATGCTTAAGAGAATCTTGAATACTAAGATACAAGGTTTAAGAGTGACAGGGAAAGATCTCCGATACCTAGGAAGCCTAACGATCGATAAGAATTTGCTGGAAATGGCAGGTATAGCACCTTATGAGATCGTTTTAGTAGCTAATCTATCCAATGGCCAGCGCTTCGAAACGTACGTTATTCCTGGTAAAAAGGGCGAAGTTATTTTAAATGGAGCAGCAGCACGACTTGGAGAGGTAGGAGATGAGCTGATTGTCTTTTCATTTGTATACGCTGATTTGAATGAAGTTAGTAAAGTAAAACCAAAGATCATTATTGTTAACGAAAACAATGAGCCAGTTCAAGTTTTTCATTATTGAATAAATTAGATTCCTAGGTCGTGTAAACCATGAGGTGGGAACATCCATCAAAAGATATCAAGGGTATGAAATCTTCGCGTTTAAAAGATAAAGAAGTAATCTTAGCAGTTACAAGTAGTGCAGCCATATATAAGGCAATCGATTTGGCGAGAGAACTAATGAGACACGGAGCAGAAGTACATGTAATTATGTCTCCAGAAGCTAAGAAATTGATATCCCCTGACATGTTTTATTGGGCTACAGGAAACCCGGTCATTACAGAGCTATCAGGAGCTATTGAACACATAATGATTACTCAGAAACCAGAAAATAAAGTTATTGTAGTGGCACCAGCAACGGCTAATTCCATTGTTAAAATAGCAATGGGGATTGCTGATAACGCATTATTGACGACAGTATTGTCTGGAATGGGTCTTAATATACCCGTTATTATAGTCCCAGCAATGCACCTTAGTCTATGGAACGCATCACAAGTGCAAGAGAGTGTCTCTAAGCTTATTAGAAAGGGGATCGTGATAGTGAACCCTGTTAGTGAAGAAGGAAAAGCAAAATTTCCATCAGTCGAGGAAATTGTGGAGTATGTATTTAAGGCTGTAAGCAAGAAACCGCTTAAAGGAAAAAAAGTATTAGTCACCGGAGGGGCTACTAAAATCTTCATTGATCGTATAAGATTTATTTCAAATCCAAGTAGCGGCAAAATGGGATTGGCATTAGCTCTAGAGGCTTGGATAAGAGGAGCGGAAACGACAGTAATAATTGCTAAGGATTCTCTAAAATACGCCATTTTACCACGAGAAATAACGGTGAAAACGTTTGAGACCTATGATGAAGCAAAAGAATTAATACTTAAACACATAGACAGTGTTGACGTTTTTCTTCATGCAGCAGCGATTAGTGATTTTAAGCCACGAAGCACTTATGAGGGAAAAATAGAGTCGGAGCACGCTCTGAGATTAGAGCTTGTACCAACGGAGAAAATTATAGAGCTTGCAAGAGATCGAAATAGAAATGCTATTTTTGTGGCTTTTAAGGCCGAGTGGAGACTATCTAAGGAGAGACTAATAGAGGCTGGAAGAGAATACCTAAACAAAGGCATCGCTGATATCGTTGCTGTAAATGATGTGAGTAAAGGGATTTTTGGCTCCGACAATACAGAGGTTGTATTAGTTTCTCGAGAAGAAAAGAGAGAAATTGTAATGGAGCTAAAAGGGAGCAAAAGAGAAGTTGCTGGTCACATCTTGGATTATGTTTCTAAGATTTTAGAGCATAGAGATAATGTAGAAAGAGAGTCATCCTAAGAAGCTCTAAAAGACTCAGATCTGGGAATGTGCAATGATTATCGCAGTACCAGCGCATATTACTGGTTTTTTTCTCCCAGTGATAAAGAGCGTAGAGTTAGAAGCGGGTTCTCTTGGAGCGGGTTTCTCTATAAATAGATATGTTTTCACTAGTATCTCTATAAAGAAAGCGGGAAGCAATAAGATACAGATTTTTTTCAATGGTAAGGATCAAACTAGAACTGCGATAACTTCAGAATTAGCTGCCAAGCTTATTCTGGAGAAAGCAGAGATAAGAAACATAGAAATCACGATTTTTCATAGTTTTCAAGTACCTATAGGTTGTGGATTAAGTAGTAGTGGAGCTGGAGCTCTAGGAACAGTATTCGCAATAAATGAAGCCCTAGATCTTGGTTTTTCAAGAGAGGAATTAGCTAAAATAGCTCATATTGCAGAAGTTAAGCGAAAAACTGGGCTTGGTAGTGTTATTGCTCAATATGATGGGATGTTTGAAATTAGAGTAAGAGAGGGAGGACCAGGCATTGGACGAGTAGTTAGAATTCCGCGAGAGGGAGAAGTTCTAATAATCGTTTGGGGGCCTATCGAAACACCCACTATTCTGTCATCAAGAAATTACATAGAACGAATAAAGAATGCTTTTGGAGTAAAAATAGGAAAATTACTTAAACATCCGACATTAATTGAGTTCGCCCGACTATCATTCGATTTTGCCAAGAAGTCTGGATTAATAAATGATTACCTCCATAGAATTCTGGAAGAGCTAGGGAATATGGGCTACTACGGGTCAATGTTAATGATTGGTAGAGGAATTTTCCTAGTGAGTGAGGATGGTTTTTCGAAAAATGATGTTAAGAAGATTTCAAGAAAGATAGAATTAGGAAATGCTACTTACTTTACTATAGCTAGACTTGATAATTTTGGGGTGAGAATCATTGAATGAAGAAAATAGTGAAGAAATAGTGATTCCAGAGTCGCATCCTAGAGCTTTTTCATTACGATATCGAGAGCGTCTTATTCAGGGATACAAAAAGGGAGTTGTAGCTACAGCTGGATTGATTGCACACGGAAGAGGCGAAGCCTTTGATTATCTCTTGGGCGAAAAAACCCATGAGTTCGCTAGAAAAGCTATGAGAGCTGCTGTAGCACTTTTTTTAGTATCTAAGAACCCAGTTTTTTCAGTTAATGGCAATGTTGCTGCTTTAGTTCCTAGGGAATATGTTGAATTAGCGAAGATTGTTGGAGCTAAATTAGAAGTCAATCTCTTTTATAGGACGAAAAAGAGAGAAGAGGCTATACGTGAGGTTCTAATAGACGCTGGTGCAGATGAAGTGTTAGGAGTAGATGATGAGTATAAAACCGAGATTCCCGAAATAGAGCATCTTAGAAGATATGTAGATAAAAGGGGAATCTACATAGCTGATACGGTCTTTGTTCCATTGGAGGACGGAGATCGTACAATAGCTCTTAGAAAACTTGGGAAAAATGTTGTTGCGATAGATTTGAATCCTCTTTCTAGAACAGCTCAATGGGCCAATATAACAATCGTTGATAACATTGTTAGAGCATTACCTGAAATGATAAAAATAGCTAAAGAACTTAGAAAAAAGTCCCGAGAAGAATTACTAGAGATTCTCAAGAAATATGATAACACTCAAATTCTCCGAGAAGCGTTTCAAGCTATAAAAGAAAACCTTGAGAAATGGAGTAAAAAAGGAGTAGTAATTGAGGATGTCCTCCGTTTACCAAAATTTGTCCTTTAGGAGTCTCTCATAGTTCCCTAAGATAATCTACGACCTCAGTAGGTAATCTTGCCACTGGAACACCAGCTTCATTGAATGCTCTTATCTTTGTTTCTGGACGACCAATATCTCCTAGGACGATTGCTCCTGCATGACCAAAGGATACACCCGTCCGCATTGTTGCATGTTTTCCAGCGATGTACGCCACTACCGGCTTTGTTATCTCTCCACGCTTTATCAACTCTGCTGCTTTTTCTTCTTCTACTCCTCCAATTTCTCCAATTATAACGATTTTCTTAGTAGTAGGATCCTGTTCAAGCAATTTAAGAGCTTCGGGAATTGTTAAACCTTTTACTGGATCCCCACCAATGCCTATTACAACGCTTTGACCGAATCCCGCATCCGATAATGTTTTAGAGATTTCGTAAGTAAGTGTTCCGCTTCTAGAAATTACAGCAACGTTACCGGGCTTAAATACATGAGCCGGCATTATACCTATTTTTGCTTCTCCAGGTACGATTATTCCGGGACAGTTTGGGCCTATGATATAGACTCCCTTTTTCTTAGCAAGTCTTACCAATTCGAGCGTTGTCCATATAGGGATCCCCTCCGTTATCACTACGATTGGATTCAACTTGTAATGTATGGCCTCCATAATAGCCTCTTCAGCAAACTTTGCTGGAACGAAAACTATACTAGCATTAGCTTCGTGTTCCCTTAGGGCATCACCTATAGAATCATAGACAGGTACGCCGTGGACTTCTTGACCACCTTTTCCGGGAGTTACTCCAGCCACAATTTTTGTTCCATATTCGAGCATAAGTTTCGTATGAAAAGATCCTTCCCTACCAGTTATTCCCTGAACAATTACCTTGGTATTCTTATTGATTAGTATTCCCATTTTAAGCTCCCTCCTTTGCTAATTCAACAGCCTTTTTAACGGCTTCAATCATATCTGTATACGCCTCAATACCAGCTTTTCTTAGCATTTCTCTCCCCAAATCCTCGTTAGTTCCAGTTAAACGTACCACTAAGGGAACCTTAACGTCTATTTTTTGCAATGCCTCTAAGATTCCCTGCGCTACAAGGTCGCATCGTGTTATTCCTCCAAAGATATTCATAAGAATCACCTTCACATTCCCAAGCTTAAGAAGAGTCTCTATTGCCGCAAATACCCTCTCAGGCCCAGCTCCTCCTCCTATATCCAAGAAGTTTGCGGGTTTTCCTCCAAATTCTTTGACTAAATCCACAGTTGCCATGGTTAAACCAGCACCATTACCTATGATTCCTACGTCACCCTCTAGTACTACGAAGGAGATGCCTTTCTCTTTTGCTTTGTACTCTAAACTCTCTACTCCAGCTCGTGATTGTTTTAGAGAGTTTATCCATGGTTGTCTAAAGGCAGCGTTGTCGTCTGCCATCACTCTTGCGTCTAATGCGATGATATCTCCATCAGAAGTTTCGGCTAGGGGGTTTATTTCGGCTAGTAATAGATCTTTCTGTTTGAGGGCTAACCAGAGTTTATAGAAGACACTAGCAATTTTTAGGGCTTTTTTACCTTTTATCCCAAGGCGATTAACCATGTCTAAGGCAATGAATTGGGTCACACCAACATCGGGGTCAATATATTCTCGCACGATAGCCTCTGGGTTTGTTCTGGCTACTTCTTCGATATCTATTCCACCCTCAGTAGAGAAGAGAGCTATGATTTTCTTTTCGTAAAAATCAACCATAAGGGACAAGTAGTATTCATGAGCGATATTCACTTTTTTCTCCACTAAGATGCGGGAGATTTTTTCGCCATGTAGGGTCATATGAAATAGTTCTTCAGCATTTTTTCTGAGATCATCTGGGTTTTCGGCGAACCTTATAGCACCCGCCTTCCCTCTTCTTCCCCCTAGTATTTGGGGCTTAAGAACGACGGGATACCCAATTTCTTCTGCTATGTTAAGAGCTTCTTCGACCGAAAAAGCAACTTTTCCTGGTGGTACTGGAATACCGAATTCAGAAAATATTTGTTTTCCTTCATGCTCGTACAAGAACATATTAATACACCATAAACAAAAGGTTATTGAATTTAGCAATTAAGCTCATGTATAAGTAATACGTATAGTGGCAATTTCAAGGGTTCAGATGTTCTCTTTTTCTCGTATATTAATTTTTCACAAAATCTATACAGTCTCTTACGAGGATCTTTTAGAGGGCTTTCAGTAATTAGTTGCTCGTCTTCAGGCGGAACAATAAGAATCGTCTTCCCTTTAGCAAGAAAGTGCTCATATATTTTGGCAAATGTTGGATTCTTTCGAATGCATCTTTGTACATCTTCCTCGTCGGCGATTATTGCAAGTATCTGATAAGGCTTAAGAGTCTCATCAATATCCTTTTTAACGTGAAAGGTTTCAAGAGTATCAATGTGAATAATACCCATATCAAGGCCTCGGGAGTGAGTCATAATGGTTAAGTTCGAAGGCGTGGTAGAGTACATTTTGAGTAAAGAAGTTCCAGAAGATTTTAATGAGTTTTTCGAAAAAGATCTTCTCGGAGAAATTAATGAAATATTGAAGAAAGGAGCTAGAAATAACCAAGAGGCAGCAAAGGTTCTAACTTTTGAAGTTTCAAACAATGTTATCCGGTTAAAGATAGAAAGTGGGAGCCGAGTTAGGCTTCATCATGCCGCTTTAAGAATAAAGAATTATCTAGCACCTATTCTCGGTAAGAAGTTCAAGATCGGGATCAGAGAGATAGTATTAAAAGATGCAGTGATTATTCTTGACGGTTCTTTGAGAGTCTCAACAACTTTACCTTTCGTTAAAAGCGTTATAGTAAAGGATAACAAGACCTTAGTTAACTTGGCGGAACTTACGGAAAGCGAGTTAAAGCGACCAATTATTGATAGGCTTCTTAAACTTCTTGATTATAAGGAAAAGAGAGCAAGATGGGGTGGAAAGATTGAGCATTGGCGCTTAATAAAACGAAGTTCGATGAAAGAACCGAAGTTTAGGGATGATCCTAATACTATTCTAGAAAAGATAGGGTGGGTTAAGAGATATTCTACGGGCCAATGGTTATACACCCCGCCTATAACACACCTTCTAAGGAAGTTTGAAGAGCTCTTTATTGAGACCGTGCTAAAGCCTCTAGGATTTGTAGAGGCAATATTTCCTAAGATGAATCCATTAGAGATAGGTTTAAAGACTGGTCATCTGAAGGGCACGCCTCACCAAATGTTTTTTGCAAGTCAACCCATTTCCTATAATTTAGAGGACTTTGACGAATGGGTTGATTATATCTCAGTACTAGAGGAGGCCGATCCAGAAATACTAAGAAGGCACATAAAGCCCCCCAATTATTTTGTTTGCTTTGCCCAGTGTGAACCATTTTACTGGTTCTTTGGAGGAGAAATCATTGACAAGAAGGAAATTCCGATAAAATGGTTTGATAGATCAGGACCAAGTTTCAGATGGGAGTCGGGGGGTCTAAGGGGATTAGAAAGAGTTGTTGAGTTCCATAGGATCGAGATAGTATGGCTTGGAGAGCCCGAGCAAGTCATTAATATCAGGAATGAGTTACTTAAACGCTATGAATACTTCATGGATAAGGTACTCGATCTCGAATGGCGATGGGCTTGGGTAACCCCCTTTTATCTTGTACATGCAGGAGAAATTGAAGAGGAAGAAGAAAAAGAAATTGACATAAATCAGCCAGGAACAATAGATTTCGAAGCATGGTTACCTTATAAAGGGGACAGAGATGATCAACATGCTTGGCTCGAAATAGGCAATATATCCATTCATGGAACAAAGTATTCAGAACCGTTCAGAATAAAGCATCAATTAAAGGATAAGATTATATGGACGGGATGTTCTGGCTTCGGCTTGCAGAGATGGTTCTTGGCATTTCTCGCTCAGAAGGGATTTGATCCGGATAACTGGCCAGAGGAGGTTCGAAAGAAGATAACGAGGCCACCACGAAGTGTTAGGATGGTTACATATCCGAAGGGTAGAGATAGTGAAAAATTATTAGATGAGATAGAATCCCTATTAAGTAAGTTACATCCTAGGTAAAGTGAATAGGTGGATGCCTAATGTCTCCTCCTACCTCGCAAAAAAGGACTAGAGCTGATAAACCAGAGTGGGAGGGAGGATTGCAGTATCATATAGAGCTAAAACCAGGGGACATCCCTCCATACGTATTATTGCCGGGCGATCCTGGAAGAATAGACGTGATTACATCTATTTGGGAGGATGTGAAAGAGGTATCATTTCATAGGCAATATAGAACCGTGAAGGGTCACTATAAGGGAGTAGAAATCGCTGCAACAAGCACTGGAATTGGTGGGCCTGCGGTAGAAATTGCTATGATAGAGCTTATCAACATTGGGGCGCACACATTTATAAGGGTTGGAAGCACGGGGGCAATTCAAGAGAATATCAAACCAGGAGATTTAGTAATATCTACGGCTGCTGTACGATTAGAAGGTGCCTCAAAAGTCTATGCGCCCACAGAATATCCAGCGGTGGCTAGCATTGATGTCACATTGGCACTTATCAAAGCAGCTGAGTCTCTAGGCTATAGATATCATGTCGGAATCACAGCTAGCACGGATTCATTTTATGTTGGGCAAGAAAGACCAGCTATAAACAATTATTTGCCTTCTTGGATAAGGGGGCTTATAGATGATTTGAGGAAAATGCGGGTACTTAACTTCGAAATGGAGGCCGCCACAATTTTTACCCTAGCCAATATTTTCGGCGCGAGAGCGGGTGCTGTTTGTGCAGTTTTCGCTAATAGAATCACAAACGAGTTCGTCAAAGCTGGTGAAAAAGAAGCCGCGGAAGTAGCATCAGAGGCTGTAAAAATTCTTAAGGAGTGGGATGATGAAAGAGATCGCTTGGGCAAAAGCAGGTACTGGTTACCAATCTTGGAATAGGTGATCGAACATGGAAAATCTGGAGAACATTATCAGAAAACACGCTCTGATAAATGCTGTAACACACGATGGAAAAGCTGATGAGAAAGCTGTCTTAAAAAAACTAATAGCGGAAGTTGAGGGTTTTAGAGCAAGGTTGAAAGACGAGGAAGAACGCGAGAGGATCATGAAGACAATCCGAGAGATTGTTAATGCGATTAATTCAATGGATTTAGAGACACAGAAAGATATCTTAGCGAGGAATTATGGAATAACTATTGAAATAATAAGGGAAGAAAAAGCTAAGAAAACGCGGGAAGGTTTGCCACCTTTGCCGAATGTGGATAAAGTCGGAAAGGTCATTACAAGATTCGCACCAGCCCCCTCCGGTGCCCTTCATATTGGCCAACTTATTCGAGCAGCGTTCTTATCGTACCTTTATGCAAGGATGTACAATGGTAAGTTTATCCTAAGGATAGAGGATACGGATCCACGGAGAATTAAAGCGATATACTATGACTGGATAATGGAAGACTTAAGAGCAGTTGGTATTGAATGGGACGAGCTAGTTTTTGAGAGTGATCATTTTGACTTCTACTATGAACTAACTAGAAAGCTTTTCGAACAAGGAAAAGCCTACGTATGTACGTGTTCTAGTGAGGAATTCCGTAAGTATAGAGAGGAGAAAACACCCTGTCCTCATAGAAATACGATGGATGATGTGAGTTACTGGGAAAAGATGTTGGATGGTACCTATAAAGAGGGACAAGCGATTGTTAGATTAAAAACGGATATGGCGCATAGAAATCCAGCTGTCCGAGACCCGCCATTGTTAAGAATAATTGATAGTATTCCTCATCCACGAACTGGTTATAGGTATCGAGTGTATCCTCTATACAATTATGCATGTGCGATCGAGGATCACCTATCTGGAGTCACATATGTAATAAGGGGAAAAGAGCATGAAACAAATGAAGCTATACAGAGAGAAATCTACAAAGCATTCGGTTGGGAGCCTCCCATAACTATCCAGTACGGTATGATAAAATTACCAGAAGCGAAAATTCATAAGAGACATATAAGAGTAGCATTGAAAGAGGGCAGAATTCATGGCTGGGACGATGTCACATTACCAACCGTGAGAGCATTCCTACGCCGAGGAATAACTCCTGAAGCGTTTAAAAGAATGGCCATAGAACTCAGCATAGCTAAAAGCGATGCTACACTTAGTTTAGAGACTCTTTACTCCATAAATAGGCAGATCCTTTCTGCAAGAGCCAAACGAATATCTTTCGTTGATGAACCCTTTGAAATGATGATTAGAGGCATTTCTCAAGAAATCGAAGTTAAAATGCCATGGATACCAGAAAATCCCGATGCTGGATTTAGGCGGTATATCATAAAGCCATTAGACGAGCGAGGAGGTACTATAAACGTTTATATCGCTAATCAAGATCTACCATTGATAAGACAGGTCATTAGAGAGGATCGGCTAATAAGGTTGAAAGAATTCGCAAATGTGAAGATAGAAGCTATAGACGACGAAGAAAGAAAAATTGTAGCATCGTTTCATAGTTTCGAAGTAATCCCTGGTATCCGTAAGATTCATTGGGTACCGGGTGGGGAATTAGCTATCCAAGCACGAGTCCTGATGCCTGATGGTACTATAAAAGAGGGATTAGTAGAGTTTCTAGTCCAATCTCTCAAGAATGGTGAATATGTGCAAATGGAGAGATTCGGATTTGGACGCATAGATAGCAACCAAGGCGAATTGATAGTTATAGCTTATGCTCATCCATGAATGCTTTTTCATAGAATGTACCTACTGGGCATAGATTATTACACAGAAGGCATCCAGTGCATTTTGAACTATCTATAGTGGGCCTGAACCGCTCACCAACTTTTTTTACAATAATAGCTTTTCTAGGACATATAAGCTCGCATAATTTGCATCCAAGACAATAGAACCAGCGGGAGATTCCTCGTATTAGATGTTTTGAAAGACGCTTATTTTCTTTGGAAATAGTTATTATGAGGGAGTCTCTTTTTCTTTCCATGATGAATACCGTATCTAACTTGAGAACTAGCTATATCAATAAAGAATTTTAAAGAATGACTAATTGGTCATTAAATGCCAAACGCGGCATTAGCTAGCTCATCGATTTCATGTATTATTTGATCCAATAACGTGTAGACGAAACCTATGGCAGTGCCCTTACGACCGTAGAGTAGTAAAACACTATTCGATTTAGTGAGTGGTTGCAAAAGAGCGATGCCCTTATTACCAACAATAAGTACTTTCTCAAGCGTTCCTAGGTTCAGTCTCTCCTCTGATATCAACTTTTCTATCTGGGAAAAGCTATCTAAAATGGTACCTCCTAAAGCTTCTTCTTCAACACCTGTTGGGCCTATATTTTCTTCTAAGGCTTCTTCTTTAGGCACAAACAAGAGGAGGAGGCCTTCATTAGTATCAACGAGCATTGCTCCTAATAAGTCTGGATCGCTATCAATTATGATTCTTAGTGTTTCTTCAAGGCGTTTCCGGGCTTTTGCTACGCTTTCGAGAGAGTCGGAGGACAATACTCTCACCAACCTATATGTCTAGAATAACTCTTACAAATTTTTCGCCATTTCTTTCTCCGATCTCCATCATATGATAAGAAACAGCTTTGACTTCAAGATGAGAGGGATGCTTTTCTGGATCGAAAGGTTCTCCGTAGGCTTCACCTTGCAATACCCATTCGTCATCTTCCCTCTTAATGGTTACATTAAACTCTGAAAAAATTATTCCCTCGGCGTCAAAAAGGAAAAGAAGCTCTTCAAGCCACTTCTTCAAAAGACCCTTCAAATCTTCATCCCGAACTATAATCTCTCTTTTTTCTTTAGGGTTTACCTTAGATATATCCGTCATGACATTAAACATTGCTTTTGCTGCGTTTACGAAAGCTTCATTCAAATCAGAACCATAGGCCTCAAAAGCAACGTCGGCAGTATGTTCCTCTAAATATCTAAATTTCTCTTCTCTCATACAAAATCACCAACTCAGGGCTTTCTCACACTAAAACTTAATGTTACTCTAAACCTTTCCTCCGCATAATTTCTTTAATAATCATTTCGCGGGCCTTTCCACTTGCTTCAAGATAATCAAAGAATACCATCTGTATATATGCTCTCCCATGAGTTATTGAGCGGATAGTATTTGGTAGACCAAGAGAAGTTCTTACGGGTAGAATTCCTCTAATTCTTATAAGACCTGAACTTTTAGCATCCACTTGTTTTATTTTTCCACCTCTCCTATTTATTTCCGTAGTAACGGCCCCAACATAATCCTGTACGGTAGTTACTTCAAATTCATAATATGGCTCGCAAATAACTGTTTTAACCGAGGAAAGAGCCTTTGCAAGCAAGTTTAATAATTGGTTTAAGTCGATAGGTTCGTTACTAGCTTTTTTTCTAATGATTCTTATCATTGCACCAATAATTGGTTCGCCTACTAGAGGACCACTCTTAAGAACATTTCTAATTATGCTTTCTAATACATGGGAGTTTTCTGGAGAGAATCCTTCGATAATAATTACATTACCAGATTCGTAACTACTAAGAGCCTTGGAAAGAGCTTCTCTTAAAGGAACTCCTTCTCCTCGTAGAGACTTTATTTCTATTAAAACGTCATCGGAATCAATCGAAGCCTCAGAAAAAAGAAGTTCTCGATACCCAATCATGGGTTCCGAGGAGTATATTTCCAATCTTTTAGATAATTCTTTGATACAAATTTCTAGATGAAGTTCTCCAATTCCACCCAAAAGTATTTCTCCCGTTTCCTTATTTATCTCCACAGAAATATTAGGATCCTCGATCTCCAGTTTTTTTAATTCTTCTAATAGTTTTTCGAAATCCTCAGTTTTCTTTGGTTCTATGGCAACATAAACAACGGGAACAGCGATGTATGGGGGATACTTCATATGTCCAGAAATTTTCTTACTGGAGAAAGTCTGTCCAGGCTTTGCATCAATAAAAGCACCGAAAATTGCTCCAAATGGAACAGTGTTCACGACTATACTCTTGCTTCCAAAAAGCAGATGGACACTATCAACGCGTTTGAGGGTATTATCGTTTAGACAATAGTACAAGCCTCTAGAAACTGTTCCGGCGAAGACACGGCCCGTGGCAAATATTTTTCCAGACATCCATTGAGTCTTACTTATGTAGAAAATAGCTGGTTTTTCATCATTTTTATTAAAAGAAGTCAAAGCATCGGGAATCTTTCCTTCCCATAAATAGGGGATCCTATATTTTTGAGCCGTAATCACAGATGGTACCTTTTCATAGATTATTCGAGCCAGTAGTTTTCCAAGCGGTAATAGGCGTGGTAAATTATTAGGCTCTTCCTTATAGATTTCTAGGAATTTATCAAATTTTAACCCTGTTCTCAGCATCTGTACCGTTGTAAAACCCCATTTCTTTAAAGCAGATCCGAAGAGAACAGTTTCATGTTCTGGGCGTACTTTCCAGGACTTTTTCTGATAATCACAACCAAACGTCTCTATTAATTCGTTGAAACTGACGATAATTTCTGTAAGTCTTGCTTGAATTTGATATGGAGTCATTGATAATTCATCAATTAACCTGTCTAACTTGTTTATGAAAAGGATAGGTCGCACATGTTCTTCCAGTGCTAATCTTAAATAGGCTTCTGTTTGAGCCATTATGCCCTCTACAGCGTCTACAACAATAATTACTCCATCCATTAAACGTAATGCCCTGCTAACTTTTCCCGAGAAATCAACGTGACCCGGAGTATCGATTAAATTCAGAACATACTCTCGCCCATCATATGGCACAATGAGTGTGATTGCAGCAGTTTTAATTGTTATTCCCCTTCTTTGCTCTTCTTCAAGAAAATCCATATATAAGGCTTGTCCCGCAAGATCCTTCGCAATTACTCCGCAATAAGCTAGTATGTTATCAACAGTAGTTGTTTTTCCGTGGTCAACATGTCCAGCGAATCCAGCGTTTCGTATATTTTCTGGATTATTCATTAGAGCTTTTAATTTATGCAAATCTATTCGCACAGGGTCCACCAATAAGCATACTTTGTATTCATGTTCATCTTAAAGAATAGGTAGATTGGCTAATGTTGAAAATACATAATTTTTCTTATGCTGGATTTATTTTGTGGTGAAAAGATTGAGTTGTAGGGAGATCAGAATCCAGGGGATTATATCATCTCTTGGATCATTCCTGGCTGTATTCATCATCTTAATTCCCACAATAATGAGTGGTGACTGGCTTAAAAGTATTTTTCTCGTATCACTATTTATCAACACCTAATAATATGGTTAAGGAATTTTTGGCTTCTTCATGGCAAGAAAGCTTAAAAACGAGGAGGGAGGTTTGAAAATAGCAATGCTTATTGCATATGATGGAAGCAAATTTCATGGTTTTGCTAGACAACCGAATGCTAGGACTATAGGGGGGGAAATATTAGTAGCTTTAAGAGAGATTGGGATAAGTCCCGCTAAGATAGTGTATATGTCAAGAACAGATCGTGGAGTTCATGCTGTAAAACAGCTAATTGTTCTCAAAGCAAAGTTAACTGTTAAGATAGCTATGGAGTTAAATTATATTCTGCCGGAATGTATTCGCGTATATGCAGTTTCTCGCGTCAAATGGAATTTTCATCCCCAGAGAAGTGTTACGTCAAAGACCTATCTCTATGTGGCATCCGATTTAGGTGAAGATTGGAAACGAATTGAACGGGTCATAGAATATCTAAACGCGAAAGAACATGAGTTTTCTGCTCTTATAAAGAGAGGAAGGTCATTAAGTCAAAAAACAAAAATGAAAGTGAAAATTAGAGCAAAAGAGGAAAATGGATTTCAATTCTTCTTTGTCACTGGCAAATATTTTTTATGGGAGCAGGTTAGACGCACCGTAACATTAATCAAAGCCTACGGTGCGAGAAGACTCACTTGGGACGAAGTTCAAAGAGTGCTTCTTGGAGAGTATTTATCATGGGGTATAGCCCCGGCTCCTCCAGAAGGACTTATATTATGGGATGCGAAGATTAGAGGAGTAAGTTCCTGGGACTATATTATACCGGAAAATGTTATCAGAAGATGGATAATAGACATCGCAAAGAAATATGCAATAGTTAGCGCTAATGAGTGGGTATTCCCGCCACCGCGAAAAATAAAGGTAAGATAGTGTACACAATCATCCTCTAAATAAAAGTTTCATGAGATTAACTCTTGTTCAACTAATATTAATGGCAAATAAGTTACTGAGGTTCGTAACGTGTTAAAAATAGGTAAAGGACGTTTTGTAGTACTGGTATGTGCAATTGATGTTTTTGCATTGAGTATCTTTAATTACCTTAATAGTTCCGAGCTATTCCTCCATAGGAATAGGATTTAATGTTAGTGAGTTTCAGATAGGAGCAACTTCTGCTCTATATCTGTTTGTTCTAGGAATCTCCATGATTCTATGGGGGTTCATAAGTGATAAAATTGAGAGGAGAAAGGTAATACTCTCGCTTATTTTATTATTATCATCATTCTTCTTAGCGATTTTAACGGTTTTAGCTAGAAGGTTTTCTGATTTTGTTTTTTATCAAGTGTTAACAGCTGTTTTTGTTGGGGGGAGCTATCCGATCGTATACAGCTTATTAGCCGATGCTTTCAGTGTCGATAAAAGAACAACAATATTTAGTTTGATTTCTCTTATTGGAAGTGTGGGATCCGGATTTGGCTATGCTATAGGATTACTGGCTGGAATGAAAGGTAATTGGAGAGTCTCGTTTGGAATTGTGGCGATAATGTTACTTGTAGCGATTATCCTGACGGACTCATGAAGGAGCCTTCTCGTGGAGCATCGGAAGAAGAGCTACGTGATTTAATAAATATGGGATTAAGGTATCCATTCCGAGTTGAATTGAAGGAATACAAGAATTTCTTTAAAAATCAAGGAAATATGATTCTGGCATTAGAAGTATTCGTAATAAGCATGGGTTGGAGCACCTTTGCTATATGGTCTTTGTATGCGATTAGCAGAGATGCAAATACTAGCTTATTAGTTGCGTCTATTCTATTAGCGATAGTTAGTAGTGGAAGGGTTTTTCAACCGTTATTAGCACCTATCGTGGATAATTTAAGATTAAGAAGCGGTCTTCTGAAGTGTTTCTTTACAGCATGTATGATTTTCGTTTTTGTATTATCAATTACTTTATTCCTGCTAATGTTAGAACCTCTTGAACTTTACGAGGAGAAACTTCTCAATGCGTTAATCTCTATTATATTTTTACTGAGAGAAGATACTTCACTAAGGATCGCGATAGTCCTAGGAATGCTTGGCGTCTTTGCCGAAGCATTTGATCAACCAGTTAGAGAAGCGACACTAGCGGAAACAAATTTACCCGAAATTAGGGGAAGTGGGATTGCGATAATTAACTTATTTGGATTGTTCGGAAGAAGCTTAGGAATCATCCTAACTGGTTATCTCGCAATAGTGATGTCATCCCTAAAGCATGCTATAGTATTAGTCGTCGCTCTAAGTTCTTTAGCGGGGATTTTTTGGATAATATTTGGGCTCAATTATGAACACTATACAGATCTTATTAGAAGAGAGCTCATAAGGCGTAGGAATAGTATATTAGAATTTATTAAGACGAAGGATCTAGTTCTTTAAATATCTCGCTAAGTACTTTATCAATGTTCTTTTTTTCTTTGACACTTATTAGAATAGGATCTTTCTGATCTATATTACGGAGAAAACTAATGATTTCCTTTACTGTTTCTTCATCTATGATATCTATTTTATTAATTGCTGTGATAAATGGTTTCCCTTCGGGGAAGAATTTTCTTACTGTTTGATAAATTCTTGTTTGCTCTTCAACGCTCGTTGCAGCTTCGTAAGAGCCATCAAAGAGAAACAGTATTACATCTGCGAGATGCTTTATAGCATTTAATGCTAGAAGCTCTGGTTCTTTCCTCTCTTCAATTGGCCTATCGAAGAGTCCCGGAGTGTCAACAATTTGAATGCGTCTTATTACCACGCCATTGAATCGATATTCTATGTGTCCGAATGTTATGTTTTTGGTCGTGAAGGGATATGGTGCGATTTCAACGTTAGCGTTGGATACAGCTTTAACAAAAGAGCTTTTACCGCTGTTTGGAGGACCAGTAACGACAACTGTAGGTAATGTGGGATCGTAATCGGGGAGTCTCTTCATTTTCTTTACAGTTTCGGCAAGGATACTTAATTCTTTTTTCAAACTTTTAACCACTGAAATAAGTCTTCCATAAGCTTCTCTTCTCAATTTATCTATCTTATCAAGAATTTCTTTAGTAGGCGTTAATTCATCTTTTCTAAGAGTACGTATTCGAAGCACGTAATCCCTTGCTATCCTTCGTATTACTTTTGAGGCACCATGGATCTTAGCTAGGGCAACTTTATAATCATCTTTTGATAGCCAAATCTCCATTGCTGCTAAATAGAAAGGATTCATTTTTTCGGTAGAAGGGCATTGCTTTACAATTTTAAGCAACCTATTTGATAACTCCTCACTAAAAACTCGTAGCCTTGCAATCACGATCCTCTTCTTTCGCAATATTGGGTCTCTTGTCCCCTTAAGTTCTGGAGATATGCTTTTGGCTCTGCGAAGAGCTGGTTCAATGATGTCTGCGGGTGTTGGAGGGATATAAACTCCTCGAAATGGGTTTCCTTTCCTAGTAGCGATACCCACGATATCTTCGTACTCTTCTATTATTGGTGTTTCGTTCACATGGATCACTACTCTCAGAAATCTTCTCGAAGGATACAAAATAAAATGTTATAGAGCAGTTTTAGATTTAGGTTAAAAATATTTTTGAATCGCGTTTCTCGTCGAATCCTATTTTACTAATTTCCAAATAGTACCTTCTCTAGTATCCTCTAGAATAATGCCCATTTCTCGCAATCTTTCCCTGATTTGATCCGCTAGGTCAAAGATTTTTCTTTTTCTCAGTTCGGATCTAACTTGTATAATTAGGTTGAGAAGTTCTTCAGTGAATTTTTCCCGTATCAATCCAGCACCAACTACCGCGAACTCTAATATGTCCTTCCCTCTCTTTCTTTTCTCTTCTATTCTTTGATCTCTTGACTGTTGTAGAATACCTATAATGCCCCCAAGCTCCCGTAAGAGAGAAACATAAGCTTTGATTTGACTTTTATTCAAATTCTTTAAGTTTTTCCTTAAATCATCCGCTATTTCATGAAGAATAGCTAATGCTCGAGGAGTGTTTAAATCATCCGCTAGAGCTTCTAGGAATTGTCTTTTATACTCTTTAAGAATGTTACTTACCCCTCCTAGTGCTCCATCAGAGGTCTTTTTAAGAATTTCTTCGGCTCTAAATATTATCGAGTATAGCTTATCAAGAGCTTTTTCAGCCTTCTCCAATTGATCCCATGAAAACTCTATAGGCTTCCGATAATGAGTTTGAGCAACCCAGTATCTAATTGTTTCGCCATCGAATCTTTTGAGAACTTCCCATATCGACACGATGTTCCCTAATGACTTAGACATTTTCTCTTTTCTCACCGTGACTAAGCCTACATGAAACCAATACCTTGCAAACGGCTTTCCAGTAGCGGCTTCTGATTGCGCTATCTCGTTTTCATGATGCGGGAAAATTAGATCCATTCCTCCACCATGGATATCGATTGTTTCTCCTAAATATTTCATAGCCATTGCAGAGCATTCAATGTGCCATCCCGGTCTTCCTCGGCCCCAAGGAGATGGCCAGCTAGGTTCTCCAGGTTTTGCAGCCTTCCATAGAGCGAAGTCAAGGGGATTCTTTTTGTACGGTGATGGTTCTACTCTTGCTCCTGCTATCAGTTCCTCCAGTTTTTGTCCAGATAATTTACCATAGTCCTTGAATTTTGTTACATCGAAATACACGTCACCATTCTCAGCAACATAAGCATAGTTTTTATCAATAAGTCGTTGCACTAACTCGATTATCTCTGGTATATGCCCTGTGGCTCGCGGCTCTATATTTGGAGGTATAAGGTTTAGTTCTTTTGCAGCTTCATAGAACTCTCTCGCGTATTTTTCAGCTACTTCAAAAGGCGTTAAACCCAGTTCCCGAGCCTTGTTTATTATTTTATCATCGATATCTGTGATATTGCGAATGTACATTACCTTGTAGCTAAGGTATCTGAGGAATCTGACAAAGATGTCAAACGATATGTATGCTCTAGCATGACCTATATGAGGGGAATCCTGTACAGTTGGTCCACAGAAGTATGCTTTAACGACTTTATCATCAAGAGGTTTAAATTCCTCAACTCTCTTTGTTAAAGTGTTATAAAGTCTTATCTTAAACATTCCAAGGCTTTTTCACCTCCCAAGCATTTTCAAGAAGAGATGTTTTTGATTAAATTCTTTTCGCATTATTATAATGCATGTTAAGATGGTTAGTGTGAAGCTATATAACAACTTAGTGTGTGGTCAAAAATGGATCCTTGGAAGCGGTTCCTAATAATGTATGAGAAAAAAGAATCAGAGGAGAGGGAGTTATCTAGTACACAGTTTAATCAATTAATAACCAAAGCGCTTAGAAACGCTTACAAGACAAATCATAGAAGACTTTTTGTCTTAGCGGGGACAGATTACATAAAATCGATAAAGAAAGCAGCCAAAATCTTAGAGAAAATGATCAGACTTTTTCAAACAAAGAATATGGAAGTACTATATGTTGGATATGAGCCTAAGGATCTTCCAGAAAAATTGCATTTTGAAGTATTAGAGAAGGAATTAAAGGGGCTACCGATCAAGTTAGAGAAGATGCCTTTCGCACTTAGCACCTTAGCTATGGGGAGAACATACGATGCTGTCATAATTGATTTTACGCAAGATGTCCCTCCAAACGATATTGGGCGGTTAGTAGAAACAGTAAGAGGGGGAGGAATAGTTATTTTTATCACGCCACCGATCCCTAAGTGGGCTGAACTAAAAACAGCTTTTCATCGTTATATCACGACAATTCCTTGGAAACTAGAGGACGTTCCAGGCAGATTTATAAAAAGGATAATAAAGAAACTCTTCGAGCATGACGGAATTTATGTCTTCGATCTCGATAAAAACCTCGTTCTGAAAGCACCTGACGAGTCGACATTTGCAAGAAAAATAGAACGAAAGAAACCTGACATTCCTTCAGATACTCGCTTACCAAAAGCGATCTATAGAGTAGCTTTAACTCAGGATCAAGTAAAAGCATTAAAAGCATTAGAATTTTTGATGGAACGACCCAAGGAGGGATACGTTAAGACAGTAATCTTGACAGCAGATAGAGGACGTGGAAAAAGTGCTGCTGTAGGTCTTTTTCTAGGCTGTGCAGCGAAAACATTTGCAGGAAGAGGTGCTTTTGGGAGGTTCATGATTATAGTCACAGCGCCCACCGAGTACAACGTCTATACATTATTTGAATTCGCGGAGAAAGCACTAAAACTGCTAGGGGAAAGTCCAAGAGTTTATAGAAGGCCTCCCGAGATTAGGGGTCGAGGATATGTCATAGTGTATGTGCCACCGGCTGAGGCACCGAAAATAGCTAAGAGGGAGAAGGCTGAGATTGTTGCTGTGGACGAAGCCGCTGGAATTCCAGTTCCCGTTCTTTTAAAAATCCTCGAATCATCACCTAGAGTAATTTATTCATCAACAATCCATGGTTATGAAGGAGCAGGTAGGGGTTTCTCAGTTCGTTTTCTTAAGAATGTTAAAGAGAGAAAAGATATATCCCTACTACACGTTGAGCTTGAGGAGCCGATAAGATATGCACCCAATGATCCCATTGAGAAATGGCTATTTGATACATTGTTATTAGATGCAGAACCCGTCAAACTTGATGAGAAGGACTATGAGGATATCGAAAAGTTAAATGTTAGTTTAGAGAAAGCTGATTTAGATGAATGGTTATTAGGAGATAAAGAAGCGTTATTGAGAGATTTCATCGGCATATATGTGTTTGCGCATTACCGAAACGAACCGAAAGATCTAGCTATAATGGCTGATGCGCCACATTACGAAGCGTATTTCCTTAAAACAAGTACGGGAAAAATAGTCACAGCGTTATTGGTGGCTAAAGAGGGAGGACTACCCAAAGCTGTTATTTGGGAAGTTTATAAAAATAAAGCGGCGGAGCCTTCCGGTCATCTGATACCAATAGCAATAGAGAAGCACTTCAGATCAACAACGTTTCCGCAACTCATGGGTTATCGAATAGTACGAATAGCTACGCATCCTGAAGTTATGAGAAAGGGTCTCGGGAGTAAAGCAATAGAAGAATTAGCTAAAATAGCGATCAGGAATAACATGGCATGGATAGGTGCTGGATTTGGTGCCAGCGAAGAACTCGTAAAATTCTGGTTAAAAAACAAATTCGTTCCTGTTCACGTCTCTCCCATGAGACATAGAGTGTCTGGAGAATATACTACGATAGTAATAAGGCCTTTGAAAAAAGACTTAGAGCCTCTTGTCAGGGAATACTACAGGGAATTTAGAATAAGGTTTGTAGAATGGCTAAGATATGTTCACTATGACATGGAACCAAGACTAGCAAGATTATTGCTCAAAGGGGGATATATTTGGGAACGAGTGGAGAAACCATTCCATTATGAACCCAGACTAACAGAGATCCAGAAGAAGAGAATAGTGGCTTATCAGTTAGGAATTCTAAGTTATGAATTAGTATCAGATGCGATACAGGAGCTGGTGAAAGCCTATTTCATTGACGAAGATCCTCAAAAACCCGAACTAGATGAACTTAGTGAACTGTTATTAATTTGTAGAGTTCTTCAAGCAAGAACTTGGGCCCAAACATTTGACCTCCTAGACTTAGATGTATCGAAGAAGAAAGCAACTAGACAATTCGGAATAGCCGTAAACACCTTATACAAATACTTCGTAAAAGAACGCGAAAGAAGAGAAGAGATAAAGCGCCTAGGTATTAGAGAGATCGAAATCTCCGAAGGATGGCAAGAAGGACGGGTAACAGAGACTGAAGAGGATTTTGAGAAAGCAATATAGAAATCAGTGGAGCGGGGGGCGGGACTCGAACCCGCGTCCACGGATCTGCAGTCCGCCGCCTT